>CACEAZ010000007.1 GCA_902557655.1 uncultured Bacteroidota bacterium
AGTCAAACCAACGAACTATTCCTTAATGGATTGGATCCTTCAGACTTTACAATCACCTATTACGAGACACAGGAGAATGCAGAGAATACAGAGAATGCCATTGTTAGTCCTTTTGCCTATACAAATATCAGTGCCTTCAATCAGGTTATTTGGATCCATGTGGAAAACACCGAAACAGGTTGTTTCAACATTACTAGTTTGGAATTGATTATAAATGATCTTCCACAGCTTACTCAACCTACACCAATGAATCTGTGTGATGACAATAACCCTGGAGATGAAGTGGAAGAGTTTACATTAGAGGATCGTATTGAAGAAGTCTTACAAGGACAAACAGGTATTGAAGTTTCCTTCTATACAACACAGGAAAATGCAGACAATGCAACCAATCCTATCAGTAGTCCTTATACAAATACAAGCAATCCACAGACAATCTATATAAGAGGAGAATACGAGGATACAGGATGTCATTCTACCATTACCTTAGACTTAAGAGTAAATCCGATTCCAAGTCCTGCAGCTGCTGAACCCATTGAAGAATGTGATGAAGACAATGACGGATTTACCTTCTTTACTATAGATGCTAATGAAGTGGAGATTATCAATGGAGAGTTAGATGTTTTTCTTTCTTATTATGAAACAATCGATAATGCAGAAAATGCGGTGGATCCTATTTTCAGTCCTTATTATAATATTTTATCCGGTGGTCAAACTATTTTTATAAGAGCAGAGAATGCCTTGACAGGTTGTTTTACCATTATAGAGCAAGAACTAATAACGAAGCCTTCTCCAGAGCTTCCGGTGATTATAGAAGATATTGAGGTTTGTGATGATGATTATGATGAGATCACTGTATTTGATCTAACACAAAGAGATGAAGATATTTACGGAGATCAAAGCACAACAGACTTTACCTTAAGTTACCACGAGAGTTTATTGGATGCAGAGACAGGAGATGATCCTATTGTCAGTACTACGAGCTACCAAAATCTATCCAATCCTCAGACAATCTATGTAAGATTAGAAGGGTTTGACAACTCCTGTGTTAGTATAGGAGAGTTTAATCTTTTGGTTTCTCTTCCACCGGTTATTCAACAGCCTACACCGTTAGAAGAGTGTGACGACGAAGTTGCAGATCAAATCACAGAATTTGATTTAACATCAAAGAACGATGAGATTACAGCAGGAAATACGCTGTGGGATGTGGTGTATTATGAAACAGAGCAAGATGCACTGGATAATACAAATGCCATTGAAAATCCTGAGGCTTATGCAAATACTTCTGTGGGAGGTAATCCTTTCAATCCACAAACGTTATTTGTAGCTATAACAAACGAATTAGGGTGTATTGCCTATACTACTTTAACCATAAAAGTATTACCAAATCCAACACCAAATACAGATCCTGTAGATCTTGAACTATGTGATTATGACAATCCAGGAGATCAGGTTGAAGTATTTGACATCACTTTAAATGAAGCTTATATCATTGATGGAGAGCCAGGAGTGAGTATAACGTATTACGAATCACTCGATAATGCCATTACAGAAACAGATGTTATTGTAGATCCTACCAATTATACCAATACAACACCAGGTCAACAAACAATCTATGCAAGAGTAACTAATGACGCTACGGGATGTTACACAATGGTTGATTTTGATGTAATTGTTAATGTAGTACCTAATATAGCAGCAGTTGGAGACATTATTGCTTGTGAGGTAAATACAGATAATTTCTATGAATTTGACCTAGATAGTGTAACGGGTGAATTGTTAGGTTCTCAAGATCCTGCAAACTTTACGGTTACTTATTACGAGGATTTAGTTGATGCAGAAAATGATATAAATGCAATTACGAGTCCTTATACAAACCTTACAAATCCACAAGAGCTATTTGTGAATATCACCAGTGATATAACAGGTTGCTTTATTATAGGAGGTGCCTTTAATATAGAGGTTCAAGAGGCAGCTATCGCTAATGGAGATGGTGTTCCTGCAGAAATTTCAATATGTGAAGACGATCCAAGTTCTAACGATGGAATCATGGAATTTGATCTAACAGAACTAGATACTCAGATTTTAGACGGACAAGACCCTGTAAACTTCACAGTTACTTATTATGAAACTTTAGAAGACGCTGATAACGGTGTGAATGCCTTGGCTACCACTTATGAAAACATTTCTAATCCTCAAGTAATCTTTGCAAGAGTAGACAATGATACAACCATAGACTCTCAGTGTTATGCGATTGCAGAAGCAACACTGGAGGTGAATCTACTTCCTGAGTTTACATTAGAAGATCTATATATAGCTTGTGTGGATGTGAACGGTTCAGAGTTAGTAGAATCAAGTTTAATGGAGATTGATCTTTCTCCTAGTGAACATACTTTTGAATGGTTTGATCCAACGGATACATTAGTGGCAACAACGCAAAGCTATACTCCACTAATGAGTGGAACTTACACTGCAGTAGCTACTTCACTAAAAGGTTGTAAGTATTATGTTACTACAGAAGTATCGGGTAGCTCCCCAGCAATTGTAGAAGCCCTTGTGACTACTTTAGCCTTTGCTGAAGAACACGTCATTGAAGCAAATGCAGTGGGAACGGGTGATTATGAATACAGCCTAGATGACGGGCCGTGGCAATTAGACGGAACATTTACAGATGTTAGTGCAGGAATACATACAGTAACAGTCAGAGATCTTAACGGGTGTGGTATTGGTATTAAAACCGTACTGGTTATTGACTATCCTAGATTCTTTACTCCAAACGGAGATGGGTATAATGATACATGGCATATTGTGGGAATAGATACTCGACCGCTATCGAAAATATACATATTTGATCGTTACGGAAAACTACTAAAAGAACTAAGCCCTACAGGTGAAGGATGGGACGGAACCTACAATGGAATCCCACTACCGGCTACTGATTACTGGTTTAGAGTAGAATATGAAGAACCCGGAACGGAAATTATTAAAACCTTCAGAGCGCACTTTAGCCTGAAAAGATAATTAATCTACTAAAAAATCAAAATATTCTTGAAAGGGCTCATTTTCAAGAGTAAAGTGCCACCATTCTTTTGAATAATTTTTAAATCCATTATTTATCATAATATTATACAAGATCATTCTGTTATTTTTTTGTAGGTCTGAAATCTTAGAATAAAAAGTAGATGACTGGATTCCAAAAAAGTCGTATTCACTACCCATATCTATTTGTGTATTTGTAGACATATCTACAAGTGAAACATCTACAGTACTTCCCCTTGAATGACCTGATTTTTTTGCAATATACCCCAAATCAAATAATTGAGATTTACTAATATTAGGATAATAAAAGCTTTTATTAATGGTGTCGTTTAAGTCTTTAGACCATTCAAAGAAAAAATCAACAGCCGATTGAGGCCTATAAGCATCAAACACAATTAAAGAATAGCCGAGTTTATTAAAATCTTTTTGTGCATTAATAAGTGCTGTAGATGCATCTTCAGATAATATTGCAGAGTTTGATCTGTATCCTCTTACTATTTTTCCAGTAAAGTTTAATTGTGTATTATATTTTAAATCAATGATAATCGTACTGTCAATATCGTTTAAACGAATAAATCCCTCAGGTAATTCTGATTTATTTAAATAGACAAATGTAAATGTTAAAAAGAAAATTAATACTCTCATTTTAAAGTTTTGTTAAAGATAAAATTGATATGTAATATTTGTATACTTTTGTTAAAATTTAATTTTTTGAAAAAAATAATTTTCTTGGTCTTTTTGCTTGTAACAGGTGTGCTAATACCCCAAACTATAAAAAAAGAACTATTTGTAAAATACACAACTAATGAAATTATTGTTGATGGAGTTCTTGATGAATCTGACTGGAGTAAAACAATTTCTGCTACGGGTTTTTATGAACATTTTCCCAACCATGGTTCACCTGCAAAAAATGAAGCTACAATCAAAATAATGAACGATGATAATTTTCTGTACGTAGGAATTAAAGTTTTAGCTTCAACTAAAAAATTAAAAATCAATTCTTTTAGAAGAGATTTTGAAGCTGGAAATTCTGATAATATAACCATCATCTTTGACACCTTCAATGACGGCAGTAACGCTTTTGTAATTGGCAGTAATCATTATGGAATTCAAAGAGACATGCTGCTGTTTAATGGAGGTGGAGGTCTACAAGATTGGGATATGACATGGGATGTAAAATGGGTTTCAAATTCAAAAATATATGATGACTATTATGTGACTGAATGGAAAATACCACTTTCAGCTTTTAAATACAGAGAAGGTGAAACAAAATGGGGTCTAAATTCTTACATGAGAAATACAGAAAATAATACATGGAATTCATGGAATAAAGTTCCAGAAAATTTGATGTTTTTTAATCTGGGTTTCACTGGTATTATGAATTTTGAAAAACCTCTAGGAAAATCTAAATCGAAAAAATCTATTATTCCATATATAAACTCTATTTCTTACAACGATTATGAAAATGTAGAGAAAGGAAAAAGTTTTGAATTTGGAGGTGATGCTAAATTTATTATTGATAATTCACTTACTTTAGATTTAACTGTAAACCCTGATTTTTCTCAAGTAGAAGTTGACCAGCAGGTTACAAACCTTAGTAGATTTGAGGTTACATTACCTGAAAAAAGACAATTTTTTATTGAAAATAGCGATCTTTTTTCCGGATTTGGAAACAATAGAGAGGCTAGACCTTTTTTTTCTAGAAGAATTGGAATAGCTAAAGATAAAGAGGGAAATAATATCGAGAATAAAATTATAGCAGGACTTAGACTTAGCGGTAAAATTAACAATAATTTAAGGATAGGTTTATTAAATATGCAAACAAGTCAAGATATTGAAAATGAAATATCAGCTTATAATAATTCAATCATTACTTTACAACAAAAAGTATTTGACAGATCAAACTTTAATATATTTTTCATAAATCGTGAAGCCACAGGTGAAAATGAATATACAGAAGAAAACGATAAATTTAACAGAGTAATTGGTTTTGATTATAACCTCAGATCAAGTGATAGTAAATGGGATGGTAAGTACTATTTTCATAGATCTTATTCTCCAGAAGAAAACGAAAATTCAAATTCATATGGAATAAGTACATCTTATGAATCAAGAAATTTTGGATTTAGAGCTGCAGGTTTATACATAGGAGAAGATTACAGATCAGACCTTGGTTATGTAAGACGAAATGATATAATTAAACTATACCCTGAAATTAGTTACACCATTTGGCCAGAGAAATCAAAGTTTCTTAATCATAGATTTGAATTAACGCCAGTTTTTATATTAAAGCCAGGTTTAAATAATGAAATATCAGATTATTATATAATATCAAAATTAGATACTTATGGAAAAAATAGTGAGAGGATAAATATTAGTATGTGGAATAACTACACCTATTTATTCGAAGATTTTGACCCTACTGGAACCAATAATGGTAATCCTTTGCCCGCGAGCTCAGAATACTATTATACCAATTTTAATATTTCTTATAATTCAGATTATTCAAAAGATTTTAGTTATGAGATTAGGCCCTCATATGGAAAGTTTTACAATGGAACAAAAACTTCTCTCGATATTGAACTTGGCCAAAGAATAAGACCGAAGTTCACAAGTTCAATTGAAATGAAATATGATAAAGTTAAATTACCAAAACCATATTCATCTGCGAATATTCTTCTGATTGCTCCAAGATTTGAATTTACATTTTCCAAAAATGTTTATTGGGCTACTTTAATGCAATACAGTAATCAGAGTGAAAATTTAAGTTTGAATACTAGATTGCAATGGAGGTTCGCACCCTTATCAGATTTATTTTTAGTTTACAACGATAATTACTACGCAGATAATAGATATAATAGTATTTTTATTCCAAGAGTAAAAAATAGATCGATTAACCTTAAACTTACTTATTGGCTAGACATTTAAATGAAAAAAAAATTAATAATCATTTTTGCTATTGTATGCTCGTGTTTATCTGACAAAGATGAAATAAAAATTAGCGGTGAAATTAAAGGATTAAATAACTCTTTTATTTATTTAATTCAAGCTGATAACAATACTTTGTTAGATTCAAGTAAAGTTGAAAATGAAAAATTTGATTTAACGGCTCGTATAAATGAACCTTTAGAATTAGTGCTTAAAATTCAATCAAAAGATTCAGAAAGCAGCTTTAGTTTTATTTCAGAGACCTCAGCTAAAATAATATTTACAAGCTCTAAAGAAAAGTTTCAATTTAATGGTAAAATAGAAAATTCTAACTTAAACTATGAATTTGAAAAATTAAATAGCCACATAAATCGATATAATGATATTGATCTTCAAATACTTGAGCAACAAATACAGGCATCAATAGAAAACAACAAGAAAAATTACGATTCGTTAAATGAAGAAAGACTAAAAATCGAACAAAAGAAAATATTATTTATTATTAATTATTGTTTAAATAATAACTCAAACATTTTGTCGCCCTACTTAGCGCATAAGTATAAGGACAATATAAACGTTGGTTTTTTAGAAAACATATATCAAAATCTCTCTGAAGAAATGAGGGGAACATACTATGGTAGTAAGTTAATTAATCCCTAGAGTAATCATCTTGAAGACGAATTATATCCTCCTCGTTTGAAGGGTTATTTTTATCAGTATGAATCCATATTTCAGAAACAATACCTGGCTTTGATAGGCCAACTAGTCGATGTCTCTCTTCTTTATCAAATTGAATCAAGTCTCCTTCACTGTGAATACACATTTCGTTTTCTTTATCATCACTTGATCTAACTACACCAACAGAATTTTTATAAACCTTCCATATTTCTTTTCTTCTATAATGATATTGCCATGATAACCTTGAATTTGGATTTACAATTAAGATCTTAGGGCTTACCCTGCCCTCAATTTTATAAAGGTCTTTGGAAATGAATTCATATATAAATTTTTCAGACTGTAACTCGTTGATTAAAAGAAAACCACCCCATGGTCTATCAAAATCACATCCTACAATTTCGTAACCCTTAGATTCAATTTCATTTTTGATGGAGGGAAATATATTATTCATATTTAATTTGAAGGATATTTTACAAAATTTCTTGGCGTCTCGTATAATGTAACCGAGATATCCAATTCGCTTGAAATCTTATTTCTTAGAAGGCTATAAATATAAATACATATATTTTCAGCCGATGGGATTATGTCAGCAAAATATTCAACATCCAGGTTTAAATTTTTATGATCTAACCTTTCCTCAACTTCATCTTTTATAATTTTTTTTAAAACACCCATGTCAATAACATATCCACTTTCAGGATTAATTTTTCCGGTAACACTTACTATCATTTCGTAATTATGACCATGATAATTTGAGTTATTACATTTCCCAAATACAGATTCATTTTTTTCATCAGACCAATTTTTATTAAATAATCTGTGGGCAGCATTAAAATGTGCTTTTCTGCTTACTGTAACTTCCATTTTTTTAAACTTTCTGAATATTTATTAATTATAATTTTGAACCAGGCTGTATATTTTTCAGGATTTTTTTCGATATCAATACATAATTCATCCATTGAAATCCATTTCCATTCATCAACTTCATCTGGATTAATCTTTGGAATTCCATTGTAAACTCCTAACAAAATGTGATCAAACTCATGTTCAATCAAACCATTTGAAAAAGAAACGTGATAAATAAAAGAGTCAAAATCATAAAGATTGGTAACAAAACCCATTTCTTCTTTTAATCTTCTTTTGCCTGCTAATATATTATTTTCTTTTTCTCTCTGATGACTACAGCAAGTATTAGACCAAAGATTTGGAGTGTGATATTTTGTAGATGCTCTTTTTTGTAACATCATATCACCACTGGTATTAAATATGATAACGGAAAAAGCCCTATGTAAAACTCCTTTGAGATGAGCTTCCATCTTAGGCATTAAACCAATTTGATTATTATTTTTGTCAACTAAAACTACCTTTTCTACCTCCATAAATCAAAAGTAGGAATGGAAAATGAATAAACCTAATAAATTATGCTTTGCCAGTTGGCCCAAAATTCATTTGAAATTTAGGATTATCATAATCCTTTATAGAGCCAAAATTATCTTCAAATCTTTTTATGTTATCATTTAACGCCTTGGAAAGCTTTTTAGCATGTTGAGGTGTGATAATAATTCTGGACTTGACCTTATTTTTTGGGGAACCAGGCATGATTGATATAAAATCGATAACAAACTCTGAAACAGAATGGTTTATTATAGCTAGGTTAGAATAGGTACCCTCAGCTATTTTTTCATCTAATTCGATATTAATTTTTCCTTTGTTATCTTTTTTTTTATTCATCAAATTTTTAATTAGTGTTTAATTCCTCTTCTCCTAAACTTGCATCCATTAGTTCATCATAGCTTTCTTTAGAACCAACCAAAATATCATCGTATTTTTTTAATCCTGTTCCAGCTGGAATTCTATGGCCAACAATCACATTTTCTTTTAAGCCATCTAAATTATCAACTCTAGCATTAACTGCAGATTCATTTAGAACTTTGGTTGTTTCTTGAAATGAAGCTGCAGAAATAAACGACTTCGTCTGCAATGAAGCCTTTGTAATTCCTTGTAAAATTGGAGTCGCAGTAGCAGGACGAGCATCTCTAGCTACCAAAAGATTCTTATCTTCTCTTCTTAAAATAGAGTTTTCATCTCTGAAATCTCTAGATGAAATAATTTGTCCTACTTTATAAGATTCAGAATCTCCTGCGTCTTCAACAATTTTCTTTCCATAAATATTGTCATTTTCTTCAATAAAATCAGACTTATGTATAAGCTGATCTTGTAGGAAGATAGTATCTCCAGAGTCTTTAATTTTTACCTTTCTCATCATTTGTCTAACTACTACTTCAAAATGCTTATCGTTTATCTTAACACCTTGTAATCTATAAACCTCTTGAACTTCATTAACCAAATATTGCTGAACAGCGGATGGTCCTTTAATATTTAAAATGTCATTTGGTGTAATAGAACCTTCAGACATTGGAGTCCCTGCTTTAACAAAATCATTTTCTTGAACTAAAATTTGATTAGATAATTTAATAAGGTACTTTCTTATTTCACCTGTTTTAGCTTCAATTATTATTTCTCTGTTACCTCTTTTAATTTTACCAAATGATACAACTCCATCTATTTCACTAACGATCGCGGGATTTGAAGGATTTCTTGCTTCAAATAATTCTGTAACTCTGGGAAGACCACCAGTAATATCACCTGTTTTAGCTGATTTTCTTGGAATTTTAACTAATATTTTACCAAGATCAATTTTATCACCATCGTTTACAACAAGGTGAGCACCTACAGGTAAATTATATGATCTAATTATCTCATCTTTTGAATTTTTAACAAGTAATGTAGGAATCATTTTTTTATTTCTTGATTCAATGATTACTTTCTCTTGGAATCCTGTTTGCTCATCAATTTCAACTTCATAGGTTAAACCTTGTTCAATATTTTCATAACTAATTTTACCTGCAAAATCAGAAATAATAACTCCATTGTAAGGATCCCACTCACATATTAATGTGCCTTTTTTAATTTTCCTTTTACCCTTTACATACAGAAATGAACCATAAGGGATGTTGTTAGTACTCAGAGTTAGTCCTGTATTTGGATCAGAAATTTTTATTTCAGAAGTTCTTGAAATAACTATTTCAACATCATCACCATCATTGTTTTTTCCTTTAACCGTCTTAAGGTCTTCAATTTCAATATTTCCGTCAAACTTGGATGTTACACTATTTTCTTCAGAAATATTTCCTGCAATACCACCAACATGGAATGTTCTAAGTGTCAGCTGAGTACCAGGCTCACCAATTGACTGAGCTGCAACTACTCCAACAGCTTCTCCCATTTGAACATTTTTACCTGTAGCCAGGTTTCTTCCATAACATTTTGCACAAATACCTCTTTTTGTTTCACAAGTCAATGGAGACCTAACTTCAACTGTATCAACAGATGAATTTTCAATGTTTCTAGAAATTTCATCATTGATTAAATCTCCTGATTTGACAAGAAGATCTCCGGTAATCGGATCATACACATCATGTAAGGAAGTTCTTCCAACAATTCTAGCACCTAACTTTTCAACAACCTCTTCATTCTTTTTTAAAGCTGAAACTGATATTCCTCTTAAAGTACCGCAATCTTCTTCGGTAACAATCACATCTTGAGAAACATCAACAAGTCTTCTAGTAAGGTATCCAGCATCTGCAGTTTTTAATGCAGTGTCAGCTAGACCTTTTCTAGCTCCGTGAGTTGAAATAAAATACTCTAAAATTGAAAGACCTTCTTTAAAGTTTGAAAGAATTGGATTTTCGATAATTTCACCACCACCAGCTGTAGATTTTTTAGGCTTGGCCATTAGACCTCTCATTCCAGTAAGCTGTCTAATCTGCTCTTTGGATCCTCTCGCACCAGAGTCTAGCATCATGTATACAGAGTTAAAGCCTTGTTGGTCTTCTCTAATTCTTTTCATAGAAAGCTCTGTAAGTTCTGCATTGGTAGAAGTCCAAATGTCAATAACCTGATTATATCTTTCATTGTTTGTAATTAGACCCATATTATAATTTGACTTAATTACATCTACTTGCTTGTTAGCATGATTAATCATTTCAAATTTTTCTTTAGGTATAATGATATCCCCTAAACTAAATGAAAGCCCACCTTGGAAAGCAAACTTATAACCTAAGGTTTTTATCTCATCTAGAAATTCAGCTGTTTCTGGGACACTCGTCAACTTGAGTATTTCACCAATAATATCACGCAATGATTTCTTGGTAAGAACCTCATTTATGTATCCAGCAGCTTCAGGAACCTTTTCATTAAATAAAACTCTTCCAACCGTAGTGTCAACAATTTTATCTACTAAATTATTTTTTGCATCAAAATCTTTTGTTTTAACCTTTATAGTAGCATTCAAATCCACTTTTTTCTCATTGTATGCTATAACAACCTCTTCAGGGGAATAAAAAGTCAAACCCTCTCCAAGTACAGTAATATTTTTATCAGAAATCTTCTGTTTAGTCATGTAATATAAACCTAAAACCATATCCTGAGATGGAACAGTAATAGGTGATCCATTTGCTGGATTAAGAATATTGTGTGACGCTAACATTAAAAGTTGAGCCTCTAAAATAGCTTCTGGACCCAGTGGTAAATGAACTGCCATTTGATCTCCGTCAAAATCTGCGTTAAAAGCTGTACAAACTAATGGGTGTAACTGTATTGCTTTACCTTCGATTAATTTTGGTTGAAAAGCTTGAATACCGAGTCTGTGCAAAGTTGGCGCTCTATTTAGAAGAACAGGATGACCTCTTAAAACATTTTCTAAGATATCCCATACAACAGGATCTCTTCTATCAATAATTTTTCTGGCAGATTTAACAGTTTTAACTATTCCTCTTTCCATTAATTTTCTAATGATGAATGGCTTATATAATTCAGCAGCCATATTTTTTGGAAGGCCACATTCAAAAAGTTTTAAATCTGGACCTACAACAATTACAGATCTTGCTGAATAATCAACTCTTTTTCCAAGCAAATTTTGTCTAAATCTACCTTGTTTTCCTTTGAGAGAGTCAGATAAAGATTTTAATGGTCTGTTCGATTCAGTTTTTACAGCAGATGATTTTCTGGTATTATCAAATAGGGAGTCAACAGATTCTTGAAGCATTCTTTTTTCGTTTCTTAAAATAACTTCAGGTGCTTTGATTTCAATCAATCTTTTAAGCCTATTATTTCTGATGATTACTCTTCTGTATAAATCGTTTAAATCAGAAGTTGCAAACCTTCCTCCATCCAGTGGTACTAAGGGTCTTAGTTCTGGTGGAATAACAGGGATTGCTTTCATAACCATCCATTCGGGTAAATTCTCTCTGTTAAGATTTCCTTCTCTAAAAGACTCAACAACTTGAAGTCTTTTTAATGCTTCAGTTTTTCTTTGTTTTGATGTTTCGTTATTAGCTTTATCTCTAAGCTCATAAGAAAGTTCATCTAAATTTATTCTAGATAGAAGTTCAATTAGACAATCTGCACCCATCTTGGCAATAAACTTTTCTGGATCACTGTCATCTAGGTACATATTTTCCTGCGGTAGGGATTCCAAAACATTTAAATATTCCTCCTCAGTTAAAAAGTCCATTTTATTTAATGGTTCGCCTTCAATATTTTTTGCATTACCAGCTTGAATTACAACATATCTTTCATAATATATGATCATATCAAGTTTTTTAGAAGGAAGTCCTAAAAGATATCCAATCTTGTTAGGTAAAGATCTGAAGTACCATATATGAGCTACCGGTACAACTAAATTAATGTGTCCAATTCTGTCCCTTCTAACCTTCTTCTCAGTTACTTCAACCCCACATCTGTCACAAACAATCCCCTTGTATCTTATTCTCTTATACTTACCACATGCACACTCATAATCTCTTACGGGACCAAAAATTCTTTCACAGAATAAACCGTCTCTTTCAGGCTTGTGAGTTCTGTAATTAATAGTCTCAGGTTTTAAAACCTCACCTCTAGAGGTAGATAATATTGATTCAGGAGATCCTAAACCAATTGAGATTTTATTAAATTTTACTGCAGTATTATCTTTTTTTCTACGCATAACTTGAGTATAATATTTTTTTATTCTTCTAATCTAATATCTAATCCTAATCCTTTTAATTCATGCATCAATACATTGAAAGATTCAGGTAATCCGGGTGTAGGCATTGATTCACCTTTTACAATTGCTTCATAAGTCTTAGCTCTACCTACAACATCATCTGATTTAACTGTGAGAATTTCCCTTAATGTACTGGATGCTCCGTAAGCTTCTAGTGCCCAAACTTCCATTTCTCCAAACCTTTGACCTCCAAACTGGGCCTTACCACCCAACGGTTGTTGTGTGATTAACGAATATGGACCAATTGATCTTGAATGCATCTTATCATCAACCATGTGACCTAATTTAAGCATGTAGATTACACCAACTGTAGCTGGTTGATCAAACTTTTGTCCTGTTCCACCGTCATATAGATAGGTATGACCAAATCTTGGTAAACCAGCCTCATCCGTAATATTATTTATTTCGTCCAAGGTAGCTCCGTCAAAAATCGGGGTAGAATATTTTCTATCAAGTTTTAAACCTGCCCATCCTAAAACGGTTTCATAAATCTGACCAATATTCATCCTAGAAGGTACACCTAAAGGATTTAGTACAATATCAACAGGCTTACCATTTTCTAAGAAAGGCATATCCTCTTCCCTAACAATCTTAGCAACAATACCCTTATTACCATGTCTACCAGCCATCTTGTCACCAACCTTTAATTTTCTCTTTTTAGCAATGTAAACCTTAGCTAGCTTCAAAATTCCAGATGGTAACTCGTCACCAACAGAAATAGTAAACTTTTCTCTCCTCAATGAACCTTGAAGGTCATTTTCTTTAATCTTATAGTTGTGAATTATCTGAGAAACTGTTTCGTTTGTTGTTTTATCGGTTACCCACTTAGTTGAAACCAAATGAGCAAAATCATCTGCAGAGTTTAACATTTTTTGAGTAAATTTTTTCCCTTTAGGAAAAACCTCTTCACCTAAATCATTAAATATTCCCTGAGATGTTTTACCGTTTAAAATAGTATATAGTTTTTCAATTAAGATATCCTTTAACTCTGAAAACTTTAAGTCATAACTGTCTTCTAGCGCTTTTAAATCTTCTTTGTCTTGGATTCTTTTTCTTTTATCTTTTACAGATCTTGCAAATAACTTTTTATCAATTACAACTCCGTGCAAAGAAGGTGGAGCTTTTAATGATGCATCTTTGACATCTCCAGCTTTATCTCCAAAGATTGCTCTAAGAAGTTTTTCTTCTGGGGTAGGATCACTTTCACCTTTAGGTGTGATTTTACCAATAAGAATATCTCCAGCATTAATTTCCGCTCCAATTCTAATCATTCCATTCTCGTCTAGATCTTTAGTAGCCTCTTCAGAAACATTTGGAATATCATTAGTTAATTCTTCATTACCTAGTTTTGTGTCACGTACTTCAATTGAATATTCGTCAATATGAATTGATGTAAATACATCATCCCTAACAACTTTTTCGGAAATTACAATCGCATCTTCAAAGTTATATCCTTTCCATGGCATAAAAGCAACCTGAACATTTCTTCCGAGGGCAAGTTCACCGTTATTGGTAGCATAACCTTCACACAAAACCTGTCCTTTTGTTACTTTATCACCCTTTGAAACAATAGATTTTAAATTTACACATGTACCTTGATTTGTTTTTTTAAATTTTGTCAACTTATAGGTAACTACATCAGAATCAAAACTTGTTAAAACTTCACTTTTATTTCTATTATATTTAATTACTATCTCATTAGCATCAACATATTTCACAGTACCATTAGCTTCAGCATTAATTAAAACTCTAGAGTCCGAAGCAACTTGTTTTTCTAAGCCAGTACCAACAATAGGAGACTGAGGCAATAAAAGTGGAACCGCTTGACGCATCATGTTTGAGCCCATAAGTGCACGGTTTGCATCATCATGTTCCAAGAAAGGAATTAAAGATGCAGAAATTGAAGCAATTTGATTGGGCGCAACATCAGTGTAGTGAACATTGTTAGGTTCGGTTAACGGGAAGTCACCTTCCTGTCTAGCAATAACCTTATCATCTGTAATTTTACCAGATTTGTCAACACTAATATTAGATTGAGCAATAAGTTTATTTTCCTCCTCTTCAGCACTTAAATAAATAGGGTCGGACTTCAAATCAACAACACCGTCTTTAACCTTTCTGTATGGTGTTTCAATGAATCCCATATTATTAATTTTTGCAAATACACCTAGGGATGAAATTAAACCAATATTTGGACCTTCAGGGGTTTCAATTGGGCATAATCTACCATAATGTGTATAATGAACATCACGGACTTCAAACCCAGCACGTTCCCTTGACAAACCTCCAGGGCCTAGGGCAGATAATCTTCTTTTGTGAGTAATCTCAGCCAATGGATTCGTTTGATCCATAAATTGAGACAATTGGTTTGTTCCAAAAAATGAATTAATAACCGAAGATAAAGTTTTGGCATTAATCAAATCTATGGGAGTGAAAACCTCATTATCTCTCACATTCATTCTTTCCCTGATAGTTCTGGCCATTCTAGCAAGACCAACACCAAATTGTGAGGAAAGTTGTTCCCCAACAGTTCTAACTCTTCTATTTGATAAATGATCTATATCATCTATTTCTGCTTTAGAGTTAATAAGTTCTATTAAATATTTTATTATCGTAATAATATCTTCAGTAGTTAAAACTTGCTTATCCATTCCAATGTCTAAACCAAGTTTTTTATTCATTCTATACCTACCTACATCACCAAGATTATATCTTTGTTCACTAAAAAATAGTTTATCAATTATACCTCTCGCCGTTTCTTCATCTGGTGGCTCAGCATTTCTTAATTGTCTATAAATATGCTCTACCGCTTCTTTTTCAGAATTTGTAGGATCTTTTTGAAGAGTGTTGTGAATGATAGCATATTCTCCCTGCTGAGTTATTTCTTTGTGAATTAAAACAGTTTTAACTCCTGACTCAATAATTTCAATAGCATTTTCTTTATCAATTTCTGTATCTCTATCTAAAACAATTTCATTTCTTTCAATAGAAACAACCTCACCTGTATCTTCATCAACAAAATCTTCATGCCAAGTATTTAAAACACGAGCAGCTAATTTTCTACCATAAAACTTTTTAAGATTGGCCTTGGAAACCTTAATTTCTTCAGCTAAATCAAATATCTCTAAAATATCTTTATCTCTTTCATAACCAATTGCTCTAAATAGAGTTGTAACTGGAAGTTTCTTTTTTCTGTCAATATAAGCGTACATAACACTGTTAATGTCAGTTGCAAACTCTATCCATGATCCTTTAAAAGGAATGACACGAGCAGAGTATAATTTTGTTCCATTTGCGTGAAAAGATTGTCCAAAAAATACACCAGGAGATCGGTGTAATTGAGAAACCACAACCCTTTCTGCACCATTTATACAAAAAGTACCGCTAGGTGTCATGTAGGGAATTGTACCTAAATATACATCTTGAACAATCGTTTCAAAATCTTCATGTTCAGGGTCTGTACAGTACAACTTTAATCTTGCCTTAAGAGGAACGCTGTAGGTTAAACCTCTTTCAATACATTCTTGGATTGAATATCTTGGAGGATCAACAAAATAATCAAGAAATTCTAATACGAACTGATTCCTTGCATCAGTTATAGGAAAATTATCCTGGAAAGTATTATATAGACCTTCCTCAGCACGTTCGTCTGATTTAGTTTCTAATTGAAAGAAATCTTGAAAAGATTTAATTTGAATATCCAAAAAGTCAGGATATTGACTAGCATTTTTAATCGATGAAAAATTAATTCTTTCAGCTAAATTTGATGACATATGTGTTATTATTTAAAAATGAGTTAAAAATCAATTAAGAACACCAAAAGACATAGTTATAAATTTCAGTTTATAACTATGCCTTAATGTGTTTAAAGTTAAACTTATTTAAGTTCAACCTCAGCTCCAGCTTCTTCTAAAGATTTTTTAAATCCTTCAGCTTCGTCTTTACTTACTGCTTCTTTGATTGTTTTTGGTGCTCCATCAACAAGTTCTTTTGCGTCTTTAAGACCTAAACCTGTTAATTCTTTTACCAATTTAACAACTGCAAGTTTTGATCCACCTGCTGCTGTAAGAACAACATCAAATTCTGATTTTTCTTCTGCTGCATCTCCTCCACCAGCACCACCTGCTGCTGCAGGAGCTGCAACTGCTGCTGCTGCTGGCTCAATGCCATACTCATTTTTTAAAATATCAGCTAACTCACTCACCTCTTTAACCGATAAGTTGACCAACTGTTCTGCGAAAGTTTTTAAATCTGCCATTTTTCTGTTTTTATTTTTACTTTATTATTATTTATTTGATAATGTTTGAAGAATCCCTGAAAGTTTACCTCCACTAGATGATAGCGCAGAGATAACATTCTTAGCAGGAGACTGTAACAACATAATTATATCTCCAATTAATTCCTCTTTGGACTTAATTGTAAATAAAGTTTCTAGCTGCTCATCTCCAACATAAATATCCTCTTCAATCATCGCACCTTTTAAAATTGGTCTTTCAGATTTTTTTCTAAAATTCTTTATAACCTTAGCCGGTGCATTACTCACTTCAGCAATCATAACTGAAGTATTACCTTTTAGCGTTTCTTTCAATTCACCAAAGTCTTTTTCGGAACTTTCCATCGCTTTTTCAAGCAATGTGTTTTTAACCACTGATAATTTTACACCAGCTTTAAAACACATTCTTCTAAGATTTGATGTCTCAAGTGCATTCAATCCAGAAATATCTGTCAAATAAATATTTTGATTTGACTTTAATACGTCTAAGATTTCATTTATTGCTACTGATTTTTCTTCTCTTGTCATAATTACAAATTATATTTTAGGGTCAATAGCTAAACTTGGACTCATTGTAGATGATATGTATATACTTTTAATATACGTACCTTTTGATGATGTTGGTTTCATCTTTATTAATGTTTGTAGTAATTCGTTTGCATTACCTACAATTTTATCAGCTGAAAAAGAAACTTTTCCGATTGGAGCATGAACAATACCTGCTTTATCAACCTTGAAATCTATTTTACCAGCCTTAACATCAGAAACTGCTTTACCAACATCCATAGTAACAGTACCTGTCTTTGGGTTAGGCATTAATCCTCTAGGTCCTAAAATTCTTCCTAAAGGTCCTAATTTACCCATAACACTTGGCATTGTAACTATAACATCTACATCAGTCCATCCCCCTTTAATTTTATCAATGTACTCATCAAGTCCAACAAAATCAGCTCCAGCATTTCTAGCTTCTTCCTCTTTATCCGGTGAAACTAATGCTAAAACCTTCATGTCTTTTCCCGTTCCATTAGGAAGAGAAACTACACCTCTTACCATTTCATTAGCTTTTTTAGGATCAACTCCTAATCTAACAGCTAAATCAACAGATGCATCAAACTTAGTAGTAGTAATATCTTTCAACAAGGAACATGCCTCATCCAAGTTATATAACTTTGAATTGTCCACTTTTGCTTCCGATAATTTTCTATTCTTTGTTAATTTTCCCATATTGATTAAATTATTCAGGTGCTTTACCTCCCTTAACATTTATACCCATTGATCTCGCGGTACCTGCAACCATTTTCATTGCTGACTCAACCGTAAATGCATTTAAATCTACCATTTTGTCCTCTGCAATTTTTTTCACCTGATCCCATGATACCTTAGAAACTTTATTAATGTTTGGCTCACCAGAACCTTTTTTAACCTTAGCCGCCTCTAGTAGCTGAACAGCTGCTGGAGGAGTTTTGATTACAAAATCAAATGATTTGTCTTTGTAAACAGTTATAACAACCGGTAAAACTTTTCCTGGTTTGTCCTGAGTTCTAGCATTGAATTGCTTACAAAAATCCATTATATTAACACCAGCTGCACCTAAAGCAGGTCCTACTGGTGGCGATGGATTAGCAGCACCTCCTCTAACTTGTAACTTGAGAACTTTATCTATTTCTTTTGCCATATTACTAATTTAAGTTTCAATGATTTCATTATTGGAAGCAATAAAATCATTTATATTATGTAACATTTATAATTTTTCAACTTGCATATAACTAAGTTCCAGTGGAGTTTTTCTTCCAAAGATCTTAACCATTACCTCAAGTTTTCTTTTTTCTTCATTAATTTTTTCAATAGTTCCATCAAATCCGTTAAACGGACCGTCAATAACTTTGACACTTTCTCCATGAATAAATGGAATAATAATGTCAGATTCTTCTTGTAAAGCCAATTCATCTACTTTTCCAAGCATTCTATTAACCTCCGATTGTCTCAAAGGAATAGGATCTCCACCTTTAGTTTCACCTAAAAAACCAATTACATTTGTGACTGACTTGATTACGTGAGGAACTTCTCCTGCAAGGTTGGCTTTAATCATTATATAGCCAGGAAAATAAGTTTTATCTTTAGTAACTTTTTTTCCTTTTCTAATTTGAACAACTTTTTCAGAGGGTACAAGTATTTCTTCTATAAAACTGTCCATACCCATATGAGAAATCTCATTTTCAATATATGTTTTGATTTTGTTTTCTTGACCACTTACTGCCCTTACAACATACCATTTAAAAAGCGAATTCTTATCTGACATATACTTTTTAATTAATGAGATTAAAAAATTCTTTTATAATTCTACTGAATACTGTATCCAATCCCCAAATAATCAATGAAAAAATAATTGAAAACACAGCAACTAAAACTGTTAAATTCAATCCTTCATTAAAGTTCGGCCAACTTACGTGAGACCTAAGCTCTTCAAAAGATTCTTTTACATATTTAACAATTCCTGTCATATTATATTATTTTTTGCACGGGTTGAGAGACTCGAACTCCCGACACCTGGTTTTGGAGACCAGTGCTCTACCAACTGAGCTAAACCCGTAAACATAAGTCAAGGTATTTTGCTTATTACTAAACAAAATACCTTAACATAATATTATGGGTTATTTTTTAGTCTAAAATTTCAGTTACCTGACCAGCACCAACTGTTCTACCACCCTCACGGATTGCAAAACGAAGTCCTATACTCATGGCAATTGGCTGGATCAACTCAACAGTGATAGTTAAGTTATCTCCTGGCATTACCATCTCTACTCCTGAAGGAAGTGCAATAGTACCAGTAACGTCAGTAGTTCTTACATAAAATTGAGGTCTATAATTGTTGTGGAAAGGGGTATGACGACCACCTTCTTCTTTTTTCAAAATATAAACTTCAGCTTTAAACTTTGAATGAGGAGTTACAGAACCTTTCTTACAGATTACCATACCTCTACTGATATCAGTTTTTTCAATACCTCTTAACAGAATCCCAACATTATCACCAGCTTCTCCTCTGTCTAATATCTTACGGAACATCTCTACTCCAGTAACTGTAGAATCAAGCTTTTCAGCTCCCATTCCAATGATATCAACAGCATCACCTGTATTTGCAACACCAGTTTCAATTCTTCCTGTTGCCACAGTACCTCTACCAGTAATTGAGAATACATCCTCAATAGGCATTAAAAAATCTTTATCAACCTCACGAGTAGGTAACTCAATCCAAGAATCAACATTTTTCATTAATTCAAGAACTGTATCTACCCATTTTTGCTCACCGTTTAAGGCTCCTAATGCAGAACCAGCGATAACAGGACCGTTATCACCATCATATTCATAAAATGATAATAATTCACGGATTTCCATTTCAACAAGTTCTAAAAGCTCGTCATCATCTACCATATCAACCTTATTCATAAACACAACAATTCTTGGAATACCAACTTGTCTTCCTAATAGAATGTGTTCACGAGTCTGAGGCATTGGCCCATCAGTAGCAGCAACAACAAGTATTGCTCCATCCATTTGTGCAGCACCAGTTACCATGTTTTTTACATAGTCGGCGTGACCTGGACAGTCTACGTGAGCGTAGTGACGATTCTCAGTCGAATATTCAACGTGTGATGTATTGATAGTAATACCTCTTTCTTTTTCTTCAGGGGCATTATCAATAGTATCAAAATCTCTTTTTTCGGATAAACCAGCGCCAGCTAGAACAGTTGTAATAGCAGCAGTAAGTGTGGTTTTTCCATGATCAACGTGTCCGATTGTACCAATATTTAAATGCGGTTTCGAACGATCAAATGTTTCCTTTGCCATAATATATTATTTTAGTTGCTTTTAAAATGAGCGCAAATATAATTTTTTTATATCTAATTAACCAATTTTTTACAATTTTTTTTTGAAGAGCTTTCTCAGTAGGCCAAACTTAATATTTTTTATTATTCAAAACAGTTAAAACCAACACATTACATTAAGCTTTGAAAAAAAATTTATTTTCCACAGATTCCCATAAAAGCAAACAAGCAATTGTATTGTAAGGACTCCATAATTTTATCAATTTATCAAGCTTTATTTTATCCAATGTATGAATATCATAATTAATTTTTATTGAATTAATTAAAGCCAAGTCCTTTGGAGAAAAAATATTTTGCCTAAAAAGATTGAAAATTAAAAACATCTGAGCAGTCCATTCCCCCACACCTTTGATCTTTGTTAGTTCATTTATTACATCCTGATCAGAAAGATTTTCAAAATCAAAGTTATTATTGTAAAAAAAGTTATATGTATTTTTTATATAATCAACTTTCCTGTGAGATAAGCCTATAGATTGAATTTTATGATTTGGAATATTCAATACTTCTAAATTGCTTTTATTTTTTATCAGATCAGAAAATCTTTTTTTAACTGTTATTGCAGCTTTGAAACTTATCTGCTGCTCAATTATCAGATTTGCAATTGATTTGGCATAATTTTCATCGAAACGGTTTCCCCAATCAATTCTTTCAGAAAATTTAGCAATTAAAAAGTTCATTACAGGGTCCTTTGACAAATGATCAAAGGCTTTTGACAGAGATATTCTTTTCATTGAATCTAATAATTTTCCTCAGCTAACTTATATATTCTTAGAATAACCAGACCAAATACAACACCTAAAATCAATAGTAAAATACTGTACAATCCTTCTGCACTAAATGATAATCTTAATAAAATTGTTGAAATAATAAACCCTGTGTTTCTGATCAATTGCGAGTATCTTTCGGTATACTGGAAAGATATGAGCAATATAAAAACATCAACTAGAATCAGTATTGTAAAAAAATCAATAAAGAAAACTCCATTTAAGTTATCTGTGTAGGACTGAGAAATAAATACTTGAATAAACCATTCATAAAAATTAATAAAACAAAGAATTAAAAGGGTTGGAACTAACAATATTGATAAGAGTTTTTTGTAGTTGATGAACTTCTCTAAATTTTTATTAGTTTTTCTTTTAGGAGTGTTAACCCAAGTTTTTTTAAATAAATAAATCAAATAAAATATTACAATAACAGCAAGAAGATCATACATCAGCTGAAGATTATTTTCATTAAGAATTTGATCTGGTTCTAAGGATATTTCAGGGATATCTTTAAAAATCTTCCTGATTAAGACCAGAGATATTATTTCATACTCTTTAGCTACAGAAGTAGTAAAAGACCTTGGTAAGTAATAAATTAATAAAAAAGCTTCATACACCAAAATAAAGGTAAATGGTGTATATAATGCAGAAATAGGATTGCTAGATAAATTTGTTCTTGATGAAAAGATATCTAGTGCGTAGTAATTTTCAATAAATATTAGAAGCAAGTGAATTATAAATCCAACTACTGCCAATAACATTATGTTTTTTTCAAAAAGCTCTACGTTTTTTTTTGAAAAAACATTATTGTGTAAATTTTCAATTCTATTCATAATCAACAACTTACAATATTTGTGCCGTTATGAATAGAACCGAAATTTATTTAATTTGACTATAGTACGGGTAAACCGTTAGAAATGGATGAAATTGGAGCAACACCATATATATCCTTCTTATATACGTTAGTGTTTTTGTCACCATCAAATCCTACCCAAAGATCAGACGAAAAATAGTCATCAATAGCTGATCTATTTGTAAAATAATATACGCCACCATAAATATATCCATCTAAACTATTTATCATAGTTTTCCCAATCATTCCTGGAAAATTTTCATTGCTAAAAACGGGAGCATACTCCATTACCTGTTTACTCATCTCTTCATCTGATGGATTAACTTCATTAGTATAATTTACAACCAATATTTGTAAGTTTTCAGCATCAGAAGATTCAGATGATTTTTTTCTCATTGAATGAGAACCATTGGCCAACTCTGTTCCCTTAAAGGTTCTAAAAATATCAGTTTTAAAATTTACTAAGTTTGGATGAGCAACAACACCTTTCCAAAGTTCAGATTCTAAATATGTATTTACAGATTCAAGGCTTGAAAAATAGTATACTCCTCCAAAAACACCTCGTTCAACATCTCCGATAAAAGATTTTCCAATTAATCCCGGGACATTTTCAGATGTAAAATTTGGTGCAACAGCCGATCCAAGCTCTGCATGCTGGTCAAGTGTCATATTTTCTAATTGATAATTTACTACCAGAACAGTTTCGTCATTGTAAATTGACTCAGACTGTTTAGGTTCTGAATTTTTGCAAGAAATTATAAAAAGAACACTTGCAATAATTAATAATTTTTTCATAATATATTGATTTGATTAAATAATTATTCTAAGATATTTAATTTGAATTAAAAATTTCAACAAAACAGATTTTTGTTTTAGTGAATTAAAAATATATTATTTAAGTGGCATAACGTTTGTAATGTCTTTAAAAAACAAAAAATGAAAAACCTCGTTATAATAGGTCATCCTGATAAAAGTTCATTTTGTTACAATGGGATTTATAAAACCATAACTCAAGAAATTAAAAATTCAGATCAAGAATTGGAAGTAATTGATTTATACCGAGACAGTTTTACTAGACCAAGAAATAATTTAATTGAAAATTATAAAAAATTGATTTTATGGTGTGAAAGAATATATATAATATCTCCGGTCTGGTGGTTTAGGCTAACTCCCAGAATGGAAATATTTTTTGATGAAGTTCTTACTCCTGGTTTTGCTTATAAGTTTGTAAATATTACTAAAACATATGCCTATCCAAAACCCTTTTTAAAAGATAAAATTGTTAGGACATATATAACTCACGGAGCACCATCCATTCCCGTTAGAACCTTATACTTAAACTCTGTCAAATTAAGATTAGTTATGGGGGTTTACAGCTTTGTTTTTGGATGGAAAGCCTCACTATGGTTCAAAACAAAACAATTTTGGTCTGTTCCATTTGTTTCAGATAAAAAGAGAAAAAAATACCTCTCAAAAGTTAAGAGAGATATTTTAAAAGATTTAAATAAATAATTATGCTTTATAAATTCAATACAAACGATTTTCTAGTAAGGATTCCATTATTTATAATCTTTTTCTGGTTTGGTTTATTAAAGGTTTTAAAAATGTCACCAGCAACTGAATTAATAATTGATACAGTTTACTGGATGCCCTTTTTATCCCCTGAAACTTGGGCAATAGTTATTGGGTATTGGGAAATGGCAATAGGTATTTGTTTTTTAGATAAAAGAACTACATTAATTGCGGTTATTTTAATGTTTTTACAGATGACGGGTACATTTATGCCCCTTGTAATATTACCAGAAGTAACTTTTCAAAATTCAAATCCACTATTGCCAACTCTAGAAGGGCAATATATAATCAAAAATATAATAATAATAACAGCTGCTCTCATAATTGGAAGGAGCTACCTAAAATTAAAATTAAAATGAAAAAAATATTAGAAGTTTATTATCCAATAATCATAGCATTTATTTGTATGATGTACTCAATCATTCTCGGCTTATCGGGAAATATCGCTGAAGCTCAATATTCAGCACATTGGCCTGGAACAATTTTATTGTTTGCAATTGCAATACGCCAAAGGAGAAAAGATTTTAACCAAAAAGATAATTAATATGCTGAGTCCTTTAATGTTTATAATAGGTTTCATTATTTTCTCACTTTACATGTCAGGATTGTTATGGATGATAAAAAAATCACATGATGACCAAAGAAAAAGAAGAGAATCTGATATGAGAAACGTCGATGACAATGATTATGATGGAGGAGGAAATTGGGGAAGATTTGACAATAAATAAATTGTTAGTTTATCTTTTAACAATATTTTTAGGCCAAGGATCTTCAAATATGTAATCATTTTTCCACAAAGCTATCTCTTTGTCGTTGAGAAAACATGATTTTAGAGCATCTGTAAATTTGTCAACTTGAGTTTTATCTCCAATTACTGTCAATTCACAGTGACGATCTCCAAAACGACCTGATTCTTTTGACAATTTTTCTTTTATGAGCTTAATTTCAGAGTCGAGGAGATTACCATTGTTTTCTTCAATTATCCAGGAAAGCCATATTCCTATCAATTCTAAATTAATTCCAGCTGCTGCCTGATTCCATAAAAGTGAATCCTTTTTTCGGGAAGCTAGCCAAAAGAAACCCTTGCTTCGATAAATTCTTTGGTCAAGATATTGGTGACACACATCCCATAAACGTTTTGGATGAAAAGGTCTATCATCTTTTATAACCCTTGTTGCTAAATTATAAGGTTTTTCAACCTGAGATTCAAATTCTAAAATTGGCTTTAATTCTTCTATTAATCCATTTACTTTATCATAATCATAAAAATCTGAATCTAATAAGTATTCAATGGGTAGATTACCAAAACTTATGGAATTAATTGAAGTATAAGGATTAATACCTTGTATTTGTTGTACAATATGTGCTATTTTTTCCTTTTTAATTCGATCGGTCTTTGTCAAAATCAAGTCACTACTAAACATAATTTGCTCAACAAGTAAGTTTACTATATCACGCTTATAATTTGTAATATTAATTTGCATTTGTGGTATTAAATTTTTTCCATAGTTAAAGTCATGTGAAAGCATTAAACTATCTACAAGTGTGTAAACTTTTTTTAAATTGAACTGCTCATTATTTTTAAAATATTCTACTAATGGCATAGGATGACAACTTCCAGATGTCTCAATTATAATCATTTTTGGATTTTGATTTAAGCAAAGTTTGTTAAGTGCTTCTTCAAGTTTTTTTATCCCTTTTTTACTGCTTAAAACGCAAGAATGAATTGATTCCAAATTATTATTATTTTCAATAAAATCAGAACTAGCTATAAGTTCACCATCTACATCTAAATCACTCATGTCATTTACAATTGCACATACACTTATAGCCTTCTTTTTTGACTGGGTTAGTAAATTTCTAAAGAGAGTTGTTTTCCCTGAACCCAAAAAGCCATTAAGAATAACAATTGAAGTTTTAAACTTATTATTCATTGACAATATAATATTAGGTAATCAGAGCAAATATATATAAAAGAAGGGATTGAGCCAATGCCGAGAATTGAACTCGGGACCTCTTCCTTACCAAGGAAGCGCTCTACCACTGAGCTACACCGGCTAGTGATTTTTTTGAGCGGGAGACCGGGTTCGAACCGGCGACATTCAGCTTGGAAGGCTGACGCTCTACCAACTGAGCTACTCCCGCATTATTGTGTGGGGAGAGCAGGATTCGAACCTGCGAAGTTAAAAACAGCAGATTTACAGTCTGCCCTCGTTGGCCGCTTGAGTATCTCCCCAAAGTAAATATTTTAAAGAACTAATGAGCCGATGGAGGGACTCGAACCCACGACCTGCTGATTACAAATCAGCTGCTCTAGCCAGCTGAGCTACATCGGCTTAATTTTTTCAAAAAAAACCCCGCTAAATGCGGAATGCAAATGTAAATATTTATTTTTTCAAACAAAACAAATTATATTTTTTTTTAAGAAGTAAAAAAAATAAAAAACTAACCTTTATTTCTGGGATGAGATTTCTTAAAAACTTTTTTCATTTCCTCGATAGATCTATTTGTATAAACCTGTGTAGCAGCTAGGCTTGTGTGTCCTAATAAATCCTTTACGGAATTTAAATCAGCACCATTATTTAATAGATGAGTTGCAAATGAATGTCTAAGAATATGAGGGCTTTTTTTCTGTTTGGTTGAATATTTAGAAAAATATTTTTTTGTAATGCGATAAACCAGATTATCATAAATTTTTTTTCCTTTAAATGTTACAAAAAAATATTCATTGCTAACTTTAAAATTCAATTTTTCTCTAAAATCTAAATATTGTTTAATTAGAATTATAGTGGATTTGATCAACGGTATATATCTCTCCTTCTTTCTTTTTCCAAGAACTTTGATAGTCTTATTATTTATATCAATATTTTTTGATTTTAAATTGATTAACTCCTGTCTCCTAATTCCAGTACTGTATAAAATTTCCAAAATCAATCGATCTCTGCAACCTTCAAAATTATCTTGAAAATTTACCGAATTTAAAACTTCATTAATTTCAGATTCAGAGAAAGGTAATTGAATTGTGGACTTTGTTTTTAATGCCTTATGAGATGAAAGGGGGTTTTTAGTTATTGTATTTGTTTTAAGTAAAAACTTATAGTAACTATTTAGGGAAGAAATTTTTCTGTTGATGGTTTTGTTAGTGATTCCAGTATCTACTAAAAAAACAATCCATGACCTAATTTGGGAATAAACAGCATTTTTAATCGAATTTTGTGAAAACTCTTTTAGGTTAAAACTTCTAAATGATTGTAAATCATTTTTGTATGCGACAATCGTTTTTTCTGAGTATTTTTTTTCTAATAAAAGATAATCAAGAAAAGATTGAAATTCCATACTAACTATAATCTATAAAGTTATAAATATATAGTAATTTAAAAGTAAATTAAATGAGAAAATGATTAAATATCTTCGTTGTCTCTAAGAGTTTGCACATACTGTGCTTTTTGTATTTCAGCTCTTCTTTTAACTGAAGGCTTTATAAACTCTTTTCTGGTTTGCAATGATTTCTTAGTTCCAGTTTTGTCAAACTTTCTCTTGAAACGCTTCAATGCTCTATCGATATTTTCTCCGTCTTTAATTGGTATTATTAGCATATTACAAACCTCCTTTCTTTAGTATTAAAGGTGCAAATATAAACTAAAAATAATCTAACAAAAGATTTTAATGATAAAAAATTAATTTTTTATCGCCTCAAGATATTTATTAAGCTGCTCCTTAACAATCGGAAATAAGAAATACAACCCTATCATATTTGGGAAAACCATTGCAAAAATCATCGCATCAGAGAATGCCCATATGGAATTCATACTTGCTGCAGCTCCGATAATCACAAAAACTAAAAATAAAATCTTGTATGTCATATCTGCGGCTTTTCCTCTACCAAATAAGAATTTCCAGGATTGCAATCCGTAATAAGACCATGATATCATTGTAGAAACAGCAAATAAAACGACAGCAATTGTTAAAAATATATCAGAATATGGTATATACTGTGCAAATGCCTGAGAGGTAATTCCAGCTCCTTCATACATTACACCATCAATCATAACTCCACCCATTCCATCACCGCCATATACAAATGCACCTGTTGAATTAAATGTAATTATTACCAAGGCTGTCATTGTACAAATAACAACTGTGTCAATGAATGGCTCTAGTAATGCTACCAACCCTTCAGAAGCTGCATACTTGGTTTTAACAGCCGAGTGTGCAATTGAAGCTGATCCTGCCCCAGCTTCATTTGAAAAAGCTGCACGTCTAAATCCAACCATTAAAACTCCGATTACACCTCCTACCCCAACAGCTGTTGGATTAAATGCTTCTTTGATAATTAATGCAATAGCATCATCAACAAATGAAATATTTATAGCTAAAATGTAGATACATGCCAAGATATAGAGCAATGCCATGAAAGGAACAACTTTTTCAGTGACCGATGCAATTCTTTTTATTCCACCGATAATTATAATACCAACTAAAGCAGCTAAAACAATTCCTATCATTGCGCCGGCAAAAGTTGATTCGTAACCAAATAAATCTTTTAAAACTATTGTAGCCTGATTAGATTGCGCGGCATTTCCTCCTCCAAAAGATCCTCCAATACAGAATACTGCAAATAGACTTCCTGCAATGGTTCCTAATTTTTTAAAGCCTTTAGATTCTAGACCTTTACTTATATAATACATTGGCCCACCATATACTATACCATCCTTATCTACATCCCTAAAATATACTCCTAAAGTACATTCAACAAATTTGGTTGACATACCCAGCAATCCACATACGATCATCCAAAAAGTAGCCCCTGGACCACCTAGAGCGATTGCTAAGGCAACCCCAGCAATATTACCGTTTCCTACTGTTCCAGACACTGCAGTTGCAAGCGCTTGGAAGTGAGAAACTTCTCCTTCTTTATTGCCAGATTCACTTTTATCTAAATCATCATACTTTCCTCTAACTACATTGATTGATGTCCAAAAATATCTAATGTTAGGAAATCCAAAATATACTGTAAAGAATATTGCACTACCAACAAGAAGCAAAATTACAAATGGAGTACCTGCTATTTCGAAGAAAACAACGGAACTAAAAAAATCAGAAATTGGCTTGAAAGCCTCATCAATTCTTTGATCTAATCCCTTTTCTTGAGCGCTTGTAGTTAAAGAATTTAAAAGTATAATAAATGATAAAAGATATCTTTTCATGATTAGTTATTTAATGCAGGACAATATGAGAAAAAAAAAAGATTTATGAAAATTAAATTACATGTAACCCATTTCACGCATCCAATCATCATTGTATATCTTTTTTAAATATCTACTACCATGATCATGAAATAAAACTACAACCAAGTCTTCGGGCTTAAAATTTTCCTGTAATTGTAGTACACCCTTAATTGCTGCTCCAGCTGAATTACCTAAAAACATTCCTTCTTCTTTCAATAATTTTCTGCAATATATAGCAGCATCCTTATCAGTGACCTTTGTAAAACCATCTATAATTTCAAAATTTACATTTTCTGGCAACATGTCTTCTCCAATTCCTTCAGTTACATAGGGATAAATTTCGTTCTTATCGAATACTCCAGTTTCATGATATTTTTTTAATACTGAGCCGTATGAGTCAACACCCCATATTTTAATATTAGGATTTTTCTCTTTTAAATATTTTCCAACTCCTGAAATTGTTCCTCCAGTGCCTACACCCACAACAAAATGTGTGATTTTACCATCTGTTTGGTCCCATATTTCAGGACCTGTTGACTCGTAATGAGCAATAGCATTACTTGGGTTATCATATTGATTGACATACCATGAATTTTCAGTTTCTTCAGATAATCTCTTTGAAACGGAGTAATATGATCTTTCGTCTTCAGGTTCAACATTGGTAGGACAAACAATTACCTCAGCACCAAAGGCTTTTAAAATATCAATTTTCTCACTAGACTGCTTGTCAGATGTAACAAAAATACATTTATACCCCTTTGCAACCGCTGCAATTGCTAATCCCATTCCGGTATTTCCAGATGTTCCTTCAATAATAGTCCCGCCAGGCTTAAGAAGACCTTTTTTTTCAGCATCAATAACCATTTTAAGACCAATTCTATCTTTTACAGAATTTCCTGGATTAAATGTTTCATATTTTGCATATAATTTACAAGGAAGATCTTTTGCTAATTTATTTATAGCAATCATTGGAGTATTTCCAATCGTATCAATTAAAGTATTAAAGTATTTCATTTATGGATTGCAAATATAATTTAATGTATATGATTTTAATGAATTAATTAAATTTAATTGTATCCTTTGGATTAATTTTTGAAACCAAGAAACTAGGTATTATTATTGCGCAAATACAAACAAAAAGAATCAGAAGGTTCAAATATAAAAAATGAGGAAATTTAAAAAATATTGGTACTGTATCTACATAATAAATTTTAGAGTCTAATGAAATTATTTTAAACTTTTGCTGAATAAAAATTAAAAACCCTCCAATAAAATTTCCAATAAGAACACCTCTAAAAATTAAATACATTGAGGTATAAATAAAATATTTTCTAATAGATGAATTTTTTGCACCTAAGGCTTTTAAAATCCCAATCATATTTATTCTTTCAAGTATTAGAACCAATAGAACTGATATTATATTAATTGATGCTACTAAAGTCATAATGAAAAGTATAGCAACAATATTTTTATCAAATAATTTTATCCATTCAAAAATTGAATAATATTTTTCCTTTGAACTTACAACATCATAATCAGAGGGCGAATTTAAATACACCATGTCTGAAACCAAGTCCAAATCAGAATGATTATTTAAATGAATTTCAATTGAACTTATTTCGTTTTTATCCCATTTATTAATTCTTTGAATATGTCTATAATCCCCAAATATGTACTTCGAATCTAATTCTTCAAAACCAGAATTATAAATACCTGATATTTTGAATCCAGTAACTGAGGGCATATCATCTTGATTTTTTGATGATAACATTTGGAAATTATCCCCAACATTTAATCTTAACTTATCTGATAAAATTTGTGAAACAACTACATTATTTGTGACTTTATCGGCTTTTAAAATTAATTCTCCTTCAATGATAAATCTTTCTATTTCAGAAAAATTATATTCAGCTGAGATTCCTTTAAAATATCCTCCTTCAAATTCATTTGGAGTTCTAAAAATTCCAAATTTTGTAATAATTTTTTCAACTCTAGAAATTTCAGGAATATTGTCAAGCCAATTTAAAAATTCCTGATCTGGAACGATTGGATTAATTGAATTCTCATTTGATATATTCCTAAAACTGCTAATATTTATATGCCCTTCAATTGAAGAAATTTTATCTTTAATTTCTTTTTGCATTCCAAGACCAACGGCAACAGAAACCATCATAACCAGAACACTTATTGAAATTGCAAGCACTCCAATTTTTATTATTGGTGCTGAAATACTATTTTTATATGGTTTAGCATCAATAATTTTTTTTGTCAAAAAATGTTCAAAATTCAAAACTTAATTCTTTTATTATTAATCGTTATTGGATCTGGTTATTATGTTATTGCTGATAACAAAATTAACGAACTTAAATCTAATATTATTGTTGGGGCCAGCCAAATATCTGATTATGAAAATCTTATAAAAAATAAAAGAATTGGGGTTATTGCAAACCACACATCTGTAATTTTTAAAGAGAATGATTCATACACCCACTTAATAGACTCTCTGTTAAGCTTAGATTTTAATATAAAAAAAATATTTGCACCAGAGCATGGGTTTAGAGGGACTGAACCTAATGGAGCAAATGTAGATGATGAGATAGACTTAAGGACAGGTTTAAAGATTATATCTCTTCATGGAAAAAATAGAAATTATGGAGAAATAGATGACAATGATGTTAGAGATATTGATGTTTTAATATTTGATATCCAGGATGTTGGAGTTAGGTTTTATACACATATTTCTGTATTACATTATGTTATGGAAACTTCTGCTAGAAATAATATTCCATTGATAATTCTTGACAGACCTAATCCTAACGGGCATTATGTTGATGGGCCTGTTTTAAATTTAGATAATAAGAGTTTCGTTGGAATGCATGAAGTTCCCATAGTCTATGGCTTAACTATCGGAGAATACGCAAATATGATAAATCAAGAAGAGTGGTTGACCAATGGTATTAAATCTGAACTTTATGTGGTTAAACTAAAAAACTATGACAGAAATAAGGTTTATGAACTCCCAATTAAACCATCCCCAAACCTACCTAATAAATCATCGGTAAACCTGTATCCATCTCTTTGTTTGTTTGAGGGAACAAATATTAGTGCGGGAAGAGGAACTAATATGCAATTTCAAATTTATGGGAGTCCATTTTTAAATAAAAAATTAAATGAATTTAAGTTTACCCCAAAAAAAAATTTAGGTTCAAAATATCCAAAGCATGAAAATATCTTATGTTATGGTAAAAATTTAGCCGAAACCAAAAAGCTTGAAAAGATAAATTTAAAATATATCATTGATGCTTTTAATGAAAGTACTAAAAAGGGTGAATTTTTTAATTCTTATTTTGTCAAACTTGCTGGGGTAAAGGAGTTAAAAAAGCAAATTATTAATGGCATTCCAGAGAATGAAATCAGAAAAAGTTGGAAAAAAGATTTAGATAAATTTAAATTAATGAGAAAGAAGTATTTAATTTATCATAACAAAAATGACTAATGGATAATCTAATTGTAGAATATAAAAATGCAGAAATAAAATTAGAATCTGAATTGAAAATAAAGGATCTTAATTTAAAAATAAATAAAGGTGAATTTGTGTTTCTTATAGGCAAAACTGGGTCCGGCAAATCTAGTATATTAAAATCTATGTATTCTGAAAAAAAAATAATTAGCGGAGAAGCTGTTATTTCAAAAACTAATCTTTCTTTGATCAAAAACAAAAATATTCCTGAACTAAGAAGAAAAATTGGTATAATCTTTCAAGACTTTCAATTATTAAAAGACAGAAATGTATACGATAATTTAGATTTTGTTTTAAAAGCAACTGGTTGGAAAAACAAGAATGAGAGAAAAGAAAAAATTGAATTATGTCTGAATAAAGTTCATATAATAGATCACGCAAATAAATTTCCAAGCCAACTTTCAGGAGGAGAAAAACAAAAGGTTGCCATAGCAAGATCCCTTTTAAATGATCCAAAAATTATTATAGCTGATGAGCCTACAGGAAATTTAGACCCAAAGAGCAGTATAGAAATTATGGAGGTATTAAGGGAAATTAATGAAAATGGAAATACCATTTTAATGGCTACTCATGATTTTAGTTTATTGAAAAAATACAATGGAAGAATTTTACGATGTAGAAATGGATTAGTAGATGAGATAGAAACAAAAGATCTGGAAATTGAAAAAATATACTCATGATATCCATTTTAATTCCATGTTATGATTATGATGCCTATCCAATCGTAAGTAAAATTGAAAAACAGGCATTAATTTTAAATATTGATTTTGAAATAATATGTATTGACGACGGATCATTCTCATCCAAAAACGAGCATAATCAAAAAATAAATTTACTCACTAATTGTAAATTCATAGAAACAAAGAAAAATATTGGAAGGGTTAAGAATAGAGTTTTACTTGCTGAGAATGCCCAATACGATTGGGTAATTTTTATTGATGTTGACACTACTCCATCTGATTACTTTTTAAGGAGGTATATTGAGTTAATAGACAAAAATTCGATTGTTTTTGGAGGATGTTTTTTCGATAAACCAAAGGGCAGTGAAAATAATTTTTTAAGATATGAATTTGGTAAAAACAGAGAAGCTAAAAAGTCTCTAACAAGAAATAAATCCCCATACAAATTTATGTCATCAAGAAATTTTATGGTTAAAAGAGAGCTAATTTTAAGTATTTTTTCAGAGATAACTAATTCCTCATATGGAAATGATTATATGCTTGGCTCAATATTGAAAGAGAAAAAAATAAATGTAGTTCACGTTGATAACGAAGTCTCTGTAAATGAAATTGAAGAAAATAAAATATTTATTGAAAAAACTAAAAAAGCGTTAGATAATCTCTACAAAAATTATAGAGAAAATAAAATTAAAACTCACGATATTTCAATTTTAAGTGCATTTATTTTTCTGGAAAAATTTCTTTTAAAAAAATTATTTTTAAAGTTTTCAGCACTATTTAGAAATTCGATCAATAATAGTTTAAATAGTCAAATACCAAGTTTATTTTTATTTGATATTTTCAGATTGGACTATTTGTGTAACATTAAAGATTCTTAAATTTTTTGAATTCATTATAATCTCTAAAATAATCCTCCTCGTCAAAATAGTCTGAGGCTAATACAGCACATACGGCTCCTGATGAAAAATTATCCATCTCTCTCCAAATACCTTTAGGGATTAATAGACCTTTGTGAGGTTTGTTGAGCATGATTTTGGTTTTGTTGGTTCCGTCATCAACCAAAACCTCAAAACTTCCACTCAATGGAATCATAAATTGAATTAGGTTTTTATGGGCATGACCCCCTCTATAGGCATCACTTGGAACATCATATAAATAATAAACTCTTTTGATATCAAAAGGAATTATATTTTTCTCAACAACCGAAAGCTTACCTCTTCCTTTGGGGTCAATAATTTTAGGAATATCTATAATTTTTACATCTTTAATCGTATTCATTTTAATGATTTAAATTTTTTAATTCCTTTGAGTCCAACCATAAACTTCGATATAATTTCATTAAAATATATCATGTTTTTTCTCTTTAACAAAAAGATATGATGTATAAGCTTTACATAAGATATATAACCGTAAAACTTATAAAAAATTGCTGCCCTAGCAAAAATATTTTTATCAATACCAGCATCTTGGCCTGAGCTTTCTGTAGGATGGGTTAAAATAATTTTAGGACAAGATGTTATTCTTAGTTTCTTTTCAAGAATATTTCTTAAAAAAATGTATTCGTCAGCTGTTTGAAATATAGCGCCAAGTCCAAATAGAGGGTCAAATTTAATATTATTAGCAACAATCTTTTCCCTTTTAAATGCTATTAAAAATGAATTTATATAAGAAATGGATTTGTAATTATGGTTAATTAGTGAAGGATAGTCTTTGAAAAGAGAGCCATTGTCATTTTTTGCATAATAAGTAATTACATCTGAGTCATTTTGATCGAACGAATTAATAATGATTTCATAGAAGTGTTTTTCATAAATAACATCATCGTCACATAATAAGCATATAGCACCGCTTGATTTTGAAATTGCAAAATTTCTACTGTTTGATAAGCCATTTGCCTGAATGTTGTAATATTTTATATCAAATTTTTCAGAAATAGTACTTAAATCTTTTTCAGATTCAGATTGATCAACAACTATAATGGAATAATCCATTGGGTTGCAGTTCTTAAACATTTTATCTAAAAATGACAAGTCCTTTTTCCCTTTTGTAGAAATTAAGATCTGTAAATTCTTTGATTTTTTTAATACTTGTGTCATTAAAAAATTATATTTGACAGTACTGAGAACAATATAATGAAAATCTTACTTATTGGAGAATATAGCAATCTTCATAATTCTTTAAAAAAAGGATTGTTAAATCTAGGTCATGAAGTTATTCTGCTTGGAAGTGGAGATGGTTTTAAAAAATATGATGTAGATATTTTAATAAAGTCAACGATTTTTGAAAACAAATATTTAAAGATTATTGCTAAAATCATAGACAAGATTTTTAAGTTTAGTTTAAACGAATTAGAGATCTATTTTAAATCCAAAAAAATAATAAAAAAATTAGCTGATTTTGATATTGTACAGCTCATAAACGAAAGGCCATTTAATACATCAGCAAATTTAGAAATTAGCCTTCTAAAACATGTTTTTAAAAATCATAAGAAGGTTTTCTTATTAGCCTGTGGTGTGGATCATAAAAGTATAAGTTATGCGAATGATAAAAAATTTAAATACTCCATACTAACCCCTTATTTTGAAAATAATTCTTTAAAAAAAGAATACCGACACATATTAAAATATCTGGATTCAGATCACAGCAAACTAAGTAATTATATTGAACAAAATATTCAAGGAATCATTTCTTCAGACTTAGATTATCATATTCCTTACGTCAATTCCAAAAAATATCTTGGAATGATACCTAATCCTATTGATATTGATACATTAAATGAAGATGGTAAATCTTTCAACCAAAAAATTGTGATACTACACGCAACTAACTCAAAGAATAAATTAAAGAAAGGGAATAAATTTTTTAAAAAGTCATTATCAATTATTGAAGGTAAATATTCGAATAAAGTTGAAATAACAAGAACAACTGACCAGGCTTACTCAGAGCATATAAAAAATGTAAAAAATTGCGATATCCTTTTGGATCAAGTATATGCATACGACCAGGGTTATAATGCACTAGAAGCAATGGCGATGGGTAAAGTAGTATTGACTGGTGCTGAAAAAGAATGGAGAGAACATTATAATATTGTAGAAGATTATGTCGTTATTAATGCAATGCCTGATGTTTCATATTTGGTTGAAAAATTATCTTGGTTAATTGAAAACCCAGAAAAGATAAAAATGATCTCTAAAAATGCAAGAGAATTTATTTTAAAGTATCACGACTATAATGTTATCACTAAAAAATATTTGAAGGCTTGGGAAAATTAATTGAACATTTAAAGCCTAATTTTTTTATTCCAGGAGCGGCAAAATCTGGAACAACAACTCTGCATGATATACTTAATACCCATCCTGAAATATCTATGTCATCTGTCAAGGAACCTGGTTATTGGAAAAATAAAAATTTTAAGGAATTTGGAAAAAATGAGATGCACAATTATCAAAATTTATTCGATAGTACAAAAAAATTTAAGGGCGAATCTAGTACAGCGTACATGTACTATGATAGCTTTATAAATAATGTGAAAAATAATTACAAAGAACCTCCAAAGTTTATTTTTATTTTAAGAAATCCTATTGATAGATATTTTTCTCATGTAAACTGGATGAAGGGTTTAGGTTTAGAAAAAAATAACCTTGATGAAATAATTAATAATAGGGCAGAATTTAATTTTGAAGAATATGACGATTATCCGAAATATTATTATGAGTTTGGCTTATATAACAGATGGATAAATAGATTTTTAGATAATTTTGGCAAGGATAATATTAAAATAATAACCTTTGAAGAATTATTAAAAAATAAACTATCTACTTTGAACGAATGTTTTGATTTTATTGGAGTTAGTCCAATAAATGAAATTAAAGAAATTGCGTCTAATAAAACAAGAAAAATAGTTTTTCCAAGTGCATATCATTTTATCAGAAAATCTTCTTCTGGAAAAATGAAATATACCGAATATGTTAAATATTTATTGCCAAAAAAAAGCAGATCAGATATAAAATATATTATGAAATTTATAATTGAAAAATGGTTCAAGAAAGAGTTAAAATTTAAAAAGCTAGATGAGCATACTCGAGAATATTTAAGAAGTATCTATTATAAAGATGTCAACGATCTAAAATGTAGTTTAAATTATAACTTTTCTGAGTGGGAAGATTTTAATTAATAATAAAAAAATGAATTTTATTAAAACATCGTTTTTATCAGGTTTAAGTACTGCAATAAGTCTTATTGCAAGGCTTATCTCTACCAAAATTGTAGCCGTTTATCTTGGTACAAATGGGATGTTTCTTATGGGTCAATTAAAAGATTTTCTAAGGTTAGGTAATACAATAAGTTCATTTGGGATTGAAAATGGAATAATTAAGTATACTTCAGAATTTGAAAAACAGGAAATTGAATTAAAGGGTATTGTTGGCACAAGTTTTAAAATTAACTTTTTTAGTGCTTTAGTTGTTTCGGGACTAATTTTAGTTTTTAAAGAAAAAGTTTCGGATTTTCTTCAAATAAACTTCAATCAAAACTTTTATTTTTTAATCCTCATATGTTCAGTAATATCTGCGTCAATACATACATGTTTTCTGTCGATTTATAATGGATTAAAAAAGATTGAGCTTTATGTTCTAATAAATATATTTTCAAATATTTTATCAGCAATAGTGATAATTCTTCTTGTTTTAGAGATGGAGATAATTGGTGCATTCTATGCTCTAGCATTAAATCAGATTTTATCTCTTTTAATTAATGTTATGTTTTACATCTACTATAGACCTTTTAAAATCAAGTGGATATTAGAATCTTTTATTACAGAAAATTTAAAAAAATTATCGAAATTTTCTGTTATGGCAATAGCAGGACCAACATGTTTAATTATATCTACTTTTATTATTCGCGACCATATATATAACGAGTTTGGATCTGATTATGCCGGGTCGTGGGAAGCAATGTGGAGGATTTCGGCAATTTATTTACTCTTCTTAATAACAACATTTAAATTTTATCTGATCCCAACTTTTTCAAAGGTTAACGATGAAAAACTTAAACAGGAAGTGTTTAAGATCTGGAAAGTTACGATTCCGATTATAATCATAATAACAATAGGCGTATACTTAACTAAAAATATAATTATTGACATTTTACTTTCAAAAGAATTTGTTTTAATTAATGCAATAATATTTTTTCACCTACTTGGGGATGTGATTAAAATTAATTGTTGGGTTCTAGGAAATATTATGATTTCAAAAGCAGACACAAAGAGCTTTGTTTTCTTTCAAATTGAATGGTCTGCTATATTTATAATATTAAGTTATCTGTTTATTGATATGTATGGCTTTGTTGGGGTTTCAATTTCCTATTTTATAACATACATAATTCACTTTACGCTCTTAAATCTATACTACAGAAAATTACTTTGGCTTAAATAAGCTAAATCATCAAATTATTTAATTTTTGAAAATCTGCAGTATTGATTTCATAAAAATTTTGACTTATTGACCTAGCGCCAAAACCCTCTTTCCAGTATAGGAGTCCACTATTTATCTTTCTTCCTTCTTTTTCGTTAGATGTTCCAAAATCAAAAAATTTATAATCAGAAAAAGCATCATTAATTAAATTATAAAATAAAAAATCTAATGAACCCAATATATTTTTATCATTATTAGATCCAATGTATTGGACATGAATAACATTTTTTGTTTGAAAAATAGTTGTTCCCGCAACTATATTATCCTTACGATAAACATTAAATTGTCTAATGTTTTTTCCAAAATTGGATTTCAATTGTTCAATTTCATCTAATGAATGAACAGGTGAAACAGAATGTTTTTTTGATAAAGTGGGTTTTAAAATTTTATTCCAAAATTCTTTGAAATTATCTGTTTCAACTATTTTTAAATTATTTTTCACCCCTCTTTTATAACCTTGAACTCTATCTTTTGAAATTTTGATTTTTTTATTCAATTCAATAACAGATATTATATCCTTACGATAAATATTACTGTTGGTTATAAATGATAAATAGTCTAGTTCATTAGAAAAATTTGAATTATAAATTGAGGGTATCTCTTTAATAAATAATTTTTTAAAAGAGTTTTTATTGCAGAACTCTAATAAGCTTTTAAATATATCTAAGAAATCATTTAATTTAATATTTTCTTTGACAACTAATCCACCGTAAGTTAATCCTTTATGAGAATATAAGTTTTTAGCTTCTATATTAGCAGGAAACAATGCAACAAGCTCTAAATCTTTAAAAATTAAAAAAGAAGAATCTTGAAATCGAGAAGAATGATAATCCATAAAATCTCTTTTAAATAAAAAAGTAGCATTCTTGGACACATCAATAAAACTGTCCCATTGAGATTTATATTTAGATTCATAAGTTTCAATTGAAACCATTATAATAATTTTTATTTATCCTTAACAAAATCCTTCATGATAAAAACATGAGGTAATGTCAAACTTGAAATTATAATAAACACAAATAAAATGAGGTTATCACTTGTCAGTAAATCATTATTGAAATGATATAATAAAAAACCAAAAACTAAAGATAATATTGTGAAAGGAAGGGTCTTTAAGTAAAATTTTATGAAATTATCAGTTTTAAATTCCTCAAATTCTAACATTAACATTGGAAGGGAATGACAAAACCCAAAATATAATGTAAAAGAAGTTAAAAGGTCTGTGTGATAAAAAACCATGTATAGTATGGTTATTTCAGCATATAACGGAACTTTTCTTTTGATATTAAAGTTGGTAACACTTAACATTAAAACAGCAACTGAGATCAAAAGAAAAAATGCACCATCAAAATTAGACAAATCTAGATTAGAAAATTCAGGTAGTATGTAAAGAATACCTTGTAATTCAATAATATTATTTAAAAACAAAGAGAGTAGAATATTAGCTCCGATTACAAAATTAAGCAGCTTATTGTCTGTGGAATTATATCCTAAAACCTGGGTTTCTCCAAAATGATAGCAAGATATAAGTAAAAAGATCAAGAGACCTAAAAAAGGAGAAATTATCCATAATACTATATTTATAATAATTAGAGATAAGTAGATGATATAAAAAATTAACTTACTGTTAAACCTTCTGGCATCAGGATTTATAAAAGCTATGATATGATCAACAGAACCATGTGGAATTCCAATAGACAACATAACAATTAAAAAAAGTAAAATTGAATAAGAACTATCAAGACCGAAGAAAATTATAGATAATGCTAAAATTAAACCTATAAGCTTTGATTTCAATATGACATCCATGGCTAGTTTTTATATGAATATAAAAAAAAAGGTGAGGAAAAACCTCACCTTTTCTTAAAAGTTATTTATTAATATAAATTAGCTTCTAGCTGCAGACCAAACTGCCATACCAAATCCAATTTTATTAATAGCATCACCTACATTGTAAACAACGTTCATGTCTAAAGCAATATTAGACATTCCTTCATACCACATTCCAGCATCAGTTCCCATTAGGTAACCTAACGGATAAATAGCCCATCCTACAAGGACGTACCATTGTAACATTCTACCAGCAGATGGTATTTTACCAGATGCACTGTTTAATGCGGTTCCTACAGCACCAGTTGGTCCACCAAAAATGGTTAAACATCCAACTTCATATGCCATATAGAAGTAAGCACCACCAGAAATAAGACCCCAAATTTGAGCATCTAACATTCCAGTAACTCCAGATTCACCGAAGTATCCTGCTACTAACATTACTACAGATGCCCAGAATAATTTTCTCATTCCAACACCCGTTAAAAGAGCAAATTCAACAACCATTAATGGTACAGTAAGAATCCAGTCTATGTACCTTAATTCAGTTGGAGATTCTCCAGTAAGAACCCACTGCTCTCTCATGTAGAAATAATGCACAGCTGCAATACCAGTAATTAGTGCTGCAACAAGCATTGAATCTTTAAATTTCTTGTCAACTTGACCGTGTTGCATTAAAAACCACACAGTAGCAGCTAACATTGAAACTGAGCCGATAAAAAATGTAAACCCAGTGAAGTCACCAGGAGCTACAGAAGCGGCGTCAAAAATAAAATTTAACATTTCCATAATTATATAGTGTTTAATTTGTTATACACCAAAATTACACAAAATATATGCCAAAATGTTAAAAATATCTTAAAATATTGAAAATATGGTAAGGCAATATTTCTAAAAACCCTCTTCCAACAGAAAGAAATTGAAAAATATCTGATTTATGGCACTTTAATAAATACGCAAAATTTGAGTCTTATTTTTAGTGAAATAGTAGATAAATCGGGCTTTTTATTGAAAAATCATCATAATTTTAATTAATTATCAGTGTATAACTTAAGAATTTTAAGATTTTCACATTTTATTAACTAGTTAAGTGAGGAACATTTAATTTATTTAATGATAAATTTGTAAAAAAGATTAAATGAATATTGATCAAGTACCAAATATCAAAAATTTATCTTCTGATAATTTTTTCCTCATAGCAGGACCTTGTGCTATTGAGAGTGAAGAAATGGCTGTAGAAATAGCTAGTCAAATTATAAGAATTACGGATCGTTTAGAAATTCCCTTTATCTTCAAGGGAAGTTTCAAAAAAGCAAATCGTAGTAGACTAGATAGTTTTACTGGGATTGGAGATGAAAAAGCACTTGAGATTTTAAAAAAAATAGGTGCTAATTTTAAGATTCCTGTTATTACCGATATTCATTCTGTTGACGATGCGAAGTTAGCCGCTAATTATGTAGATATTCTTCAAATTCCAGCTTTTTTAGTTCGGCAAACAGATATTCTTGTTGCCGCTGCTAAGACAGGAAAGGTAATAAATTTAAAAAAAGGACAATTTATGAGTCCTGAAAGCATGCAGTTTGCTGTTGGTAAAATAATTGAATCTGGCAATGAAAAAGTAATGATTACTGATAGAGGAACAATGTTTGGCTATCAAGATTTAATAGTTGATTTTAGAGGAATTCCGATTATGAAATCCTATGCAACTACTGTTCTTGATGTGACTCATTCATTGCAAAAACCCAATCAAACCAGTGGAGTAACTGGTGGATTACCCGAAATGATTGAAACAATAGCAAGGGGCGGGATTGTGAATGATATTGATGGTCTATTTATAGAAACACATTTTGATCCAACTCAGGCACTTAGTGACGGAAAAAATATGTTGCCATTAAATGATCTTGAGGGCCTTCTGGAAAGATTAGTAAAAATAAGACAAGCAATTGTAAGTTTTAAGAAGTAAATTCCATTCAAAGTTTGGGTTTTGAAACTAGCCCGTACTTATCAATTAAATAGATCAAGGCGGTCATAGTTGCTGCACCTAGCTCAAGCTCTCTTTTATGAATCGTTTCAAAAGTATCATTTTCAGAGTGATGATGATCAAAATATCTTTGAGAATCTGGTTTGAGACCACTTAACACATTATCAGGAGTTTTCAATGGTCCGATGTCTGCCCCACTACCTCCTAATTCAAAAAAGTGAATTAAATAAGGTTTAAATAATTTTTTCCAACTTTGTATTTGGGAAAAATTAGCTTCATCTGAGTCAAAATAAAAACCTCTTGGAGTAAATGCACCAGCGTCACTTTCGAGAGCAAAAATGTGATTTTCCCCTTTTCTGAAAGCTTCCTCCGCATATTTTTTACCTCCTCTAAGTCCATTTTCCTCATTCATGAACAAAACAACTCTTATACTTCTTTTAGGAGTTATTCCAGAAATTTTAAATAATCTTAAAACATCCATTGATTGTACACATCCAGCTCCATCATCATGAGAGCCATCCCCAATATCCCAGGAATCTAAATGTCCTCCTACCAAAACATATTCATCAGGAAATTCTGAGCCAGTAATTTCACCAATTACATTATGCGATAATACATCATCCAATTGCTTACAATTTTGTTTGAAATAAAATTTGATGTCATTATCCATTTTAAGCATTGAACTTAATAAATCTGCATCTTTTGTACTGATGGCTGCGGAGGGGATCCTATCAATTACTGGAATTTTTCCATAGGTCATACTACCTGTGTGTGGCGAATCGTCGATAGCTAAATTCATCGATCTAACAATGACAGCAGAAGCTCCGTATTCTATTGCATTAACAGCTCCTTCATATCTTTGATCCACGCAACCACCGTATGCCTTAAATGTATCAATCAAGGTCGCATCCATAGGTCTGTTATAAAAAACAATTTTTCCTTGGATTTTATCCCTACCCAATTTTTCAAGCTCTTCAAAACTTTTTACCTCAACCACTTTTGCCTTAAGCCCTGCAGCAGGAGTTGAAATAGAACCGCCAAGAGCACATATGTTGACTTGAGTAGTTTTTCCAGGTGCAGTTTCTATATAGGCAAATTCTGGAGCACCCCTAACCCATTTTGGAACCATTACGGGCTGAAGCCATACTTTATCAAGACCCATTAATTCCATTTCTGACTTAGTCCAGTTAACCGCTCTTTCAGCGTTCAAAGAGCCAGAGAGTCTACCCCCAATCTGATTGGATAAATAATCTAGCCACTCATAGCTTTTACCATTTGTAAGAGAATTTGTATAAATATCTCTTATTACCTTTTCATCAGTCTGGGAATATGTACACAGAGAAATTAATAAAATTATAATATACCTCATCTTATATTTTGATAAAATCTTTTACATTTTTTTCAGAAATTTCCTTATCTCCAAGAATGATAAGTCTCTCTATGACATTTCTTAATTCTCTAACATTACCAGACCAATCGTTTTTTTTCATTAAATCAATAGCCTTTTTTGAAAATTTTCTAACTTTTGAGCCTTGTGCATCAGCTATATTTTTTGAAAAATGATCAATTAATAACGGGATATCATCTTTTCTAGAGTTTAAAGGAGGGACATCTATAATAATTACTGCTAAACGATGGTACAAATCTTCTCTAAATTTACCTTCCTTAATCTCGTTTTTTAAGTCTTTATTTGTAGCTGCTATTACTCTTACATCAATTTTAATATCTTTTGCACCTCCAACCTTTTGAATACAATTATCTTGTAATACTCTTAAAACTTTAGCTTGAGCTGACAAGCTCATATCTCCAATTTCATCTAAAAATATTGTTCCATTATGAGCTGCTTCAAACTTTCCTATTTTATCTTTAATCGCTCCGGTAAATGATCCTTTTACATGACCAAATAATTCACTTTCTATTAATTCACTTGGTATAGCGGCACAATTAACTTCAATTAGGGGCTGATGTGCTCGCTTACTTAGATTATGAATTGATTTCGCAACTAATTCTTTTCCAGAACCATTGGGCCCATTAACTAAGATTTTAGCATCAGTTTCGGAAACTTTATCAACAAGATCTTTTATTTGATTTATAGCCTTACTTTTTCCTATCATTTCAAAATTTTTGCTAATTTTTTTTCGAAGCAATTTATTTTCAACAACTAATTGTTTTCTGTCTAATGCATTTCTTACTGTAGTTAGTAGTCTGTTTAAATCTGGAGGTTTAGAAATATAGTCAAACGCACCTTTCTTCATGGAATCAACTGCAAGTTCTAAATCGCCATGACCTGAAATCATTATAATTGGTGTCTCAGGGGTGTTTTTTTTTGAGAAATCTAATACCTCCATACCGTCAACTTTAGGCATTTTTATATCTGAAATAATTAAATCATAAGACTCTTTTTTAATCCTATTAATTGCTTCTATTCCGTTTTCTGCCTCATCAATTTGGTGAGACTTATCCTCTTCAGCTAATATTTTGACCAGGACTCTTCTAATAGCTGGTTCATCTTCGATAATTAATATTTTTGACATAATTTAATCAGTATTTAAGCCATTTTATTAATTCTTTGTATGACGGCTTTTTTCCATACATTAAAATACCTATTCTGTAAATCTTTGCTGCAATCCAAATTATTAAAATAACGGATAAAAATAAAATTGTAATTGAAATTATTTGTTCAAAAATTGGAACTCCGTAGGGAATTCTCATCATCATCACAATGGGAGATGTTAACGGAATAAAAGAAAATATTTGAGCAACAATCCCATTTGGATCTTCTGGAACGGTTAGAATCCCAGCATATAATGCAACAATTAAAACAATTGTTATTGGCATAAGAAACTGTTGTGCATCGGTTTGATTATCAACTGCAGCACCAATAGCAGCAAAAATAGATGAATAAAGAAGATAGCCGCCTAAAAAATAAAACAAAAAGGCTATCAAAATATTGGTGAGTGGTAAGTTAATAAAAGCTGCAATCATTTCTAAAGAATCAGATGAAATCCCGCTGTCTTGAGATGCGCTTAACATAATTGATGCATTACCTGCATTGCTTGGCATTGATGTTATGCCAAATATTGATGTAACTATTGTAGAAAAAACAAAAAATAAAAATCCCCAAACAATGAATTGAGTAAGTCCTGCAAGGGATGTTCCTATTATTTTCCCTGTCATTAGCTGAAAAGGCTTAACAGATGAAATTACTATTTCAACAATTCTATTTGTCTTCTCTTCAATTACACTCATCATTATCATACTTCCATAAGCGAAAATAAATATATATAACAGCAATCCTAAAAACATACCAAAAAACATCTTAAGAAAACCGTCAGTTTTTGTTGTTTTTTCACCCTCGAAAGTTTCTTGAAATAAGCTAACATAAACCTTAGAATTGTTTATTTGGTTGATATCTAGTCCTTCAATTTTAAAATTTTTGCTTGTCAATATTCTTTCAAGCTGAGTTTCGATGTTATTAATCAAGGTAAATGATGGGGAGTCTTCTGAAATAAAAGAAATAGAGTCTGCGATTGCTTTTGGAGAATCAAGATTTGGTATATGTATAAGACCGTAATCAGATTTTGTTTCAGAAATAGTTTTTGCTTCCTCAAATGAAAAATTTTCTAAAAGGTTATATTTCAAAAATTCTGATGAATTTAAATTTTCATATACAAATCCGGTTTCATCAACAACAGAAATATTTTTAACTGTTTCATTATTTAAACTTGACAAATAACCTAGAAAAAAAATTAAACCTACAATAAAAAGGGGAGTCAAGAATGTAGATAAAATAAATGTCTTATTTGTTATCTTATTTAAATATTCACGAGTTGTTATAAGAGTAAAATGACCCATATTAATTATTTTTTACAGAGTTAATGAATATTTCACTTGCACTAGGAATTACTTCTTTAAAGTGAATAACCTCTCCATTGTCATTTAAAATTTTTAGTAATTCATTTGATTTCTGAGTAGGTTTGAGATTAATATTTAATCTTAAATTATCACCTAGGGTTTTAAAAGTTGGAGTACTAGTATTGTAAAGTGTGTTTAATTGGTTTTTTAAATGACCAACATTAGATGTATTAACTGCAATTTCAAATGTATTTGATTTAAATTTTGCCTTAATATTATCTAATTTTCCGTCTAAGATCTTATTTGATTTATTTATTAGTGCTATATCTTCACATAATTCTTCAACGGACTCCATTCTATGGGTTGAAAAAATTATAGTAGCACCTTGTTTTCGTAATTCCAAAATTTCATCCTTTATAAGATTTGCATTGATTGGGTCAAATCCAGAAAATGGTTCATCAAAGATCAATAACTTAGGTTTGTGTAACACGGTAACAATGAACTGAACCTTTTGAGCCATCCCCTTAGATAGTTCCGTTACTTTTTTATCCCACCAATCAGAAATTTCAAATTTTTCAAACCATTTATTTAATTCAGATTTAGCAACAGATCTGTCTAATCCTTTTAATTGTGCCAAGTATATAGCCTGTTCTCCAATTTTCATTTTAGGATATAAACCCCTTTCTTCCGGTAAGTAGCCTATATTTTTAATATGACTTGGTTTTAATTCAGAGTTATTAAAAAAAACCTTTCCAGAATCGGGTTGGGTAATTTGATTAATTATTCTAATCAAAGTTGTTTTTCCAGCTCCGTTTGGACCTAATAGTCCAAAAATTGATCCCTCTGGAATATTTATTGAAACATCATTTAGTGCTGTAAAATTTCCGTAGTGTTTGGAAACAGAGTCAATAGATAGGATATTATTCATCTAAAATTGGTTTTTCTAAATATAGTGTTATTCACCCTAGAATTGGGAGTATGAATAAATATTTAATAAAACTTTAAGAAACAACTATGAAAACATGTCTTTAACCCTGTCAAAAAAAGACTTTTCTGAACTTTCTGGCTTTGGTTCAAAATGCTCGTTATCGGTCATTGATTCAAAAAATTGTTTTTGCTTTTTATCCAATGTTTTAGGAGTCCAAACATTTACATGAACCAGTAAATCTCCACTACCATAACCATTTATACTTGGGATACCTTTTCCTCTCAGTCTTAAAATTTTACCAGACTGCATTCCTGATTCTATTTTAATTCTGACTTTTCCTGAAACCGTTTCAATTTCTTTGTTAGTTCCTAATATGGCATCTGGAATACTTACATATAATTCATAATGTAAATTATCACCTTCCCTTTGTAAATTTTTATGAGGAACTTCGTTAATTACAACTAATAAGTCACCACTAATTCCATTACCTGGAGCTTCGTTTCCTTTACCACTAACCTTTAGCTGCATATCATCTACGACTCCAGCCGGAATGGGTATTTTAACCGTTTCCTCTTTGGAAATCATTCCATTTTCATCTGCTCCGTTTGGTCTATTATCAATAACCTGACCTGAGCCAGAACAACTAGGACATGTTGAAGACGTTTGCATTCTTCCCAGAATCGTATTCGTTACACGAGTAACCTGTCCCTTACCATTACATTGCGGGCATGTCTTAAAAGTTGCACCGGAAGCTAACACTTTCCTTTTTACTTTTATTTTTTTCTCTACTCCGTTACAGATTTCATCTAGGGTTAGATTTACACGAACTCTTAAATTACTACCTTTTACTACCCGTCTGCCTTGTCCCCCTCCAAAGCCTCCAAAGCCACCAAAAGCACCTCCAAAAATATCTCCAAATTGGCTAAATATGTCATCCATATTCATTCCGCCTCCGAAACCTGCTCCACCACCTTGAAAAGCCTGATGACCAAACTGATCATATCTTGATTTTTTTTCAGGATTACTTAATACATCATAAGCTTCAGCAGCCTCTTTAAATTTTTCCTCTGCAGCACTATCCCCAGGATTTTTGTCTGGATGATACTTTATCGCCATTTTTCTGTAAGCTTTTTTTATTTCCGAAGCAGAAGCTCCTTTACTTACACCTAATATTTTGTAATAATCTTCTTTCATTTTATTTACCTATTACAACCTTTGGATACCTAATTACTTTTTCTCCCAACTTGTAACCCTTTTCAATTATATCGATTATTTTACCTTTCATATTTTTATCAGGTGAATCAATCTGAGTAACTGCCTCATGATGATCAGCGTTAAATTCGTCACCTTTATTTATTTCAATCAGGCTTAGCCCCTTAGATTTTAATGAATCATAAAGTTTATTTTTAATTAAAACAATACCTTTTAAAATTTCATTGTCTTTATCTTTTTCAATCTCAATTGAAGCTCTGTCAAAATCGTCTAAAACTGGAAGTAAAGAAATCATTACTTCTTCACTTGCTGTAGAAAATAATTCAATCCTCTCTTTGGCAGTCCTTCTCTTGTAATTCTCAAACTCAGCAAAAAGCCTTAAAAACTTATCTTTCTCTAGTTTGATCTCATCTTCAAGATTAATTTCATCTGTCTGTTTTTCAACAGGATCGATTTTTTCATCCTTATCAAGTTTTTTATTAGATTTCTTTTTAGACATTGTTATTTTTTTAAAGTTTAGTACAAAATTGAAGCCACATTAAAATTAATGCCAAAATGTCACTTTAAAATATTTATCAGTGCGCTTTCAATATCAGTAAAATGAAACTTATAACTAGTTGATGAAATTTTTTCACTAGATATCTTTTGACTTTTAAAAAGGATAGTATGCATTTTTCCAAAAATAATTTTGAAAAATAGTTTTGGAACAGGCATTAAAAAATAAACATTACCTCTAATTTTTGAAATGGTTTTGGTAAATGTAAAATTTGAAATGGGATTTGGCGCAACACCATTGTAAATACCATTTAATTTCATATAAACGGCATGCAAAAATATTCCAGAAATATCATTTATATGAATCCACGATTGCCATTGCTTACCAGACCCAAAATAAACACCAAAACCAAATGACATAGGCTGAATCGTTTGTTTTAATACACCTCCTTTTTTTGACAAAACCAATCCAATCCTAATTATAGAAACATTTTTAATAATATCATTAAAGGAATTTGTAGCTTGTTCCCACTCCTTTATCACATCTGCTAAAAAATATTTACTTCTTTCAATCTCATTTTCATCGTATTCATTGTCATAAGAAGTTGGGTAAGCTCCAATTCCACTTGCCGAAACAATGGAATCAATCTTTATTTTATTTTTTATTAATGTATTCTTTAAAAATCTCAAGCTATTTACCCTACTGCTAAGTATAATTCTTTTATTTGTTTTGGTCCAAAGTCTAAAAATAGATGCACCAGACAGGTTAATTATGACACTAACACCTTCAAAACACGAAAGGTCAATAATATTTTTTTCAGGGTTCCAATAAAAACCTTTACAATTAAACAGACTATTAATTTTCCTCTTGCTAGTTGTTAAAAAATTTATCTTAATATTTCTTTTAAGACAATCTTCCACAATTTGAGATCCAATCAGTCCAGTTGCGCCAGTGATTAATATTTTCATTTATTTATAAAGTTGAAGTAAATATAATTTAAATGATTAATTTTGCATGAATTTTATTCCTTTTAATATGGACCACAATTTGAAAATTTTAAAAACTGAAAAAAGTAAAATACAGGATGTAGATTTTAATAACTTTTCGTTTGGATCTGTATTCACAGATCACATGTTTGAATGTGATTTTATTGACGGTAAATGGATAAATCCAATAATTAAACCCTACCAAACTATTTCGGTTGAACCCTCGGCAAGTGTATTTCATTATGGTCAAGCTATTTTTGAGGGAATGAAGGCATACAAAGACAAAAAAGATGAGGTTTGGTTATTCAGACCTGATCAAAATTTTGAAAGAATCAATAGGTCTGCAGTAAGAATGGCGATTCCTGAATTTCCAAAGGATTTATTTTTTGAGGCACTTACAAAACTCGTTGACCTTGATAGGGATTGGATTAAACAAGGAGAAGGGAGATCACTTTATATAAGGCCTTTTGTTATCGGAAATGAATATGCTATTCAAGCCGTTCCTTCAAAAAGCTATAAGTTTATGATCATTTGCGCACCAGCAACCCTATATTACACCAAAAAATTGAAGGTTAAAGTAGCTGACAAGTTTAGTAGAGCTGCTTCTGGCGGTGTAGGATATGCTAAAGCAGCGGGTAACTATGCTGGTCAGTTCTATCCAACAAATCTTGCTAAAGAGGAAGGTTTTGACCAAATAATATGGACAGATTCAAACGAACATAACTATTTGGAAGAAGCAGGTACTATGAACGTATTTTTTAGAATCAATGATACACTAATAACCGCTCCAACTACTGATACAATTCTAGATGGAGTAACCAGGAAAAGTATCATTCAAATAGCAAAAGATAACGGAATTTCTGTTGAGATTAATAAACTAAAAATTGAGGAATTAAAAACGGCAGCAAAAAACGGCAGCCTAAAAGAGATTTTTGGAACTGGAACAGCAGCTGTGGTTAGTGAAATAAAGGCGTTTCAACATAAAGGAGATCTTTATGAATTAGAGACACAAAATGATTCTTATGCTGAAAGATTAAAAGGAAATTTAGTTGGAATACAAACCAATGAACTTGACGATCCGCACAATTGGAGATTCAAGGTTTAATTATTTAGAATTCCCTTGATATCAGGTTTAAAATAATTGGGTCCTTTTAAAACTTTACCGTCCTCTCGATATATCGGATTGCCATCATCACCTAATTTACTCATATTACTATTTTGTATCTCAATAAATACCTCATCGATTTTATGTTGCATTCCGTGCTCTATAATAGTACCACAAAGAATATAAAGCATGTCACCAAGAGCATCGGCAACTTCAACCAAATCGTTATTATTAGCAGCTTCTAGGTACTCTTCGTTTTCTTCTTTCATTAAATTGAAACGCAAATTGTTTTTATTGATACCCAAATCCGCTTCTGGTTGATCTAAATAATCAAGTTTAAATGCCTTATGAAATTCTTTAACAGCTAATATTTTGTCTTTCATGATATTAATTTATTTTAATATTTATTAGTTTCGCAAAAAAAAATGTTTTCACAAGGTCAATTAATTTTTGCATTATTATTTACTATATGCTTCTCTATAATTTTATTTATAGCTTATAAAAAAGATGCTAAACTTCACAAAAAATACTATAAAGGAAGTGCCTGGGTTTTACTAGCATTTATTGGATTTATTGGCTTGATAGCAGCTATAAAATTTATTTTTGTTTAAGCTAACTTAACTAAAAAAAAGATTTCTTTTTTAAGAATTATAATCAAAGTATTAACAGTAAATTAGACAGTATAAATTTATGAAAGGTTTTCTATTAGTTTTTTTGGGTGGTGGTCTTGGAAGTGGGCTAAGATATTTGATTTCTAATGTTATGAGTCAATATTCAAAAGTCTTACCCTATGGAACTTTTACTGTGAATATTATAGGATGTTTATTGATGGGGATTATACTTGGATATGCTCAAAAAGAAAATGCCCTAAATAGTAGCCAGACACTTTTATTAGTTACAGGGTTTTGTGGGGGATTCACAACATTTTCAGCTTTTGCTAATGAAAACTTAGAATTAATAAAAAACGGGGAAATATTTAACTTTTCTGTTTATACTATCGGATCTTTTCTAATCGGGGTTTTAGCTGTTTTTATCGGATTATACCTAACAAAGAATATTTAAAATTAATTCTTAATAAAATTTTTAACTCCGGCTTTGATTCTGGTATTTAGGAAATTTTTTCTCGGAACAATTGGACACGAGAAATTCTCATCATAAACGCACTTAGGATTATATGCTTTATTAAAATCAATAATTATTGAGTCAGTTCCATTAAGGAACAAATCTAAATATCTTCCCCCTCCGTAGGTTTCATTTTCGTTAGTTTCATCCAAAAAAGGAAGAAATAAATAATTTTCATATCCCTCTACTCCTTCATATTCAAGATTTTCATAAACCGATAATTCAAATTCTTTATCTGTTATCTGAAAAAATAAATCAGCATATTTTCTTACATGAGCAGGAATATCAGTGGTTGTTTTCATTTTAAAAGGAAGACTTTCTTTTGTTTCTTCAATTTTAGCTTTTACAACATATATGGAATCAAACTCAAAAAAATCTAATCCTTGAAAATTTTTTAAATCTTTTGGCTTTAAGGGGGATACTGATGCATCTTTAAAATAATTATTTACCTGCCTTTGATATTCATTTAAATTTTCATCTTGGTATCTTTTCTCATCTCTACAAGAAAAAGAAAAAATAATGACTAATGATAACAAAGTTCTCATAGTTTGTAAAATTAAAAATATACTTCAAAATCGAATCAATAAATTTTAATTATTAAATTTATCATTCCCCAAAATTCAAAATTATGAGATTAATACTTAATTTAACTACATTACTTTTATGTTTAAATAATCTAATTGCTCAAGACTATTATTTAAAAAATAATGGCCCATACAATGAAAATATACAAAGTCCAGAGGAATTTCTAGGATATGAAATTGGTTTCGAACATACACGCCATGATTTAATTGTTGCTTATTTAAATTATTTGTCTTATACCTCTGAAAAAGCTGAAATAATTAAATACGGTGAGTCTCATGAAGGAAGGGATCTTATTATGCTTACAGTATCCTCAAAAAATAACTTGATTAATCTTGACAAAATAAAACGCGAGCATATTAAATATACGGTACCCAAAAATAATCTTAAAGTCGATAAAAATTTACCAGTGATAATTAATCTTGGTTACGGGGTGCACGGGAATGAACCTTCAAGTGCCGAAGCTGCAATATTAGCCGCATACACATTAGTAGCATCAGAAAATACTAAAATTAAAAGATTAATTGAAAACTCAGTAGTTTTTATTGACGCAACAATTAACCCAGATGGAAGAGACAGACATTCACAATGGGCAAATCAATACAAATCCATAAATCTTGTTGCTGATAGTAATGATGCTGAACATAATGAAATGTGGCCAAAAGGAAGAACAAATCACTATTGGTTTGATTTAAATAGAGATTGGTTGTTAGCAATTAACCCCGAGAGTAGAGGAAAACTTAAATGGTATCATAGTTGGTACCCAAATGTGGTTACTGATTTTCATGAAATGGGAACAAATAGTAATTACTTTTTTGAACCAATGAAAAGAAATGCTTCTTTGAAACCATTAATTCCAGATGAAAACTATAGCGTTTTAAGTCCAATTTTTGCAGAATACTATGTGAAAGCCCTAGACAGTATTGGATCATTTTATTATACCAAAGAATCTTTTGATGAAACCTACCCTGGTTACGGCTCTTCATATCCTGATGTTCAGGGAGCTGTAGCTATCTTGTTTGAACAAGCAAGTTCTAGAGGACATCTACAAGAAACAAATTACGGCTCAATGTCTTTTGGGTTTACAATAAGAAATCAATATTTATCAAGTATCGCTACTGTTGAAGCAGCAGTAGACAACAAAGATCTGTTAAGAGATTATCAAAGAAGGTTTTTTAATTCATCAGTGAATGAATTCAAAGATGAAAAAATAAAAGCATATGAGTTTGGAGACATGTATGATCAAAACAGAAACAAAGCCTTCATCGATAAACTTTTACTTCACAAAATTAAGGTCTTTAATAGCAAAGGTAGGTTTGTAGTTCCTGTGAATCAAGGACAGTCAAGGATGGTAAAAAACTTCTTTGAAACACATAGTAAATACGTTGATAGTGTATTTTATGATGCATCTGCATGGAGTGTTTCTAACATATACAATATGAAGTCTAAGAAATTAAAAAGTTTTTTTGGAGAATCTGAAATAAAGAGGACTGAAAATTTTATAAAAAACATCAAGGTTAATAAGTCAAACTATGCATATATTTTAGATTGGGATGACTACAATGCTGCTGCCGCGCTTAACCTTTTACAAAAAAATGAAATTATAACTTATTCAGCATTCAAGCCATTCACTGTAAAAGTTAACGGAACAAATTCGGTTAAAGAATTTAATTATGGTTCAGTTTTAATCCCTGTAAGTAAACAAAAAATATCTTCCGAAAAATTATTTTCAATTATTAAAGAAATGCAAGAAAAATTTGAAGTACCAGTTTATAATTCTGAGTCTGGGTACAGTATAAATGGTATTGATCTTGGGAGTAATAATTTTAGAATTAATAAGCCAGTAAAGGTTGCAATGCTTATAGGAGAAGGTGTGAATTCCTATGAAGCTGGTGAGGTATGGCACCTGTTAGATACACGAGTGGGGTTACCTCTTACCAAAATTAAACTTGACCAATTTGATAGAATTTCATTAGATAAGTATACAACTTTAGTTATGGTTTCGGGGTCATACAATCAATTGGATAAAAAACAGATTGATAAAATTGGAAATTGGATTGGAGACGGAAATACACTTATTACAATTGCTGGAGGATCAAGTTGGGCTATTAATAATGAACTGATCAATGAAACTTTGGTTAAATCAGAAAATGACACTACTTATTCAAGAAAAAGATATGTAGATGCTAGTGAGTATATCGGAAGAGAAAGAATTGGTGGTGTAATACTTAATACTGATTTGGATTTGACCCATCCCCTTGCCTTTGGATATCATGATAAATCAATACCCGTATATAAAAATAATAATGTATTTATAAATAAAACCAAAGACGATTATTCTTCTGTAGCAACTTACTCTGATGAATTTCACATTGATGGATATATTTCTGAATTAAATAAAAGAGATTTTATTCCAGGTTCAGCTTCGCTAATTGTTTCTAAAATTGGATTGGGTAGAGCAATATTATTTGCTGATAATCCAAACTTTAGAGGAACTTGGTATGGAACAAATAAATTATTCCTTAATGCTATATTTTTAGGCGATAATATTTCCGTTCCATCAAAATAAATTAAGAAAATATATAAAAAGCTGAAAAAGAATGGAAATTAAATCAACTTGGTTTATTTAGTTTTAGTGGCAACCATGTCCCCATTTTTTTAACCTATAATAATTGTAAGGTAGTGGCGTTATAAACCCAGCTAATAACATAATTGGGATAACCCACCAAGTCAATTTTGCACCACCTGTAAGAATAACATCTATAATATTCATAGATGCTTCCATAGCTATCATGCTGATAAAACTCATACCAACTGCAACTTTGAATGCTTCCCTAAAGTTCATTTGTCGAAAAAGAATTAATGTTTCAAGTAAAATACTTGTCAACAGTCCATTTGTTATGGCTAATCCCATGATTTGCCAGGTCAATAATGAATGCTCAACTGTTTGAAAATAAAATATTGTTCCAAAGTCACCAATACTACATCCAAGTAAACACCAAAGAGTGTTAATAGATGCTTTTTTCCAAGTATGTTTACAATTCCAATTCATTTTTTTGTGACAAAATTATTTTCATTTGTTTTTGTAGCTTGATAGATTCATTAGCTGCAGAATGAGCAAAATTTTTATCATTTGATGCATAAATTATTGATCTTGAAGAATTCACTAAAATTCCTATATTATCATTCATAGCATATTTACATATTTCATTTAAATCCCCTCCCTGAGCACCAACACCAGGTATTAACAAAAAATGACTAGGAATTAATTTCCTTATTTTTTCTATGTACTGAGGTTTAGTTGCACCTACAACATACATCATATTATCTTCATTACCCCAAATCATTGAAGACTTAATCATCTCAATGAAAACATAATCTTTATTTGCCTTTTTTAATTGAATATCTAAAGCACCAATATTTGAGGTTAAACCTAATAAAACAGAAATCTTATTTTCAAACTCTAAAAAAGGTTTTACAGAATCAGAACCCATATACGGATTAATTGTTACACTATCAAAATTCATATTTCCAAAAAAAGTCTGGGCATACATCTTACTCGTATTACCAATATCTCCCCTTTTTGCGTCAGCTATAGTAAATATTTCTGGGAAGTTTTTATTAATATAATCGATTGTTCTTTTCATTGATACCCAACCTGAGGTTCCTAAAGATTCATAAAATGCAGTATTAATCTTATAGGCAACACAATAAGGGTTAGTTTTATCAATAATAGACTTATTAAATAAAAAAATTGGATCCTCTTCATTTAAAAGAAACTTTGGAATTTTATTTATATCAGTATCTAAACCAATGCACAAAAAAGAATCTTTATTTTTTATTTCTAGTATTAGATCACTAAGTTTCATTTTTAATTATTTGCTTTTAAAATTTCAGAATTTTCAGCCAACATCAACTCATCAATAATTTTATGGATATCTCCGTTTATAATTTTTGTTAAATCATATAGTGTTAAACCAATTCTATGCTCTGTAACCCTCCCTTGAGGATAATTGTATGTTCTGATTTTTGCACTTCTATCACCTGATGAAACCATACTTTTTCTTTTTAATGAATCTGCTTGCCTTCTTTTTTCGACCTCTAATTCATATAAACGAGTTCTTAATACTTTTAAGGCTTTGTCTAGATTTTTGTGTTGAGATTTTTGGTCTTGACAACTCACTGTTATACCCGTTGGTTCGTGATGTAGCCTAATCGCTGAATAAGTAGTATTTACAGATTGCCCACCTGGGCCAGTAGAGGTAGTTCGTTCTATTCTTACTTCTTGCATATCTAATTCCACGTCAAATTCTTCTGCTTCCGGCAGTACAATCACAGTGGCTGCGCTCGTGTGTACCCTACCCTGGGTCTCAGTCTGAGGAACTCTTTGTACACGATGAACACCGGCTTCAAATTTTAAGTGACCATAAACATCTTCTCCATTTACCTCAAAAATAACCTCTTTATATCCACCTGAAGTTCCTTCACTCACATCAACAAGATTGACAGACCATTTCTTAGACTCTGAAAATTTTGTGTACATTCTATATAAATCACCTGCAAAAATACTTGCTTCATCTCCCCCCGTTCCAGCTCTGATCTCAACAACAACGTTTTTTGAGTCGTCAGGATCTTTAGGAATTAATAATAATTTTAAATCTTCTTCAATTTTAGGGATGGCATTTTCGGCTTCTTCTAATTGCATTTCTGCCATTTCAATCATCTCCTGATCATTTTCACTAGAGATAATATCTTGTGCCTCTGATTTGTTGGATAAAATATTTTTATACTCATTACCTTTATCAATAATTTTTTTGATCTCTTTATACTCTTTGGAAATTTGAATATATTTTTTTTGATCTGAAATAATATCAGGCTGAATGATTAACTCATTTATTTCAGCAAACCTATTTTCAATTAATTTTAATTTCTCTAACACCTAAATATTTTTTTTCGGCAGTTGGTGTAATTTAATAATTAAACTCACCAAATTCTGATTTAATTGATAATTTTTTAGATTTTGATTTTTCTACTCTTCCGATAATTTTTGCTTCGATATTGAAAGACTGCGATATAGTAATAATTTTATCAGCAAATTTTGGATCAACGTAAAGCTCCATTCTATGTCCACAGTTAAATACCTTGTACATTTCTTTCCAGTCTGTGTTTGATTCACTTTGGATTAACCTAAATAAAAAGGGAAGTTCGAATAAGCTATCCTTTATCACATGTAAATTGTCAGAAATAAAATGTAATATTTTAGTCTGCGCACCCCCGCTGCAATGGACAATTCCATTAATATTTTTATTACCAATTTGTTTTAAAATCTTTTTTATCACAGGTGCATATGTCCTTGTTGGAGACAAAACCAATTTTCCAGCATCTAGCTCTACTTCATCAAATTTATCAGTTAATTCTTTAGTACCAGAATATACAAGTTCACCAGGTAAACGCGGATCAAAACTTTCAGGGTATTTTTCAGCTAGAAGCTTTGAAAAAACATCGTGTCTTGCAGATGTTAGTCCATTGCTACCCATTCCGCTATTATAGACTTTTTCATAACTAGACTTGCCGTAGGAAGCTAGCCCAATAATAATATTACCATCTTTGATATTTGAATTATCAATTACGTCATCTTTATTCATTCTAGCTACGACTGTACTATCTACAATAATAGTTCTTACAATATCTCCAACATCAGCAGTTTCTCCCCCTGTCATATACACATTAATATCATTTTGATTTAATTCTTCAACAATTTCTTTGGTACCGTTTATAATTGAAGAAATTACATCTCCAGTTATTAAATTTTTATTTCTACCGATAGTAGAAGAAAGCAAAATATTGTCAGTTGCACCTACACATATCAGATCATCAATATTCATTATCAGTGCATCTTGGGCAATGCCTTTCCATACAGAAAGGTCACCAGTTTCCTTCCAGTACATATAAGCCAACGAACTCTTGGTACCTGCCCCATCAGCATGCATTACAATACAGTGGTCTTCACTTTGGGTTAAAAAGTCTGGAACAATTTTACAAAAAGCTTTTGGAAATAAGCCTTTGTCAATGTTCTTTATCGCATTATGTACATCTTCCTTAGAAGCAGAGACTCCGCGAAGCATATATTTTTGTGATGAATTATTCATTAAAATGGAGGTAATTAGATCACAAAAGTATTAAAGAAAACATTAAAAATTAACATATGAAGACGATAAGATTTTTAAAATGAAAAAAAACAAAAATATGTTATTAACAATAAGTTATATTGAGAGTCTTTTTTTACATTATTTATATGGGATGGAACTAGTTATTACAATGTTTATAAAAAAGACTTAAAATCAAAAAATAATTCTTAACGATTTTTAATTTTATTTATATATTATGCAATCAATTAAAATCAATAATTAACTAAAGAAAAAATTAAAAATGAGTACAGCAAAATTAGAATATATTTGGTTAGATGGATATGTTCCAACGCAGAACATGCGAAGTAAAACAAAAATGTTAAAAGATTTTGACGGAAAACTTGAAAGTTGTCCAGTTTGGGCATTTGACGGTAGTTCAACCCAACAAGCAGAAGGTGGTTCTTCGGACTGTTTATTAAAACCTGTTGCAATATTTCCTGATCCGACCAGAGAAAATGGATTTCTTGTAATGACTGAAGTTATGAATCCTGACGGTACTCCACATGCTTCAAACGGTAGAGCCACAATAGATGATGACGATGATGATTTTTGGTTTGGATTTGAGCAAGAGTATTTTATTATGGATACTGATACTGATCTTCCGCTTGGTTTCCCTCCTGGAGGTTATCCTGGTCCACAAGGACTCTACTATTGTTCGGTAGGTGGAAAAAATACTCACGGAAGACAGCTTGTAGAAGATCATGCTGATATATGTTTAGCAGCTGGGATTAATATCGAAGGAATTAATCAAGAGGTTGCATGCGGGCAATGGGAATTTCAAGTGTTTGGAAAAGGTGCTAAAAAGGCAGGTGATCAACTTTGGGTTGCGAGATATATTCTTGATAGATTAACCGAAGATTATGGTTATTATATTGAATATCATCCAAAGCCTATTCAAGGTGACTGGAATGGTTCAGGTATGCATGCTAATTTTTCTAACGAAATACTTAGAACGTGTGGGTCAAAAGAAACTTATGAAAAAATATGTGAAGCATTTAGACCGGTAGTTGACGAGCATATAGCTGTTTATGGTGCATACAATGACATGAGACTTACAGGTTTGCATGAAACACAATCAATCGATCAATTTAGTTATGGAGTCTCTGATAGAGGTGCATCAATTAGAATACCTATAATCACAGTTGAAAAGGGATATAAAGGCTGGTTAGAAGACAGAAGACCTGCTTCAAATGCAGATCCATATAAGATTGCAGCCCGAATAATCAAAACTGTTAAATCGGCTTAAAAAATCGATATTTTGTTTAAAAGGAATTGTGAAAACAGTTCCTTTTTTTTTTACATAAATGCCAGAGTAATAAATGTGAAATATAGTAAAAGTATGATGAACCCCTTTAATTTTCCTAAATTATCCCTTTTGGGTAATATTGCCATAAATATTAATAGTAATGTGAAAAATAACATCCAAATTATATCTCTTTCTATAATTTCCTGTGCTATTTGAATCGGTTTGATAATTGCTGTAATTCCCAAAACTGAACCTATATTAAAAATATTTGATCCGATTAAATTACCAATAGAAATTCCTTTTTCTTTTTTTGCAATTGCAATAAGGGATGCTGCAAGCTCCGGAATACTAGTACCTATTGCTACTATGGAAACCGAAATAACAGCTTCACTTATATTTATCTGCTTTGCAAAATTTACTGCTCCATTAACAAGGAACTCAGCTCCAAAATAGAGAGATACGGTGGAGATAATTAGCCATATAATTATTTTGGTATTTGTAGCAGAAACTAATTTATCATCTATATCATCTGCAATTGATTCATTATTTGATTTTTTTAGGGAGTAATAAATAAAAAAGAAAAGTGATGCAACCAAAATGACTCCTTCAAATAGATTTAAAATCTGATCGGTGATACAAAAAATCATTAATAAAATTGAAAAACCAAACATGATTGGCCAATCTCTTTTGTAGAAATTCTTGTCAACTTTTAAAAAACTTAAAATTGAAATAATAGATAAGACAAGTGCAATATTTGCAATATTTGATCCTATAACATTATTAATTGCAATAGCAGGTGAATCGTTTAGTGCGGCATTTATACTCACAATTAATTCTGGTAGTGAAGTTGCAAAAGCGACAACTGTCATTCCTATTACAAACCTTGAAATATTAAATTTAAGAGAGATTGCAACTGATGATCTTACAACAAATTCACCCCCTACAACCAATAATAAAAAACCAAAAAATATAAATAATAAGTTCATATTATTTGATAATTATTTTTGAATTAAAAAGGCCTGATTTAGTATTACTTCTAAGAAGATATGTGCCAGAAGGTAAATTTAGTTTAACACTATTAGAATTATCAATTAACTTATTGTAAATATTTTGGCCCTTGAGATTAAAAATTTCGATAACCTCATTTTGCATATCATTACTAAAACTAATAATTCCATTTGATGGGTTGGGAAATATTATTATTTCATCCATTTCGGCTCCATCAAGCGATAAATTTTCATTCCAATTAAGACCAGTGTTCTCGCCCCACAAGAAGTTAACTAGGTTAGGGTGATCAATGAATGGGTTTCTATTTTGCTGATATCCAAAAATAATTTCATTTCTGTTGATTTCAAAATCATCAACTGGATCACTGATATGCCAATCTAATAATGAGGATAATTTACCTAGTATGGGATCATTATTATTAGGAGTTGTATAATCAACGAGTTCTAAGTCGAATTCGTTGTTTTCATGATCAATACCAGGATCATATCTGACAACCATATAGAATAAAATTCTTGCAATATCTCCTTTTACATGATCAGCTGGTTCCCAGCTATCACTGTCATTTAGACAATCTAATGCTTCTACATGTTGATTTCCACCAAAATCAAAATCTTTTGTACCCCTAGATGCATTGACAGATCTGTCACATGGTTTTAAATTGTGGACATCCGTGTATGCGTTATCATCCTCGTCAGGAAACCCGTGTGACTTTGGCCAAATATGTTCTCTATTCCATGAGTTATTTTGGGTTCCATTTCCATTTTCATACTGTGAATAATTTCCAGTTCCGTCCCTATATCCCTTATCTTGAGAACGACCGGTGTAAACCAACAACATATTATTATTGTTATTTGGGTCCTGATCAGACTCTTGAATAATATCCCAAGTATCTGTTGAATTGGAAGTATATGGAAAAACGATATGATTTGAAATTATTTGATGTAATGCTTCTTTTAGCTGATCATCCGACAAATTATTAGCTTGCTGATAATAATTTTGGGGAATATTAACCTGAACTTCTCCATAAGTTGGATTAGATGGAGGGCCAAAATCAGATTGAGAAAAAAGGATTAGAGGAAATAAAATTAAAAATAGAAGTATTTTTTTCATATTTGCAAATATAATGCAATTCATAATACCTGACCAATAAAACTATTTGGCACAAGTTTTGAAATCTAACAGATATGAAAATTAAGTTTTTTTTAATTGCTTTTACATTAATTTTTTCATGTGGGACTAAAGTTAGTGATTTGTCAAAACCATCATCTAAACTCTCCATATCCCCTGCAGCTACAACAATACTTGATGTTATAGTTGGTAAATTTCCTGGTGTCAAAGTTATAGGGTATAATGTTTTGAATAGCGATATAAAAATTTTAATTAGAGGAGGAAGTCTTTCGATAAACAATCAGGCGTATGCAATTTTTGATATTGATGGATCAATTCAAACTGATTTTCCTGCATACATTGATCCACAGCAAGTAAAAAGTATTTCTATTTTGAAATCACTATCGGCCACAAACAAATATGGCGGGATTGCAAGAGGTGGAGCCATTATAATCAAACTAAAAAAATGAAAAAACTATTTATACTATTACTTACATGTAACTTTTTATTAAGTCAAACCCAAAATGAAAATTTTTTAGACGGAACAATAATCTTTAAACTAAAGGAATTTGTTGATATTAATCAAAATAACTCTTCAAAATCATTTGATGGTATCGGTCTACAAATATCTATTAAGGATTATCCCGAAATTTCAGAAATTTTTAAAAATATTAATGTTATAAAATTTGAAAGACCAAGTTATTACACTGGTAAAAGAGAATTACAAAAAATATATAGAATTACTTTTCATGAAATTGAAAAAATAGATCAACTAATTTCAGATTTAAAAATGCTTGAAATAATTGATTATGTAGAAAAAGAGCCAATTTATAAAAACTCCTATATCCCAAATGATACCTATCATTCTGGACCTGAAAAATGGTATCATGATCTAATAAATTCTGAAGATGCTTGGGACATCTCTTTGGGAAGTGAAGGGATTAAAATTGCCATAGTCGATAACGCGGTTGCAACCAGTCACGCTGATTTTAGTGTGTTTAAACAAATTGATATTGCTGATAATGATAACGATGCATCTCCTCCCCAATATTACAGTCAAAGTTTTGACTGGTCACACGGAACCCATTGTGCTGGTTTAGCTACAGCTGAAACTAATAATTCTAATGGAATAGCATCAATCGGAGGTAATAGTCAGTTAATTGCAGTAAAAGCCACTGGTGATAATCAAAATGCAAGATTTACATATTACGGTTATGCAGGTGTTCAATGGGCATGTGAAAATGGCGCTAACGTTGTTAGTATGTCATATGGATCTGAGGGTGGATCTAATGCAATGCAGGAATTAATTAATGCATACCCAGAAATCACATTTGTTGCAGCGGCAGGTAATGATGGTGTAGCAACAGAAAATTATCCAGCCGCCTATGGAAATGTTATTGGTGTTGGTTCAGTTGATGCAAATGATTTAAGATCTTCATTTTCAAATTTTAATAATCCAACTGACCCTTTTCCTTGGGTAGATGTAGCTGCTCCTGGTGGTTTTTCTAACGGAGGTTTGCTAAGTGCTATATACACTGAAGGACTTAACGGATATACAACACTAGGCGGTACTTCAATGGCTACCCCTGTTGTTGCTGGTTTGGCTGGTTTAATGTTAAGTGTTAATCCAGGATTGACACCCAATGAAATTTTAGATTGTCTTATAAGTAGCGGTGAAGATATAAATCAAGGAATTGGACCCAGAATTAATGCTTATGAAGCATTGTTATGTGTTCAACCCCAAAATGATAATCCAATCCCAGCATTTTCAGCATCTCCACAAGTGATTTATGAAAATCAAGCTGTTCTATTTACTAACAATACGATTAACGCAAATAATTGGGTATGGACATTTGAAGGAGGCTCACCCAGCTCATATGAAGGGGAAAATCCACCAGGGGTAACTTATTCGAATATCGGAACCTATAATGTTAGTCTTACAGCTACTAATAGTGCGGGTGTTGAAGAAACATTAGTTAAAGAAAACTATATTACAGTCTACCTTGAGCCAAGCGGTGCATGGATATTACAAAACACAAATTTTGAAACACAAAGTACGGGGATTAATTATATTTCAATTGCAAATGAAAATGTAGTTTGGGCAACTGCTTTTGACGGAACTGGAGCTGGGCTAAATATGCAACAGTTTACCAAAACAATTGACGGAGGTAATAATTGGGAGTCATCAATCATTGATATTGGTGATACCAATTTAGGAATTTCAATGATTCATGGACATGATAGCGAAACTGCATGGTTAGTTGCTTATCCTAGAGGAACAAATCAGGTTGGTGGAATATTTAAAACAAATGACGGAGGACAAAGTTGGTCTAGACAAGACAGTGCTAACTATAATACAAGTTCATCATTTGCTAATGTTGTATACTTTTGGGATGAAAATGTAGGGTTCGCCCAAGGAGATCCTATAAACGGTGAATTTGAACTCTATGTTACCTCTAACGGAGGAAGTAACTGGAATCAAGTACCTGGTTCTTCAATTCCAAATCCATTAGGTGGTGAATACGGATACACAAGGCAGATTGAGGTTGTAGGAGATAATGTTTGGTTTACAACAAACAGAGGAAGAGTGTTCGTTTCAGCTGACCGAGGCAATAACTGGGATGTTTACGAAACACCTCTCTCTGATTTTGGGGGAGCTGAAGAAAACGGAAATTTATCATTCAGTGATTCTCAAAATGGAATTATTATTGATAATAATGCTAATGTATACAGATCATACAATGGAGGCTTCTCATGGGAACAAATATCAACGGACGGTTTGGTTTACACATCTGGACTATGTTTTATCGAAGGAACAAATATAGTTTTTTCCACAGGTGCAGGATCATCGTTTAGCCCTGATGGAGGATTTACATGGGGACCAATCGATACTACAACTCACCTTTATGTTGACTTTTTTAGTCCCGAAATGGGTTGGTCTGGAGGATGGACTCAAGTTGAAGGACCAAATTCAATTGGCGGAGTATGGAAATGGGAAGACTATTCATTAGGATTTGATGAACCCGAAAACTATTTTGATTTTGATTATTACCCAAACCCAACACAAGATATTGTCACATTTAATTATGATGGGGAAATATCAATAACCGTTTATAATATCTTAGGAAAGGAAATATTATTATCAAACGAAAAGTCAATTAGCTTAGCCAACTACAAAAGCGGAGTTTATATTTTTAAAATTCAAGATTATTCTAACCAAAAAATCAAAACAATAAGAATAATTAAAAAATGAAAAACATATTATTAATAGCTCTCATGATTTTTAGTGTAAATAAATACGAAACTCAAAATTATGATTTGATTCTTTCTGATGAAAATTTTGAAATTAGGTTCTATCCTTCATCAATTAAGGCAAAAGTAGCCTCTGGTAAAAGTGCTAATGGGAATTTCTATAAATTATTTCAATTTATTAGCGGAAACAATTCAAAAGGAGAAAAAATTGAAATGACAACTCCAGTTTACATGAAAAGTGATGAGAATTCCAATACAATGGAATTTGTTATGCCTTCATCATACGATATTGCATCTATTTCAAAACCAAATGACAACAATATTGTTGTTTACGAATCTGAAGCAAAGTATTATGCTTGTATTCGTTATGGTGGCTATTCAAATTCAAGTAAGTTTGATACGCATTCCAAAAAACTAATTGAGAAATTGTCAAAATTAAATATTACTAGTATTGGTGATATTTTTTATGTTTCTTACAATAGCCCATATAAAGTTTTTAACAGAAGAAATGAAGTTATGGTGGAAATAAAATATAAAGACTAATTTTCTCTTATAGCTACTCCGCTAGCAATTATATTAATCTTGTATTCTGGCGTGTTAATTTTTTCAATCTCTTCGATGGATTTTTTAGCATCCTCTGCGTAGTGCCTTAATCTCTCAACAGAAATAGTGTCTTTAAAAATTTTTCCAGACATTAAAACCTGTTTTCCTTCAATACCGGACTTTGGTACAAAAAAACCATAGTCTTTGAATTTGACAAAAACAGTATCTGTATCAACTTTTACATTCATCCAGCATCCTTTCTTAGGGCAAACATCAATGATTTGACCTGTTATATTTGATTGATCAAAATTATTTGTTAAAGTTTCTGAATAAATTAAGTCGCTATTAATATCATCACCATAATTAACATATGAAATGTTTTCATAACATGAATAACATGTTAATAAAGTGAAAAAAAAGAGGAAGTGATTTAGCTTCATTTTTTTTAATTTTGCTTACCAAATTTATGATATTTTGTCGAGAGATTTACATAAAATAAAAAAGATGTGGAAAATCGAATATGAAGAAAAAATTAATTCTTCAATAGAATCTCTTTGGGAATTAATTTCATTGCCTTCAAATCTTGAATTATTTCATCCGTTTTGCAGATCAAATAAAGCTATAAAATGGTCCGGTGAAAATTCCATTGATGAACTAATTTATCTAAATGGACTAAAATATATTAGAAAATTTACCAAATGGGAAAAGAAAAAAGGATATAGTTTATTTATTGGAGAAAGAAATAAGGGCCAATCTTATGTGACTTGGTGTATTTACAAAAAAAAAGAATGTTTATACTTAAAAATTTCAGTTTACCCATATTTTCTAAGAAATTTTCCAAAAATAATTTCATATATCCCATATAAATTAATTATTATTCCTGCCCTACAGTCTTATTTAAAAAGTGTAGTTGGTGGAATAAATTATTATTTAGAAACAAAATCAATCACGCCTAAAAATTATTTTGGAGAACATAAATGGTTTTCATGAATGATTAAAGATATTTGGTACAACTTTTGGTAATATGTATTATTTAAAATTAATATGAGGAAAGTAAATTTATTTGAAGAATTATTAAAAGAAAGAAATAAAGAAATAAGTTCTGATGAACTAAAGTCAATTATAAAAAATATTTGGGCCAATGATGATTCTAAAAAAGATCAAATTAAAATATCATTGAATAAAAAAAACAATGATAAATTTAATCAGTTAAAGTTTGATGAAATGGAATCTAAAAATATATTCCATAAAAGCACAATTAAAAAAATATGTGTTAGATACAGGCTTAGGTTTTTAGATTCTAATTTGTTTAAAGGAGAGTATCCAAAAAATATTACTAAAATAATTAGAGATTTAGAATCTAAACATGACACTAATCTTATTAATTTTATGATAATGGCTCCGTCAAAACTTTTTAAGATCAAGAGTCCAGATGATCCCATTCTATTTGTTCCAATTGGAAACAACTATTTTTATCTTGTACATAAGTGGGGGAAAGAATTTAATAAATTAAGGAAACTAATGGTTCTTCCATTTAAAAATATTGATAACTTAACTATATTCTCAATTTTAGTTAGTGTTTTTTTTGCATTAGGCAGTAAACTGGTTATGCCAAGCTTAACATCTTCTGAAGTATTTATTCTATTCCTATTTCTTGTCAAAGGGTTTATTTTCATTTTCTTCTATATGTTCTTTTTAACAAGAAAGAATTTCAGCGAAAGCATTTGGAATAGTAAGTACGACTCATTTTAAGGCTTAATTGATTTTTCATCACAAAAAAAGACCCACAATTAAGTGAGTCTTTATATATGTGACCTCGGAGGGATTCAAACCCCCAACCTTCTGAGCCGTAATTAGAAATTTTAATCTGAAAGCAAATTTTAAAGGAAATTATCTGATTAAATAATAATCAGGAAAATTATTTTTTACAGATTAAGAAAAGTTAGAATTATAAAAAAATCGAAAATTTATAGTCAAAAAAAATGTGTCACGAGATGTGTCACGAGTAATCTTACCAAATTGTGTCGTATGACAGGTTAGCAAGATTTTTATTTCTGTTTTCTATTTTTTCTTGATTCCAACTTAAACCATTAAGCGTTACATCTACCATTAATTTTTTATTAATTCTAAGCTCGGATCTTTCAAGTTTTGGCACCTTATTTTCAAGTGAAATATTACCCATTTCGCTATTGATCCTTCTGTGAATCAAAGTCAAATTTCCTATGTTGTGAACATAATCTTTAATTTCAGCTTTAGTTAACCCCCAAGATTCTGGCTTTTGAGGCAATAAATGTTCTATATTAATTTCATCAAAATTTAACATTGTTTCATTGTTTTGACTTAAATGATCCTCGTAATTTCCTAAAATATAATTTATTAGTTTTCTATTTTTCTCTGAGGTAGAATACTTAATTTCTTTAAACTTTTCAATAAACAACTCCTTTACAGGAATTAATAATGTTAGTTCATTCTTAAAATTATTGAAGATTGTTTGGGTATTCTTTTTTATGTTTGACTCTGTATTTTCAGAGTTACACTCTTTTTCTAATTCAATAGAATACTTTGAGAATAATCTTTCAACTTTATTGGCAGGTAGAGTACATACTGCAAAATATTTGAATAAGAATTTTTCTAAAAATTCTAAAAAATTTGACGGATTTACAAGAATTTTGTTCTTTTCAATATTTCTGATTAATCCAAGGTAAAAAACATTATCCTGGGATATGCCCATATATCTTGATGCTATTATTATAGAATAAATCTTTTTTGAAAAATCCCTACCATTTATTTTAAGATTATTAAAATCTTGTCTATCTCCTTTTAAAATTTTGTTAAAGATTTCAGATGATTCTTGTAGTTCGTCTAAAAAAGCATCATAATTTCTGATTTCATCTTTAATACTATTATATAGTTTTTTCTCGGTTCTAAAATTATACTTAGACAGCCAATGGTATCTAATAAATTTTTTCATTTCAGATTCTGCAGTTCTAATATTCTTTTCAACCTCATACCAAATTGAATGTGCAGTATCAGTATCATTTGAATTTTTTAAAATATGATTTTTTAATAAATCAGATAAAGATAAATCTATACCATAATTATTTACCCTCTCAAAAATTTCATAAGCCTCGTTATCATTATTGATTTCAATTATAATTACAATTAATTTTTTTAGCCTATCCCTTATCTTTCCAATTTTCTCAATTTTTGCATCATTTGAAGTTTCAGAGGAAAGATATTTATCTAAAGTGCTCTTGAAATTCTTGTAGTTATCTTTTATTCTTTTATGCTCCTTGGTATCTGGTTCAGATTCCATTATATCAGAATTTGCAGACTGAATATTATTCTTAAAAAATTCTGAAGTTGACAATCCAGGAATCAATCTAAAACCTTTGTCATTATCATCATCATCAACATATGCAATGAAATTTCTTTGAATATTATTTGCTCTTGAATCAGCTCCAAATTCTTTATATGTATCACGTATAACAGCAGCCAAAATAGTAGAAGTTATAAGCCTTTGTTGACCGTCAACAACCTCTACATATCCGTCTTCTTGATCTTTATGTTCAATGTTTATAATTATTGGTCCTATAAAAAATGTCGGATTTTCCTGAACTAAATCATCCCAAAACTCGTCAATTTGCTGAGTTTCCCAAGAATATGGTCTTTGATATTTTGGAATTTTAATCTGGTTTGTTGAAGCCTTAAAAATGACTTGTTCTAATGTGTTGGTTCTTGAATCCATTTATGAAATTTAATTTTCAATTTACAATAATTTAAAATAAATAAAAATGTTACAAATTGTGTCACGAAAAAAGAAAGACCCACAAATTAAAGTGAGTCTTAACAGATGTGACCTCGGAGGGATTCAAACCCCCAACCTTCTGAGCCGTAATCAGATGCACTATTCAGTTATGCTACGAGGTCTTTTAATCTGTTGAGCAACCCTTATATCAAACTTGTTATTTTCAATGTTTACAACCTTGTTTACAACAGTGGCTGACATATGACTGCTAACAGGGAGCAAATATATCTTAATTTTTTAATACATTGCAACTATGAAAAGACTATTCACTTTCTTTTTACTTGCTACGTTTTTAAGCTGTGGCTCTATCTATATGCCCCAAGACTATGGTATGGAAAGAGGATGGGGTTTTAAAGAAATTCCTCCATCTGAAATATATACAGTTGGAACTATCTACGAGGGTAAACTATCTTATGGAAAAACCTTTACTGTTGGTGGAAACATACAAGACCCTGATGCAACCTATTATTATAATATTTTAATGAAAGATTTTGGTTGGACTCGTGAGGGAGATAAGTTTACAGGTTATTACGGAACAACACCAACAAGAGGTCGTCTTTATATAAATCTTAAAAGAGAGGTTGCTATTTATTTTTATCCTAAAGAAACCTTTGATGTTTTTAGAATAACAATCAACACTCCTGAAGAGGATTAAGCTGAGGCATTATTTCCCCATACATCTACTCTTAATTCTTTCTCCATTTCTGCTTTTCTGACTTCATCTGCTTTGTTGTATTCTTCTCTTTGTGATGAATCATTAAACGCTATTACTACAGGTTTATCATCTATAAAAAGTGGCAAATCAGGTGTTACGTTTATCAAATTTTTCTTTGTCAACTTGATTAACCCGATTTACAATTAAATATATTATTAGGATTGTAATAATTATAAAGAAGATTGCAATTATCATAAACTAATAGAATTATTTTAGGGACACAGCTGTTCCGTAAGCTAAAATTTCTGATGCCCCCTGTGTTATAACCGATGTTGTAAAACGAATATTTAAAATTGCATCAGCATCTAATTTGTTTGCATCGAAAACCATTCTTTCAAGTGCTTGTTCTCTAGCATAAGCCTGAAGCTTAGTATACTCTTCAATTTCTCCTCCAATTATATTTTTTATTTGTGCTACAATATCTCGAGCAACATTTCTTGTTCTTACGGTAGAACCTCTAGCAATTCCCAGAACTTCTTTAATTTCCCTATTTGGAATTGACTCAGTAGTAGATAAAATCATCTTTTTTTAATTTAATTATAAAATATCTTTGGTGTAAATTTTAAACATTGAAGATAATAATATTATGGGTTGCCATTTTTTTGTTTTGTTACAATAAACTGCGTGTTCAGTGCTTTTAGGCTCCATTAACTCATCACTTCGACCCATCTTTATTATGTATTCCTTGTCAATTGAATTTAATTTTCCTGTTCTTATTGATTTATGTGAATAATCAATATGGGTAACGGGAACTTTTTTAAATCCTAATTCTTTTAATGCAAAATACCTGTGATGGCCATCAATTATCAACATACTTTTATGACAACAAACAATTGATGAAATTATGTAATAGTTGTCATAAGACTTAATAAATTTTGCAAGAGAAGTTTTCTTTTTTTCGATAACTTTTTCATGCGGATTTAAAAGCTCAATATCAATCAAATTAACACCACGAATTAAATTTTTATCAAAATCAATTGAGTACATAAAATAATTTTAGTTAAATATATTAAATCTTTGATAAGTAAAGATTTGTAAATTTATGATATGAAAATTATTTCGATTTATTTATTAATTGCTGGAAGCCTATATCTTTTAACAAAACCTTACAAAAATGAAATTGGTAATATGTTAAAAAAAATAAATTTATCAATTTTTGATGCCTTATGGTTATCTTATGTTGAAGGAATGGCAATCGGTGGAATAATTATGCTAATTATTTCATAATTTTGCAAAAGAATGGTAATTGAGCAAATTTATACTGGTTGTTTATCTCAGGGGTCTTATTATATCCGCTCTGAAAATGAGGTTATAATAATTGATCCACTAAGAGAAACTCAACAATACATTGACAAAGCAAACAAAGACAATGCAGAAATAAAATATGTTTTTGAAACACATTTTCATGCAGATTTTGTTTCTGGTCACATAGACCTTGCTAGAAAAACAGGAGCCAAAATTGTCTATGGCCCAAATGCAAACACTGATTACCCTGTTTACAATGCTAAAGATTCTGAAATTTTTTCTGTGGGTAAAGTTTCAATAAAAGCAATTCATACACCTGGTCATACCCCTGAATCTACATGCTATCTATTGACTGATGATAACGGAAAAAATACCGCAATCTTCACAGGTGACACGTTGTTTATTGGTGATGTTGGAAGACCAGATTTAGCTACCAGTTCTAATATAACAACTGAAGACCTTGCCGGTATTCTTTTTGATTCGTTGAGAAATAAAATAATGCCATTGGAGGATGAGATAATTGTTTATCCTGCACATGGAGCTGGATCATCTTGTGGGAAAAATTTGAGCAAAGAAACATCCAGCACATTAGGTGTTCAAAAAAGAACGAATTATGCATTAAGAAAAGACATGTCTAAAGAAGAGTTTGTAAAAGAGCTACTTGACGGGATGCCTCTTCCTCCTAAGTATTTTAAGGACAATGCCATGATGAATAAATCAGGGTATAATTCTTTTGATGATGTTATTGAGCAAGGAAATAAATCTCTGAATATTAAGGAGTTTAAAAATTTCCTGATAGATCCTGAAATTGTCTTATTAGATGTTAGGCATCAGAAAGATTTTATGCAAAAACACATTCCAAATTCAATATTTATTGGCTTAAACGGAAGTTTCGCCCCCTGGGTAGGATCGATAATTGAAAATACGAATAAGAAAATTTTACTTATCACGCCAGATGGAAAGGAATTAGAAGCGCTAACAAGACTTTCAAGGGTTGGATTTGACAACTGCTTGGGTTATTTAAAGGGCGGTATTAGAGAATGGGAAAATCAAGGAAACCCCATTGCATCAATTGAAACACTTGACTCTAAAAAATTTGTTGATATTCTTAAATTGAATAAAATCAATATCCTAGATGTTAGATCAAAGTCAGAATTCGATAATAAGCATATTGAGGGTGCAATTAATTATCCCTTAAGCTCATTACAGAACACATTTAATGAGATTAAATATGAAGACAATCTCTTTGTTCATTGTGCCGGAGGTTACAGATCTGTAATTGCAATTTCTATACTAATGAAGTTAGGCTTTAAAGCAATGACCAATATTACAGAAGGATTTAATGAAATATTGAAATGTGATTTAAATGAAAATTGCTACAATTCTAACGTGGAATTAAATTGTAACAATATTTAGAACTTACCCAATTGTTTTTTTCAATAAAATCAATAAAATCAAAATTATTTTTTTTCAGTTCAGCATTAACCTGATCTAAGTCATTTTTATAAAACCCACTGACTATTAAGTGTGTATTTTGAATTGAAATCTTATCAAAGTTTTGAAAGTTATCAATAAGATGATTTAGATTTATGTTACATAAAATTAAATCATACTTATTTTGTAAAAGAATATCTGAGGATGAATGTTGAACATACACTTTTGAACACTTATTTCTTTTTAGATTTTCTAATGAATTTTTATAGCATCTCAAGTCAATATCAACAGCATCAACCCGCTTGGCTCCTTTTTTTTCACTAAGTATAGATAATATTCCTGTACCGGATCCCACATCACAAACACTCAGTCCTGTTAAATCGGAATCTAAAATATTTTCAATCATTAATTGTGTTGTTTCGTGATGGCCAGTTCCAAAACTCATCTCTGGCATGATTACAATTTCATACTCTTTTTTTGAGACTTTGTGAAATGGTGCTCGAATAACACAATTATCTCCAATTTTTACCTTATCAAAATTCTTTTCCCATTCTTTATTCCAGTTTTTATCTTCAATTGTTTGAATGGAATAAGTAATATTAAACTCTGAAGATTTTAATAGTTTAATTTTGGAAAGAGTTTTTTTGTTAAAATTTCGTGAATGAATATAGGCTATTAGACCCGATTCAATTTCTTCAAACATTTCAAATTCTAACAGACTCAATTCTGCAATTAGAATTT
>CACEAZ010000008.1 GCA_902557655.1 uncultured Bacteroidota bacterium
TATTTGAGATTTATTAATGATTTCATTCCATTCATCGATCGGATTACTATCTTTAGTTATTCCTCCGCCAACGAAAAGGGTTAAATCATTATTAAGAATTTTAGCACATCTAATATTAACATAAATATCACAATCATAATTATCAATAAAACCAAGATATCCGGTATAATATGATCTGTCATAATCTTCAAAATCATTTATATACTTTATTGCTAAATCCTTTGGAGTCCCCGCGACAGCTGGAGTTGGATGAAGCTTATTAATTAAAACTGTGGATTCATGATTTGTTTTGGCTTTTAGTAATGTTTTCAAGTGATATAAAGTACCTGCCTTTACGGTTTGTAATACTCCAATTTCTAAATCATTACATGATCCTTTTAAATCTTTAATTATTTGTTCCTGAACTATTTTTTGCTCTCTAAATTCTTTGTCACTCCATGTCTGGTTAAGATCCTTTTTTGTTGCCGCAAGTGCACATGTTGTTAGGGATCCATTTTCTGTAGAGATTAATTTTTCCGGTGATGCCCCTGTCCAAATGCCGATGTTAGGGTCATAAAAAAAATAACAAAAAGCATCATGGTTTAACTGAACTAACTTTTTAAAATAATCCACATATTTTTTAGAATCTATGCTTAAATTAAAAGTTGATGAGCAGACTACTTTTTCTAAATCTGTAGAATTAATTTGATTTATTGCATTCTCAATGGATCTAATATGTGATTTTCTTTTTTTCAAAAAATTATCAATTTTAATTTTTGAATTCATTTCAAATCTTCTGTCTAAATAAAATTCTGTTTCTGTTATTTTAGAGGGAGTTAAAATTAAACCTTTAGAATCGTGATTAAAGGGCATAAATAAAAAACCCTTCTCCTTATTTATTTCATTTAAGGATAAATAGGAAACATTTCCCTGCCAGCAAATTATTTTATTATGACTAGGTTTTTTAAAAACGACAAAGGGGTCTTTATTTTTGAGTAGAAAATTAAATTCACTAAAAAAATTGAATTCAGAAATCATTTTGTTGCAATATAAATTGTGGAAGAACCAAATAATTTAGGATCTATTTGAACCTTTTTAAAACCAACTGATTTTAATATTTTTCCGAATGCCTGTCCACACGGAAAAGCTTCAGCAGAATTTAACAAATAGTTGTATGCTGAGATATCCTTCGAAAATAAACGTGCCATTAAAGGAATATAAGTCCTGGTAAATATGGAATATAACAATTTCATAATTTTATTTTCTGGGACTGAAGTCTCAAGTATAATAAGTGTGCCTTTTTCATTTAAGATCCTAAAGCTTTCCTTTAATCCCTTTTGTAAATCTTGAAAATTTCTAACACCAAATCCAATTGTTACTAGGTCAAAGTAATTGTCTTTGAAATTTAAATTTTCAGCATCTCCCATTTCTAAACTCACGGATTCACTGAGTTTCATTTTTGATATTTTTTCTCTACCAACATTAAGCATTTTTTCAGAAATGTCTACTCCGGTAACTTTACAATCTGGAATACTTCCCAGATTAATTGCAATATCTGCTGTTCCAGTTGCAATATCTAGTGCATTTTTAGGCTTGAGCTTTTTGGCAATATTCAAAATATTTTTCTTCCATCTCTTATGATTATTAAATGTCATAATCCCGTTAAGCAAATCATATTCAAAGGATATTGAGTCGAACATTTTTTCAACTTGATTTTTTTTTGAGCTATCGGATTTTTGATTCGGTTTCAACATGAATATTTTGACAGTGCAAATTTAACGATTAATGTAAATTAACTTTAATATTTAATTAACAATAATCATGCTTAAAATCAATGATTAGATTATAGATTTGTAAAAAAAGCTAGAAATGAGATATTTTTTATTTCCATTATTTATACTATTATTCACTAAAGCCTATGGCCAAGATGTTCAGCCAGTAGAAGTAATAAAATCTGATAGACAGGTAACAGAACTGTTAGATGAACTTGGAAATCATGAAATAAAGTTGGACGTAATTGATTTTTTAACGCAGCCTGCTCTTAATATTGGATATGAAAAAATAAACGATTCATATTCTTCCTATGGAGCAGATGTATTTTTTAATTTTAATGATAATAATTCATCCACCTCTTGGTCTGCAAGGTTTTCCTTGAATCCTTTCTACAGATTTTATTTTTTAAACAAAACTGATTTCGGTGGTGAGGGATATTTTGCTGAAATATTCATTAAATTTTCAAATATAGAATACAATAGAGAAACATACAATAATGATCCAATGCCTAATGAGCCCTATTCAACAACTGAAGAAATAAAAGTATGGGACATAGCTCCTGGCTTCGGAGTAGGAAGGAAATGGGTAAACAAAAAAGGGTGGACTTTTGAATACATGGTTGGAGTAGGAAGATTCTTATTTGCTAATAATGGAAACGATGATTGTACAAACTGTGGCTATGACGTGAACGATAATAGGCCTGAAGCCACATTTAAAGGGGGTATTTCAATCGGCAAGAGATTTTAATTATTAAATTTTTCTTTGTTTAGTATTACTGACAATCAGAACTTAATCTCCAAAGGTGACTGAATTCACCATCCATAAAGAGTTTACCACCATCACATTCAAATGTTACGAGTGTTACTAATTCATTTCCAAAATCTAAATCAACTCTTAAGGTGTCATTTTCAAATGTATATGCATCTGTATCAGGAAGTGCATCAGTTGTATCTAATGAATTCCAATATGTGTCATCACCAGGACAAGTGATGCAATAATAAGTGTATCTTATGCTGTCAACAAACTCATACATTGTATTTGCGTCTGCTCTATTTTGACTTGGTGACCAAATCCATTTGCCTTCAACTGAATAATATGGTGCTGGCAAATTGATATCATCCTCATCACACGATACTAATGTAAAAACAGCTAATAATATTATATATAAATTCCTCATAACTAATTTTTAACAAATATAAAAAAAATACTATGCGTGCATAGTAAATAGTTAAAAAACTAATGAATTAGCTTTTTTGGTTTTAATTAGGAAATATTAGTTGGGCTAAATGCTATAGAGATAACTATGCAAGTTCTACTTTTGTAGCAGCTTTTCCTTTTCTACCTTCACCTTCTTCATACTCTACTTTATCACCTTCTTTAATAGTAAGATTACCAAGTGCTGAATAATGAACGAAAAGGTCTTCTCCTGTTTCGTCGTTTGTAATGAATCCATAACCTTTAGATTCATTGAAAAATTTTACTGTTCCTTTCATTGTAAATTATAAATTTCAGCAAATGTAATCTATATAATTAAAGAAAAAGAGTTTTTGACGCAATAATTTTTACTTTTTATAATTATCGTAAAAATATAAAGGGATTGATAAAGAAAATCCAACAAAAAATAGAGAAACAATATATTTTACAAAACACTTTGTTTTAATTTTTTTTTGTGAATATTGATAAATCAAATAAACCAAGAAAGAGCTTGCTGCAACAGTGATATCCATTGTAATCATTGAAATTGCATGATTGGAGTAAATTTCAGACAAAAATCCCTCCATTGACCAATTATTTCCCTCCAAAAAATAATACAACTGGTAATATGGTAATACAACTCCTAACACACACAAAACAAAAAATATTTTTTTCATAGTCTTCTATTAATTTAATTATGAATTTAATAAATCATACGAATCTTTATTATATCATTGTAATATAAAAATTAAATAAATTTGTTAGAATCTTATTTTGACTGCCCTTACTGCTGGGAAAATCAACTAAAAATGGTTGATTCCTCAATAAGCGATCAAAATTTTATTGAGGATTGTGAAGTATGTTGCAATCCAATTGATTTTAATATTAAAGTAAATAATAACGAAATAATATTTTTTTCGGTTGATCTGATCGATCAATAGTATAAATTTATCTAATTATCAATATGGAAAACAATCGAGATTTTGATTTAATAATATGGGGTGCTACTGGTTTTACCGGAGATTTAGTTTGTGAATACATAAACAACAACTACGAATACAATGAATTAAAATGGGCAATCGGAGGAAGAAACCAAAACAAACTTTTAAAACTTCAAAAAAAGTTAAAAATTGATGACTCTAGAATTATTATTGCCGATAGTTCTGATAAGGAAAGTCTTGTAAAAATGGCCAAAAGATCAAAAGTCATCTGCACAACTGTTGGCCCCTATGCAAAATATGGAACATATTTAGTAGAAGCCTGTGTTGAGGCAAAAACAAATTATTGTGATATTACAGGAGAAACTCAGTGGATTAGAAGAATTATTGACAAATATCATTCAACAGCAAAAGAAAAACATATTAAAATAGTTAATTCCTGTGGTTTTGACTCAGTCCCATCGGATATGGGTGTTTACTATTCTCAAAAAAAAGTTTTTGAAAAAACAGGTAAATATGCCCAAATGATAAATATGAGGGTAGCCGGTGCTAAAGGTGGTATTAGTGGCGGAACTTACAATAGCCTATCCAATGTTTTAGAAGAAGCAAGAGTTAATAAAGATGTCCGAAAAACTTTAGCAAACCCTTATGGTCTAAATCCTGAAGGAAAACAATTTGGGCCTGATAAGCCTGATCTTAGAAAAGTAATTTTTGACAAAGTATCTAACTCTTGGATAGCTCCTTTTGTAATGGCTGGGATTAACACAAAAATTGTTAGGAGGAGTCATGCATTAATGGATTTTATTTATGGCCCTGACTTTTCTTATGATGAAGCCACTATCTCTGGTAAGGGAATTTCTGGAAAAATAAAAGGTTACATGAGCCTAATTCCGATCTTTCTGGCAACAAGAAAAAAAGGTAGCTTGTTAAAAAATATTGTTGATTTCATATTACCAAAGTCAGGTGAGGGGCCCTCCGAGAAAAAAAGAATTAACGGATACTATAATCTTAGGTTTTATCTGACAACGGATGATACAACATATGTGAGTAAAGTAATTGGAGATATGGATCCTGGATATGGTTCAACTTCTAAAATGTTAGCCGAAAGTGCAGTGTGCTTAGCTTTAGATAAAACACCTGAAATCTATGGAGTTCTTACTCCATCCACGGCTTTAGGTGATCCCCTGAAAAAAAGGCTAGAGGAAAAAGCTGGCTTAACATTTAAAATAAATTTTTAAAAATTCTTTTTTAGATAGATATTTTGATTGATTTTTCCGCTTTTTTCTTTAAGAAAGATAGACCCATCTTTTAAAACCCATTTATTATTATCTGAACCTATATTTATTTTTTTATTTAACGAGTCATCAATTAAAATTTCGTTATCAACGATTGACCATTTAATTTCTTCTTGTTCTTCATATTCTAGAAAGTCCACGGTAAGTAAAGCTGTATTATTTTTTTTAAAAAGTACATACATGTCAGCTGAATCGATAATATCTTCAGCAAGTCCAGATGCTAACTCAACAGCCATTTTTTCAAGCATATCAAGATTTTTAGTTTCCTGCTTTAAGAGCTGTTTCACTTTTACCTTTACCTCCCACTTACCAATTACGTCTGATTTAGTAATTTTATTTTGGGAAAATAAAATTGAAAAAATTAAGAAAAAGAAATAAATGATTCTCATGTTATTGATTTGAATAAATTAGAATTTTAGATGCCTGACAGTATCCGTATTATCGTATTTAATTATTTCCCTTAAGGAAGCAATTCCAAGTTCTAAATGATTCTTATCATATAGTTTTGAATTCTTGTCATCCTCTTTATTGGTTTTTATTCCGTCTGGAATCATCGGCTGATCTGTTACTAGAAGTAATGCGCCTGTAGGAATTCTATTGTGAAACCCAACAGAAAATAAAGTTGCTGTTTCCATATCAATGGAATAGGCTCTAACTTTTTTTAGGTATTTTTTAAACTTTGCATCAAACTCCCAAACTCTTCTGTTTGTGGTAAAAATAGTTCCTGTCCAGTAGTCTGTTTTATTGTACTTTAAAGCAGAAGATATTGCTCTTTGTAATGAAAATGATGGCATTGCCGGTACTTCAATAGGGAAATAATCATTTGACGTCCCTTCCCCTCTAATTGCCCCAATGGGTAAAATATAATCTCCGATTTGTATTCGATTTTTTAGGCCGCCACATTTACCAAGAAACAATACTGCTTTGGGCATCAATGCTGTCAATAAATCCATTATTGTTGCCGCATTGGGGCTACCCATACCAAAATTTATTATTGTAATATTATTATGCGTTGAAGATGGCATGTTTTTACCTAACCCGTCAACTTCAACATTATTTAAAGATGCAAAATCATCGACATATTTTTGAAAATTTGTCAATAATATATATTCTCCAAAATCTGGAATATTAACACCTGTATATCTAGTTATCCAATCTTTTACTATTTCTTTTTTTGTTTTCATAGTACAAAGTTAGTAAATAAAAAAAACCCCGATTTTCGGGGTTTTTTTATTTCACAAAAACAAAATTTAATCTTGTTGTGGAATTCCTTGTGAATTTACTCTTGGAGACCAATGAGAGTGCATTACCTTCCATTCTCCATTATCGTTTACCCATGTTTGAGATGCCCTAGTCGCATAACCAACATTCTGCTCACCGTCTTCAAAATTAATTAGGCCATCTGCATCAAATGTAATAACAGCTGTGTTCATATCCGAAGACATAAAAACTTGATGGTTTGACATTTCAAATGTGCCAAAATCCCATCCCCTGGTTGTATTTGTAACTTGTTGTTCGTCTTGAGCAACAAGTGTTGATCCATTTGAATTATAAATTGTTGTTCCCATATCTGATGAAATCCATTTACTAGCTGTATCCCAATCTTGGGTAATATATGCTTGCTGATAATCATTAGACGCAGAAATTAAATCTGCTGCTAATTGTTCTGAATCAACTTTTTCTGCAGTAACATCTGCGTTGTTACAGGAAAAGCCAAACATAATAGCAAGTAAAAAAATAAGTTTTTTCATAATTAAAAATAATTTGTTAGTAATATAATAACTATGAAAAATAAAAATTATTGTGTGAGGAATTCTTTATTCAGCTGAAGATCTGCTGATAGTATATTCAAGAATTAATAGTAATATTATTATGGAACCATTTGCAACAGCAAGTTCTAAAATACTTGCATTGTTATTAGAAAGGGCGTTAATTGCTGAAACTCCAATCACAACAAAGAAATAAGTCATTTCTTTAACTTTAATTGTTTCAGTTCTAAATCTAAGAATTGCAAAAATTGCAAAAAGACCAAGGGCAAAACCTAAGTCTAATTTTACATTACTAAGTAAAAAACAAAGTAAGAAGGTGATTAGTCCTGCGGAATTATATGTAAAGAAAAATTCGCTAAGTGACTTCTTACCTTTATTATTATATCTTAAATAGATGAATTTGGAAATAAAAAAAACAACAAAAATATTTAATAGAAGAATTGTAATTAAATCTGACAAGTCCTGATTATTTGCAAAAATTAAATCCACAATAAGTATTTTTTTAGTTGCGCATGCAATTAAGAAAAAAAATGAAAGAATTCCTAATCATATTTGAATTTTAAAACAGTTTTGTAAATTGTTATAAACTATAAGCAAATAAAAATGGAATGGTATAAAAAAAATAGAAAGTATCTTTTTGCAGTAGTAGTCTGCTGGTTTATATACAGACTGGTTACTTCGATGATGTATTAATCAAGCATATATTTTATTGCAAGTGAACTTTTAGAAAATGAAATTTTTAATTCGTTTTCTTTTTCATTAGCCCTTTTGATTTTTAAGGATAAGTAATTTGTATTGTAAAATTTATTAATTAAGTCGCTCAATGCACTTCCTTCAATGATTGGTTTACTTTTTTGTTTTTTGAATATTGCATTTATTGTAAGCTCTGAATTGTTTTTAATTTTAAATTCTTCAAACGAGATATTTTTAAATTGTACAATGTCTGCAGTGCCATTAGAAAACAATAAAAAGCCCTGAAAGAAAAAAAAACAAAATAATAATTGCTTCATAAATTTGAAGGTACAAAATAATTTTAACTGTTAATTTTTATTTAATAAGTTATGCATGCATAGTTATTTTCTTATCTTGGCAAAAATATCTACAGATGAAAAAATATATCTACCTCTTATTATTATCATTTTTTGTTGTTTCATGTTCTAATTCTGATTCAAATCAGCCTAATGAAAATATGTCATCTGCTGAGCATATTCAACTCATAAAAAATCATAATGGTAAAATTGAAATTGGTTTTGAGGAACTACCGGAAGTTTCCAAGAATTACATTAATTCCCTAGAAAACAATGTTACAACGGGGCAAATATTACATGCTGAAAGTTTAGGTTACGAAGTTCAAATCAATCGAGAAACTAAAAGTTTAGTTTCTCTTCTAAACATGATTTATATTTACTTTGATCAAGATGGAGAACTGCTTTTTGATGACGAATACGATGAAAATAATGACGGAAATTATGATGTTTTTGAACAATGGGAAAACTTTATGTGTTTTGACGTACAATTTCCAATTTCAGTAAATATGCCCGATGGTTCTCAAATTTCTATTGGGAACGAGGATGAATTATTTGATGCTGTTGAATCCTATTATGATATGAATGACGAATTTGAAGGTTTACCAGAAATAAATTTTCCATTCAATATCATTTTTTATTATGAAGATGAAAACGGAAATGAAGCAGAAGATATAGTAGGAGTTGAAAGTTATGAAGAGCTAGAAATGTATTATGAATTGTGTGAAGAAGATTGGGGTGATGATGAGGGTGAAAATTACTGGGCACAGATCGATTGCTTTGATCTAGTTTATCCAATTTCCATTATGAATCCTGACGAAGAGATTCTTTCTGTTAATAGCGAAGAACAATTAAATGAATATGTAGAGCAGTGGTATATTGATAATGAATGTAATGATGATGAGTGTGGTGGTTTTGAAATAGTATTTCCTTTGATGGTTGAATACTATTCTGAAACTAATGATCAAATCCAGACTGTTACAATTGATTCAGTTGAAGAATTGTCAAATTATATTGAAGAGTATTGTTCAGAGGATATCTGCCCAGAGATTTATGATCCTGTGTGTGGATCTGATGGTTTCTCCTATGAGAATTATTGTTATGCAGAATCTGCTGGAATATATGACTATTCCTCAGGTGAATGTGACGATGAGGGGGGCGTAGATACCTGTGGTGAAGTAGTTTTTCCAGTGACCATAGAGGCTCCAAACGGGGAGCAGTATACAGGAAATAATGAAGGGGAAATTTATGAATTTATGGAAGAATGGTTTTCAAATAATTGTAATAATGTAGAGTGTGATGACGCTGAATTTGAAATTGTTTATCCAATAACGATGGAATTCGTTTCAGGAAATGAGGTTGTGACAGTTGTTGTTCAGTCCGAGGAAATGCTCAGTTCTTTAAACGAGCAATTTTGTGGAGACTAATTACATGTCTTAAAAAACAAACATCTTTCAGGGACACCTTAATTATTTTTTTCTTAACTTAAAGTGCTAACTATTTAATAACCAATTAATTAATGGGATACAAAAATGAATTTTTTATGTACCTATGGGTCACCCTAATTATTTATGCTATTCTATATACTTTTTATAAAAAATATATAAAAAAGTAATTTACATAGATCTAATTACTGGCACACCTAGAATACCACTAACACAATACTCTGTTGTTAGTGAAACTAATTCTCCAAACATTTTTTCTCTTTCTTGACCTAGTGCCATATGTGCTTGGCATCCCTCAGGACCACGATAAATTTCTGTAATTCCATAGAGTGTGTTTCCAGTTTCACCACTTGCAAGATCTAAAGGATTATTGAATTCTGGACTTTTAAGTACAGCGTAACATAATACTACAGGTTCAATATTACCCTCTAAATGATGAGTTTCTTTCATAAAACTTTCATGCGTATTGAGAAAGGTTTCCATTCTGTCAGTTTGATCATTTGGGACTTTAAAAGCAATATGAAAGCCAAAAGAGTCAGTTGTAATTTTCATAATAATTAATTTTATAAGTTTAATTTATAAAAAAAATAAAATATCTTGGTGGATTGTCACATTTTTATTTCATTTAGAAAAATTATTGTTTGAAAAATTTTACTGATATAATTATAATTGGAGCAGGCTTATCTGGAATAGGAGCAGCATGTCATTTAGAAAGAAAAAATCCAGAAAAATCCTATCAAATTTTTGAGTCCAGAAAAGAAATTGGAGGAACTTGGAGTTTATTTAAATATCCGGGTATTAGATCTGACTCAGACATGTACACCTTTGGATTTTCATTTAAAACTTGGGACAATCCAAAATCATTTGCAGATGCCCCTAGTATTTTAAGTTACCTAAAGGAAGCTGCAGAGGAGTATAATGTTAAAGAAAAAATTAAATTTCAAACTCAGGTTTTAGAAGTTAGTTTTAATACTGAAAATAAAATCTGGTCTGTTACTACTTTAAATAATAATGTAAAAACTACACACCAATCTAATTTTTTATTTTCCTGCACAGGATATTATAATTACGATAAAGGGTATACCCCAAATTTTAAGGGGTTAAAAGATTTTCAAGGAAAAATAATTCACCCGCAACATTGGCCTGAAAAATTAGATTATGAAAATAAAAAAGTAATTGTGATAGGTAGTGGAGCAACTGCTGTTACCATAATTCCTAAAATGGCAGATAAAACATCCGAAATTACGATGCTTCAGAGGTCGCCAACATATGTTGGAGCATTTCCAAATAAAGATAAGGCAGCAAAGTTTTTGAAAGCATATTTACCAAAAAGCTTAGCACATAAATTCATTAGATTTAAAAATATTTTTGTTCAAATTTTATTTTTTCAAGCATGTAAGATATGGCCAAAAAAAATGAAAAAATGGCTCGTTAATAGTGCGCAAAGACAATTAGGTGAATTTACTGCAAAACCACATTTTGAGCCAAAATATAATCCTTGGGATCAAAGATTTTGTGTCGCTCCAGACGGAGATCTTTTTAAGTCAATAAGAAGCGGTAAAGCCAAAGTAATTACAAACGAAATTGACTGCATTACAAAAAAAGGAATCAGATTAAAAAATGGTACTGAGCTTAATACTGATATCATTATTACAGCTACTGGGTTGGAGCTCTTGGCTTTTGGGGGAGCTAAAATTAAGGTCAATGACAAAGACTATAATCCATCTGAGGCAGTTACCTACAAGGGATTAATGTTAAGTGGTCTGCCAAATTGTATATTTTTTGCTGGTTATACAAATGCGTCATGGACCTTGAAAAGTGATTTAACAAGTGAATACTCCAGCAGACTATTTAAATATATGAGCAAAAATAATTTTAAATCATTTGTTCCAATTATTAAAAATAAAAAGATGACTATTTCTCCCCTTTTAAACTTAAATTCAAGTTATATACATAGATCATCCCATTTATTTCCGAAGCAGGGGTCAAAATTACCATGGAAATTATATCAAAATTATTTTTTAGATTTTATAACACTAAGGCTGAATAAAATTAATGGTGATTCTATAAAGTTTAAATAAATATATTTATTAATATTATGATTATGAAAAATTTATATAAGCTACTATTTTGTCTTTTATTTCTCACCTGCAGTTCAGGTGATGATAATGATGAGAATCAAATTATTGATCCTACAGTTAGTATTTCAGCAAACTTAAGCTCCCTAACTTTTGAAAATACAATGGTGTCTCAGGCTTCCATTCCAAAATTAATAATTATAAGTGCTGAAAATGCAACTTCTGAAATAACTGTTACTGCGCCAGATGGTTATGAGGTTTCGGTTAATAATTCTTTTTCAAGCAGTATTTCTTTTCAGCCTGAAATTTCAAATGAAGTATATGTACGCTTTGCTCCAAGTGAACCTGTAAATTATTATTCTACACTGCAGATTTCTTCTGAAGAACTTGACAATGTTATAAACGTTAATTTATTTGGAATAGGAAGTCCTTTAAAATTTACTTATCAGGCTTTTGAAAACCAACCTCTTGGATTTGGTGGTGGATTTAATCAATCTGCAGTTCAAATATTTGATCTACACAATGACATTTCTGATATCAGCGAAATTAAAATGTTCTTACAAATAGACTGCCCAAGTTCAGGGTGTGATGACTGGGACCGATTTGCAAATGTAAAAGTTAAAGATCAATCGACCGGAAACTGGTACGAAATAGGCAGGTACATAACTCCCTATTGGGTTGGTACTCAACAATTAGACAGAGGGTTAGAATTTGATGTTACGGATTTTAAATCTTTTTTAACTGGCACTACAGAATTAATGATTTATATTGAAAATTGGACTGCTAAAGCAGATATAGTCTCTGTAGAATTTGATTACGTTTCTGGAATACCTGACTATCCATATTATGTTGTTTCTGAAGTTTTTAATCTTCATTCAAATTCGATAAGTGGAATTCCATACGGCGTTGATCATAATATAGATTTAGATAAATCTATTCAAATGCCTGGTAATTCTGAAAGTTCACACTTAAGGACAATCATCTCAGGTTGGGGACATGCAACTCCCTATGACGCGGACGGAAGACCTTGTGCTGAATGGTGTTTTAGAACCCATGAAATAAAAATAAATGGAGCCAGTACTTTTGAGCATTATATGGGGCCTATTGGGTGTTGGTCAAATCCAATAAATAACCAATCTCCTGGAAATTGGCAGCCCGACAGGGCTGGGTGGTGTCCTGGGATGGTAGTACCAGTAAGGACAAATAACCTTGATTTAAACTTGAATAGTACCACATTTACTTTTGAATATGATTTAGAAGACTGGACTAGTGATGGAAATGGAGGTAATGCGTTTTATGCTATTTCTACATATTTAGTTTTAAAAAGTAATTCAGAAATAGTTCCTGCCATTGTTCAAAATTAATTTTCTTGCTCTAAAATTACTTCCTCAGGCAGAATAAAGGCACCTCTTTGGATTTCCCAAAAATTGGAAATGTTTTCTATTTTAAGTTGTGAGTAAAAATGAGGGAATAAACCCTTTCTTTTGTCTTTTGGATACGGTTCTTCAAAAACTAAGTTAGATCCTAAATCTTGCGAGTTAAACTGAATTAAAATAAGATCTTCGTCTTTTTCAAAAAAATAATAAAGCGTTCCCGCAAGTTGCTTAGCTGTTGATAAATGAATGAATCCATCTCTAATATCAAGATCGGTTGTTATGTATCCATTCTTTTTAGAAATCAACCATTGCTCCTGAGTTAAAATTTTGTAAACATTATTTTCTGTTTTCATTTCCAAATTTTGATTATTTTCAAAAATTAACATAATAATTGCTAGGGGAATGACTATCATTCCTAATGTTTTCCAGCTAAAATTCATTTTTGACATATCTGTATTATGAGTTAATTTCTTTAAGCTTGCTTTTTAATTTTTCTAGCTTAATTTTTCTCCACCAAATTTTGTTTTCATTACCCTGTTCTTCAGCTCTATGAATTTTCTTATTTAGCTGATTTATCTTTTTTTTCAAATAAGGTGCGTTTACTTTTTTCATAATAATTATTTATGGGCTTATACTTAAAGTTAAAAAAATCTAATTTGCTATACGTTAAAATAATATTAAAAATCTCCGCTTATTGTTAGTATATTTATTTAATGAAAAAAATATTATTTCTTTCTTTTTTAATTATTATTTCTTGCTCTGACAATGATGAAGAAATACCAAATATGTGTGTTGATGAAACGTTAATCAACTTAGAAATTCCTTGCCCTATGGTTATTGATCCTGTTTGTGGTTGTGACGGTATGACTTACAATAATAGTTGCGAGGCATTTAACTGGAATGGGGTAATTGCCTATTCAGATGGGATATGCGAAGACAACTAATTTATTTTTTCAAGTGATTAAATAAACTTATCCCGTAAAGTCCTATCGCGCTCCACATTAGAAAAATAAAATGTGAGGATGGAATCCAAAAATATGCTAGTATCAAATTTGATACTAGCAACAACCCTAAAGCTGTTAAAAGTCTATTTCTAAAAGCATGAATTTCTAAAAATTTATCCGAAGTAAAAGAGACAAGTAAAAATCCAATTCCCAAAACATAGAGTCCAAGAAATCTATAAATCTGAGTTAAATATGCACTTAATGTGGTATTTCCCTCAATCGAAAAAAGGTCTGAAAAGCTCATCCGCAATCGTTCTTCGTTTGCCACTTGATCTAAAATCCATGGTTCAGAGCTTATTAACCATCTAATGCCTGAAATACAAAGAACTAACCCTATTAAAACTATAGGATACTTAATTGATTTTTTCATTTAATGCGATTTGTATTTAGTCTAATATGACTAGCTTCAATTTTAATCCTTTGAATGTTTCTGCAATACCTTCTACTGAAGTTTCGCTTTGAAGTGAAATTCTAATAAACCCTTCTCCATAACTCAAATAGGAAAATGTTGTATCTCCAATTTCCTTCCAAACTGGATTATATTGTGGGAACTGACTCCATCTTTGAGGTCTCACATCCGTCGCTGCTCTTTCAATATATGCAAGTACGGCCCCATTCTGCATTACATTATTATCAATTTCTGGAACCTTAATTTCAAAATTTCCATATTGTTTGTCATCACTTAAACTTGTTAAATCTCCAAATTCTACAATGACAACTTTGTTATTGTCTACATCAACTTTAGATTCAACATTCATGCAAGAGAAAAATAATAAGGGAATAAATAAGTAAAGTAAATTTTTCATTAGAGTGGTGTTTTAATATTAGTTGTTACAATTTACAAATATTTAAGATAAATAAGATCTTAATATAAATTGGTAACTTAGATTTTCCTATGAAAGTTTTATTGCACACTGATTCGTTGAAAAGCCCCTTCCTTAGTGATTGGCTTTTTATTGGTTTATTAATCGTTGTTGTAATATGTTTAATTTATTTAATCAAAAAGTATTTTAAAACCCTATGAAGAATTTTACATTTATTTTTTTTTTAATATTCACAACTATGAATAGTCAAAGTATAGATTTAATTAATCCGAATCAAAACATTGGCTTAAAAGGCTGGGGTATTGTTAATGATGATGTTATGGGGGGTGTTTCAACTTCCTACATATCACTAAATGAAGAAAAAAATTTGATTTTCAAGGGATATTTATCTCTTAAAAATAACGGTGGTTTTGCTTCTTCAAGATTAGGTGTTAAAAGAAAAGCATTAGTTGGAGTTAAATCTTTTAAAATAAAATTTAGGGGAGACGGCAATACTTATAAATTACGGCTTAGACAAAACTATAGACGAGTTTCTTATTCCTGTGACTTTGAATCTACAAAAGATAAATGGGTTGAAGTAGATATTCCAATTGAAGATTTTAAACCCACATGGCGAGGTTATAATTATTCTGATTATCCTGCTTTGGAAATTGAAGAGATTAATTCTTTAGGTTTACACATTTCTGACAAACAAGAAGGTGAGTTCGAATTAGAAATAGAATATATCAAAGCAATTTATTAGTGTTTGATTCTACTACTTGTTAAAATATTAACAACTTACTATATTGTAAATAAATTTAAAACTTGATACTATGGAAAATATATCATTAGCTTTTCAATTAATTGTTGCTATTTCTGTTCTAATCGTTTGGATATTTAGATTCGATAATATTGTAATCGAATTTAAACATTATGGGTATTCAGATTTATTAAGAAATTTTGTAGGGGCTTCAAAAATATCAACCTCAGCATTTTTAATATTGGGTTTGTGGTATAATGAAATAACCCTTTACGCGTCATTGTCAATGGCTTTCTTTATGTTATGCGCTCAACTTTCTCACATCAAGGTTAAAAACCCTTTTATCAAATTTGTGCCCTCATTAATATTCTTGTGCATGTCCTTGTTTATTGCTTCATATAATTGTGGCTTAATATAATGGATGTATACACAATAATCATAATTTTTACTGCCATATCTTTTATATCCTACGGATTAAATTCTTTTATTTCAAAAAAAATGATTTCTGAATATGAAAGATGGGGTTTAGAAAAAAGAAGAAAACAAATAGGAGGTATTCAATTAATTTGCGGCCTTGGGATATTGATAGGGATAAAATATAATTCTGTACTAATTCCTAGTTCAATTCTTTTAATAATTATGATGCTTGTAGCAGTTTATGTTAGAATAAAAATCAAAGATAATATTTCTGACATTTTGCCTGCTATTGCGTACCTAGTTTTGGGTATAATAATACTAAAAGGATTTTTATAAAAAAATGGGGAATTTAGCGCTATTTAGATACTTCTAAATCTCCTTGCACCCGCCCAAGCAACTTTTTTAGTTCTTCCTAAAAAGGACTTAAACTCAACCCTGTCGTTAAATTCGTTTCTTTCCAAATTTAATTGTACGTTACCGTTGTATTGATTATTCATTATTTAATTTTGGGCTGCAAAAATAATATATAATTTATATTTAAAATCTTTTTTTTAATAAAAAATTTATTTAGAAATTCTCTGTTTGTCTTTAAATAATATAGAGCAATACCATAAAGTAATGCAAAACCGACCCTGTTAAAACAAATAGATGCCAAATAGAGTGGAAATATTTTATATTATCAAGTACATAGAATATAATTCCAGATGTGTAAGAAACTCCGCCAAGAATCAATAATAATTTTGCATTAAAGTCAATTAAGTTGAATAAAGAATTAATATCAAAAATTATTAGCCAACCCATTGCTAAGTATAACAAAAGAGATATAAATTCAAGCTTACCTGCAAAGAACAATTTTTTTAAAGTTCCTATAATAGATAAAGTTAATACAGCTATAAATATAGAAACTCCTGAATAATCGAGTAGGGTTATTAAACATACAGGGGCGTATGAACCTAAAATTAGAAAATATATACTTATGTGGTCAAGTACCTGAAATCTCTTTTTAACTTTTGGGTTAATAACAAAATGATAAATAGATGAAGATAAATAAACAAGCAATAAACCAAAAGAAAATAGCATGACTGAAAGGGTGCTCAGACTGGTTGTATTAGAGTCAAAATAAAATAAAAAAGGTATACCTATAACAGACATAATAAAGCCCAAGAAATGTGTTAAAACATTCCAAAGCTCTTCATTTTTATAATCACTTAGACTAATAGATTGCACTGTAAAATGTAACAATAATTATGCCCATAAATTTTAACCAAAAATGTGTTGAACTATCAATGTCCGTATTTATTGCTTGTCAAACCCTAGATAACTTACTATCTTTATTAAAATCAGAAATTATAAATATTTAAAATTAACAATATGAAAAAAATAATATCTTTTACAATAATTGCCACACTATTATATAGTTGTAATATAGAAGAGCCCAATCCTGAAAAATCTTTTGATGAAGTAAGTAATTTCATTTCAAATCAATTTGATTTTTTTACTAATAGCAGTTTAGAGCAAGCAAAAAATACATTTTCTAATGATGCTGTTTTAATCGGAACAGATGAAGCAGAATACCTGAGTGGTTGGAGTGAAATTGAACCTTCAATAGTTGGACAACTAGCAATTAAAAACCCTAAATTCGAAACCAGAGATTTGAATATTATAATGAGTAATAGCGGGGATATGGCTTCTTATACACAACTTTTAGATTTCACTTTTACCGTTGGTGAAGATTCAGGAGAAATCAATAATGTTAGAAATAGTGGAGTAGTCAAGAAAATTAACGGGGAATGGAAAGTTGTCCAAATTCATTGGTCAATTGGAGTTCAGGGACAAGCAGTAGAATATGACTACTAGAATTTTTAAAAAAACCATTTTACTTCAAATTTTTATTTTTCTTTCCTTAATTATTTTGGCCATATTAGAGGAGTCATTAGTGCAGAATGAAGAAGTTCCTTTGAATTTTAGCATTATTGAGGGAATTGTGTTCTTATTCATTATTGTGTTGTTACCATTTATGTGGTATTTCTTATACAAACTAAAACCTATTGGTAAAAGGTTATTTATATTTTATCTTATTTTAGGCGCTATTAGTTATTTTGTAATATCGGATGATTCATATGTTCTTACAAGCTTAACCCCTTTTTTAGAATTTGGTGAAAATGCATTGATACTTTTAGATGGTGTAATTTTAGCATTTTTATTTTTCACAGATGTAAAAGAAAATTTTGAATAATTTATGGTTAAGTTCTTCTTAAAACTTCTTAAATATCTACTAAAATTTATCGATGATTTGCCTGTAATCGGTGCTGCTAGAAAATTTGCAGAAAAAAATTTAGAAATTACATTAAGCGTAGTCTTTATTATATTTCTTATTTATTCACTATATATATTTAAAAAACAGAAAAAGAAATGAAAAAGCTCAAAATAAAAATATTATATTATTGTTCGAGATTAGTTGTATATGGGTTATATTTTGATATAAGTCTAAGCAGAAAACTTTTTAAGAAAGATTTAAGGATTCATATTCTTCAAATATGAAAAAGCTAAATAAGTTTTTTACTAACTTGTAAATAAATTAAACAACTAATATTATGAAAAGCTATTTTAAATTTTACTTGGTTAGGAATTAAAAACTTAAAAATGAAAAATAAAGATCTAAAAAATAATTTATCACAAACAATTTCTAAAGAACTAAAAAAGCCTAATGGGGGCAATAAGAAACTTATTGATACACTTCAAAAGATTTTGGATAAGCTTTCATAATTAACTTGCGAACTATCAAAGTCTACATTTCTTGCTTGCTAAATCCTAAACAACTAATTCCCTTTAGATACATTAAACAACTAAAAACTATGAAAAAAGTACTTTACCTATTTACAGTGTTATTATTTTGTTCTAACACATACTCTCAAAAACAAGCTATTGAAAAACTAACATATGAAGAAGCTAATAATATTGACTATTTTATTAAAGTCAAAAACAATACAAAAGTTTTTGAGTATATAACTCAGGACGGAAATAGTTTGAAAGTAGGAGATACACTTGTTTTAGGTAGACCAACCTCTGAATCTTCGATTTCAACAACCTATGGTGGTGGTGCTTCTACAGCTGGTATTAGTGCGGGTGGCGCAAGAACAAAAACACGGGTTAATAAGGAATTTGAATTTATTAGATTAGGAAGGCCTGCAGGCTTTGGTAATGTAATGTCTGCAATGAATGGTGAAGGTGCAAGTATGGCGGGTGTAAATTTGGCAGGAGAAGTTGTCAAAATCGACGAAATAAAAGTTGCTCATAAAGGATCTAAGAAGAAGCCCTTACGTTTAATCCTAATTATGGGTGAGATAAATGGAAGGGCTTTTGGAATAAATAAATATCTAAGTGTCCTTGATACTGACCTTGCAATGTCATATGGTGAGATACTATTAAAGAATAGAAAAATGACGAGGGATGAGGCAATTGCAAAACTTAAAGAAGCAAAAGATTTAATGGACTTAGGACTTATGTCTGAGGAAGAATTCAAAGCGATGAGAAGCGAATTACAGCCTTTGATAATGGGTAAAAACTAAACAACTAAACCCTATGCTATCTATATACAACTTTCTTAAAATCAAGCTATGTTACAGAACTTATTGGAAGCAATGGTTAGCATTTATAATGATATGTGTAATACTTTATCTTTGGGCAGAACTTGGTGTGGGTATTTTCTTTCAAGATAGTTGGGGTGGTGATTAAAACAATATGAAAAAACTACCAAATTGGGCTAAACTTATTATCGTTGTTATTGGATTAGCAATTGGATATAAATTTGGTTATGCTGTTATGAATTGGTTATTGGACTTACTAAACTTTTAAAAAAGAAAAAGCTAATACTACATCCATCTTCTTGTTTTAGCCTTATATAGCGAATATTCTTTGCCAAATTTTTCTGTAAGGAAAATCTCTTCTCTTTTAATTTGAAATCTATTTATCCAAAAATAAAAAAAGATAGGTGTTGTAATTGAGAAAATATTCAAATAGAATAATGATGTTGATGTAACAATCATCAACAAACCTAAATACATTGGATTTCTTGAATATTTATAGATTCCCGTTGTTATAAGTTTGTTAACTTTTTTAAACTTTATTGGATCAATTGTAGTTTTTGATTTTATAAACTTAAAAATTGGATTAATTAAAATAAGTATCCCAATTAAAAGTATAAGAATAGATATTAAGTCTTGATTTGGTAAATGAATTAAATCAATTTTTTTAGACGAAAAATAATTAGCAACAACTAAAATCAGAACTAATACAGGGGGTGGTATTTTTAACATTTTTTAAATATCAGTTTAATGGTTCTTAATTAAAATAATGAATTTTTTATAAATCAAGCATTTAATATATAGAGTAACATACGATAAGCCATAAACAACTTTTTCACTAACTTGTAATAACCAACCTTAAAAAATCATTATGAAAAATCTTTTTATTTTATTATCATTTTTAATTTTATTTCAAAGTTGTTTTAGTTACAAATCTGTGAATTATGATACTATTTCAAGCGATGATAAAAAACAAAAGATTCAAGTTGAAATGCTTGACAGAACAAAATTTAGCGGTCAATTGGTTTCTAAAGATGACAAAACAATGACTTTAGAAAATAATGGAAGCACACAAACGATTCTTAAGAAGGATATTTACGAAGTCAAAGTTGTGAAATTTTCAATACTTAAAACTCTTGGTAATACTGCTAAAGGAGGTGCTTGGATAGCAGCCGCAGCAGGGATGTATATTCTTATTTCTTTATTAGGAGTATAAAAACCATAAATTTGAAAAAGCTAATACTATTACTATTTATTCCACTTGTCTCTTTTGGGCAATCTAAAATTGAAAATAATTCTAAACTACCCTCTGAAATAATTGATAATATTCCAGTTTATCCTGGATGTAAAGGAAGTGAGTTAAAAAAGAGAAAATGTATGTCTGAAAGAATCGCGAAATTTGTGGAAAGAAAATTTAATACTGATATAGCTGAAGATTTAGGGCTAACTAGGAGACAACGTATTAGCGTTATATTTAAAATTGATACTTTGGGGAATATTACTGGTGTTAGAGCAAGAGCTCATCATCCAAGGTTAGAACAAGAAGCTGTAAGGGTAATAAATTTATTACCAAAAATGAAGCCTGGAATTAAAAATGGTAAACCTGTAATTGTTCCTTACTCTATACCGATAATATTCCAAGTAAAAGAAAAGAAAAAGAAAAAGAAAATACTAAAACCAGCTTATCTTGACTGGTAAACCAACACATAAAATAATCAAAGAGTAACATACGATATGAAAAATCTTTTAGAATTAAGTTTAAAATCTACATTTGTTGCTTATATAGTAAGTGCTTTTGATATTATTGGAGGGTTTGAAATGCATTTAAATCCATTAGATTGGAACCAAAGAAAATTAATATTATTTGTGGTGTTTTTTATATTAACTGCAGTTATAGAAAGTTTCTTTATTAAAAAGAAAAAATGAAAAAGCTACCTAAAATTGCGTTATTCGGAATACTTGTTCAATCTGCAGGGCTGATATATGGGATTGTAAATAAAGCCGATGACATAATTATAATGTGTCTAATTTTTATGTTTGTATCTTGCTTACCCTTATTTGATAAGAAAAAATGAAAAAGGCACTTATATTCTCAATCTAACAGACGGCACAAATACCTCAACTCATAAAATAATCAAATAGTAAGAAACGATATGCCTGTGATTTAGTTATCGCCTAACGTACCCGCCAATAGATTCTCTATATTCTATTTCAAACCCATTTTCTTTCGTAAACTTTTTGAATTCATCTGTTGCATTACCTATTGTTAAAAATGATTCTATTTCAAAGATTTCAAAAAATCTATTGAAATTTGGGCCATTGATAAAATCTATTCCGTGTTGGATACCATCATCACTATTATTATACCTTTCAATTAAAGTTACTTTTTTACCGTTTTCAGAGATGAAATAACCGTAAACAGTTGATGGCTCTCTTTCAACAATAAAATTAGAAAGTTCCTGAGTAAATGCCTCAACATCAACTCTTGAGTTATTTTTAGTGTTCAATTCTAAAATAAAAGTAATTTCTGAAGATTTAGAGTTGTCTAAAACCTTAACTTCTTTAGATTTTATATCAGTATTACAAGCAGTAAAAGTCATTGTAAATAACAGTACAAATAGTAATTTTTTCATAATTAAATTGGTTTATAATTCAAATATAAGAAAGGCAAATATAATTTTAGGGGTTTTATTATTTATTGCTATTCTGCTTCTATTATTGAAAAACATATAGCAACATACGAACTATCAATGTCTACATTTCTTGCTTGTTAAATCCTAAACAACTCATTACCTTGTAGGTAAACTTAAAAACTAATTAAAAATGGAAAGAAGAAAAGACTAACTAACATACGATATGAAAAAATTACTGATACTATTACTATTTATTCCACTTCTTTCATTTAGTCAAACTTTTGAATTGACCAATGGTCAGAGTATGTGTATGATTGGTAAAGGTATGGGGCAAGATGCAACAATAAACCCATATGCTAATGAAGAGTTTTCATATGCTTTAATAGAAAATATTGGTACAGTTAAATTTAACATTAGAGTGGAATCTATTGAAAAAGAAAGAAGGGAGTTTATAATAAAACCAAAGGATATAGTTGTGGTTAAACTCTACAGAAATAATATTTTATATTTTGATTCTTTAACAGTTGAAAAAGCTGAAGCAAAAATAAAGTATACGATAAACGAGAATGAACTTCCACCACCACCATCACCTGTTAAATGAAAAAGCTAATACTATTACTATTTATTCCACTTGTATTTAGCTGTAGTGATGATTCAAATGAAATTAGTGTGCCTGAAAATTCAATTTGCATTGAATTAAGAATTGGTGAATATTATGCTGAAGATGGATCAAACAAAATTATTCTTCCAAACGAAATTGATGGCAGATTTGATTGGGGACAAGAACAAGATGGGGAAATTGTAATGTATGGATTTATAACTCAAAACAATTGTGAATTAGATTTTACGGATACTTGGGGTAATTGGATTTTAACATTAACGGATAATGGAAATATATTGTCAGAGGACGGAAGTAAAATATATTATTATATTGATTAGATAAATTAAACCAACATACGATATGAAAAAGTATTTATGGGCAATTACAATTTTAATAATATTTGTTAACGCTTATTTCTTGTTTTTTACAGAAGATTGGATTTATGGAGAATATATAAACCTTGCAGCTGCAATAGCAATGATTTGGTTAGGTGTTACTGATATTTCTAAGAATAAAGATTCTAAATCATAATTAATGAAAAAGCTAATACTATTACTATGAAAGAATCAAAAATATCTATAGGTGCAGGCATAGGATTGCTTGCAGGAATTATAATTGGAAGTGCTACTGATAATGTTGGTTTATGGATTGCGTTAGGTTTATGCTTTGGTGCAGGTATTGGAACTGTATTTGAAAAAAAAAATACTAAATGAAAAAGCTAATACTATTACTATTTATTCCACTTGTGTTTAGCTGCAACGGGGCAACTAAATATAGTAATGAATATGAGCTGATTGAAAATTGGATGAAAATTCCTGTCGATTATGTTTTTGGAAATCCTACGGGGCTTGCATTGAATTCGAGTCAGAATTTAGTAGTTTACCATAGGGGGTCAAGATCTTGGCAAGTGCCTATGCCAAAAGAAAAAATAATGGAGGACACCTTTGTCGAAATAGATAAAATTTCAGGAGAAATAATTAAATCTTGGGGCTCAGATCTTTTTATAATGCCTCACGGATTAGAAATTGATAATGAGGATAATATTTGGATAACAGATGTCGGTTTACATCAGGTAATTAAATATGATTCTGACGGAAATGAATTAATGGTGCTTGGGGAAGAAAATACTCCGGGTAATGATTCATTACACTTTAACTTGCCTACGGACATAGCTGTGTCAGAAAATGGATCTTTTTATGTAAGTGATGGTTATGGAAATAGTAGAATAGTTAAGTTTTCATCTGCAGGAGAATATTTGCTTGAGTGGGGTGTGTTTGGAGAAAATAAAAATGAATTTAATATTCCTCACGGCTTAGACTTGGATAAAGAAGGGAATGTTTATGTCGCCGACAGAGAAAATAATAAGATTCAAAAATTTGACTCATTAGGAAACTTTATCGGTGAATGGAAAAATGATGTAATTGGACAATTATATTCTGTTAATATTAATAATTATGATAACCACCTTTTTGGAATTGATTATATAGGAATCGAAAATTTAGTCCCTGTAGGTTCAGATATTATCAAGTTTGATCTTGATTTAAATTTAAAATCAAAGTTTGGTAGAAGCGGAAACTATAATGGACCTAAAACAAGATACCACGATATTCAAGTTGACAATAAAGGAAATCTATATGTGGGGGATATTCTAAATAATACTGTTCAAAAGTTTAAACCAATTAAAACGTTAGATTAAACCAACATACGATATGAAAAAGCTAATACTATTACTATTTATTCCACTTGTCTCCTTTGGGCAAGGAAGTTATTGTGATGGGTATAAAGCAGGTTTGGCAGAAGCAGAAAAAGTATATATATGCGTGGCAGGAGTAGCTAACTGTGGTGTTCCCCCAAGCGGAGGCAATAATTATTCTACAGGTTATGGCGAGGGCTATGCTGCTGCTGAAAGAATTTGTAATAAGAGAAGATTGGAAAGAGAGGAAAAGGAAAGAGAGGAAAAAAGAAAAAATAATACTTCATCAAGTATTCCCTCTGCTCAAATTGATTGGGATAAAATTTATCCAAAAACTCCTCGACCTGATTATAGTAAAAGTTATGAGGAAAATGAAAAGTTTTTAAAAAGTATTGGTTGGGCAGGGTTTGAAAAAGAAGAGGAAGTAGTTGAAGAAGAAAAAATATCAGAAACAAGAACCATCTATATTAATAATTCAGAGGAGGTAAATGATTTAAGAAAAGAGATTATAAAACTAAAATCCGAAAATATAAAGTTAAAAAATGATGTTAAGAAAATTAACAACAAGGTGAATTCAAATATGACAATGGATGTTTTAGGTGGAGTTAGTGTTAATAGTATGAAAAAGATGCTGAATAACAATAAAAAAACAAATGCTTTAGGTGGGCTAAGCATTAGTGAAATAAACACTTTATTTTCAGACATAAAAAATTTAAATGATGATTCTCTTTACATAGACACAGTTGATTTTAAAGATACTATTGATAAACTCAAAAAATTAAAAGAACTAATTTCTAAAGGAATAATTACCAAAGAGTCTTACGACTATAAAATTGATGAATTAAAAAAGATCTTATTAGACTAAACCAACATACGATATGAAAAAGCTAATACTATTACTATTTATTCCGTATGTAATATTTGCTCAAGACTTCAAGATTGAACATAAAGTGAACGATGATAAAACTGTTGATTTTTCGTATAAAAACTTGAGCCCAAATACAATCACAGTGATAGTCAATTTTAGTTTTTTAGAAAATACTATGAGCTCGACAAGAGTAGTTGAAAAGGTGTCAAAACCTGAGGGAAAGCTATTTAAACTAAAGCCTATGAATAACGAACAAAATATAGGCTTTAATTATTCTTATTTGTTTTTTAATAATAATATAAATCCAAAAGTAGATGATAACTTTGTTTATATATTGCCATATAAAAAAGAAACACCAATGTTTGTAGAGGAGCTTTCTTACTTAGGCTCAACCTACTCAAACAAAGAAGAACCAAAAGGTTGGAAATCTTACTCATTTTCAAGCGATGAAGTTCAAAAAATATTTGCTGTAAGAAAAGGTGTTGTTATTGATGTTGTTAGAGACTACGATGTTGATACAACAAAAACATTCACATATTATAACAAAATGAACTCCGTTAAAATAGAGCATAATGATGGTACATTAGCTTTATACTCAGGATTTAATAAAGATGAAATATACGTCAATGTTGGAGATATAGTATATCCAAAATATAATACACTTGGAAAAACAGAAGTTTATGATGCAAGGAAAAAACACAGAATCAATTTTTCTTTATTCTATTATTCAACAAAAAAAGGTGTAAAATTATCGAGTCTATTTAAAAACGATCAAACGGAAGTAATCTATATAACGCCAACTTTTTATCAAAATGGTGAGTCTGTAAACTTGAAGAAAGATTTTTTTTATGAATCAGATTATGATGACAAGACACTATTTCAGAACCTTAGTAAAAGACAAATCAAAAAATATAAAAAAGGAAACTTAGTATTATAACAAACATAAGATATGAAAAAGCTAATACTATTACTATTTATTCCACTTGTTTTTGCTTGTAGTAGTGGTGGTGATAATTCTGAAACTTCATACACCTTAAGACTAACAGAAAACTATGATAGAATAGCGTTCCAACAAGTTCAACTCCCGGGATATAATTTTGAGATGGATGGACAAACTGATATGATTTTTAATCTTAATCAGGGTATGCCTAATGGAACCGCTGATGTAAAGGTTACGCTAACTTACTATTGTACTGTGAATGGTGTGATTGTGAACAGAGATGTATACGTAAACTTCTTTGAAAATTTAACTACTCTTATCAATGTTGAGAGTGTTATAACTTGTGGTATTGTTACTACTGTTACTATATTAAACTAAGCTGCCCTTTAATTAAAGAGTGCCAAATGAGTGCCAACTTTTAGTATATTTATATATCGTTCTTTATAAAGTGCTGTAAAAAAAGAAGCCCCCGATTTCTCGAAGGCTTTTATCTGAGTAGTGTAGCGGTTTCGCTTGCTCCCCCTATTATTCAAAGTTGCAACACAATTTCTTCTTTTAACGACCCACTCGCCTTGGACGATATCCGTTTCTCCTTCATTAAGAATATTAAGGTATCGTTTTAAACCTCCTTTAATTTTGAAGGAAGTGGATTGATGAAATCGTTGGTTTCTAATTTGTAGTTAACGGTCTTTGTAAATAAACACAAACCTATCGGAAAACCTTTGCTAGCTAAATTTTATAGACGTTATTGTAAGTAGTGCTTCGTTTACTTGCTCAATTTCAGTATTCGAAATGCACCTTGAATTACCAACACAAAAACGATTGTTCCTATAATCAAGTCAGGTTTATTGGAACTCAACCAATTTACCAAAATTCCTGCAAATATTACTCCTAAATTGATAATCACGTCATTCGAGGTGAAAATCATACTTGCTTTCATATGTGCTTCTTCTTTGCTCTTTGACTTTTGCAAAATATAAAGACAAAACCCGTTTGCTATAAGTGCAAAAATCGAAACGATAATCATTGTCGAAAAATTGGGGAGTTTCTCGTCTCCGAAAAATCTTCTTAATACTTCTAAAAATCCAATAATCGCAAGTGTTATTTGAAAATATCCAGCAAGTTTTGCTATCCGTTTTTTCTTAATTAAAGTTCCCCCTACGGCAAACAAACTAATTCCGTAAACGAAACTGTCGGCAAGCATATCTAAACTGTCGGCAACAAGTCCCATTGACTTAGAGATAATTCCTGTTGTTATTTCAATTATGAAAAACGTAAAATTTATAGCAAGTACAGACCAAAGTAGTTTTTTTTGGTTTGAATTTTCTTTAAATTCTGTTTGGTCAGTTTGTTCGGTCGAGATTTTCTTTCCGCCTAAATTTAGTTCGATAATAGACTTTTCGATTTGGTGAATTTCTCCGCAGTGAAAAACAGTCAATTTTCGGTTGAGAATATCAAATTCTAAATTTGCAATACTTGAGATCCCGTCTAATTTCATTCGGATTAGATTTTCCTCTGATGGACAGTCCATTTTGGTGATTTCAAATATTGTTTTTTTCATTCGATTTGTTTGTTTTCAGACGATAAAATTACTTTGAAACTTTTATGGTAACGTTAGAAGAATTAAAGTCAAGTTCATCGATATGCCCCAATACTTGACGATCGTCGGAAATAAAGTGCGCATGGAAAAAACTATCATGATGGGTGAAAACAGCCTTATGATGGCGAGAAAAGAAACCAATTAAAGATCCGCTAATACCATTCAACTCATATTGAGTTAATCCTTGGTGAGCTTCATCTGGTGATGACACTTGCTTACCCTCAGGTAAATTAACACTATGAAGTTTCATTTTATTAAAAACCCCATCAATACGTATCAACAAAGGTTGGTCATAATTTTTATAAACTGAATCAATCTGTTCTTCTATTTCTTTTAGCGAGTAATTATCAAGAGTAAGTTCAACAACTTTTAAATCACTATTTGTGCTGTATACAAAAAAGGGAGCCCTGACTGAGGGGATTTTAGTTACCTGATGAGAAACACTATCAATAACCTTCGATACATATGTTTGTCCTTCAAATACTACTATTTCTCCCTTCAAAAACTCAATAGGTCCTAATCCATAGGTTTCCTTGTTATTTAATGAATCTGTTGCAATCTTACCTTTTAAATCTCCTTTCCACATCACATCTCTCATTTCACCAACAACCTTTATAGAGGAAGTGTTAGTCGATTTAGTACATGAGACAAACAGAAGCACGCAAAAGATGTAAATAATATTTTTTAACATGCTGTAAAAATACAAAAACGGCTACACTATAAAAGTATAACCGTTTTATCATTATAAGTTGCTCCCCCTCTAAGACTCGAACTTAGGACCCTCTGATTAACAGTCAGATGCTCTAACCAACTGAGCTAAGGAGGAATTTACTTTTCAGTGAGGGCAAATATATGTAATATTTTTAAAATTTAATTTTTTTTAATTAAATCTTTTTTATCTGATAATTTAAAAAATAAATGGTATCACCGCTTTTCTGTCATCAGGATAATCTTTAAAATAGTTCTTATACCAATTATGATGATTTAAAGATCTAGGAATTAAATTAAAAGCAGTCCATAATGCAAAGCTTAAACCCCCAAGATTAAATAAAATTACAGCAAAGCCTGTCCACTCAACAATTTCTCCAAAATGGTTTGGACAAGAAATGTATTTGAACATTGCACCTTTAGGAATTTGATACTCCTTATTGTTCTTACGTAATGATATTAATTTGTTGTCAGATGACCTATTAATATACATTCCACACAAAAAGATAATTAGCCCAATTATTGTATTAATTCCAAAATCTAGTTTAGAAATATAGGCGATTTCATAACCGACAAAAAAACCGTTAAACAGATTAAAAACGAATGCGCTTAAAACAATTATGACAGGCATTTTTTTGTCTTTGGTTTTAAGCTTAATGGGGAATAAAATTGTTCTGTAGAAATAATGAAAAGCCCAAAGAAAAGTTACAAGTAAAATAGTGTTATTTATTTCAATTGGTGATGTTAAAATAATCACTGGCATAACAAGTAAAGCTGGTAATTCCATCCAGAACCAACCCCATCTATTATCTATCATTAATCCCCATTTTGAACTGGAATGTCTTCCGTATGGGGCAACCGTATTAGAAAACATTAGAAATATAAAAGTAGATAGTCCTATAAATATCCAAAGGATTAGCAAATTATAAAACCAACCCATACTAAACTATGAAATTGAAAAGCTTATAAATATCATTTCCGTTAGCAAAAATAACCAACGTTAAGAGGATTATAAATCCTATAACTTGCACTGTTTCCAAAAATTTATCAGATGGCTTTCTTCCTGAAGCCATTTCATAAACTAAAAACATAGCATGCCCTCCATCAAGTGCCGGAATTGGTAATAAATTTAGTACTCCTAACATCACAGAAAGAATTGCTGTCCTATCCCAAAAAGACTGCCAATCCCATGTTCCTGGAAATATATTTCCAATGGCCAAAAATCCGCCTAAGCCTTTATATGCTCCTGTACTTGGATTAAAGATCGCAGCAAATTGTTCTAAATAAAATCCAAAAAATGATACAAAATTATTTGTTCCAATTCCGATACTTTCTACAAAAGAATAAGAATTATTTGTTACCTCAAAGACGTCAAGTTGTAACATGTCTTGTATAGAAGCACCCGGCATAAAACCTAACTTTCCGTTGCTATCTACATTTAATGTCTTTTGAATTATAAATGAGTCTCTTAAAAGTTCAACTTCGACGGTTGTATTTTTATTTTTTTCAAGAAGAGGTATTAATTGATCAGTATATTTTATTTGCTGATTATTTATGGATACAATCATATCTCCCTGTCTTATATCATAGTCTTTGTTTAATGATTCCTCTGAAACACTTTGGATTATAAATGGAGCTCTGAATTCGAATAGTGAAGGATTGTCACTAGAGGATAATCTTCCTAAGAAATCAGTTGGTAAGCTAATTTCTAATATTTCTCCATCTCTTTCAACTTCATAAATTGATGCACTAACAATGGATTTTCTTAGCTCTGAGTAAGTACTAATTTCTTTGTTATCATACGATAATATTTTATCTCCTGTCTTAAACCCTGATTCTACAAGAATAGGATTATCAATTACAAAACCGTCCTTTACAGAGCTTAATGAAATAGAGGAAGAGCCATAGACATAAGCTAGACCGATGTAAATTATAATCGCAAGAATGAAATTTACCGTTACACCACCTAACATTATAATTAATCTTTGCCAAGAAGGCTTAGATCTAAACTCCCAAGGTTCTGGTGGTTTAGCCATTTGTTCTTTATCCATACTTTCGTCGATCATTCCAGCAATTTTAACATAACCACCAAGAGGCAACCATCCGATACCCCATTCCGTTTCGCCGATTTTTTTCTTAAACAAAGAATACTTTACGTCAAAAAACAGATAGAATTTTTCAACTTTTATTTTAAAGTATTTTGCAGGCCAATAGTGCCCAAACTCATGTAAAACAATAATTAATGAAAGACTTAAGATAAATTGAAAAACTTTTATGAGGATTTCCATATGAACAATTAATTAGCTGACAAAAGTAAATTATTAGTGGTAAATTAAAAATACCTATGATGATTATTTTATTATAATGCTCTTATAAATATTTCCCGAATCGTTATGCATTTTTACTATATACTTCCCAGCATTTAAATTTTTAATATTTAGGTTCTCTGAGAAATTTTCACTCATAACAATTTGTGCATTCATATTGTAAATGGCTACAGTATCAATTACAAGATTATCTGGCTTTATAAAATTTATGGTTGAAGACGCGGGTGTTGGATAAATACTTACCTGATTTTGAAAAACACTTTCCTGTTGGCTCAAGGTAATTTGATTATTTCTAGAAATTATATCACTAAATGGGTCAAAATTGACTTCGTTTACCTGAAAATCTACGGGTGCAGTAAACTCTTGACCGTTGTATTCTAAATTAAATTCCAGGACCAATTCCTCAGAGTTTGAGCCTTCAAGCTTAAATTTTAATTTTGATTCAAAAAAATCAACTGAGGGGTGGCTTTGATCTTGAAAAATTTGAAAAGTAACTAAATCTGACTCCGGCTGACTCCACTCAATTTGAAATGAAGGGTATCCCTCGCCATATAGCCAGTCTGCAAAAAACTCGGTTAAATCTCTATTGGTTGTGTTTTCAACAGAATCTATAAATTCGTCAGATTTTGCATACGCGTATGAAAAATTTTCATCTGCTAAATAATTTTGTAGACTTTGGAAAAAGGGCGCATCACCTAATTCATTTCTTAACATATGTAATACCATTGCCCCTTTACTGTACGAAAGTCTTCCGCTAAAGACTCTAGAAACAGTCGTGTCATTTCCTGAAATGTAGACTGACCCGTCTGGCTGATTGGTAATTGAGTTGATACGTGATTGCTTCCAATTGGTAAAGTCATTTTCACCGTCTAGATTTTCTTCAACTATTCCCGACAAATAGGTTGCAAATCCTTCATTAAGCCATATATCTCTCCAGCTCCCACATGTGATTTTATTTCCAAACCATTGATGAGCAAGTTCATGAGCAATAAGAGATCTTGAAAAACTTCCCATAAAAGAAACAGTTGTATGCTCCATACCTCCACCCCAGCCAAATTGAGCATGACCATACTTTTCATCAGAAAATGGATATTCTTCAAAAAGCTCGGTAAATAAATTCATTATTTCTACAGTAACAGGTGTATTAGCAGTAGCATAATCAATAGACTCTGGGTAAACATAATTTACTATTTCAAATGGATTACCATTGTTTTCAACGGTATGGTTGTATACATCATAATTTGTGATGGCAACTGCAATTAGATATGCAGGTATTGGGTACTTATGTTTGAAGTGTGTTGTTTTTAAATCTTCAGAATATGATTGGCCTATTTCCAATCCATTAGAAACAGCAACGTACTCCTCATTATTAGGGTTAAATTTTGGGGTAGTTATAAAAACATCTATGGAATCAATTTTATCATTTAAATCTTGTTTACATGGCCACCACGCCTTGGCGCCATATGGTTCAGATAAGGTCCACATAATTGGAGAGTCGTCATGAGTGCTAACCTCGTAAGAACCAAAGCCAGAACTAACCGGATTTCCAGAATAAGCTACTTTTAATGAGTCCTTTACGCCCGAGAGTAAAGGTTCTTCTAAAAAAACTATTAATTCGCCATCCGAGTTATTTTGTTGGAATTCTAAAAAATTTCCAGTGGTTAAGCTAATAACCTCACTGGCTACAATATTTTCATCCATATCAAAGACAACTTCTGATATATCAGTCTTAGCAACAAAATGAGATGTAATCTGACCAGAAATTTCACTGCTAGAAGGATCAATTTGAAACTCTAGCTTGTGGTATTTTAAATCATAGTCTGAGGTGTTTAAATTAGATTTATAGTTTATCTTTTTGCCAGCAATAATTGATTCAAATTCAGCAATTGACTCAATGTCATTTTTTTGACAAAACGAAACAATTGGGTAAAGAAAAAAGAAAATTAAAATAAAGTGAGATCTCAAGATGAAAAATTAAAAATTAAATGTACTAATTAAAAAATAAATGTGTTGTATTTTTGCATATTACGATATCAATATATAATGAAATTATTCAGAAAAAGAGATTTTATTACAGTTGGGTTTATAATAGTTTTTGGAGCCGTTTCCGTTACTCTATTCTATTTTATACTAACGCCCGAAAAAACACTCCCCATATACCAGCCATACGAGGTGAATGAAAAATTGGTGGACTCTTCAATTTCATACATATCAAAATATCATAAAATATCAGATTTTGAATTAACAAATCAAAATGGAGAAACCATAACTCAAGAATATTATAAAAATAAAATATATGTGGCAGATTTCTTTTTTACTACTTGTCAATCCATCTGCCCTATAATGACAAAAAATATGCTTGAAGTACAGAAAGAGCTTAAAAATGATAAAGATATTTTATTGCTTTCTCACACGGTTATGCCTGAGATTGACTCGGTTCAACAGTTAAAAAAGTATGCATTAGAAAACAGAATTGATGACAACAAATGGAATCTTGTTACGGGTGATAAAAAACAAATTTATGACTTGGCAAGAAAATCTTATTTAGCAGTAGAAGATTCAGAATTTGGTAATTTTGACATGATTCATACTGAAAATTTTATGCTAATTGATAAACAAAGGCAGATCCGGGGATTTTATGATGGAACCGATAAAAAGGAAATTGAAAGACTACTATTAGACATTGAAATTTTAAAAAATTTAAATTAACAATAATTATTTTTACCCATGAAAAAACTATTATTTTACTTCATTGTCTTCTTTGGACTTAATATAAGCTCTTCACAGGAATTAATTATTGGAGAAGAAACAGTAGACCCTGGAATAGTATTCATTTTTGAAGGAGCAGTTAAAGATCACGTAATGCCAGAGGGAATGCATTTAAAAGAAGATCAGACCAATATTCATATAGAAGCAAGAGTGAATTGGGACACTACCAATATTCCCGAAGGAACACCGCCTGGTGGATTTGTAGCCTACCTTCACATAACTGCAAAAGTCACTAATCATAATTCAGGAATGAGTACTTTTATTGATTTATTGCCTCATATAAATCTTGTAGATAATTATCATTATGCAAGAAACATATCCTTGCCGGGTAATGCAGACGATTTGTATTTGGTTGAATTTAATATTTTACCTCCTACTCACATTGACTTGTCTCTACATAAAGACTGGTTAGACAATTACGGAAATGAGTTGATGAAGAATCAATATTTTAAATATAGTAATGTTGACTTCGAAGAAATTGCAAATAGTTCAAGAAGATAAAATTATCCTAGTGCAACGTCTAGGCACATCATTACAATAAATCCTGCAATGAGCCCCATTGTAGCAATATCAGCATTTCCACCACTTTGACTTTCAGGTATTACCTCTTCAACAACAATAAAAATCATTGCTCCAGCAGCAAAAGCTAGTGCATAAGGAAGTACAGGATAAACAGAAATTACAATTGCAGCTCCAATAACCGCAAATATCGGCTCCACGATTGCTGAGAGTTGACCCCATTGCCATGCTTTAAATCTACTAAAACCAGCTCTTCTCATTGGCATGGAAACTGCAAAGCCTTCAGGGGCATTTTGTAATCCCATTCCTATTGCTAGAGCAATAGCCCCTCCAAGGGTAAATCCAATGTCCATTCCTGATGCTATTGCACCAAAAGCTACTCCAACAGCTAAACCTTCAGGGATGTTATGAATCGCAATAGCTAATACCAGTAACTCTGTTTTTTTTAAATCAGATTTTGGACCCTCGGCTTCTTCTATTTTTTTGAATAAATGTAGGTGGGGTATTTTTTTATCTAAAAAATACAGAAAAAAAGCACCAAGAAAAAATCCAATAGCTGGTGGTAAAAAAGACGGAAGAGATGTTAGTCCAAGTTCGTGTTGCTTTTCAACTGCAGCAATAGCTGGTGATAGTAATGACCAAAAACTAGCTGCAATCATTACACCGCCGGTAAAACCCAAAGCTGCATCTAAAACTTTTCTATTGGCAGATTTAAAGAAAAATACAAGTGAAGCCCCAAGAGCAGTTAAAATCCATGTGAATAATCCAGCAACAAAAGCCTGTAAAATCGGATTCTCTAGATTAATAAAAAAATTCTCTAATTGGGTTGATATAGTTTCCATGATTAAGTTTTGACGAAAATAGTAAATGAATTGTTAATATAAGTTAAATCATTTTATATTTGTAGTAATTTAAATTGATTCTAATTATGTATCCAGAAGAACTAGTATTTCCAATGAGAAAACAATTAACCGACCAAGGCTTTAGCGAATTAAAGACGGTTGATGATGTAGAAAATATGATAAAAAATAGTGGTACAACATTAGTTGTTGTCAACTCTGTTTGTGGGTGTGCAGCAGCAAATGCAAGGCCCGGCGCTTTAACAAGTTTATTAAACGAGAAAAAGCCTAGCCATTTAACCACAGTGTTTGCGGGTGTTGACAGAGAAGCTGTTGAAAAAGTCAGAGATTTTTTAGCTCCCTTTCCTCCTAGCTCACCAGCTATAGCATTATTTAAAGATGGTGAATTGGTTCACATGTTAGAAAGACATCATATTGAAGGCAGGTCTGCTGAAATGATTTCTGAAAATTTAAAAGGGGCTTTTAACGAATACTGTTAGTTATAATACTTTAACACATCTAGTGTTACTTTTTGTTTTAATTTACTTAAATCAAGCAGTTCGACCTTTCTGATTTCATTGGGCCTCCCATAGTTTTTATAAACGGTGTATTTAATATAGGTTGGATTAGTATTATCCTCGATAGAGTAATTTTCTATATTAATTATCCAATTCCCTTTATCGGATTTCTCAATAATAAATTCTTCTGTATTATATCCGTAATTTAATTCATCTTCGAGAATTTCTTTATCATCAATAATCGTGTGGGACCAATTAAAATATTTGTTCTTTGGGTCCACAAACTGAATATTAAACTCAACCGCAGGATCATTCCAATCAAAAACTATTCTATAATCATACCCAAAATTCTTCCAATCATTTTCAGGAATGAATGTCTTTAGAGTTTTAAGAGGAAAATCTGTTAATATAAGTTTGTCTGCATTTGTCCAATACAAATGAGATGCTTCATTAACTATAGTCTCTTGAAGACCCAACACATTAACATTTGGAATCTTATTTTTAAGCATTTTATTATACATACTTGCAGCCAATTCGTACTCCTTATTTTCAATGTAAACAAGCGCTAAATCTCTATAAGTTTGCTCGTCTTCAGGTCTAATATTTAACAACCTCTTATATATAATTTTTGCTTTTTCATAATCTCCGCTTTCTTCTAATTTATATGCAATTGTTTTTAAAGCTTTTGGATTATCTTTTGCTTTTTCAGAAACCGTTTTTAAAATTTCAACAGCAAAATTATAATCCAGCTTTTTAAAATAATTATAGGATTCAATATAAAAGGGTATTGAAAGCTCATATATATTTTTTTGAAGTTTAAAAAATGTTTTTTTTGCCTCAGTAATAGAATTAGCATTTTTGTAATCCTTAATATAGTAAGGGTTCAATGAGTCTAGATCAACAGAGTATATTTGCTCAGTATAATCATTTCCTTTAACCTCTAATGTATTTAGAAGTCTTTTTGTTTTACGTGCGAGAGACTTAAGCTTAACTAAAAAAACCCCGCCTCTTCCTTGACTACCATACCTGTTAGTAGCACTCATAGAACGTAGCAGAGTAATACTCTCAATTTGCTGAGGGTCAAGAAAATCAGGAACATCAGGGTAAATAAATCCTTCAACATCAAATATTGCTGCTGCTGAATTATTAATTGAAAGAGATCCACCCCTCACATAGACTTTTTGCTTATTACCAGTTGCTGCTCCATCCTGGTCATATGCAACCTGTACATTAGCAAATTTTCCGCGTATTGCATCTACAATTGTTAATGCTGCAGGTGAAATATCATCAGAAGTTATTGTTGAAGTTGAAAACCCAAGAGATTTCTTTTTTTTCTTACCATATCCGGTATCTACCTCATCGTTTAAATCTGATGAGCCAGTTATTGTAACCTGATCTAAAATTTGAGTATTAGTTTTTAACAAAACATATTTATCACTCAGATCTTCAATGAATAATTGTTTCTCAATCATTCCTAAATAATTAATCATAAGAACATCATCAACATCTGCTTTAATTTTAAAAAATCCTTCAAAGTCAGATTTTGCCTCTATTAATGAGTTTTTAACCTTAATCGAAGCACCTTGAATGGGGCCTTTGACATTGAATATTTTTCCAAAAATAAAATTCGCGTTATCAGTATCCTGCTCAAACCATAGATTATTTGATTTGGTTTTATTCAGATAAAATCTATTCGTATTATTTAGAAATTTATATAATCTAGCTACTGAGGTTGAAAGAGTGTCATAACCGTTTGCGGCTAATTGAAAAACCTCGTTGTCATCCACATTACGCTCAAAATAATTCAGTGAAAATTTTCCGTCACTATCAGTTAAAGTTCCAATGTTTTTATTTTTAATTTTAACCTCTACAAAAGGAATTGCCTTTTGGGTATTATAATCCAAAACAAAAGCATTTAGGTTTACTTCAACCCACTGATCTTCTTGCGAGTGCAATAGAAATGAAGAAAAAAGTAAAAGAAATGTGATTATCCTAGTCAAATTATACAATTTTAAAGCGAAGATCTTCCAATTCAACTGATTTGCTGTTAAAAAAAATATAATTTTTAGTTAAAGTCTGGTTTGGTTTTATTTAAGAATGCTGTAGTTCCTTTGACAAAATCGTTGGTTTGAAAACATTTACCAAACTCGTTCATTTCAACTTTAAAACCATCAACTCCAGACTTATCATAAGCATTTATACTTTTAATTGAATGCTTTATTGCATTTGAAGAGTTTAATAATATTTTCTTAGCAAGATCATCTGTGAAGGACATTAATTGGTCTGCTGTTGTTTTGTAATTTATTAATCCATAATCTAAAGCTTGGTCAGCGTTGATCATTTTTCCCGTCATAATCATATCCAAAGCTCTTCCTTTTCCGATAAGTTGAGGCAGTCTCTGAGTACCACCATATCCAGGGATAACTCCGAGTGAAACTTCAGGTAAACCCATTTTAGAATTCTCACTAGCTACTCTTAGATGACATGCCAAAGCTAATTCTAATCCGCCTCCTAATGCATAGCCGTTAATTGCGGCAATAATCGGTTTTGGACAATTTTCAATGGTTTCAGTTAGGATTTTATGACCTGATTCCGAAAGCTGAAACCCTTCTTCCATTGTAAATTTTACAAACTCTTTGATGTCCGCTCCTGCTACAAATGCTTTGTCTCCAACTCCGGTAATAACAATTAATCTAACTTCAGGGTTTGATACCGATGACTTAACAGCGTGGTCTATTTCAGAAAATGTTTCAATATTTAAAGCGTTTAATTTTTTTGGTCTATTAATTGAAATAGTATTAACTCTGTCTTTGATAGTGTAGATTAAATTATTGTAGGACATATTTATTATTTTTTTGGGAATGTTATGTTGAAGGTGGTACCTACATTGCTTTTTGAAGAAAATTTAATTGTTCCGTTGTAAGCTGTGATAATACTTTTTATCATTGATAAGCCCAACCCCATACCACTAGATTTTGTTGTAAAACTTGGTTCAAATATTTTTTTAGTATCTGATTTTGATATTCCATATCCATTATCTGAAATTGAAATCCTTACATCAGAGTTGTCTTCAAAAATTTTCACATTAATTTCAGGAGTCCTGTTTTCAGGAATTGCCTGAAAAGCATTTTTTAATAAGTTCGTTATTACTCTGATTAACTGAGTTCTGTCAAAATTTGCTTCAATCTCTTTTGAAGAGCTTTCAAACTTAATATTGTCTCTGTTAAAAATATCAACAGCTAATTCTACAACTTCTACAACATTTAATTTTTCTTTTTTTGGCTCAGGCATTTCAGCAAAATCAGAAAACGCTGTGGCTATGGAACTCATTGTGTCAATCTGCTGTATTAACGAATCACTAAATTCTTTTATTCTTTGTTTTGTGAATTCTTCTCCTTTACTATATCCCCTTTCAAAAGTTTGTATACTTAATCTCATCGGAGTTAGTGGGTTTTTAATTTCGTGTGCAACTTGTTTAGCCATTTCTCTCCACGCAGTCTCCCTTTCACTTTTAGCAAGTTTTATTGCGCTACTCTTAAGCTCGTCTATCATAGTATTGTATGATTCTATAAGTGCAACAACTTCTGTCGGGGTATTGTCAATATCAATTTTAACATTTTGATTTTGAAGATTAGTCTTTTTAATTGTGTCCCCAATTGAATCTAGTGATTTTGTAACAAAATTTGAAATAAAATATGCTATTACAAAAGCGATAAGAATCATGTTTCCATGAACAAATCCTAGTCTAATTAAAAATCCACTAAGCTCCATTTTACTTGAGGTGTCATCAGCAAAATAAGGAATGTATATAATTCCTAAAGGAGTGCCCTTAAAATCCGAAACTAAATTATAGGATGACTTAAAATAGCTGGAGTTTTTGTCGCTTTCAACATATCTGGAGGGAGATTCATTTTGGAAATAATCTGTAATTGATGAATCTAAAATTGTTTTTCCTCTAATCCCGGTTACAGCTGTGGAACTTTTAATCAATATGCCATCCAAAGTGTATAATTCGAATTCTAAATTATGAATATCTGCTATTTCTTGGACTACAGAATTATTCAATGACAATAAAGAACTGCCATTTGATTTTTCAATTTCGTATTTAATATTTGTTATTAAATGGCTTTCTTTTCTTTCAAGCCTACCTTCGTGATATTCTGAATTTTGTTTATTAAACTGATACAATGTTACTCCTGCAATCATAATAGATTCAACTACTATAAAAACCATCATATAGTAAAAAATTCTAGAGCTTAAGGATATTTTATTTTCTCTCATTTACCTCAAACGGGAGGAACCGATTTTTAGTTTAATTTAAATTTAGTAATAATTTGTTGACCTGTGAATTTTAGGTGGATCAAAATAAAAAAAGTTAGAATTATAAATTCATATCTTTGATGAAAACAAACAGACTATGAGCAAGATTTTGAAATGGATTTTTATAATTATCACCTCTCTTATTTTACTTATTTATGCTTTTAATATCGAGTATTTAATCAAGGGAGTTAGAACAATTTATCTCACAGGAAATAATACAGCTTTTATTTCTGATTATGAATATTTTGATAATCGAGAGATTAAAAGTTTAAATCCGCAGCCTTGGGCACTTCATAAAAAATACAATACAGTTGTGGAATCCGAAGCGCTACAAAATCTTAATACAGGCGGTAAAACTAAATCATTTCTTGTCATTAAAAATGACAGTATTTTATTTGAAAAATATTATGATGGATATGACAAAAGCAGTCTTTCTAATTCGTTCTCTGTTGCAAAAAGTATTGTTACAAGCATGATGGGTAAGGCAATTATGGAAGGGAAAATCAAGGGGCTGGATCAGCCAGTTAGTGATTATTTTGATAAGTATAAAGAGGGGTTGGCTAGTGAATTAACCGTTGGTGATTTAGCGACAATGTCGTCAGGAATGAAATGGAGCGAAAAATATTATAGCGTTATCAATATAACTTCCGAAAGTTATTTTACAGACGATTTGAGATCTGTTATCTTAAGACAAAAAATTATTGATAAGCCTGGTCAGAGTTTTAGATACTCAAGTGGAGATACACAATTGTTGGGAATGGTAATAGAAAAGGCAACAGGTGTTAGTTTGTCAGATTATTTAACGGAAAAGTTTTGGATACCAATGGGTGCTGAAAACAACGCTCTTTGGCAACTTGATAGTGAAAATTATGGGATGGAAAAGGCATATTGTTGTATAGCTGCTACAGCAAGGGATTTTGCTAGATTTGGTAAATTATATATTAATAAAGGTGAATGGAATGATGAAGTTATTCTAGATTCTTCTTTTGTAGAACTTTCTATTCAGCCTTCGTTTAAAGACAGCCCATATTATGGATATGGGTGGTGGCTTTATGATTATGAAGGGGAAAAAGTCTTTACTATGAATGGTCATCGTGGACAATTCGTCATATCATTTCCTGAAGAAAATATAATTATAGTTAGACAAGGAGATTTTAACGAAAAAGGAAGAGTCAGCAATGGGACAGGTGATTTATATAAATATATTTCTGAAGGTTATAAGCTCGCAAAATCAATTGAATAATTTTTGAAATCAAATAAAAACACATTACTAGAGATTAACAATCTAAATATTTCTATAGCTCAAAATCAAAGCTCAAAATCATTAGTAAAAAATATTTCCTTTCAGATAAAAAAGAACGAAATCGTAGGCTTAATAGGTGAGTCTGGTAGCGGAAAGTCTCTTACTTCATTAGCTATTTTAAACCTTTTAAATAAAGATAAATTTAAAGTTACGGGGGAAGTTTTGTTTAAAGGAAACGACCTTTTAAAAATCTCAGAAGAGGAAATGCTAAAAAACAGGGGGGCTGAAATTTCAATGATTTTTCAAGAACCTATGAGTGCTTTAAACCCAACCATGAAAATAGGTGATCAATTATATGAAATGTATAAAGCCCATCAAAATAAATCTTTTTTAGAAATTACAAATAGGATTAAAAAACTAATCAAAAAAGTAAAATTAGAAGGAGTTGAAAATCTTTTTGAAAAATATCCGCATGAAATTTCTGGAGGTCAAAAACAAAGAGTTATGATTGTAATGGCTTTAGCTTGTAACCCAAAACTTTTAATTGCAGATGAGCCCACTACAGCCCTAGATGTAACGGTTCAAAAAGAAATTATAGACATTCTTAAATTACTTCAAAAATCCGAAGGTCTATCTATATTGTTTATTTCTCACGACTTAAAGTTAGTTTCTAAAATAACCGACAGATTAGTAATATTAAAAGATGGTGTTGTTGTAGAAACGGGAATAAATAAAAAAATTTTTAAAGGCCCAATTTCTGATTATACAAAAGCGCTACTTTCTGTTATTATTGATCCAAAGAAAAGATTGAAAACTTTACCTACAATCGAAACTTATGAGTCAAATAAAAAACTTGTAAAAGAAAATAAAAGTCAAAGACAAAAAAGACAAAAAAAGATATATTCAAATGAACCAATATTAAGAGTTAATAATGTTTCTAAATTTTATAACTTCTCATCAAATTTATTTCAAAAAAATAAACAGTACCAGGCTCTAAATAATATCAATTTAAAATTATATTCAGGTGAAACTTTGGGTTTAATTGGAGAATCTGGTTCAGGTAAGACCACATTGTCTAATGCAATATTAAAGATTCATAATTTCGAAAAGGGCAAGATTTATTTTAAAGAAAAGGACATCTCTAATTTGAATGGCAAAGACCTGTTAAATTTTAGAAAAAAAGTTCAAATAATTTTTCAAGACCCGTATGCTTCTTTGAATCCCGTTCAGAAAATTCAAGATGCAATCATTGAACCCCTAAAATATCATCAGCAAATTTCAGGACAAAAAGAAGTCGAAAAAAAAACCATTCAATTGCTAAAAGATGTCGGTCTTGATGAATCATTTTTGTCACGCTATCCTCACGAGCTTTCTGGGGGTCAAAGACAAAGGGTTTGTATTGCTAGAGCAATAAGTTTAAAACCTGAAATAATAATATGTGATGAGTGTGTGTCGGCATTAGATGTATCTGTTCAAGCTACAATTTTAAACTTATTAAATTCGTTAAAAGAGAAGTATGGTTTTACATATATTTTTATCTCACACGATCTTTCGGTCGTAAAATATATGTCCGATAGAATTGTTGTATTATTTGACGGAGAGATAGTTGAGTATCAAGAGGCAGATAAAATGTTTTTAAAGCCAACAAACGATTATACAAGAAAATTAATAAAAGCGTCCTTATAAATATGTCTAAAATTTGGGAGCCAAAAAATTTTAAAAAATCAAACTTATACCGGTTTGAGTCATTTCTAAAAAAGGAATTTAAAAAAAGTTTTTCGGAGTACTCAGAAATGCATAATTGGTCGATTAACCAACCCGATCAATTTTGGCTTGCGATAAGTAAATTTTTTAAAATTGAGTTTCGTAAATCTTATAAAAGTGTATTAATTCAGAAGAAACCATTTTATAAATCTGTATGGTTTGAAAATTCAAAACTCAGTTATTGTAATCACCTCTTAAGACATGCTAAAAAAGGAGAAGTTGCAATAATTTATAAAAATGAAAAAAACAAATTATTAGAAATTTCGTGGAATAGCTTACTTAAAAGATCAAAAGAAATTCGATCTCAACTAATTAAAAATAATATCAAAAAAGGAGATGTTGTAGTTGGTTATTTGTTAAATCATCCTGACACTATAGCTTCTTTTATAGCTGTAAATTCTCTTGGCGCTATTTGGTCGTGTTGCTCCCCTGATTTTGGAGTTGAAAGCACAATCAATAGGTTTGATCAGCTCAATCCAAAAATGCTTTTAGCACATCAGAAATACATATATAGTGGCAAATATTTTGATCAAAGTGATAAAATTGAAGAACTAAAAATAAAACTTAAAAGCTTAAATAATACAATAATTTTCTCGTCTGATTTTACAAACTGGGATTTAAATAGTGATTATTGGATTGATTTTAATATGGAATCTGTAGATTTTGATCATCCTATATGGGTTTTATTTTCGTCTGGTACAACTGGGAAACCAAAAGCCATTACACATCGAACAGGAGGAATACTAATTGAACAATACAAATCACTATCTCTACATCAAAATATTTGTGATGGAGATAGATTTTTTTGGAATACCACAACGGGTTGGATGATGTGGAACTATGCACTGGGTTCACTGTTATGTGGGGCAAAGTTATGCTTGTACGATGGGGCTGCTAACTATCCTGATATTGGAGTGCAATGGAGATTTGCTAAAGAGGCTCAAATAAATCATTTCGGTAATGGATCGCCACTGTTTATTGCAAGCATGAAGCAAAATATAAAGGATGTAAACCAAATTGAATTATCCAAACTAAAGACAATTGGTGCGACAGGATCGCCTCTTTCAGAAGATGCTTTTATATGGCTGCAAGACAAATTACCAAAAACACAAATTATATCTCTTAGTGGGGGAACAGATGTTTGCTCTGCATTTATTGGAGGATGTGCAATGCTTCCTGTATATTCAGGATATTTACAATGCAATATGTTAGGGGCTGCAATTGAAGCTTGGGATGAAAATAAAAAATCTATTTTAAACCAAACAGGAGAGTTGGTAATTACAAAGCCATTGCCATCGATGCCAGTTTTTTTCTGGAATGATCCTAATTTTAAAAAATATCATAGTTCTTATTTTGAAAAAAATAAGGGGGTTTGGACTCATGGAGATTGGATCTATATAGATCCTAAAAAAGGCATCGTTATGCAAGGAAGGTCAGATGCAACACTAAATAGAAATGGAATAAGAATTGGAACCTCAGAAATCTATAATGTTCTTGATCAATTTGATGAAATTAAAGACTCGTTGATTATAGATTTAACAATTCAGAACAGTAGTAAACTAGTTTTATTTCTCACTACAATTGACCCTATTAATAATGAACTTAAGAAAAAAATAAAGAAAGTAATTAAATTAAAATGTTCGCCAAGACATATCCCAAATTTAATCTTTAGTGTGTCTGAAATTCCATACACAATTAGTGGTAAAAAAATGGAAATCCCAATAAAAAAAATAATGTCTGGAAAAGAAATAAGGGAAACAATTTCAGAGGGGGCTATGAAGAACCCCGGTTGCTTAAATGAATATATAGATATTAAAAATCAATATCTAGAATCTCTTGATCGGTAGTTTTTCCAGATCCAATACTGTCAATAACAAACTTGTTACAATCCAATTCTATGGTTAATTTTTTGGGTCTATCAAACGACTCATTAGAAATCATTAAAGTTGAATCTTGATAAATGCTTTTCATATACACTCCCCAAATGGGTAGAGCCATTGATGCCCCTTGGCCGTAAGCAATATCTTCAAAATGAATTGCTCTATCCTCTGCCCCAACCCATACACCTGTAACCAAATTTGGGACCATACCAATAAACCAACCGTCACTTTGATTTTGGGTTGTACCTGTTTTTCCTGCAATTGGATTTGTAAACTCATAAGGATAACCGGTAACAATATTTTGATACGCCCTGTTGTATTCGTCCGCTCCCGTGGTTCTAAGTCTAGTTCCAGAACCAGCCATTGTTACACCCTCTAATAAATTTACAGTAACGTATGCAGCCTCTTCGCTTAAAACATCTTTTGTTAAAGGCTGATGTTTGAATAATGTAGTTCCATTTTTATCCTCTATTTTTTCAATAAAAACCGGTTGTGTATAAACCCCTTTGTTCGCAAAAGTAGAATATGCTGCCACCATTTCGTAAACACTTAAATCGGGTGTGCCTAAGGCAATTGAAGGTACAGGCAAAATTCTTTGTTCTATCCCTAAATCTTTGGCTAATTTTACAACAGTTTGGGGACCAATTCTATCCATTAATCTTGCTGTGACAGTATTAACAGAATTTGCTAATGCATTTTTCAATGTCCTTGTTCTCCCGTACTTATCTCCAGAATTTTTTGGACACCACTGCTCAATATTTCCAAATTTATTTTTTTCAATGCAAAACTGACTGTCTGGAAATGTATCACAAGGAGATAGTTTAAGCTGATCGATTGCAGCTGCATATACAAAAGGCTTAAAAGTAGATCCAATTTGTCGCCTTCCCTTTTTTACCATATCATATTGAAAGTGTCTGTAATTCATTCCTCCAACCCATGCCTTAATATGGCCATTGGTAGGGTCCATAGACATCATTCCAGGCCTAAAAAAGGACTTGTAATATTTCATGGAATCGAGAGGAGTCATAATTGTATCTATGTCTCCCTCCCAAGAAAAAACTGTCATATCAACAGGTTCAAAAAAGGAATTCTCAATTTCCTCATTATCTTTTTTAAGATCATATTTCATTTTTCTCCACCTTTCGGACCTTCTCATTGAAATTCTAAGTAATGTATCAACTGCACCAGAAGTTAATTCCCTAAATGGAGCTATCGAATCGTCGAGAGTTTTATTTTGTTCAAAAAATTCTTTTTGTAATCTTGGCATATGTTGCTCTACAGCAAGCTCTGCCATTTGTTGCATGGTATAGTTAATGGTTGTATATATTTTTAAACCATCCGTGTTTAGATTATATTTTGATCCATCTGGCTTTCGATTATTTTCATCATTAATCCACTTTTTCATATGTGACCTTAAAAATTCTCTAAAATATGTAGCCAAACCTTCCCTGTGAGATTCAGGTGTATAATTCAAATTTAATGGTTCTAGTCTAAGTGAATCAACTAAGTTTTTTTCTAAATACTGATATTTACTCATCTGACTTAGAACAACATTTCTTCTATTTTTAACTCCGATTGGATTTCTATGAGGTCTGGGATTATATAGAGAAGAGTTTTTTAACATGCCAACTAAAATTGCTGATTCATTTATATCTAGATCAATAGGTTCTTTACCAAAATAAATCCTAGCAGCACTTCGAATACCGTCACCGTTATTGCCAAAGTCATATAGGTTTAAATACTGAGTAATTATTTCTTCCTTTGTATAATTCCTTTCAAGCCTTACAGCAATTATATATTCTTTAAATTTTTGTGTAAGCCTTTCTAAAATATCTTTTGAACCTTCGCCTGTAAAAAGTAATTTAGCTAATTGTTGAGTAATGGTACTTCCCCCTCCATCTTTTCCAAACTTTAAAGCAGCGCCAAAAGTTCTTTTAAAATCAATTCCACTATGAGAATAAAATCTAATATCTTCAGTAGCTATTAATGCATCAACCAAATGAGTTGGGAGTTCGTCAAAAGTTACTGGGGTTCTGTTGTCATTAAAATAATATTTAGCTAATGTCTTTCCGTCAGATGTAAAAATTTCACTTGCTAAATTTGTTTTGGGATTTTCTAGAACCTCAAGATCTGGCATATCTCCAAAACCACCAGTTGAAGCGTAATAAAAAAGAAATGTTATTATAGATATTGGGGTTAAAAAAATTAACCACATAAAAAAAGAATACCACTTATAATTGTTATTCACCTCTAATTAATTTTTTCAATTTTATAACCCACATCAATTACACCATCCAAATTTTCTAACCCTGAAACTTTATTTATTATTCTCATAGCATGTTCAATAGACACTGAATATTTTTTATTTTTTTCAAGTTTATAATTTTCCTTGTGAATTAAACTGTTTTCAATAATATTAACTCTTTTTTTTCCTAAAAATTTACCAGATTTGTCAGCGAGTTTAAAATTTAATGTGTCTTTTGATAAAATATTTAAACTGTCCTTCAATGTAGTAATTAAAAAAATATTACTAAACTGATATTCTTCATTAATCCGTAAGTTAATATAAGTATTGTATTTATTTGTGCTGGTTAATTCAAAAACAAAACTCTGAATTGAATCTCTATGCCAAACATTATCTATAGAATTATAGTCCAAGAATTCTATTTTTGATTCACATGAAAAATTTAAAAAAACCAATAATAACAATATTTTAAATCGCATATTTTCTTTTTTTCTTTTTATCAAATCTTGTTATGCTGTCTTCAGAAATGAGTTTTTTCACTTCTTCTTTATGAATCGAAAAGTCTTCAAGAGATGAAACCTCTTTACCAGATTTATTTATTTCAATCATTTTATTTAAGGATTTTAAATCAATTTCATGCCAATCCATGAAATTATTTTTATAAGAATACCATACAATCTTTTTGAATATATCGGTCTTCTGTAATATAGCGATCCCTTTTGTGGTTTTAATCTTTATATCTTTTTTTGGAAAATCTTTTAAAGCGTCTAAGTAGATGTCAAGCTCATAGTTTAAACAACATTTTAATTTTCCACACTGACCAGCTAATTTTTGTGGGTTGATTGAAAGTTTTTGGTAGCGAGCTGCTGAGGTATTTACTTTCCTAAAATCGTTTAACCAAGTTGAGCAACAAAGTTCTCTTCCACAAGAACCTATGCCGCCTAGTCTAGATGCTTCTTGTCTCAAACCAACTTGTTTCATTTCAATTCTGGTTTTAAATTCTGCAGCATATTTTTTAATAAGTTCTCTAAAATCAACCCTTTGATCAGCTGTATAATAAAAAATTACTTTAGATCCATCTGCCTGAAATTCAACATCTGAAATTTTCATTTTTAAACCAAGATCTATTGCAATTATTCTAGCCCTCACCTGAATTTCTGACTCTTTTCTCATCAATTCCTGCCATTTAGAAATCTCCTTTTCATTTGGAAATCTTTTTAAAGAAAAGAGTTCATCATCAATATTTATTCCTTTCTTTTTTAGTTGAATTCTTACCAATTCACCAGTCAAAGTAACCGCGCCAATATCATAACCTTTTTCAGATTCCGTCATTATGGTATCACCTATTGAAACATTAAGTTCATTATTTCTATAATATCCCTTTCTTCCATTTTTAAATCTAACCTCTACAATTTTAAAAGGGTTAATCTTAGAATTTGAAATATCAGAAAGCCAATCAAACACTGTAAAAGTTCCGCAACTTCCACTTGAACAATTTCCGTTATTATTACAACCCCTAGGCAGTCCAGAACTGCCACTTTTACAACTGTTACAGCTCATTTTTGTTAAAAGTTGTTATGTTATTTGTTCTACCTTTTTTAAAAATATCATTACTATTTTTTTGGCCTTTTCTTAATTCCTTTTGTAATAAATACGGCATCTGAGTAATTTCAAGGCACTTATTAGAACAACAGTTTTTCATCTTTTTTTTACATTTATCACATTGGATAAACAGTAGATGGCAAGCATCATTTGCACAATTGGTATGGACGTCAAAAGGCGCCCCACACTGATGACACTGCGCGATAATTTCTTCACTAATTTTTTCTACTCGTCTGTTGTCAAAAACAAAATTTTTTCCGACAAAATTATTTTTTAGTTCTTGTTCTTTAACCTGCCTTGCATATTCAATTATTCCACCTTCAAGTTGATATACGTTCTTAAATCCTTTATGTTTAAAATAGGCACTTGCTTTTTCGCATCTGATACCCCCAGTACAATACATAAGTAGATTTTTATCTTCTTTATTATCTTTGAGTTTATTTTCTATTACATCTAATGAGTCCCGGAATGTGTCAACATCAGGACATATTGCATTTTTAAAATGTCCAATTTCACTTTCATAGTGGTTCCTCATATCTAATACAATTGAATCTTTATCACTCATTAAATTATTAAACTCCTTAGCATTTAAATGAATTCCTTTTTTAGTAACGTCAAAATTTTTGTCATTTAAACCATCTGCTAATATTTTATTTCTGACTTTTATTTTAAGTTTTAAAAATGATTTTGTTTCATGTTTCAAAGCAATATTTAATCTTACATTTTTTAAAAATGAAACCGAGTTAAGATGTTTGGTGAACTTATCAATATTTATTTCGGGTAACGATAATTGTGCATTGATGCCTTCTTTAGCGATATATATTCTACCTAAAACATCTATACTATTCCAAAAAATAAATAATGAATCTCTAAATTTTTTTGGATCAATAATATGTGCATATTGATAAAATGAAAGAGTAATTCTCTTAAGTTTTGAAGTCTCTAAAATCTTAGATCTTTCGTCCGCACTTAATTTATTGTACAGTTGCATGCTATACTAATTTGGATTTAATAACAAAAGTAGATAAAAAAGATAAAAATCATCCTTTTGTAAATTGTATTGTGTAAAAAGATATCCTAAATTAGTAATGAAATATAAATATTATGGCCAACGCAAAAGCAGACAAATTAAAAGCACTTAAACTAACTTTAGATAAGTTAGACAAAACATACGGAAAAGGAACAGTAATGAAGATGGGTGATTCACCTGATGAATCTGTAGAGTCTATATCTTCTGGATCTTTAGGTTTAGATATTGCGTTAGGGGTTGGTGGTTATCCCAAGGGAAGAGTAATTGAAATTTACGGTCCAGAATCATCTGGAAAAACAACTTTGACTCTACATGCTATTGCTGAATGTCAAAAAAAAGGAGGCATTGCCGCATTCATTGATGCAGAACATGCATTTGATAGATTTTACGCTGAAAAATTAGGTGTTGATATTGAAAATCTGATAATATCTCAGCCTGATCATGGTGAACAAGCTTTAGAAATTACAGATAATCTAATTCGATCGGGTGCTATAGATATGGTTGTTATAGATTCTGTTGCTGCGCTAACTCCAAAGAGTGAAATTGAAGGAGAAATGGGTGATTCAAAAATGGGGTTACACGCAAGGCTAATGTCTCAGGCATTGAGAAAACTTACGGGATCAATTAGCAAAACCAATTGTACAGTAATGTTTATCAATCAATTGCGTGAAAAGATAGGTATCATGTTTGGCAACCCAGAAACTACAACTGGGGGTAATGCTTTAAAATTTTACGCTTCAATTAGACTGGATATTAGAAGGTCAACTCAGATCAAAAACAGTGATGGTGTAGTAATGGGTAATAAAACAAGAGTCAAAATTGTAAAAAATAAAGTTGCTCCACCTTTTAAATTAGCTGAGTTTGATATTATGTATGGTGAAGGAATTTCAAAAGTTGGTGAAATTATTGATCATGCAGTAGAAGCGGAAATTATAAATAAAAGTGGATCTTGGTTTAGTTATGAAGGAACTAAATTAGGTCAGGGAAGAGATTCAGTGAAAAATTTACTTAAAGATAATCCTGAATTGATGGAAACTTTAGAAACCAAGCTTAAAGAAGTACTTTAGGCTGATCTCAAGTCCTTTAAAATAATTTCTCTCACTTTTTCATTGAGTTCAACTCTGTCATCTTTAACCATTCCTTTTGTTTGAATAGGCTCGTGAGTATTTACCCTTAAGATTCCTGGAGAACCCTTTGAAGCTCCGATTAATCCTCCATAGCTCCAAGGGAATCTTTTTTTATTGTCAAGAAAAGATAATGGAACCATTGGCACTTGATGCTCAATGGCCATTGTGAATGCGCCATGCTTGAAGGGAGCAAGTTCAACATCTATGCCTGGAACAGTACCTTCAGGAAAAATTGCAATACTTATGCCTAATTTTAATTTTGTTTTGGTTTGCTCAAACACACCCTTCTTACTTTCCTTGCTAGATCTATCAACTAATATCATCGTTTTTTTATACACAAAACCAAAAATTGGGATTTTCTCCAACTCTTTCTTTCCAATAAATACTATAGGATTATTTCTTACTGTAGACACTAAAAGCATAACATCAATCATTGAAACATGATTGGCAACAAAAATATAAGGCTTATGTTTAGTTGTTTTTAGAGACTTATTTTTTTTTGGAAACATTCCCATACCAAATAAAATTAGGTCTGACCAAAGTACACCTGCACCATAAAAAAACTTATAGGGAGCACCACTTAATTGCATTAAAACAAAAGTTGGTAAAATAATTATTAATGTAAAGACTAATACTAATATGTAAAACCATATATTGTAAATAGTCCAAAAAATATATTTAACTGCTATCACAAGTTTCAAAACTAATTAAATTATTTTAATAAAAATTTTAACTTTGCTTTATGGCCAAAAATTTGAAAAGAATTTTAACAGGAATCCAGAGTACTGGCGTTCCTCATATGGGAAATATTTTAGGTGCAATTTTACCTGCAATTAATTTTTCAAAACAAAAGGAAATTGAATCTTATTTATTTATTGCTGATTTTCATTCCTTGACACAAATAAAAGATTCAAAAACACTAAAGGAAAATACTCTATACACAGCGGCAGCCTGGTTAGCTTTTGGATTGGATCCAAAAAAAACAGTTTTTTATCGTCAAAGTGATGTTCCTCAGGTAACTGAATTATCATGGTATTTAAGTTGTTTTTTTCCCTTTAGCAGACTAACTCTTGCACATAGTTTTAAAGACAAAAAAGATAGATTAGAGGATGTGAACTCAGGGCTTTTTAATTATCCATTATTGATGGCTGCAGATATATTAATGTATGATGCACATGTAGTTCCTGTTGGAAAAGATCAATTACAACATATAGAAATCACGAGAAATGTTGCTAATAGATTTCATAATTTATTTGGTGAGACATTCGTTGTACCTGAGGGTCATGTACAAGAAGAGGTAAAACTAATCCCAGGAACCGACGGAGAAAAAATGAGCAAGAGTAAAAATAACATCATAGATATTTTTGCGTCTGAAAAAACGTTAAAAAAACAAGTCCATTCAATTAAAACAAATTCAACACCAATTGAAGAACCCAAGGATTGGAAAAACTGTAATTTATTTAATATTTACAAGCTCCTAGCCTCAAAGGAAGAAATTGAAAAAATGAAAACAAATTACAAGACTGGAGGTTATGGTTTCGGGCATGCAAAAAAAGAATTAACGGATTTAATACTTAAAAATTTTAGTAAAGAAAGGGAAAGATTTAATTATTTTATTAGTAATCCTGACGAAGTAGAACAAATATTACAAATTGGAGCAAAGAAAGCCAAAGTAACTGCCAATACTGTGTTGGAAAGAGTACGTAAAAAATTAGGTTATTAAAATAAATATTTGATATAATTTTATATCTTGAAGTATATTAGTAATACACATGAAAATTAGCTTACATATTTTTAATTTATTGAGAGATCATGATTGTGTAATTGTACCAAATTTTGGTGCACTTGTCTGCAGAAATATTTCTGCAAAAATAAGCTCTGATAAAACAAAAATTTATCCTCCAAATAAAGAAATCTCATTTAATAGAAGTCTTGTTAAAAACGATGGGTTATTAATTAATCACATCTCTTACTCAGAAAAATTATCTTATGAAAAAGCCGAGAAAAAAATTGCTAATTGGGTTAATAAAAATTTAAAGAGGCTAGAGAATCAAGAGATGATTGAAATTAAAAATATAGGCTCAATACATCTCAAAGATGCAAAATTTATTTTTACACCCGATCAGAACTCAATAGTACTAAAAAGCTCCTTTGGATTAAAAACAGTGGAATCTAGTGAGCTTATAAAAACAAATAAAAAGGTAAGTAATTCGTACTTAAGATATGCTGCGATTATAATTGTATTAATTTCCTTGAGTGGTGTTTTCTCAAAATCCTATTTTGACTCAGTAGATGAATATAATATCGCATCTCTCGAAGAAGCCAATCAGCAAATTGAGCAAAAAATTCAAAAAGCAACATTTAACATCAGCACTGCGTTACCTATAGTAAAACTTCCAATCAAAAAACAATATGGAAATTTCCATATTATAGCCGGATCATTCAGATTAGAAGAAAACTCAACAAAATTAATTTCACAATTGAAATCAAAAGGTTTCTTAGAGGCAAGAAAAGTTGGAGTCAATAAATATGGTTTGTTACAAGTTGCCTATAACAGTTATGACACCGTTGAGCAAGCTAGGACTGCACTTTCAGAAATTAGAAATACTGAAGACGAAAAAGCTTGGCTATTGATTAAAAATTAAATTATAAAGGCATTAAAACTCCACAAAATTCATTAACGATTTTAACAGATTCGGTATTACCGGGTGAAACTAATGCGCTAAATAATTTGTTTGGTGGAGAGTTATTAGCTAGGATGGACAGAGCGGCTAGTATTTCAGCTAAAAGGCATTCAGAAGAAATAGTTGTTACGTCTTCCGTAAATCATGTCTCATTCGGAAAAGCAATTCCGATAGGGACTACAGTTACAATTGAAGCAAAAGTTTCAAGAGCTTTTACAACATCTATGGAGGTTTTTATTGATGTTTGGATTGATGATGATAAAGGAAAAAAAATAAAAGCAAATGAGGCAATTTATACATTTGTAGCTGTCGATAAAAATGGAAGGCCTACTAAAATTGATAAAATTGAGCCTGAGACAGAACAAGAAAAAAAGCGTTACGACGCGGCCTTGAGAAGAAAACAACTAAGTCTGGTTCTAGCTGGAAAAATGAAAGCCGATGATGCAACTGAGCTAAAAGCTCTATTCTCTTAACTACATTTTATAGATCCAAGAAGAAGGGTTTTGTGGAATACCATCCTTGAATATACTAAAACTTAAAATTGTTTGTTGGGTTGAAACATCTGTAGATATCTTACCAAGTAATTCTTTTGTTTTTACCTTATCCCCTTTTGAAATAAAAATTTCAGACAAATTTTTATACACAGTAAAGAAATTTCCATGCTGAATGAGAACAGTGTAAGTATTATTTTTTGAGAGAATAATCGAATAGATGAGACCGTCAAAAATAGTTCTTGCCTCAACATCACTTGAAGTTCTAATTCTAACACCATTACTCTGAATAGTAGTGGTTTTTACAATTGGATGTGGTTGTTTCCCAAACCCTAATACTACATAGCCTTTTGAAACAGGCCATGGTAGCTTGCCTTTATTTGTGTTAAAATTTTTGGAAATTAGCTGAGCTTCAGCAGTTAAACCAATTCCGTTTTCTTTCTTTTTAGATTTTGCAATAGCTTCTGCTATTAACTTATTAATTTTTTTGTCAATTTCCTTCGATTGTTTTTGTTTACTCTTAATCTCTGCAGCATATTTTTTCTGATTTTGGCTAATTTTAGCAATCAAATTATTTAGGTTTCTATATTCTTTATTTAAATTATTTCTGATTTGTTCATTTTCATCTATCAAGTTTTGTTTTAATAACTTCTGAGAATCAAGAATTGCAATTGTGGTTTCAATTTCTTTTGCTGTAGATTTAATTTTGTTAATTGTTTTTCTTTGAAAACTGGCATACTGTTTAAAGTACTGAATTCGTTTATATGCTTGTGCAAATGATGTAGATGAAAAAATAAACATAATCTTATTTAAATCAGACCTTTTCTTATAAGATTTTAAAATCATGTCCGAAAGCTCATTCTTCAACAAAGATTCTCTAACATTTAATTCAGATAATTTATTTTCATTATAATCTATATCTGTAACAATAATATTCAACTGGTTGTTAATATTATTTATTAAATTTTCCTGAAGTTTAATTTTAAAATTGATATCCTCTACATCTCCTATTATAATACCCTTTTCTTTTTTTGTATTAGATAGCTTTTTTTCAATTTGCCTAATATCGTTTAGTATCTCTTTTCTTTGATTCTCAAGTTCTGTTTTAGACTGAGCGTAAATATTTGAAGAAAAAAGAAAAGAGATTATAAATACAATTCTCAAAATATCCATCACAATTCAATCTTTTTATAATTTTTTGGAATTCTAAATGGAATATTTATTTTTTCTAGGGCTGAAATTGATTTTATTTCAATATTAAGATTTTCTAAACCATCATTAGAAAACCTGATTTTTGTTGGAATATTTTGACCTTGAATTTCAATATAATCGTCATAAAAAACTTCTAACATATTTTCAGTGGTAGCAAAGGTTTGCTTGAGGATTGTGAAATTATAAGGGCTAATAGATACTGTTGACTCAACAGTTTTTGATTCTAAAATAGATTGGTTTTCTTTAAACACATAGCTATTAATATTCCTTTTAAACAAAGATGAGGGAGAAAATTTTTCTATTAAAATACCTAAAAGTAAACTCTGAAGAATCTGGAAATTTGCTTCTATTCCAATCTTTTTATTTACATAATCAAAATCTGTCACAAAAAAGTTTTTTTCTATTTTATTATAATATTTTATGGAATCCTTGTCTATTAAAACTCTTGCCGCTCCAAGCGCTGCATTAATCCACAACTTTTCATCAGATGAGATCCTAAAAGTAACTGTATTAGATTTCATTTTTTTGTTGTCCCTAAAGGAAACTTTGGCCTTAGCTTGAATATAATCGAGGTTGTTTACATTCTTATTGGCGCTTCTTATTGATTTCTGAGCTGAGAATCTCCTATTTTCTTCTTTAGTGCTTTTTGATGCATTGTATAGTAAAGAGCAAGAGTTTAAAAAAATAATTGATAGTAAAAGAATAATTTTTTTCATAATCTTAATTCTAAACTCCAGTGCTTCCAAAGCCTTTATCTCCTCTTTTAGATTCGTCTAATTTATCTACTATTTTCCAAGAAATTGTTTCATGCTTTGCTATTACCATTTGTGCTATTCTATCACCTGAATTTATCTCAAAATCTGAATCAGATAAATTAATGAGTATTACCCCAATTTCACCACGATAGTCTGCATCGATAGTGCCAGGTGAATTCAAAACAGAAATTCCCTTTTTCAAAGCCAAACCACTTCTTGGTCTAATTTGCGCTTCGTATCCTTTTTGTAGGGAAATATACAATCCTGTTTTTACAAGCAACCTTTGCAGCGGTTTTATAATAATTGATTCATGTAAATTAGCCCTTAAATCCATTCCAGCAGAAAGAAGAGTTTCATATTTGGGAAGTTCATTCTTAGATTTATTAACTATGCTAACTATCATCTCATTAATTTAAGTAAATTAATTATTCTTTTTTTCTCGTTTAACAAAATTACTAGATTCATTATTAGTACACATAAAATTCCAATTAATAAGTTGTCTCTATATACGTAAAAAGATATTGAAGATAGTGAAACAGACAATATTAAATAAAACAATATTTTATGTGTATTGTAGGGAATAGGATAATATTTTTTTCCGATAACATAAGACAAAAATGCCATTGTAAAATATGCAACGAACGTTGCTATTGCTGAGCCCAGAAAGCTATATTTTGGTATCAATATAATATTAATTAATAATGTTAAAGTAGCCCCGATAACGGAAATATAAGCCGCAAACCTTGTCATGTTAGTTACTTTATACCAAACAGATAAGTTTTGATAAATTCCTAAACAGAAATTAGCAAATAAAATTATAGGAACGATATACATTGCTTTCCAATATTCAGGATCACCAATAAAGATTTGTTTTAAAATATCCAAAGAAACAACCACAAGGACTAAAATTGAAGATCCTACAATAACAAATATTTCTAAAACAAGAGCATAATTCTTTTTTGAATTCTTTTTATCTGCTTCGCTAAAGAAAAAAGGTTCTATAGCTAACTTGTAGGCTGTAGAGAATAGTGTCATAAATATTGCCAATTTATAACATGCTGCATACATGCCAATTTCTGTTTTTGCCACAGAAGCTGGGAGTAAAAAATCTAATAATATTTTGTCGAATGTTTCATTTATGGTAAAAGCCAAGCCTGATATTAGAATTGGGAACCCATAGAATAGCATCTTCTTAAGCAGTGCAAAATTTGCTTTATAGTTGATGTTAAAATAAAATGGAATTAGTAATAATAAAGATACCAGACTAGCAGCTAAATTAGCAATGAAAATATATGCAACTTGAAAATCTTCAAAATAAATATTATCAAAAAACTGATTGTTTTCTGATAAGTCTTGAAGAAAAATTAACAGAAAAATATTTAAAGAGAAATATGTTAAAACATTAATTATTTTTATAACAGAATACTTAAACACTTTTCCTTTCACTCTTAGGTACGCAAAAGGAATAACCGTAAGCGCATCAATAACAAGAATCCAAATAACAATTCGTAAATAATCAACTCCTATGCCTGTAAATTCTGAAATATTTATTTTGAAAATACTAAATATTGATATAAATAAAAATGAGGTAATAATTATAGAAATTGCAGCTGTGTTTAACACATCTTTTTTGTTTTTTTCAGAATTATAAAACCTGAAAAATGAGGTTTCTAATCCATATGACAGTATTACATTAAAGAGAATAATGTATGAGAAAATTAAAGATAAAGTTCCAAAATCAGCAACTTCATTAATAACGCTTTTATCTGTATGAACTCTTACAAGAATGACACTAATAATTCTTGGGAATACAGTAGCAATCCCATATATAAATGTTTGCTTAAATAGTTGTAAGAATTTGGCCAAGTTATTATAGTATTAAAAATCTAAAAATAAACTAATAATGCTTGGAAAGCAAAAAGCTTTGAGAGGGAATTAACTATTTAAAGCTTCAGCACCACCAACAATTTCCAAAATTTCATTTGTGATTGCTGCTTGTCTCGCTTTGTTATATGTTAATTTTAGCTGGTCTCTTAAGTCAGTGGCGTTATCTGTTGCTTTGTGCATTGCAGTCATTCTTGCGCCATGTTCAGATGCATATGAGTCTCTAACTGCCTTATATAATTGTGTCTTAAGAGACTTTGGGATAAGCTCAGAAATAATTTCTGTTTGAGAAGGTTCAAATATATAATCACTTGAATTAATAGCATCATTAGAGTTTGTATTTTCTATTGGTAGATATTGTTCATCTGTAACTATTTGGGTTGCAGCATTTTTAAATTTATTATACACAATTTTAATTCTGTCGAACTCTTTATCAGAAAACTTTGACATTAAAAAATCTGCAATTAATGAGGAGTTTTCGAAACTTAAATCATCGAAAATATCGTTGTTAGTCTCTATAACATTATGTTTTTTAGATAATATATCACCCCCTTTTTTACCAATACAGAAAAAAGAAACTTCATGGGTAGAGTTTTTGGCTATTTCTATACATTCTTTAATAACATTAGAATTAAAAGCTCCACAAAGTCCCCTATTAGAAGTAACACAAACAACTAATAATTTGTTTGTTTCTCTTGATTGCAAAAATTCATTTTCAAAATCTACAGACGCCGATAGATCGACTAACATTTGTGTTAACTTATCTGAATAAGGTCTCATTGCTGTAATCGCATCTTGTGCTTTTTTTAGTTTAGCAGCCGAAACCATTTTCATAGCACTTGTAATCTGCATTGTTGAAGATACAGATGAAATTCTATTCCTAATTTCTTTTAAGTTTGCCATATGTTAAAACTTTGCGACAATATCAGAACATACTTTTTCAAGCGTACCTGTCACTTCTTCTGTTAATTTTCCTTGTTTTATTGTTGATAAAGTGTCAGAATGTTTATCATTCAAAACTCTAATGTATTCAGATTCAAATTCTTTAATTTTTTCAACGGGAATATCTCTTAGTAGATTTTTAGATCCTGCATAAATAATCGCTACTTGATCCTCAACTTTAAATGGATCGTTTTGAGCTTGTTTTAATATTTCTACATTTCTTTTTCCTTTCTCAATAACATTTAATGTTGCTGCATCAAGATCAGATCCAAATTTTGCAAATGCCTCTAATTCCCTAAACTGAGCCTGATCAAGTTTTAATGTTCCTGAAACTTTTTTCATTGATTTAATCTGCGCTGAACCCCCTACTCTTGAGACAGAAATACCAACATTAATTGCAGGTCTAACTCCAGAATTAAATAAGTCTGACTCTAAAAATATCTGTCCGTCAGTAATGGAAATAACATTTGTAGGAATGTAGGCAGAAACGTCTCCTGCTTGCGTTTCAATAATAGGTAATGCGGTTAAGGAACCGCCACCTTTTACCTTGGATTTTAAAGATTCTGGGAGATCATTCATCTCCTTAGCAATGGTGTCGTCATTAATAACTTTTGCAGCTCTTTCAAGTAACCTTGAGTGAAGATAAAATACATCACCAGGATATGCTTCTCTTCCAGGTGGTCTTCTTAATAAAAGTGAAATTTCACGGTATGCGACAGCTTGTTTTGAAAGGTCGTCATATATTATTAATGCTGGCCTACCAGTGTCTCGGAAATATTCTCCAATTGATGCGCCCGTAAATGGGGCATAAACTTGCATTGCAGCTGGATCAGATGCATTAGCTGCAACAATAGTTGTGTATGCTAAAGCCCCTTTATCTTCTAAAATTTTTGCAATCCCAGCGACTGTTGATGCTTTTTGCCCAACTGCTACATATATGCAATACACAGGCTCACCTGCATCATAAAATTCTTTTTGATTTAAAATTGTATCTATGCAAACTGTTGTTTTACCCGTTTGTCTATCACCAATTACTAGCTCTCTTTGACCTCTACCAATTGGTATCATAGCGTCAACTGACTTAATTCCAGTTTGAAGCGGCTCGTTAACGGGTTGTCTAAAAATAACTCCAGGAGCTTTTCTTTCTAAAGGCATCTCAAAAAGATCTCCTGTTAAATCTCCTTTTCCGTCGATTGGGATACCAAGCGTATCAACAACTCTTCCGACAATTCCCTCGCCAACTTTAACAGATGCAATTGTAGAAGTTCTTTTTACAGTATCTCCTTCTTTAATACCAGTTGAAGCTCCAAGCAGTACAATACCAACATTGTCTTCTTCTAAATTAAGGACAATTCCTTGAGTTCCGTTTGAAAATTCGACAAGTTCTCCATACTGAGCATTTGAAAGTCCGTAAGCTCTGGCAATTCCATCACCAACAGTCAAAACACTTCCAATTTCGTTCAATGACGAAGAAGAGTCAAAATCTTTTAATTGTTTTTTTAAAATTGCTGAAATTTCAGCAGGATTTACTTCGGCCATATTATTTAATTTGTAAGTTGGGTTTTTAAATTGTTTAAATTTTGCTTCACACTAGCATTATATTCTTTTCCATCAAATCTTATAATAAAACCACCCAAAATTTCTGGTTTAACAATATTTTTAAGATTTATAGATTTAAGATCTGAAACATTGATCTTTGATAAGATTTTCTCTTCTAAGTCTTTATTTATTGGGCTTGCTGTAATTACTACAGCCTCCTTAATATCGTTGTGACTATTATATAATTGTATAAAGCTATTCGCAATATCATTAACTATGTAAACCCTTTTATTTTGAATTAATAAATCAAGAAGTTTTATAGTTAGAGAATTATGATCTTTAATTAAAGATAGTATTGCGGTTTTTTTCTCATTATAATTAATCTGTGAATTAGACAATAAATTTTTGAAATCATCTGAGCTATTGCATAAGATCTCTACTGTCTTCATATCACTGAAGACTGAATCGATAGAATTCTCTTCTTTAGCAATTTCAAAAATTGCTTTTGCATATCTTATGGCCGCTCTTGACTGCATTAATTTAATTTTGTTTTATCTAAAATTTCTTGGATATTTTCTAGCTGCTTTTCCTTATTCTCTAATTCTTTAGAAAGTAATTTTTCAGCAATATTTAAAGAAAGGTCAACGACAGTATGTTTTAACTCCTTCATTGCTGCTGACTTCTCATTTTCAATGGCTGTTTTTGCAGATTCGATAAGCTTATTTGCTTTTTCAGTAGCTTCATTTTCAGCATCCGAAATAATTTTAGACTTGATTTCTCTAGCTTCTTTCAATAACAATTCTCGTTGAAGCTTTGCTTCATTTAAAATCTTTTCATTATCAGATTTTAAATTCTCCATTTCATCTTTTGCTTTTTCAGCCGCAGAAAGCGCGTCTTTAATAGATTGTTCTCTTTCATTTACTGCTCCTAAAATTGGTTTCCAGGCAAATTTTGCCAAAATAAAATATAGGATCCCAAAAGAAACTGTTGTCCAAAAAATAAGACCAATGTCTGGTGTAACTAAGTCCATATTAGCTAATTAAGATTAATATTAGTATCTATTTGATAAGAGATACAACAACTGCAAATAATGCAACAGCCTCAACGAATGCAATTAAAACAATTGCAGATCCTTGTAATTTACCTTGCATTTCTGGCTGTCTAGCCATTGCATCCATAGCTGATCCTCCAATTTGACCAATACCAATACCTGCACCGATTGCTGCTAAACCTGCACCGATTGCTGCAAATGCTCCGTAATTAACAGCTGTTTCTTGTAAAAAAATAATTAAACTCATGTTTTTAAAATTTAAAATTAATGTTCATGTTCTTCAATTGCACTGCCTATGTATAAGGCAGACAACATTGTAAATATGTATGCCTGAATGGCAACAACTAAAACCTCAATAAGACTTATAAATACAGAAAAGAATAGTGACGCTGGCGCCAACCAAATACTCTTAAAAATAAATATGAGTGATATTAAGCTTAATATTATAATATGCCCAGCTGATATGTTAGCAAATAATCTAATCATCAGAGAAATAGGTTTAATAAAAATGCCTAAAAATTCTATCGGAGCAAGAAATAATTTCATTGGTACTGGAATGCCTGGCATCCAGAAAATATGTTTCCAATAATCTTTGTTAGCTACAACTGTTGTAATAATAAATGTTATTGCAGCTAAAACAAATGTAAATGCGATGTTTCCACTTAAATTGGCGCTAAAAGGGAAAAAAGGAATTAGCCCCATCACATTATTAATCCAGATAAAAAAGAATAAGGTTAATAAAAATGGCATATATCTTTGGTAGTGTTTTTCTCCAATCATAGGTAAGGCTACTTCGTCTTTAATGAAAAGAATCAAAGGCTCTGTAAATTTACCAAGTCCTGTAGGCTCTCCCTTTCTGGATTTAGAATATGTTTTAGCGGTGGCAACAAAAATCATCACTAAAAGAAGCATTGATAAAAACATAGAAAACACCATTTTTGTAATTGATAAATCCAATGGTTTTTTGTTTGCAACATTACCAGCCTCATCATAAGAAATATATTTGTCTCCATTGGCATTATCGGCGTAGAATATCTTTTCGTGATATTTTACAAAAAATTGTCCATTTATATCAACGACAACTTTACCGGAATCATCGTGATTAAATTTTGATGAAAGAAATGTAACCAGACCGTTGTCGGTCCATAGAATAATTGGAAGAGGGAATGAAACCGCATGCCCATCGATATCCATAATATGGAATTCATGTGCATCTTTGATATGATGCATGATCATTTCGTTTACATCAAACTCTTTATTGTCGTCAGAATTTCCAGCTGGGTTAGCAAAAATATTTGCAGAAAAAAGTGTGAAAAAAATTAGGGTAAAAATCCCTGAAAATCTTAAAAGCATTTTTGCTAAAATTTCTTCTAATTAATATGGTTGCAAATGTAAGCACATAAAAGGAAATTTCAAACAAAATAAAACAAGAAGTTTTAAATATTATTAAAGGT
>CACEAZ010000009.1 GCA_902557655.1 uncultured Bacteroidota bacterium
AAAAGATGTTCATAGGGATTTTAAAAATCCTAAATTACGCTCCATATTGGAGTTTCCAGTTTTATTTTTAGGAGCAAAAGCCTCAAATACACCAGCCTTTTACAATTTTATGAATTATGCAGATTTTGGTATTGGCACATTTCAACCACCAAATGGATTTCATGATTTGGTTAATGCAATGGTAGATTTGGGTAAGTCATTAGGGGTTAAATACAAAGTCAACCACGAACTTTCAAAAATCAATGTTAGGAACAAAAAAGTTGAGAATATTGTCATAAATGATAAATCAACAGTTTGTGACTTAATTTTATCAGGTGCTGATTATCATCACACAGAAAGCTTATTACCCATTAGATCTAGACAATACAAAGAAAAATATTGGAAATCTAGGGTCTTTGCACCCTCCTCTTTACTTTTTTATGTAGGCTTTAATAAAAAATTAAAAAATGTTCATCATCACAATCTGATATTTGATACGGATTTCAATAAACATGCTGAAGAAATTTACGATTCCCCCAAATGGCCAACGGACCCACTTTTTTATGCAAATTTTACCTCTAAAACAAATAGTAAAACTGCACCAGAAGGTTCTGAAAATGCATTTTTTTTAATACCCATAGCAATTGATCTTATCGACAAAGAGGAGACAAGGGATAAGTATTTTGAAAAAATTATTAAGAAAATGGAACTCTACACAGGTCAAGATCTTAGAGATTCCATAACATATAAAAGGAGTTTTTGTGTAAATGACTTTAAGAATGAATACAATTCCTATGGTGGAAATGCATATGGCTTGGCCAACACATTATTTCAAACTGCATTCTTGAGGCCAAATATTAAAAGTAAATTGGTACAAAATTTGTATTTCTGTGGTCAACTCACTGTTCCAGGGCCTGGTGTACCGCCTGCTGTTGTTTCTGGTGAGTTAGTTGCTAATTTGATTAATAAATAATAATTTATCTTTAAATTGTAAAAAAATTCTAATGAAAAACATTTTCGACGAAGTATCATACAGTTGTAGTGAAAAAGTTACCAAAACATATAGCACATCTTTTTCATTAGCAACAAGACTTCTTTCTGAAAATATCAGAAGAGATATTTACAATATTTATGGCTTTGTTAGATTTGCAGATGAAATTGTAGACTCTTTCCATGATTATGATAAAAAAGAATTATTTAAAGATTTTTCTTTAGACCTAGACAAAGCCCTAAAAAATAAAATTCATTTAAACCCAATCTTAAATTCATTTCAACATACCTTCCACAAGTATGACATTGACATTAGTTTAGTTGATGCTTTTATGAAAAGTATGAAAATGGACTTAAGTAAAAAGAAATACTCTACTGTTAAAGAATTTAAAGAATACATTTATGGATCCGCAGATGTGGTTGGACTTATGTGTTTAAAAGTCTTTGTACAGGGAAATAAAAAACTATATTTAAATCTTAAGGAAAATGCAATGAGTTTAGGTTCTGCTTTTCAAAAAGTTAATTTCCTTAGAGATTTAAAAGCCGATAAGGAAGATTTAAACAGGTCTTATTTTCCAAATACAAGTTTTAAAAACTTAGACGAAAAAGATAAAGATTTTATAATCTCTGATATTGAAAATGATTTTTCAAAAGGACTTGAAGGAATAAAGAACCTCCCCATAGAAGCAAAATTTGGAGTTTTTATGGCATACAGATATTATAATCAACTACTCAAAAAATTAAAGAAAACGCCTGCAACAGAAATTATAAATAGAAGAATTAGGGTTCCTAATCTAAAAAAATTAGAACTTCTTACTAGAAGTTATGTAAAATATCAGCTAAACCTACTTTAATGAATATACTATTACAAATTTTAATATTTTTTATCACTTTTTGCTTCATGGAATTTATGGCTTGGTTTTCTCATAAATACATCATGCACGGATTTTTATGGACATTGCACAAAGACCACCACAATCAAAACCTCAAGACCTCTTGGTGGGAAAGAAATGATTTATTTTTTGTTTTCTATGCTGTTGTTAGTATGATATGTTTTTATTCTCAGGTTGAATTAGGATTTAGTTTTGGTTTTTCTATAGGTTTTGGAATTATGGCCTACGGGCTTACCTATTTTATTGTTCACGATATTTTTATTCATCAGAGATTTAAATTCTTACGCAAAGCAAATAATTGGTATGCCAAGGGTGTCAGAAAGGCACACAAAATGCATCACGCTAATATCAAAAAAAATGGTGGGGAAAGTTTTGGAATGTTATTTCCTCCGTTAAAATACTTCAAAAAGAACTAATTATCTTAATAAATTTTCATGAAACAAAACCATTATGATTATATAATAGTTGGTGGCGGAGTTTCTGGTTTACACTTATCTTATAGTTTTATTAATGATGAATATTTTAAGAATCATAAAATATTAGTAATTGATAATTCAAAGTCCAAAAAACAAAATAATTCTTTTTCATTTTGGGAAAAAGGTATAGGGAAATGGGACTCCATTCTTGAAAACAAATGGAGTAAAGGGAAATTTCATTCTAAATTTGGAAGTATAGAAATGGATTTTTCCGATTACAACTATAAAACTCTCAATTCATTTAGTTTTTCAAATTTTGTTAAGAAAAATTTAAAACAGAACAATCAAATCAAGTTAGTAAAAGATACTATTCTGAAAATTCGACAAGAAAATAAGAAGCTTATTGTAGTTGGAAATAAAAAAAACTATTATGCAAATCATGTCTTTGATTCTAGGCTTAATAAAAGATTTAAAAAGGAATACAATAATTATACTTCACTTAAACAGCATTTTCTAGGTTGGGTTGTAAGAACAAAAGAAGCTAAATTTAATAAGGATTCTTTTGTTTTTATGGATTACAGAATAAGAGATAAAAATCATACAGCCTTCACATATGTTTTACCTTTTAAAGAAAATGAAGCTTTAATCGAACACACATATTTTTCTAAAAATAAGTGCGAAAAAAAAGTATATGAAAATTACATTAAAGATTATATGAATAATTATTATCATACATCTGATTATGAGGTAATCAAGTCTGAATTTGGAGTAATACCAATGACTTCTTATCCGTTTTATAGAGATTCAACAAAAAATATAACAAAAATTGGATCTGCAGGTGGCTGGATTAAACCCTCTACAGGTTATTCTTTTAAGAACTGTGAAAAAAATTCATTAAAAATATTAGAAAACATTAAAAAAGGTAAGAGCTTAACAATACATTCAAAGCCAAAATATAAATTTTTAGATAATATACTACTTGGAGTTTTATCTCAATACAACCACTTGGGTGAAATGATTTTTTATAAAATGATTAAGAAAAATAAAACTGATAAAGTCCTTCGTTTTTTAGATGAGGAAAGCAGCCTCCTTGATGACATAAATATTATTCTTTCGTTAAAGTCTAAAGAGTTTATTAAAGTTTTTTTTCAAAGCTTTTATAAAAAAGCATTATAAATTTTCTTTTTTTATAAGATTTAAAGCTGACCCTTCATCATACCATTCGATTTGAGACTTATTGTAAGTGTGGTTCAAGAAAATTATATCTTTCGTACCATCAGAATGATTCACTAGAAGCTCAAGTTGTTTTCCAGCAGAAAAACTATCTAAGTTGACGAAAGTGAATAAGTCATCTTCCATGATTAAATCATAATCTTTCTCATTTGAGAATGTTAAAGCTAACATTCCTTGCTTTTTAAGGTTGGTTTCGTGTATTCTAGCAAAAGATTTAACAATAACAGCACAAACACCTAAATGACGTGGCTCCATTGCAGCATGTTCCCTGGATGATCCTTCTCCATAATTATGATCACCAACTACAACGGTTTTAATATTATTAGACTTATACTCTCTTTGAGTATCTGGAACTCCCCCATAGTCTCCGTTTAAATGATTTTTAATGAAATTTGTTTTCATATTAAAGCTATTCACAGCTCCAATTAAACAATTATTAGAAATATTATCCAGATGTCCTCTATACCTCAACCATGGTCCTGCCATAGATATGTGGTCGGTTGTACATTTTCCATGAGCTTTTATTAATAGCCTAGCATCTTTTATCTCTCTACCAATCGGTAAAAATGGCTCTAAGAGCTGTAATCTTTCAGATTTTGGGTCAACAGAAACAACTACTTTACTACCATCTTTTTCTGGTTCAATATATCCTGAGTCTTCACAATCAAATCCGTCACTTGGCAATTCAACACCTACAGGAGGATCAAGCATAACTTCTTCTCCTAATTCATTTAAGAGCTTATCTTTTGTTGGATCAAAATCTAATTTACCTGCTATAGCAATGGCAGCAACAATTTCAGGTGAACCAACAAATGCATGTGTATTTGGATTTCCGTCAGCTCTTTTAGAAAAGTTTCTATTAAATGAATGAACTATTGTGTTTTTTTCTTGGCCTTTTAAATCACTTCTATCCCATTGCCCGATACAAGGCCCACAAGCATTTGTAAATATAGTGGCATTCAAATCTTCGAAGATTTTTAAAATTCCGTCTCTTTCAGCAGTATACCTTACCTGTTCTGAACCCGGATTTATTCCAAAATCAGATTTGGTAATTAAATTCTTATCAATAGCTTGTTTAGCTATTGAAGCTGCCCTTGTTAAATCTTCATAGGATGAATTTGTACATGAACCTATTAAACCCCAGTCAACTTTTAACGGCCAATCATTTTCTTTTGCTTTATCTCCAATTTCTGAAACAGGAGTTGCTAGATCTGGTGTAAATGGACCATTTAAATGAGGCTTTAACTCAGAAAGATTAATTTCAATAACCTGGTCAAAATATTTTTCAGGATCATCATAAACATCAGGATCTGCAGTAAGATAATCTTTTATTTTATTTGCCTCTTCCGCAACATCAACCCTATCAGTTGATTTTAAATATCTTTCCATAGACTCGTCATACCCAAAAGTAGAAGTAGTTGCTCCAACTTCTGCCCCCATATTACAAATCGTACCTTTACCGGTACATGATAGAGATTTAGCACCAGGGCCAAAATATTCAATAATACAACCGGTTCCACCTTTAACAGTTAAAATTCCTGCAACTTTTAAAATAACATCTTTAGCTGAAGTCCAGCCATTTAACTCCCCTACTAATTTTACGCCGATAATCTTGGGAAATTTTAACTCCCATGGCATTCCAGCCATAACGTCTACTGCATCTGCTCCTCCAACGCCAATTGCAACCATACCCAAACCACCAGCGTTTACAGTGTGTGAATCTGTACCAATCATCATCCCACCAGGGAAAGCATAATTTTCTAAAACTACTTGATGTATAATCCCGGCGCCAGGTTTCCAAAAACCAATTCCGTACTTGTTTGAAACATTCTTTAAAAACTCAAAAACCTCATTACTTACTTTATTAGCCTGAAATAAGTCTTCTTTAGCACCCATTTTAGCTTGAATTAGGTGATCACAATGAACAGTAGTAGGAACAGCAACTTTTTGTTTACCTGCCTGCATAAATTGTAATAATGCCATTTGAGCAGTAGCATCTTGGCAAGCAATTCTGTCAGGTTTAAAATCTACATAATCTTTACCTCTTTTAAAAGATTTATTTGTTTGACTCCATAAGTGTGAGTATAGGATCTTTTCAGACAATGAAAGAGGTTTATTAACTATACTTCTAACATTATCAACATTTTTTACAATGTTAGAGTAAACCTTTTTTATCATTTCAGTATCAAACGCCATATCTTATTTTAGTTTATAAAGTTAATTTTTTAACCAATTACTAAAGAAATCACAACTTCCAAAATCATTACTTATATTAATGTAAGTATCAAAGATTTTTTCATTTTGCCATTTTTCAATTTCTTTTAATTGTTTATTCTGTAATGCTAATTTTTGAATCTTAATATAATCCTTAGAAAAATCAGCAACATGCTCGTCATACCTGTTTGAAACAGTTAATATTTTAAATTTTACTGGATTATATCTGTCTTCATCTTGAAACACAATACTAACTTCACCCTCTTTCAAATTAGCTATTTGGGCATATAATTCGGGATCCATCTTAGTCAATTCAAAATTATAATCTTGTGTTTCAGGGTTAATTAATAGTCCACCATCAAATCTTGTTTCTACTTCATCACTAGCTTCAATGGCAGCATCAGCAAAGGAAATTTCACCAGAGACAATTCTTTCTCTTACATTTACCAATCTGCTTTTTGTTTCTTGAATTTCTTTTTGACTAAATTTTGGTCTTAATAATATTGTTCTAATATCATATTCTTGACCTCTAATCTTTTCGAGATAGATTATAAAAAACCCATATTCTGTTTCGAAAGGTTCAGAAATTTCACCTTCAGATAATGAAAAAGCGACTTCGTTAAATCTCTTAACCATAGGGGAGTTTTTACGGTTAATTGAATATTTTCCACCTTTGGTTCTGGAGCCAGGGTCTTCACTATACAATACAGCTTTTGAAATAAAACTTGCACCGTTATCAATTACATCTGCTTTAAAATCTTTTAATCTATTAATAACATTTTGTTTTTCCTGTTGACTAACTTTAGGATAAACTACTATTTGAGAAACTCTTAGCTCGGTACCAAAGACAGGTCTGTCACTTTTAGGAATAGAATTAAAAAACTGTCTAACTTCTTCCGGGGTTATTTCAATCTCTTCAATTATAGATTGTTGCATCTTTTTGGCTAGCTCAGAATTTTTATTAAGTTCAAACATTTCGGATCTTAACTCTTGTTCAGAATCTTTTTTATAATATTCTAAGAGCTTATCCATTGAACCTATTTGTTGAGCAAATGCATTAACCTGCTGATCGACATAGGATTGTATTTCTGCTTGATTAACCTCAATACTATCCTGAATAGCGTGATGCTGATATAACTTATCTTCTAAGAGTTTACCAAACACTTGACATTTTGATATATTTTCCATTGAAACACCCGAAACTCTAAGTTGTGTAAACTGTTTATCTATATCAGACTCGAGAACAACAAAATCACCAATCACAGCAGCAACACCATCAATTTTTTCTCGCTCTTGGGAAAATAAAAATTGTGACAAAAAAAACAGAACAGTTAATAATTTTATATTTCTCATATTTAATAAATCTCTAATTTATTGTTTAATAATGCATCTTTAAGAATATTAGTCTTAATACTTAACATTACCTCTTTTTTTCTTTGATTTAATGACATATACTCTAGTGTTGATAATACATTTTCAATGGGCGATATCTCACCTTTTTTAGCTGAATCAACTATTTTAATCAAATATAAACTTAATGAGTCTTTGTATTGATAAAAATTATAATTTTTTAAGCTTCGGTAAGAGTAAGAATTTAAAAAATCAAACTCATTAAGTAGTTTTTTTTCAGAAACCCATGTTTTTGTGTCAAAGGAATATTTGTTATATCTATATGAAATTGAATCTAAAAAATATTGATCTTTATCATTAAATCTTCTTACTCTTTTTCTAATCTCATAAGTGTCAGAAAAATCTTGAGGCAATTCGACAAAAATCAATCTGTATATGTCTTCATTTAACAAAAAGAGATTTTTATTGCTGTCAAATAAAGATTGAATTTCTGATGAATCCACCTCTAAATTAATTGTAGAATTTACCAAGGCTTCTAAATACGAATCAGATAAAAGATCTGAACGATAATCTTCGACCAATGACTCTATCTCGTTTAATCTAGATTCATCTAAATTTAGTTTGGCTCGTTCAATTAATATTTTCTTAATTGCCCAATTATTTATGACATTATTAGCTCTAACTATAGAGTCCTCTTCAGAGTAATTTGTCATCAACTCCGAAAAATCACTTTTATTTAAATATGAATCATTGAATCTGGCTACATTCATCCCTTCATCATCACCAGTCATTTTGCAACCTAGAAACAGAATTGATACTATGATAAAGAACTTATTCATGTGAATACATTTTTTTTATCCTTCGCAAAGCCTTTTTATTGATTAAAACAGGGTATTTTAATTTTAATTCTTTTATCCATTCTAATTCTAGTTTTTCCTGGTAGTCTCCTATTATTTTTCCTTTATCAGATTCGAAGGACTCATAACTAGTACTGTTTTTGTTGTAGAAGTCTCTTAATTTAAGTGAATCACTTTCATTGTAAGTCCATATTTTATCCTGCATCAAATTAAAAAGCAACAACCCCTCTCTGTATTCGTTTAGCACATTTCTATAATCAGAATTTTCATTTTCTAAATTATCTTTATAGATTTTTAGCATTTTTGAATTTAAGAATGATCTATACTTTTCTCTTAAAACATTGTGGAGAGATTTTTTAGGGCTTTTAGATTGATTATTTTCTAAATAATCAGCAAAATCAAGTAGCGAATAAGTTTTGTTTAGAATAGAAACCATCTCAATCGTATTACCAATTCCTTCAGGCATTTTCCAATTTGCACCAAGAAAAGAATCATCAACTATCGAATCAAAATATTTTAAGTTCTTGTTTTCATACGTTAGATTATATTTTGTCAATAGAGATTTGTAAAAAGAATTTGAAACAAAATCAAACCTGGAACTTTTTTTAAGTTTATTTAATAACTGATTCTTAATTTCTTCAAATGTTTTTACATTCTTTTTGGAATATAATTTTATAATATGTAATCCGTATTTTGTCTCAATTACTTTTGATATATCTCCAGCATTTTTTAAACTAAAAGCAGCATTTTCAAAAGGAATAGAATTAATTTGACCACTAGAGAATGAATTCATTCTACCTCCTTTAAATGCCGAGTTTTTATCTTCAGAATATTTTTTTGCTAAGTATTCAAAACTTGAACCCTTGTTGATTGAATCAAGTATAGAATTAATTTTCTCTACTGAATTTTCTTTTGACTTATAAATCATAATATGACCTACATTTATTTCTCCAAGTGAAGGTCTTTTATCATGAACCCTAATTATATGAAAACCAAACCTTGTTTTGAATGGTAATGAAACTTCACCGATTTGAGTATCATATGCTACATTTTCAAAATTGTATATCATTTTAAAAGCAGAAAAATATCCTAAATCTTCGACAATATATTTATTGTTTTTATTATGTTTTTTATTGAAATTGTCGATGTTTAATTCTAAAAAATCGTTTCTAAAATTTTTTAACTTTTCAATTACTTTAATTGAATCTTTATCTGATTCACTGTGTCTTATTAAAACATGGGAAACCTTAACTTCATATTTAGTTCTTTCGTATGCTTCTTTAAGAAATTTTTCTTGGGTTTCTTTATCTGTCAAGTAAGAGTTTTGTAATTGTTTTGCATATTTATTTAACTCTTTTAGATAGGTATTTTCCTTGTGCAGCTCTAAACTATATGCTTCAGCCAATTTCAATTTGTAATTAATAAATAAATCTAAGTAAGTCTGAACGTCTCTCTGATCTGAATCTTTAATCAGATCAATATTTTTATTATACACCCTATGAAACTCATCCACATAAACAGGGCTTTCGCTTACAGTAAATAGTACATCTTTTTCATTTTGAGAAAAAGAAAAAGAAAAAAAGAAAAAAAACAGAAATATCTTGTTCATAGAATTACATTAGATGGCAAAAATAAAAATATATAAACAATTTAAAATATTTATCTGGAGTAATTTGGAGCTTCTTTAGTAATATTTACTCCGTGAGGGTGGCTCTCAACAATTCCTGAGGTAGTAATTTTTACAAATTTTGCGTTTTTCTGTAAAGAGGAAATATCTTCAGCTCCACAATACCCCATACCCGCTCTAAGTCCACCGACAAATTGATGAATACTCTCAACTAAATCCCCTTTGTAAGGGACCCTACCAACTATTCCTTCAGGAACTAACTTTTTTACATCACTTTCTACATCTTGAAAATACCTGTCTTTACTACCCTTTTTCATAGCTTCTAAAGAACCCATTCCTCTGTAAGATTTAAATTTTCTTCCTTCATAAATAATAGTTTCACCGGGGGACTCTTTTGTTCCAGCTAATAATGAACCCAACATTACAGAGGACGCGCCAGCTGCAATTGCTTTGGCAATATCACCCGTATATTTTATTCCACCATCTGCGATAACCGGAACCTGTTTATTTATTTCATTGCACACCTGTAAAATGGCAGAAAATTGGGGAAAACCAACACCAGCAACAATTCTGGTTGTACAAATTGAACCAGGGCCAATTCCTACTTTAATACCGTCAGCTCCCGCTTTAATTAAAAATTTGGCTGCTTCAACTGTTGCAATATTTCCAACAACTATATCAACCTCTTTAAAATTCTTTTTTAATTTTTTGAGTAAATTAACGACCCTTTCTGTATGCCCATGAGCAGTATCAACAACTATAGCATCTACGCCACATTTAATTAAAGCTTCAGATCTTTCTAATGAATCATCAGTGACTCCAATAGCTGCTGCAACTCTCAATCTTCCATATTTATCCTTGTTAGCTATAGGTTTAAGTTTAAGTTTAATGATGTCACTAAAAGTAATAAGACCGACTAATTTATTTGATTTTGTAACTACTGGAAGTTTTTCAATCTTATTCTCTTGTAAAATTACCTCTGCCTCCTCTAAAGAAGTCCCTACTCCTACAGTGATTAAATTTTCTTTTGTCATTACCTCAGTGATGAGTTTATCGTCTTTCTTTTCAAACCTCATGTCGCGGTTGGTAACAATTCCCTTAAGCAAACCTGTATCATCAACAATTGGAATACCTCCAATTTTATTTTCCTTCATACTTTTTTTGGCGTCTGAAACTTTGGAATTCATAGGTAACGTTACTGGATCCATTATCATACCGCTCTCAGCTCTTTTTACTCTTCTTATTTTTTCAGCCTGTTTTTTTATAGGCATATTTTTATGTATCACACCAATTCCACCCTCTTGAGCAATTGCTATAGCCATTCTACTCTCAGTTACAGTATCCATAGCGGCTGAAACAATCGGAATATTTAATGGAATGTTTTTTGAAAATTTTGATCTAATACTTACCTCTCTAGGTAAAACATTGGAATATCCAGGGACTAATAAAACATCGTCATATGTTAGGGCTTCAGAAATAATTTTATCGGAGATAGGTTTCATGCAATTAGAGATTAATTGCATGCAAATATACGATTTGCTAATTAAACATCACTCATTTTAAAGATCAATTAATTTGTACAGTGAAAATAATATAATGACTTATTTAATTATCTATAATTTTTAAATATGTCCTTCGCATAATTGTACGAAACTTCAAAGTTAAACGGGTTTATAAATGAATTAATTTTGTTTTCGTTACAAAAAGAGATAATCTTTTCTGTTGGCATATTTCCTACTAAATCATCAGAGGCCATCGGACATCCACCAAATCCTTGAATTGCTCCGTCAAGTCTTTTACATCCAGATTTTACAGAAGCCTCAACTTTATCTCTCCACAAACTAGGTGTTGTGTGCAGGTGTAAACCAAACTCTATTTCAGGATATTTTAAAGACATAAATGAATATACCTTATTAATTAGTTCGGGCGTAGCAGAACCTATTGTATCACTTAGTGAAATAATTTTTATTCCTGCATAAACAAGTTTTGAAACCCATTTATCAATTAAATTTAAATTCCACACCTCTCCGTAAGGATTACCGAAGCACATGGATAGATAAACAACCAATTCCTTATCAACTGACTTAGTAATCTCATTAATATTCATAAGAGTATCAAATGACTCAACAATTGTCTTATTGGTATTTCTCATTTGAAAATTTTCAGAAATGGAAAATGGATAACCAACATAGGAAATATTATTAAATTTTGCGGCGCTTTCAGCTCCTCTAATGTTGGCAACAATTACCAATAATTTTGTCTTTGATATGGAAAGATCTAAAGAATTAAGAACATCAGCTGTATCTTTTAGCTGAGGAATAGCTTTTTGAGAAACAAAACTACCCATATCTAATGTATCAAATTCCACTCCAATTAAACTTTGAATGTATTTGATTTTTTTTTCAGTTGGGATAAACATTTTTACGCTTTGCATTGCATCCCTGGGACATTCGATAATTTTAAATTTAGACATTTGAATCTTTCTATTCTAAAGTTAAATTATTTTCTGTAAATAAAATTAAAATTGAAATGATCAGCAGAACAATTACATTTATGTACTTTACTATTTTATTTGAATTTGAAGTTTTATTGAATTTTGAATATAGAGAATTAGAAAAAATTACTAAAATTCCAAAAACCAGAATTGTTGAGCATATAAAGATTAAACCTAGATATATTAACTGGATCTCAATAGAAATAGTTTGGGAAAAAATAAAGTTTGGGAAAAAAGCAACAAAAAAAAGAAATACTTTTGGATTTAATAAGTTCATTATAACCCCTTTTTTAAAAAAATTAAAATATGAGCTCTTTAATTCTAAATCGCCTTTAAAGTTGTTTTGTTCTTTTGAAAAACACAATTGAATAGCAAGAAACATTATGTAAGAAAAACCAAATAACTTTAATAAATTAAATACAAACTTACTTTCTAAAATAAAAATACTGAATCCAATAGAAAGTAATAAAGTGTGTATAAAACAACCTACTACTAAACCTGATAAAAATAAAAATCCTGCATTTTTCCCAGATCTCATAGTAAGAGAAATAAGGAACATGTTGTCCGGGCCAGGTGTGATTGCAAGAAGGATGCATGAAACTAAAAAAGAAAACAGCATTAAATGGAATTATTATTGATATAAGTATAATTATATATAAATTTACAGTTTATTATCACATATGATTAAAATAAAACTCACAATTTTTTTGTTATTTTTTCATCTTTTCTCTTATAATTTTTCTCAAGAAGATTCATCCCTTTGTGGTACTATTGTACCCCAAAATTTCTTGGAAATTGAATTGAATTCAAAATCAAATTACAACTACTATATGAGTGAGTTTTATAATAAAATTCAATTGAAAACTTCAACTGCTTTAACAGATATTCCGGTAAAAATACATGTTGTTAGAAATGACTTTGGCTCAACTAACATAAGTATTGATGAGATTTTATCAGAAATTGATGAGGTTAATTCTTTTTTACAAAATTCATTTCTTAGAATAAATATTTGCGATGAAATAAATTACATTAATGATAGCTCTTTATACGAATTTGATTTAGAACAAATAGAATCTTTATATAGTAATCATCAAGAAGATATTTTAAATATCTATTTTGTTGAATCTATTACAACTAATAATTCAGAATTGTGTGGATATACTTACATGCCAGGCAATCAAAATCAGTTTTATGATGTTATTGTAATGGATAATCAGTGCACAAACTCGTCTGTGAATCAAACATTGGTTCATGAATTTGGACATCACTTTAATTTAATTCACACACACGGTCCTCAAAATGGAGTCTTAACAGATGAATTTGTGAATGGAGCTAATTGTTCTAGTGCAGGTGATAGAGTTTGTGATACACCAGCTGACCCAGAATTAAATTCATCAAATGTTAGTAATGTTAATTGTTTATACAGTGGTAATGTTACAGATGAATATGGACTTCTATTTGATCCAGATACTTCAAATATAATGTCCTATGCCCCACAAATATGTCGTGATAATTTTACAATTGAACAATATGCTAGAATGTATGCTGGATTTCACACATTTAAAACATATTATAAATGTCCTTCCTTAAATGTTGATTTTTACTCTGAAAATGTGATCGATTACTGCAATGATTTAATGTCAGTTAACTTTTTTGATGATAGTGTGGGTGCAATTTCTTGGGAATGGGATGTTGACGGGGATGATATAATTGACTATACGGATCAAAACTTTTCACATAGCTATTCGCCAGGAGTTTATGATATTGCTTTAAAAATAACTAACTCAAATGAATCTATAACAAAAGTTTTTCCTGAGTATATTAATTTTGAATCAAGCGTGTTTGAAACTTCTAAAGTTATTTTAAAGCTAGTAATTATTGATACGGACGAAAATACATGGGAATTAAAAAATAGTGGTGGAGAACTTGTTTACTTTGGTGGACCCTACTCAGAGAGTGGAGAATATATTGTAGAATTAGAAATTATGCCATCTGAATGTTACACATTTACTATTTATGATTCAACAGGAAATGGACTTGCTAACTACAGCTCAGAAGGAGTAGAACATTACAGATTAACCACTGAAGAAGGAGAATTAATAAGGTACAATCAAAATTTTGGATTCGATGAGTCTACATACATTAATACTTACTATTTAAGTTTTAATGAAGTTAATGCACCTAACTTTTTTGTTTCACCTAACCCATCTGACTCATTTATTAAAATCAACCACAGCAATGAATTACCAGATCATTTTAAAATTTATGATATTAACGGAAGAATAATGAAAATAGGCGATATTAAAGATAAAAATGATTTAATAATTTCAACGATTGATTTAAGTAGTGGGATGTATTTTATTTCAATTTATAATGAAAGTAAGACAGAAAAACTAAAATTTATAGTTAAGTAATTCTTTATTTATTTTTTTTATAAAACCAGGCCCTTCATAAATTAAACCTGTGTAAATTTGTATCAAGTGTGCTCCTGCTTTAATTTTTTCAATTGCTTGATCAACAGATGATATACCCCCCACACCAATTATTGGCAACTTTCCATTTGTGCATTTTGAAATAAATGATATTACCTCATTACTCCTATCATATATTGGAGCGCCACTCAACCCTCCTTTTTCATTTCTATTTTTAGAATTTAATTTTGGGAAATTTATAGTAGTATTTGTAGCTATTATTCCATCAATCTTATTGACGCTAATTACATCTAAAATTTCTAGGATTTTTTCCTCATTTAAATCCGGTGAGATTTTTAAAAGAATAGGTTTTGGGTTTAAAGATTCAAACCTTATTTTATTCAAATCATAAAATAAATCATTTAAAAATTCTTTGGATTGTAATTCTCTTAGGCCAGGTGTATTTGGGGAACTTACATTTATAACAAAATAATCAACTTGATTATATAATTCATTAAAACAATAAATATAATCACTTTTTGCATCTGAATTTGGGGTTACTTTGTTTTTACCAATATTTCCACCAACAATAACGTTGAATTTTTTTTTTAATCTTTTCTTGATCAACTCGACACCATCATTATTGAAACCCATCCTATTGATTACCGCTTTGTCTTCTTTTAATCTAAACAACCTCTTTTTGGGATTTCCAAACTGGGGTTTTGGAGTTACAGTTCCAATCTCAATAAAACCAAAACCAAATTTTTCAAACTCATTTATATGGGTAGCATTTTTATCAAAACCAGCAGCCATTCCTACAGGGTTAGGAAATTTTAAACCAAATAATTCTCTTTCAAGACTATTGTGTCTGATGGAATATATAGATTTTATAAAAAATCCACTAAAAGGAATTTTAAGCAGGATTTTTAATAAATAAAAGGTAAAATGGTGAATTTTTTCGGGGTCAAATAAAAATAAAAAAGGAGAAATAAACTTCTTATACATTAAATCAAAACATTTTCTGTTTATTTAGTTCATTAGATGCATCCATCGAAATCATTGATTTATTAAATTTTAATTTACCCGCAGTAGTTTCAATAATACAAGTACCTTCTTTTGAATTTATGTGGTTAATTCTAGCATGCATACCACTCTTCATAACTACTCTATCACCAGATTTAAGCTCTTTTAAAAACTTTCTTTCTTTTTTAGCCTTTCTCATTTGTGGTGCAATCATAAAAAAATAAATTACTGCAAACATTAATAAAAAAGGAGTGAACTGAGAAAAACCTTCCATAATTAATTTATTATTAACGGACCAGATGGTGAAACCCCGTTTGCCTTATTAATAAAAGCCATAATTCTTACAGATTCAGTTCCTTTTTGAGTATTAGAGTTAATAGTAACTGTTTTTGTAGTTTTGTTCGCGCCTTTTCCATTGAATTTAACAGTGAATTTTGATGATTCTCCTGGCAATAAAGGAGCTCTACTCCAGTCTTGAGGAACCGTACAACCACATGTTGATTTAATCTCACTGATCACTAAGGGTGCATCCCCGGTATTTGTGTAAGAAAAAACAGTTTCCTGAGCTTCACCGTCATTAATTGTTCCAAAATCGTGAACATTTCTGTCAAAAGTCATAACAGGATATTTAAAAGGGGTATTGTCACGTGCCTCAGCAGATTTTACATTCTCAGACTTTACTTTACTGAACGGATCATCACCACAGCTAGTAAATACAAACATTAATAGGAGCAAAAATATAATTTTTTTCATTGATATAGATTTAGATTTCAAAATTACGGAAAAATATTATTCTCGCAAACCTCTTCCCTCCTTAATTAAAGATTTTTTTTCTAAAAGATCCTTAACAAACTTGTCTAATATTCCATTTATAAAAAAACTACTCTTTTCGGTTGAGTAGTCCTTTGCGATTTCAATGTATTCATTCAAACTTACTTTTACTGGTATTAACTTGAAATCTATTATTTCCGTTATCGCTAAATTAAGAATAACTAAATCTATTTTTGCAATTCTATCAACATCCCAGTTCGAAACATATTTATTGATTAACCCATTATTTTTTTTAAAATTTCTCAAGGAAAAATTTGCCAAATCATTTGTGTATTTTTTATCGGAACTATTAGAGTATAACTTAAAATAAAAATTTTTATCAAAACTTTTGACTGTAGAATTTTTAATGAATTTTAAAATCATTGTATTTACAAGCGGAAAGTCATCCATCCAAAAAATATTCTTTTCCTCTAAAAATTCCTGAAACTTTTCATTAGGCATAATAATATCTTTACAAAGATTATAAATAAGTTTTCCGTCTGAATCAAAAGAATTATCATCGGATGAAATATAATGTTTGAAGAGATCTGTATTTATAAATTCATTGTAAATCATTGTTACATATTTATAATCAACATCCCAATTAATAAAATCCCTTGAATTTATTAACGAAATAATCTTAGAGTTTTGGGATACAAGTTCAAGAAATATGTTTTTTGACATTCTTTCATTAGAATACTTTGAACTCGCATTTCCGTATAGATTGTCTTTTGAAATTGTATAGGTACTTTTTGCTTTTTTAAAAATTTCGATTAGGAAAGATATTTGTAATATGTATTGGTCATGAATAGATTCAATACCCTTAAGAAGATTTTTATGATGTTCTTTTGTATCTTCGAAATCGGAGATTTCAAGTGCATACAAATATTGCATTATTTTAAGCCGAATATGTCTTCGATTTAACATTTTAAAGAACAATCAAAAGTTGCTGCAAGATAATACTAATAATTATATAATTTAATCCCCTTGAAAGAATTAAAATATTTAAACAAATATTTATTAAAGTACAAAACGAATCTCCTATTAGGGTTCTTTATAATTATAATAGCTAGAATTTTATTATTATTCACACCAGGTCTAATAAGAAATTCTGTTAACGTCATTGATGAGTTTAGAAAAGGAAATGTAACGGATATTGAAATCGTACAAACAGAACTCATTGAAAATATTTTTTTGATTTTACTTGCTGCAATCTCAGCTGGTATATTTACTTTTTTAACTCGGCAAACAATTATTAATGTTTCAAGGTATGTGGAATTTGATCTCAAAAATGAGATTTACAATCAATATCAGAAACTTTCATTGAGTTTTTATAAAAAAAATAAAACAGGGGATCTAATGAACAGAATTAGTGAAGATGTTTCAAGAGTTAGAATGTATGTTGGACCTGCAATAATGTACTCAACAAATACGATTACTTTGTTAGTAATCACTTTTTTTTACATGTATAAACAATCTCCTGAATTGACTCTTTACACAGTTAGCCCACTACCAATTCTATCATTTACAATTTATAAATTAAGTAGAAAAATAAATATTAAAAGTAAAATAGTTCAAGAATCTTTGTCAAATCTATCCTCCTTTTCACAAGAAATATTTACAGGAATTAAAATTGTAAAATCCTATTCAATGCAAGCTTCAAATACAGATAAATTTGAAGAAATATCTCAAGTAAATAAGGAAAACCAAGTGAGCCTAGTAAAAATGCAAGCACTATTCTTTCCCTTAATGATATTATTAATAGGGGTGAGTAACATTTTTGTAATTTATATTGGAGGTAAACAATATTTAGATGGATCTATTGAAAGTATAGGTATTATTGCTGAATTTATAATTTATGTTAATATGCTAACATGGCCAGTAGCATCATTAGGATGGATTAGTTCAATCGTTCAGCAGGCTGAAGCATCTCAAAAAAGAATTAATGAATTTTTGATAGAAAAATCAGAAATCAAAAACGTTGAAAATGGTATAAAAAAAGTAAAGGGAAAAATTGAGTTTAAAAATATTTTTTTCAAATACACTGATTCTAATATTCAAGCTTTAAACGGAATAAGTTTTTTGATAAAACCAAAGTCATCTCTTGGGATAATTGGGGTGACTGGTTCAGGAAAAACTACAGCATTAAAACTTATTACAAGATCTTACAATATAAGCTCAGGTGAAATTCTTTTAGATGATCACTCCTTAAATAAAATCGACTTGATCCATCTTAGAGAAAATATAGGAGTAGTTCCGCAGGACTCTTTTCTTTTCTCTGACACAATTTTAAATAATATTCGATTTGGAAACGAAAAAGCAAGCAAAAAAGAAATTCAAAAAGTTTGTGAAATAGCTGGAATTCATAAAGAAATTTTAAAATTTAAAGATCAATACAATACAATGCTAGGAGAAAGAGGTGTAAACTTAAGTGGTGGTCAAAAACAACGTGTCTGCATTGCCAGAGCCTTAGTGAAAAAACCAAAAATATTAATTTTGGATGACTGTCTTTCTGCATTAGATACGGAAACTGAGGAAAAAATCATAAAGTCCCTTAACGAGTACATCAAGGATACAACAACAATTATTTCAAGTCACAGAATTTCATCGATTCAAAACTTAGACAAGATAATTGTTTTAAATGATGGTAAAATTATTCAAAAAGGGTCTCATAAAGAGTTAATTAACGAAAATGGATACTATAAACAGCTATATTTCAAACAATTAACAGAAAAAGAAGATTAGAATAAGTTGATAACATATTTTTTTTTTTACATTTATAAATAATAACCCAATAATTACCTGAAGATGGAGAGAGAAGAAATTTTTTCTAAAACACTTAGAGCAGGAAGAAGAACATATTTTTTTGATGTTAGATCTACCAAAGCTGGAGACTATTATTTGACACTTACTGAAAGTAAAAAATTTACAAATGATGATGGATCATTTCATTATAAGAAACACAAAATTTATTTATACAAAGAAGATTTTAAGGAATTCTCTGATATTTTAAATGAAATGACAGACTATATTATTTCTGAAAAAGGTGAAGAAGTTATCAGTGAAAGACATCAAAAAGATTTCAAAAAGGAAGAAAATCATGAAACCAATAATGATGAAGATAATGAAGATTCAAAAGATAACTCGTCTAATGAATTTACGGATGTAAGTTTTGATGATATTTAACCCTAAAGCTTCTATGAGAATATTTTTAATTGCTATTATCCTGAGTGTAAATGTTTATTCCCAGGGTTCAAACGGTAATCTTGACTATTATTTTTGCCAATTAGATAAAGATTTAAATGAATCCATTCCAAAACCCCAAGATGTAATTGGACATAACGTTGGCGATTGGCATGTTACGCACGATAAACTGGTTCAATACATGTACACTCTAGCTGATATCTCAGACAGAATTAGCATAGAAAACAGGGGATTTACCTATGAGAATAGACCGATTATACTTCTTACTATAACCTCAAAAGAAAATCATAATAGAATAAGCGAGATACAATCATCTCATAGAGAAATTACAAATTTTAATAAAAATATTGAGTTAGAAAATCAACTAATAGTCGTTTATCAAGGATTTTCTATTCATGGAAACGAAGCAAGTGGTTCAAATGCAAGTTTATTATTAGCATATTATTTAGCTGCATCTGAAAGCGATTTTGTTAAAAATCTTTTAGATAAGACAGTTGTCTTACTTGATCCTTCTATGAATCCAGATGGATTACAAAGGTTTTCCTATTGGGCAAATTCAAATAAAAATTTAAATCTTACCTCTGATCCATACGATAGAGAATATAGTGAGGTATGGCCAAGTGCAAGAACAAATCACTACTGGTTTGATCTAAATAGAGATTGGTTACCTGTTCAATTACCTGAATCCCAAGCTAGAATAAAAAGTTTTAACAAGTGGCAACCTAATATTTTAACGGACCATCATGAAATGGGAACCAATGCAACTTTCTTTTTTCAGCCAGGAGTACCCTCAAGAACACATCCCCTTACCCCAAAATTAAATCAAAAATTAACAAAAAAAATAGCTGAATATCATATTGAAAGTTTGGATGAAATTGGTTCATTATATTATTCAGAAGAAAAATTTGATGACTTCTACTACGGAAAAGGCTCTACATTTCCAGATATAAATGGTTCCATAGGAATTTTATTCGAACAAGCTAGCTCAAGGGGGCATATTCAGAAAACTGTGAATGGAATTTTAACTTTTCCTTTTACAATTAAAAATCAGTTTACAACAGCAATATCAACCTTGAAAGCTGCAAAAAATTTAAGATTAGAAATATTAGATTATCAAAAAACATTCTTTATTGAATCCCAAAAAGAATCTGAAAAATTTAAAAACGATGCTATAATTTTTGGAAATACAAAAGATAGATACAGAACTAATAAATTAGCTGAAATTCTAAAAAGACATGAGATAGAGTTTTTTAACCTTGACTCTGATGTAATACACAATAAAAAATTATACAAAAAAGATTTTTCTTATGTGATTCCAAAAAATCAAAAAAAATACAGACTTATTAATGCAATGTTTGAAACTAGGACAAAATTTAATGATAGCCTGTTTTATGATGTTTCCTCATGGACACTTCCTCTTGCATTTAATTTAGATTATGACCTAAATTTTCCACTCAAAAAAGCTTTAAAAAAAGTTGATGAAATTGATTTTAAAGGAGCTCACACTTTTGACTTGAGTAATTATGCTTATTTGATGGAATATCATGAATATCTTACACCCAGAGCAGTAAATAAGCTTCTTAAAAAAGATGTTATTATTAAAGTTTCTACAAAACCATTTGAGATTAATGGAAGAAAATTTGATTATGGAACTATCCTAATCCCTGTATTGGATAATGATCCAAACAAACTTTATAAAATTATTACTGAAATAAGTGATGATAGTCATGTAAGAATTCACTCTGTTAATACAGGATATGCAGAAGGACCTGATTTAGGTAGTGATTATTTTAAGCGATTAAAAAAGAAAAATATTGGTTTATTGGTTGGGGACGGTGTAACCTCATATGATGCCGGTGAAATTTGGCATCTTCTCGATACAAGATATCATGTAACTGTTAACAAATTAGACATTCGTGATTTTGAAAAAATAAATTTAGATAAGTACACCACAATTATTTCTCCAAGTAGTAATATTAAAAACCCTTCCGTGATAAAAAAGATTCATGAATGGGTTGAAAACGGTGGTGTTTTGATTGGTTACAAAAATTCTATCAATTGGTTAAAAGAAGCTAATCTTTTAAAGGTGCAAGAGAAAGAATCTAATCTGATTGCAAAGGACATAAGCTTTATTGAAAAATCAAGTTTTATAGGTGCTCAAAAAATAGGAGGGGCAATATTTGAAACAAAAATTGACAGGTCCCATCCGATTAATTATGGTCAAACTAATTCGTCTATGCCAATATTTAGAAATTCTACAATCTTTCTAAATCAAGATCCGCAAAGCTATAATAACCCTGTTAAATATTCAGTTAGCCCATTAATTAGCGGGTATATTTCTAAAGAAAATTTAAATCTTTTAAAATCAACTACCCCGATAAAAATTCAAAAAGTTTCAAAAGGAAAAGTTATCTACATAACAGATAACACAAATTTCAGGGCATTCTGGTATGGCACAAACAAAATATTAATGAATGCTATTTTCTTTTCTGGAATTATGTAATTTTAATGAATTTTTAGACCATTATTAACCTGTGAGTCGGGTCTTAAAAGGACTACTCCTTTGTCATTAACTACACCTAATATCAAATATTCACTCATAAAATTTGCAATCTGTTTTTTTGGGTAATTTACAACAGCTATAACCTGAGTATCTTTCAGGTCATTAACTTTGTATAATTCTGTTATTTGAGCAGAAGATTTTAGAATACCAAGATCTCCAAAATCAATTGTTATTTTAAAAGAAGGATTGATAGCTTCTTTAAAGAGCTCAGCGTGAATGACTGTACCTACTCTTATATCTAAATCTTTGAATGATTTAAATAAATTATCCAAATCCAATTATTTTTTAGATCGATTGGCTATAAAACTCTTTATAAACACGATTAAAGCCATAAGAGTTGACAACATCATAAGGACAACCCTTGTAATACCCATTGTATTTCCACTTTCAAGTGTGCTCATTAAGGGCTTTACAAGACCACCTAATATTAAAAAGGTCAATAAAACAACTATGTGTGCAACTACTTTATTTTCTCTTTTCAAGCCAGGATTTAATATCAGAATAATGATACCAAAAATTACCGGAATCAAGGCTGTTGGAGAATAATCTACATCGATATAACCCCAAAGACCAAAAGAAATGAGTGTAATTGCGTTAACAAAACTTATTTTGTGTGGTTTCATAAAATTTTTTTTGTAAAATTACAACTAAATAATTTTTTAAAAAAATGGCAAAAACTCCTTCTAATATGGTTTCATTAGGAACCAAAGCTCCTGATTTTAATTTACCGGATGTTACTTCAGATAGTTATGTTAATTTAAATGATCTTAAAGGCTTAAAGGGAACCTTAATTATGTTTATTTGCAATCATTGCCCTTACGTAAAACATGTAAACAATACAATTGTAAATTTAGCTAACATATATCAACCTAAAGAAGTAAATTTTATTGCAATCTCTAGTAATGATGTGATAAATTATCCTGAAGATAGCCCCGAACTAATGAAAAAAAATGCTGTCGAATATAATTTTAGCTTTCCGTATTTGTACGATAAAACACAAAATACTGCTAAAAAATATGATGCAGCATGTACTCCAGATTTCTATTTATATGATAGTAATTTGAAGTTAGTTTACAGAGGTCAACTAGACGATTCAAGACCTGGAAATGGGATAAGTTGTGACGGAATAGATTTAAAAAATGCTATTGAATGTCTCTTAGAAAATAGAGAAAATATTTCTTTACAAAAACCTAGCATTGGATGCAATATCAAATGGAAATAAAAAATTAACCAGCAGAAATTAATTCAACCTCAAATAATAACGGTGCATTCGGTGGGATAACACCACCAGCTCCAGACTCACCATAGGCTAAATCGCTTGGTATTATAAAGCTTGCTTTATCTCCAACACCTAAAAGAGAAATTCCTTCGTCCCAACCCTTTATAACTTGACCAATTCCAAGAGTGAATTCAATTGGCTGATTTCTTTTAAATGACGAATCAAAAACTGTCCCGTCTAATAACATACCTTTGTAATGAACCTTTACTTTTTCACCCTTTGATGGTTTGTTCGAGTTTTTATTATCCAAAAACTTATACATTAATCCAGAGTCAGTTTTAGAATAACCGTCAGAAAGGTCATTTAATAATTTTTCCGTTCTTTTCTTTTGTTCATTGATTCTTTCCTCTTTTAACTTATTAAAATTTTCAAAAGCCTTTACCGGATTAAAAGCCTGGGCCTTCTCACCAACAGCATTTATCTTAATATTAATGATTTCATCGTCTTGAACAATCGAGTTAACAACATCTAATCCATCTATTACATATCCAAAAACTGTGTGTTTATTGTCAAGCCAAGGAGTTTCAATATGAGTAATAAAAAACTGACTTCCGTTTGTTGCAGGTCCTGAATTAGCCATTGAGAGGATGCCTGGCTTATCATGTTTCAAATCAGCATTAAATTCATCATCAAACTTATAACCAGGATCTCCGGTTCCTGTACCAATAGGACAACCTCCTTGAATCATAAAATCGTTAATCACTCTGTGAAATTTTAATCCATCGTAATATGGTTTTCCAAGCTCCTTATTTGAATTTTTTATCTTACCAATAGATAAGCCAACAAAATTTCCTACGGTGCCAGGTGTTTTTTCAAATTCAAGCTGAATTTCAATTACCCCTTTGGATGTTTTGATTTGAGCAAATAAACCTTCTTTCATTTTTATTAATTTTTGGCAAATATATTAACTAATTCCCTAACTCACTTAAAAATTTAATCCTATAAAGTCTCAATTCAAATTCGTCAAACTCACCGTCAAATTCTTCTAATGCTAATTCGATACTGTCAGATTCAGATTCTATAAAATAGTCATACATTTCCTCCTGCTGATCCTCATCTAAATATTCTTCCAAACAATAATTCAAATCTAGTTTTGTTCCAGAATATACAATTGATTCCATCTCTTTTATAAAATCCATCATATCCATTGATTTTGAATCTGCTATATCGTCAAGAGATAATTTTCTGTCAATACTCTGAATGATAAATAATTTAAGAGATGAATTTTTTCCCGAAGATTTAATCACAAAATCATCAGGCCTAGAAATATTATTTTCAACAACATATTTTGATATTAATTCAATAAATTCTTTTCCATATTTTTTTGACTTGCCCTCACCTACCCCAAAAATCGAGGATAACTCATCCATTTTAACAGGGAATTTTAAGGTCATTTCAATCAAAGATGGATCTTGAAATATTACATAGGGTGGTACTGAATGCTTGTCTGCAATTTTTTTTCTTAAATCTTTTAAGAGCAACATCAATGTTTCATCCCCTGAATTGCTAAGTTTTTTAACATTGGTTGTTTGATTCGAATCTTTAAAATCCCTATCATAATATATTACAAACTTATCAGGGTTTTCTAAAAAACTATGTCCTAATTCAGTGATGCCAATAGACCCGTAATTTTCAATGTTTTTGTTCATATAAGACTCTACTCTGGCATGCCAAATTAAACTTCTCCAATAGGAGGCATCTTTTGATTTACCTATCCCAAAATTTGAGTTCGAAGTAATGTTGTGTGAGTTTAAAAGAGCATTACTTTGACCGATTAGAATACTAACTATATCTTTTTGTTTATAGATAAATTTGGTGTCAATAAGTAATTTTAAGACAGAAACAAGGTCTTCACTAGCATCAATTGATTTCTTTGGATTTTGCATATTATCATCCATAAGCCTTCCCTCACCAATTTCAGAATCAAAATATTCTCCAAAATAGTTTAATAAATATTTTCTTCTGCTTAACGAGGTTAAGCAATAAGCAGTCACTTCCTCAAGGAGTAATGATGCAATATCTTTTTCAGATTTTGGCTTTGATTCAAGAAATTTTTCAAGCTTCTCAATATCCTTGTGAGAATAATAAGCTAGACAATGACCTTCTCCACCATCTCTTCCTGCCCTACCTGTTTCCTGATAATATCCTTCAAGACTTTTAGGAACATCATAGTGAATAACAAATCTAATATCTGGCTTATCTATACCCATTCCAAAAGCAATTGTAGCTACTACAACGTCGACATCTTCCATTAAAAATTTGTCTTGATTCTGATGCCTAAGCTTTGAATCTAATCCTGCATGATAAGCAACTGCTTTGATATTATTGAGAATTAATAATTGTGCTATTTCCTCCACTTTTTTTCTGCTTAAACAGTAAATTATACCAGACTTACCGTTATTTTTCTTGACAAATTTGATTAGGTCTGAATTTACACTTTCTGTTTTTGATTTTACTTCATAAAAAAGATTTGATCTGTTAAAGGAAGACTTAAAAATATTTGCATCTGAAATTTCTAAATTTTTTAAAATATCTGACTGAACTTTGGGTGTTGCTGTTGCTGTAAGTGCAATGATTGGAGTTTTGCTGTTAATCTGATCTAAAACTGATTTAATATTTCTGTATTCAGGTCTAAAATCATGTCCCCATTCGCTAATACAATGTGCTTCATCAACAGCTAAAAAAGAAATATTTATTGATTTTAAAAATTCAATATTTGATGATTTTGAAAAAGATTCTGGAGCTAGATATAAAAGTTTCGTCTTTTTTTCAATAAGATCTTTTTTAACCTGACTGATCTCTTCTGATGTTAATGAAGAATTTAAAACATGAGCAATGCTATCCTCTTCTGAAAAACCCCTAATTGCGTCAACTTGATTTTTCATTAGAGCTATGAGTGGTGAAATCACAATAGCTGTACCTTCCAAAAGTAATGCAGGTAATTGATAACATAAAGACTTACCACCCCCTGTTGGCATAATAACAAATGTATTATTTGATTCGGTAATATTTAGTATTATATCTTCCTGAGGCCCCTTAAACTCATCAAATCCAAAAGTCTTTTTAAGACAGTTGAAAATTTTTTCTTTATTACTCATTAAATTAGCACATATGTGATTAACGGAACTTTAAGTTAAAACATTCTTTTTTCATTTAAGAAATTCTTTAATAAAATTTTTGTTTTTTTGCATAATATATAATCAGTCTAGTTTTGGATAAAAAAAGTATCATAGAATTTGGAAAGGAAGTGATTAAACTTCAATCAGAAAGTATTAATAATATTTCTAAATATATTGATAAAAATTTTGAAAAAGCAATTCAAATAATTCTTAAATCAACTGGAAGAGTTGTGGTTACCGGAATCGGAAAAAGCGCTATAATTGCTAATAAAATTGTTGCAACCTTAAATTCTACTGGGACCCCTTCAATATTTATGCATGCTGCTGATGCAATTCATGGTGACTTGGGAATAATTAAAAGTGATGATGTTATTATTTGCATTTCAAAAAGCGGAAATACTCCTGAAATAAAAGAGCTGGTTCCATTTATAAAAATGAATAATAATCAGTTAATCGCTATAACTGGTGACAAATCCTCTTTTTTAGCCAAAAACTCCTCTGTGATACTAAACAGTTTTGTAGAGGTTGAAGTCTGTCCAAACAACCTTGCACCAACAAATAGCACAACTGCTCAGCTGGTCATCGGAGATGCCATTGCTGTCACTTTGGTTAAAATTAAAGGATTTACAAAAAATGATTTTGCCAAATTTCACCCCGGTGGAAATTTAGGAAAGAAACTACTTTTAAAAGTAAAAGATCTTGTAGAATCTAGTTTAATACCCTCAAATAAAACAAATGACTCAATTAATGAGGTTATTATAGAAATTAGTGAAAAAATGCTAGGCATTACAGCTGTATTAAATGACGAAAAGATAGTTGGTGTGATTACCGATGGTGATCTTAGAAGGACTCTTTTAAATCATAAAGAAATTAAAAATTTAACTGCTCAAGATATCATGTCTGTAAATCCACAAATAATTGATCATGAATCATTAGCTGTTGAAGCCTTAGAACTAATGAAAAAACATAAAATTTCACAATTGGTTACTACAAAAAATGACAAATATCACGGAATTCTTCATATCCAAAGTTTAATTAAAGAAGGAATAGCATCATGAGCAATGGTCATGATAACATGTCATTTCTTGAACATCTAGAAGAGCTTAGGTGGCATATAATTCGCTCATTAATCGCTATCATCTCAGTTGGTTTTGTATGTTTCTTAATGAAGGAATTTATTTTTGATACAATTATACTTGGTCCAAAAAAAATGAGTTTTCCAACCTATACATTTTTATGCCAAGCTGCAACTTTTATCGGAGTAGAAACAACTTTTTGTGGTGATGAATTCCCTTTTGTTATTCAAAACAGGACCATGGCAGGCCAATTTTCAGCTCATGTGATGACTTCAATAATCGCTGGATTTATTCTTTCTTTCCCCTATGTTCTGTATGAATTTTGGAAATTTATCAGTCCTGGGTTATTGGCAAAAGAAAAAGCCCGATCAAGAGGCTTTATTTTCATCTCTTCAATACTCTTTTTCATTGGGGTATTGTTTGGGTATTATATAATAACTCCTCTATCAATTAATTTTTTAGGCACCTATCAAGTATCTAATGAAGTTTTAAACGAATTTGATTTGGGATCATTTATAGGTTTGGTTAGGTCATCATCACTAGCCTCAGGGATCATTTTTGAATTACCAATAATAATTTATTTTTTAACAAAAGCTGGAGTTGTTACTCCAAAGACTTTAGTTCAGTACAGAAAATATGCGCTGGTTTTAGTATTGGTATTGGCAGCCATAATCACCCCTCCAGATGTCGCTAGTCAAATAATTGTAGCAATTCCTATCGTTATTTTATATCAAGTAAGTATATTTATTTCAAGAATTGTTGTAAAAAATCAATCATAATGATTTTAAAGGCTCATAATTTACTTAAATCATATGCTGGCAAAGCCGTTGTTAAAGATGTTTCTCTTAATCTTAAACAGGGGGAAATTGTCGGTTTATTAGGTCCTAATGGTGCAGGTAAAACTACATCTTTTTATATGATTGTAGGTTTGATTAAACCAAACTCAGGATCTATCTTTTTGGATGATAGAGAAATAACTAAATTTCCAATGTATAAGAGGGCACAAAATGGGATTGGTTACTTAGCTCAAGAATCTTCTGTATTCAGAAAAATGAGTGTTGAAGATAATATTCATAGTGTATTACAAATGACTGATCTCTCGAAAAAAGAACAAAATGATAAAGTTGAGTCCTTACTTGATGAATTTGGATTACAAGCCATTCGTAAAAGTCGGGGGGATTTATTATCGGGTGGTGAAAGAAGAAGAACCGAAATTGCTAGAGCACTAGCCACTAATCCAAGTTTTATATTATTAGATGAACCTTTTGCTGGAGTTGATCCCTTAGCAGTAGAAGATATTCAAAAAATTGTTAGAGATTTAACCAAGAAAAATATTGGTATTCTTATCACAGACCATAATGTTCAAGAAACCCTTGCAATTACAGATAGAACTTACTTAATGTTTGAAGGAAGTATTCTTAAAGACGGTAAACCTGAAGAACTTGCGTCTGACGAAATTGTAAGAAAAGTATACCTGGGTAAAAACTTTGAATTAAGAAAAAAAACTATCTAAGTCTTAAATTTGTAATATGTGCCTATTGATATTAAAATATACAAGCCTAAAATAAGCGGAATCGCATAGATCCCATATATTATAATTGAAGGAACTGAGATAAAAATTATTAAAAATCTTCTTCTGTTTCCGATAAATTTAAGGCTCTTAAACTTGAAATTTAAAAGTTTTAGGTTTGAAACTAGTAAAAACCCACAAATCAGAGCAATAAATGTTATTACATTATAATTTGATATCATGTCAGAAAAAGCAGATCCATCATTAGAAATTATAGAAAATGAATAAATTAACATTGTATTGGCTGGGGTTGGAAGACCTTTAAAAAATTTCGAATTTGTTTTAAGTGTATTAAACTTAGCTAATCTGTAAGCTGAGCAAAGAGTAATCATAAAACCCATAAAAGGGATAAAAGAAGAAAAAATTGAACCTACTGAAGATGAAGGTGCATTGAGAAACATATTGTAAAGAAGTACACCCGGGACCAAGCCAAAACTAACCATATCAGCTAAGGAATCTAATTGTAAACCCAATTCAGACTTAGCATTTAATTTTCTAGCAATATATCCGTCCAAAAAGTCTAAAATCAGACAGATCACTGATAAAACAAAAACATATTTAACTTCTATATTATTTTCTACAAGTAGTAAAACAACTATACATCCGATAAAAAGGTTAAGTAAAGTAATTGTATTTGGAACAAATCTGAGATTCATTTTTTTAGTTTAATTAATCAAAATTAATAATTTATAATCTTAAAATATTAAATTAATTACTTAATTAAAGTTTGAAAAACAATATATAACTTTGAAATAGGTTATTAATCATATGAATAAATACATATTAATTATCTTTTTTTTAATTGGTCATCTTTTAACCGCACAGAACAGATCAAAGTATTCAAACGAATTTTTAAATATTGGTGTTGATGCAAAATCAATCGGTATGGGCAATGCAGTATCTTCAACTGTGGATGATGTTAATGCGACCTATTGGAACCCAGCAGGATTGATTAATATTGAAAGAGATGAGATCTCATTAATGCATTCTAACTATTTTGCTAACATTGCTAACTTCAATTATATCTCCTATGCTAAAAAAATTGATAGTGAATCAGCTATGGGTTTTTCATTAATTCGATTTGGAGTTGATGACATAATGGATACAACGCAGCTTATTGATAATCAGGGAAATATTGATTACAATAGAATTGAACTGTTTTCTGCAGCGGATTATGCATTTATTTTTAGTTATGCAAAAAAAAATAAACTTCTTAATCTAAATTTTGGGGTTAACGCTAAGATTATTAGAAGAATTATCGGAGACTTTGCAAATTCATGGGGCTTTGGATTTGATTTGGGTGTACAACATGAAAATAAAAACGGATGGAAATTTGGATTAATGGCTAGGGATATAACCACAACCTATAATTCCTGGTCTTTCGATGAGGATAGGTTAAATGATATTCAAAATGCATTGGAAGGAGAAAATCAAGAAATACCGGAAAAAAATGAAATTTCAATACCAAAAGTTCAGTTAGGAGTTTCAAAAGAAATCTATCTAAGTAGTGATTATTCCATGTTGGCTGCAATTGACTTATTTATGCTCTTTGAGCAAACTAACGATATAATATCAACAAGCTTTGCAAGTGTAAACCCATCTTTAGGCTTGGAATTTGCATATTCAGAACTTGTGTATTTGAGATTAGGTTTAGGAAACTTTCAAAATGAACTTCAATTTGATTCAACAACAGAATTAAGTTTTCAACCCAATTTTGGAATTGGATTTAATCTTCAAGACATTGAAGTAAATTATGCATTTACAGATATTGGCAACCAATCTGCAGCACTTTACTCCAATATATTTTCTTTAAAATTTAAACTTAACCTTCTAAGATGATTAGAGTTTACTTAATACTATTTTGTCTTTCAATTCACAGTCTTTTTTGTGTCAACAAAACTGAAGGGACAAAAACATCTTTTGAAGAAACAAAAGTGAGTATAATATCAATCGGGGAAGGCTCTAGTTTAGCGGACGCTTTCGGACATACAGGTATCAGAATTATTAGTAATGGAAATGACATAGTTTTTAATTTTGGAGTTTACGATTTCTCCGCACCAAATTTTTATTCAAATTTTGTAAAAGGTAGACCTGTTTACAAATTAGCTGTTCAGAAATATGAAAATTTTAAAAATGGTTATATATATCAAAATAGATATTTAGTTGAGCATGAATTAAACATAAGCGAAGAATCAAAAATGAATATTATTGATCTGCTAGTCAATAACTCTAAACCGGAAAATAAATATTATACTTATGATTATTTGCGAGATAATTGCTCAACCAGGGTAGCTGATATTTTAATTGATGATACAAATAATAAATTTAGAAACGACAAACTAGAATCCGAAGCCCTCTTTAATTACAGAGAACTAATCCATGAAAAAATAAGCGAAAATTCATGGGCAGCACTTGGAATTGATTTGTGCTTGGGTGCAATAATTGATAAAAAAATCTCAGTTAGAGAAACTTTTTTTATTCCGGAAAAATTAATGAAATACATGGATGGGCTCATGATAGATTATTCAAAACCAATCACAAAAAATATTATTTTTTTACCTGATTCACCATCGAAATATAATGAAGAATTTCCAAAACCATTACTTGTAAATTCAATAATCTCTCTGTTAATTATTTTGCTTACCTATTTTAATTTTAAAAATAATTCTTGGAATAGGTCAATAGATTTTATGATTTATCTATTTACAGGACTTGTAGGAGTGTTAATAATCTATTTATGGTTTTTCAGTAATCACTTTGCGTCAGCACAAAACTTTAATTTTTTATGGGCGTTTCCTTTTAATTTGGCAGTGGTTTTTGCGTTAATTAGAAAAACCCCACCGATGTGGACAATTAACTTTGTGAAACTAAATATAATTTTACTGATACTATTATTTATACATTGGACAACCGGAGTTCAAAAATATAATATAACTTTACTGCCAATATTTATCTCTTTACTGGTTAGATATTCTTACTTAGTAATCCAGATAAACAAAACCAGACATGAAAATTTACAGTAAAAATGGCGATAAAGGAAAGACTTCGTTAATTGGCGGAGAAATTGTTTCTAAACATGATCTAAGAGTTGATGCTTATGGGACAATTGACGAATTAAATTCATTTTTAGGTTTAATTAAGGATTATTCTAATGAAAAAGATATAAATGAAGTATTGTTCAAAATTCAATTAAAACTTTTTACCATTGGATCAATTCTTGCTCAATTTGAAACCAAAATAGAAAACCAGCCAAAAAAACTACAAATAAGTGCTGAGGATACAATCTTTATCGAATCTCAAATTGATAAAATTCAGAAAGAATTACCAATGCTAAATAAGTTTATTATCCCTGGTGGTGACAAATTAGTTTCTTTTTGTCATGTTTCAAGAGCAGTTTGCAGAAGAGCTGAAAGAAAAATCACAAAATTAAGTGAATTTACTGAGGTGAATGAAAACATACTTACATATGTAAATCGTCTTTCTGACTTTCTTTTTGTACTTGCCAGATATTATACCATGATTCTTGATATAGAGGAATCTTATTGGTAAAATTTAAATTAAATATCTTGCGTAATTCCATTAAAAATTTATTTTTGCAAAAAAAATAATTTGTCATGTATTGGACTCTAGAACTTGCATCATACTTAAGTGACGCTCCTTGGCCAGCAACTAAAGACGAGTTAATCGACTACTCAATTAGAACTGGTGCTCCCCTTGAGGTTGTTGAAAATTTACAATCCATTGAGGACGAGGGTGATTTATACGAATCTATTCAAGAGATTTGGCCAGATTATCCTACTGATGATGACTACTTATGGAATGAGGACGAATATTAATATCTGATTATTAACCATTTTCTTCTCTTTATTTCATTACATAATACGCAAACATATTGTATATTTAATCAGTTATTATAACTATTAATGCTTATCATTAATGCTTGGTAAAATTCTAAAATTATTTGTGGGCGATAAATCTAAAAAAGATTTAAAGACAATTACACCCATCATTGATCAAATTCACTCTTTTGAAGATGAAATTGGTAAATTAAGTAATGATGAATTACGAAATCAAACTTCCCTGTTCAAAGAACAAATTAAATCATCTATTTCCGATATTGATGAGAAGATAGAAAATCTCAAAATTGAACTTGAAAAAACTAAGGATTTTGACAAAAAAGAAAGCTTATTTACAGAAATTGACAAATTAAACGAAGAAGCATATAAGATCAATGAAAATACATTAAATCAAATCTTACCTAAAGCTTTTGCAGTAATTAAAGAAACTGCAAAAAGATTTGTTGACAATAAAGAGATAGTTGTTACTGCTAATGAATACGACTTAGAATTATCAACAGAAAAAGATTATGTAAATGTAACCAAAGATAAAGCTACCTGGTTAAATTCATGGGATGCTGCAGGTAAAAAAATTGTATGGGACATGGTACATTACGATGTGCAACTTATTGGAGGTGTAGCCATGCATCAAGGTAAAATTGCTGAGATGCAAACTGGAGAAGGAAAAACATTGGTTGCAACCCTACCCGTTTATTTAAATGCCTTAACCGGTAAGGGAGTTCATCTGGTTACGGTAAATGATTATTTAGCGAAACGTGATAGTGCATGGATGGCACCAATGTTTCAATTTCACGGACTTAGTGTAGATTGTATAGATTATCACAGACCTAACTCTGCAGAACGAAAAAAAGCTTACAATTCTGATATAACCTATGGAACAAATAATGAATTTGGGTTTGATTATCTAAGGGATAATATGGCAAATTCAACAGACGATTTGGTTCAAAGAAAACACAATTTTGCAATTGTTGATGAGGTTGATTCTGTATTAATTGATGATGCCAGGACTCCATTAATCATTTCTGGTGCGATTCCAAAAGGTGATAAACACGAATTTAACGAGCTAAAACCCAAGATTGAAAGAATTGTTTCAACTCAAAGAAAATTTTTGGTCAATACTCTTGCAGAAGCAAAAGGCCAAATATCATCAGGAAATGATGAAGAAGGATCCTTTAATTTATTAAGAGTTTTTAGAGGAATACCTAAAAATAAAGCTTTGATTAAGTACTTAAGTGAAGGTGGAATTAAACAACTTTTACAAAAGACTGAAAACTTCTATATGCAAGATAATAATAGAGAAATGCCAAAAATTGACAAGGAGCTCTATTACGTAATTGATGAGAAAAACAACCAGATTGAATTAACAGATAAAGGAATCGAGTTTCTTTCTGGAAAAGACGATCCAAATTTCTTTATCATGCCAGAAATTGGAATTGAGATTTCAAAAATTGAAGAAAAAGGTTTATCAAAAGAAGAGGAAGCCAAGGAAAAAGACGAGCTATATAGGGATTTTAGTATAAAGTCTGAACGAATACATACCATTAATCAATTATTAAAAGCATATGCTTTATTTGAAAAAGACATTCAATACGTTGTAATGGAAAATAAGGTGATGATTGTAGACGAGCAAACAGGTAGAATCATGGATGGTAGAAGATACAGTGATGGCTTACATCAAGCTATTGAAGCCAAGGAAAATGTTAAAATTGAGGCGGCTACCCAAACTTTTGCTACAATTACCTTACAGAACTATTTTAGAATGTATAATAAGCTTTCTGGAATGACCGGAACAGCAGTAACCGAAGCGGGTGAATTTTGGGAGATTTATAAACTTGATGTATTTGAAATTCCAACAAATAGACCTATTCAAAGAGACGATAGACAAGACCTTATTTATAAAACTAAAAGAGAAAAGTACAACGCAGTTATTGATGAGGTAACTGATTTATCCAGATCTGGAAGACCGGTATTAATTGGTACCACTTCCGTTGAAATTAGTGAGCTACTTGGAAGGATGTTAAAAATCAGAAAGATTCCACATAATATTTTAAATGCAAAACTTCATAAAAAAGAATCCGATGTAGTAGCCGAAGCAGGAAAACCAGGACAGGTAACTATTGCAACAAATATGGCAGGTCGTGGAACCGATATAAAATTAATTGATCAAGTAAAAGAAAATGGAGGACTTGCAATTGTTGGTACTGAAAGACATGACTCAAGAAGAGTTGACAGGCAGTTAAGAGGACGATCTGGCCGTCAAGGTGATCCTGGAAGCTCTCAATTCTACGTTTCGTTAGAAGATAACTTAATGAGATTATTTGGGGCAGAAAAAATTGCTAAAATGATGGATAGAATGGGATTGAAAGAAGGAGAAGTAATTCAACACTCAATGATAACTGACTCGATTGAGAGAGCACAAAAGAAAGTTGAGGAAAATAACTTTGGAATCAGAAAAAGACTCTTAGAGTATGATGACGTAATGAATGCACAAAGAGAAGTGATATACAGAAGAAGAAATAATTCACTTTTCGGGGAAAGATTACGTATCGATATCTCAAATATGATTTATGATACTTGTGAAAGTATTGTAATTTCTAATAAAAGTGTGAATGATTATAAGAATTTTGAATTCGAATTAATACGTTATTTTTCAATTACTACTGATATAAATTCAGAATCTTTTGAGTCTATGAATGAAAAGGAAATAACGGATAAAATCTATTCAGTTGTTTTAAAGCATTATTTAAATAAAATTGAAAATAATGCCAAATTAGCTTTTCCAGTCATTAAGCATGTTTATGAAAAACAGAGGGAGAAATACAAAAGAATTGTTGTGCCCTTTACAGACGGGATAAAAACATTACAAGTAATAACAGATTTAGAGAAGGCATATAATTCTGATGGAGAACAATTGGTTACAGACTTTGAAAAAAATATTTCTTTGGCAATATTAGATGATTCATGGAAAACCCATCTAAGAAAAATGGATGAACTTAAACAATCTGTTCAACTTGCAGTTCATGAACAAAAAGATCCCTTACTTATATATAAATTTGAAGCTTTTGAGTTATTTAAGACACTAATTGATTCTGTAAATAAGGAAATCCTATCTTTTCTTTTTAAAGCTGAAATTTCAACGGATAATAATAAAAATGTTCAAGAGGCCTCTAGTAGAAGAAGACCAATGAATGTAAATACCTCTAAGGATGAAATTCCAAACACAGAAGAGTTGAGACAAAGAAATAGAGCTATTACAAATCAGCAAAGTAATCAACAGGTAGAAACTATCATAAGGTCAAAACCAAAAGTGGGAAGAAATGATAAGGTTACAATTAAAAACATCAAAACTGCTGAGAAAAAAGAAATGAAATACAAGCATGCTGAAAAACTCGTTAACTCAGGAGAATGGATGATTATAGGTAACGGCTAAATCACTATCAGTTTGGAGATAAAAAGAAATATCAATTACAAAGACATTTGTAAAAGCCTAGTAAATAAAGACCTAACTTCTTTATCAAAAGCAATTACACTTATTGAAAGCAATAATAAAAATGACAGATTATTAGCCAATAAGATTCTCTCGGAACTTCAAAATAAAAATGAAAAAAATACCCTCAGAATAGGAGTCACAGGTGTTCCTGGTGCAGGAAAAAGTACATTTATTGAAAATTTTGGATCAAATCTTACAGATCTAGGAAAAAAAGTTGCTGTTCTTACAATAGATCCATCTAGCACTATTAGCAAAGGAAGTATTCTTGGTGATAAAACTAGGATGGAGAAACTTTCTCAAAATAAAAATGTATTCATTAGACCCACTGCAGCTTCTAATTTTCAAGGCGGAGTGGCTAAAAATACTCGTGAATCTATTTTTTTATGCGAATCTGCAGGTTATGATGTTATCATTGTTGAAACTGTTGGGGTTGGGCAAAATGAAATTAGTGTATCTGAGATGGTTGACTTTTTTTTATTACTAAAAATAGCAGGTTCTGGAGATGAACTTCAAGGAATAAAAAGAGGTATAATAGAGATGTCTGATTTAATTGCAATCAATAAATGCGATGGCCAAAATATTGAGAATTCTGAGAAATCTAAAAATGAGTTTCAATTAGCTCTTAAACTATTTCCTAAAAAAAATTCTGAATGGATTCCAAAAGTTTTAACCTGTAGTTCTGTAAATGGGAAAGGGTTAGAAGAAATTTGGAAGAATATTAAAAGCTATCAAGAATTGACTAAAAAAAATAATTATTTTTTTGAAAACAGAATCAATCAGAATAAATTTTGGTTAAGGCAAATGATAAATGAATCGATTCAGCGAAATTTCTATGAAAATTCAACCGTAAAAAAAGAACTACACAAGCAATTAAAAAAAATAGAGAAATGCGAAACCTCTGTTTTTGAAGCCACTCAAGCTATTTTAGCTTCTCAATAATTTGAAATAATTTATAATAAAAGAGGCAGTCTTTCCAAAAATAAAACCAAAACAAAGTCCAACAATGGTATCCATGGGATAGTGTACTCCTAAATAGATCCGACTATAGGCGAAAATAGCAACCCAAAAGACTAATAATAACGAAATCCACTTTTTGTAAGTAAACTTAAAGGTTGTGATTATAAGAGTAGTTACAGCAATGGAGTTGGCAGCATGTGCAGAGAAAAAACCGTATTTTCCACAACGAATATCGATATTTCTTAAGTATTGCTGAAGCTCTTCTACCCTACAGGGCCTTAATCTTTCAAATGTATCTTTTACAAGGTTTGTGAATTGATCTGTGAAAAGAATAAGAAATGCAATTGATAATAAAATGAGGAGTAATTTATAAAATCCGTTTTCTTTATATAGAAGAAATATAACAATCAAAAAAAGTGGCAAAAAAGTATATTTATCTGTAATTGCTAACCAAGTATAGTCCCATGATTCATTTCCTAAATTGTTAAGAAAAATAAGAAGCTCTGTGTCTAGTTCTTTTAACTTATCTAGCATATTTAATCATCTTATTAGTGAGGTAAGCGAATCTTAAATATAGGAAAACTGAAGAAAAAAGAAGTCCGCATAACAAACCAATCCATATACCTACCTCTTTTAATTGAGAAAAGTCTCCATAGTAATAGCTAATAGGGAAACCAACAACCCAATAAGCAATAAATACTATAATGGTTGGGATTTTTACATCCTGCATTCCTCTTAATGTACCTAAAATTATGACCTGTGCACTATCAAATAACTGAAATAGAGAAACAATAATAAATAAAGTTGCTGCTTTGTCAACAATTTCTAAATTTTTTGAATAATTAATCGAGTCTGTAATATCAATATAGATATATGGCAAAGCGTCTCTTAAGAAAAATATTAATAATGAAAAAATAGTTGCAAATACAATACCCAAGAAAAGAATAGACAATGATATTCTTTTAAGTTCGAGATAATTATTTAAGCCTTTTTGGTTACCTGCACGAATTGCTGCGCTGACACTAAGTCCGCTAGCTATCATAAAGGTCATTGAAGAAATATTTAATACAATTTGGTTTGCTGCTTGGGTAATTTCACCAAGTAAACCACTTAACCAAATGGCAGCAGTAAAAATACCTACTTCAAATAACATTTGCAGTGATGTAGGCAAGCCTAAAGAAACTATTTTTTTTATCATTTCTCTGTTAATAATAAACTTAAAAACATAGGAAAGATAATCTCTAATTATGTTTCGATTGTAAAGAAGGAAAAACAGAAACCCAAACATAATTATCCTTGAAATTAATGTTCCAATTGCTGCACCAATAATACCCATCTGAGGAAAACCAAATTTTCCAAAAATTAGAATATAGTTTATAATAACATTTACAACATTTGCTAGAATTGTTGCATACATTGAATTTGCCGTAAGGGATAAGCCATCACTAAATTGCTTGAGAGCTTGAAACATTAACAAAGGAATCAGTGAAAATGCAACAATATCTAAATAAGGAATTGCTAATTCAACAACATTTTCAGGTTGATCTAAAACATATAATAAGGGCTTAAACAAAAGAATAGCACCAAATAAAAAACAACCAAGAAACAAACACAAAATAAATCCGTTAACAAAAGATTTTTTTAGATCCGTTTCATGATTTCTACTGTGTGCTTCTGCTACAACTGGAGTGATGGCTGCAGAAAAGCCTATTCCAATTGACATTGCTATAAAAATAAAACTATTTCCCAGTGATACGGCTGCAAGATTTGTTGGATCAAGTTTTCCAACCATAATATTGTCAATCATACCAACAAGCGTATGGCCTAGGAGCCCAAGAATAATAGGGAATGATAATTTTAAGTTATAGGAAAATTCCTTTGTGTAGTCTTGTAAAAACAAACTTATTTTTTAAAAAATTTCATTTTATAATCAACAGAAACTTTGCCAATCATTATGTTGTTTAGTTTTCCTTTTATTAATTTCTTTTTAAAAGGCGAAATTTTATCTGTAAATAAGGTGCCTTCCAAATGATCATATTCATGTTGAATAACCCTTGCTAGAATACCCGAAAAAGTTTCCTGGTGATGGGTAAAATTTTCATCTTGGTATTTTATAGTTATATCAGACTTTCTATTAATATGTTCACGAATATTAGGAATACTTAAACAACCTTCTTCAAAAGAAGCGTTTTCACCAGATTCATCAATCATAACAGGGTTAATAAAAGTTTTTTTAACAGATTTGACCTCAAAACCAGAATTTTGCTCAAAATCATCTGTATCAAATGGGGATGTGTCAATAACAAACAGACGTATTGATTTACCAATTTGAGGAGCAGCAAGGCCTACTCCACTTGCATCATACATTGTTTCATACATATCGGAAATCAATTCATTAAGCTCTGAATAGTTTGCTGGAATTTCTTTAGCTTTTGTTTTTAAAACTATTGCACCATATCCAATAATCGGTAATACCATTTAAAAAATTTTTTCAAAATTACGATAATAAAAATTACAAATTCGATTTATTATAAGTCAAATAGTCTTGTAATATTATTGCAGCACTAACCTTATCTATTAAAGACTTGTCAGATCTTTTCTTTTTACCTAAACCGCTAGAAACAATAGCCTTAGATGCTAATTTTGAGGTAAATCTCTCATCAAATCTTTCTATTTCAATTGCAGGAAATTGATTCTTGAACTTTGTTATAAAAATTTTGATTGAACTTTCAATTTCTGAATCAACTCCTGACAACCTTTTTGGGTAACCAATAATTACTTTAGAAATCTCCTCTTTTAAAAATAAATCCGTGAAGAAATTAAATGCATTATTGTATTCGATAGTTGTGAGAGGAAAAGCAAAAATTTTTTCCTTATCGGTTATTGATAAACCAATTCTTTTTAAACCAAAATCGACACCTAGGTATTTAGACATAATTAATTTTTAAAAATATTTTTTATTTTTTTTCGCTTTCTCCTCTTGGTTTGGAAATTTTGAGAATATGTTTTGATCTTTTCAAAAATCAAATCTTTATTTACATTTATAATTTCTGAATAAAAATGACTTACTTTTTTGATTGAATCATCAGAAAGATTAAGTCTTCTAAAGTTTTTTAATCGATCCTCAAAATTCATTTTTTTAAAATTCATCCTGTTTAAATCAATTAAAAATAATTTATAATCACCTTCAATCTTCTTAATTATTGTGTTACTTGTTGAATGATCTAAAAACAAAAATCCGTTTTCATGAAGTTTATGTGTAAACAATACAAATTTTTTGATCAATTTATCCCTTTGCTCTAATTCTTTGTTTTCAAAAACATGTTTCATATCGAAATCATAATCAATATTTTTACAAACGTAAAAACTATCATCTAAAAGATAATATTTTGAATTTTCAATATAAGCTATCGGGTCGGGGGTTAAAATATTGTAATCCAATAACTTGTTTGCATATAAAAAGGATCTACAAGCTTTTGTAGACCTGAAAAAAGAATATGCCAGTCGGTTAATAAAATTGGGCCGTTTGAATCTTTTAATATTAATATATAAATCATCGATTCTGAAAACTTTAACTGTGTTTCTTGAATCTTTAATCAATTTCCCCTCACGATCAAAGTTTTTAATACATAGATTAATCTTTTCTTGAAAGGAAAAATATTTATCGTTAATAGAAGAGAATTTATTCAAAAGGTATTTTATATTTTTGATGTAAATATATCTATTAATGGGTAATAATGTAAACGATCAGGTTAAAAAGGCTTTTGATACAGTTAGATCTGGGGGTGTAATATTGTATCCAACTGATACTATTTGGGGATTGGGATGTGATGCAACCAATTGGGATGCAATTGAAAAGCTTAATTCCATAAAAAAAAGAAATAGTAAAAGTCCAATGTTATCTCTCGTTAGTGACGTTGCAATGATTTCAAATTACATTGAGGAAATACCTAAAAATTTAGATCAACTTATCTCTCAATTAAACGAACCGTCAACAATCTTATACAAATCACCCAAAAATATATGCAATCTTCTAATTTCTGACGACAATAGAGTGGGTTTTAGAATTGTAGAAAATGAATTTTGTAAATTACTTCTGAAATTAATGAATAGACCACTGGTTTCAACTTCTGCAAATCTGCACAATGAAACTTTTCCAAAATCTTTCAAAGAAATAAATGAAGAGATTTTAAAACAAGTTGACTATGTTGTAAATTTGCCAACAGAAAATTGGAATCATAAACCTTCTTCAATTTTTAAAATAAATTTAGATGGTAACTTATTTAAAATCAGATAATTAAATGACTAATCTTCAACAGGCTGTTAATCATCCTATTTTTGACAAAATATCTAATTATTGTCAAGAAAACAACAAAGAATGCTTTGTTGTTGGGGGTTATGTCAGAGATTTTCTTTTAAAAAGAAAATCAAAAGATATTGACATTTTAGTACTTGGTAGTGGCATTGATGTTGCAAAAAATATTGCAAAACAAATCGATGAAAAAATTCAGGTTACTGTTTTTAAAAATTTTGGAACCGCATACTTTAAATTTGATGGTTTTGAAATTGAATTTGTTGGTGCAAGAAAGGAATCTTATTCATCTGCTAGTAGAAATCCAATTGTTGAGAGTGGAACCTTAGAGGACGATATAAACAGAAGAGATTTTAAAATTAATTCTATGGCCATTTCTTTACATCCGAAAAATTTTGGTCGGCTGATTGATATGCACAACGGATTAGAGGATTTGGAAAAGAAAATAATAAATACACCTCTTGACGCCAAAGTTACCTTCTCTGATGATCCCCTCAGAATGTTAAGAGCTGTAAGATTTGCAAGTCAATTAAACTTTTCGGTTTCAGATAGTCTAATTAAGACCATGGAGAATATAAATTCCAGAATTGAAATCGTGACAAATGAAAGAATTGTAGACGAGTTAAATAAGATTTTGTTATCAGACACCCCGTCTGTTGGTTTCAAGTTATTAGAAAAAACAGGACTTCTTGATTACATTTTACCAGAAATTACTAACCTCAAAGGAATAGACGAAATCGAAGGTCAAAAACACAAAGATAATTTCTATCATACTCTGGAAGTGTTAGATAATATTTGTGAGGCAACCGATAATCTATGGTTAAGATGGGCAGCCCTTTTACATGATATCGGAAAGGCACCTACTAAGAAATTTAACAAAAAAATAGGTTGGACTTTTCACGGACACGAATTTGAAGGTAGCAAAATGGTATACAAATTGTTTAAGAGACTTAAGATGCCCTTAAATGAGAAGATGAAATATGTGCAAAAACTGGTACTAATGAGTTCTAGACCTATTGTTCTAGCTCAAAAAAATGTTACAGACTCAGCGGTCAGAAGACTTATTTTTGATGCAGGTGAAGCTGTGGATGATTTAATGACTTTATGTGAAGCAGATATTACAACCAAAAATAAAAGTCGTTTTGAAAAATATCATGACAACTTTAGACTTGTAAGAAAAAAAATAACTGAAGTAGAAGAAAAGGACAATATTAGAAATTTTCAACCTCCAATTTCCGGAGCAGAAATAATGAAAACATTTAATTTAAAGCCTTGCAAAACAATTGGTATAATTAAAGAAAATATCAAAGAAGCAATTCTAGAGGGTGATATTGGAAATAATTATGAAGATGCATATAATCTCATGATAAAAGAAGGTGAAAAATTAGGATTATCTGATGGAAAATAACTTTCACAAGCTTGCTAAATTATCTTTAGTATTAATTTACATTGTAATTATTGCCGGAGCATTTGTTAGAATGACAGGTTCAGGTATGGGATGTCCAGATTGGCCAAAATGTTTTGGTTTTTATATTCCTCCTACTGAACAATCTCAAATTTTATTTAAACCCAATACGGATTACAATAAAGGACAAATGATAATTTATAATCAGGAAGAGTTATTGGTCGCTAAATCTGATTTTAAAAGTGACACCAGTTTAAATTTAAATAACTGGGAGGTTTACGAAAAACATGACTATGTAATATTTAATCCTGTACATACATGGATTGAGTATATAAATAGGCTAATTGGAGCAATTTCAGGAATCCCGATATTACTATTTACTATTTTGTCAATTGTTTATTATAAAAAGTTTAGGCATTTAACTTTCCTTTCAATTATAACTGTTTTTGCAATGGGATTTCAGGCTTGGCTTGGTAAAACTGTTGTAGATTCGAATTTAGCTGCATTTAAAATTACCATGCATATGTTAATGGCGTTATTTATTGTTGCCCTATTAATCTATCTTGTTTACTCTGGAAGTAAAAGTATTATTAAAACAAACAAGACATTTAAATATTTAATACTTTTTGGATTGTTCCTTACTTTGATTCAAATTGTTTTAGGTACGCAGGTGAGACAACTAGTGGATGAACAAGCTAAGTTATTTGCATATGATAAATCTATGTGGCTTAGCGATATCCCAGTTGTTTATGAATATCATAGAACATTTTCGATATTAGTTATTTCCGTTAATACTGCTTTATTTTTAATAAACAAGAAATTAGAACTTGGAAATAGGTATATAAATTATGTTATGATGCTTATTGTATTAGAAATTTTTACGGGTGCCTCAATGTTTTATTTTGATTTTCCTTTTGGAACTCAGACAGCACATTTGGTGTTTGCCAGTATAATTTTTGGACTTCAATTTTATATATTACTTCAAAATTTTTTAACAGAAAATAAATTAAAAGTAGATGATTTACAGACTTAGGGTAATTCTTGATAATGATACAAAGGAAGACATTCTTAGGGATGTTGAAATAGACAAAAACTCAAATCTAACAGATTTGCATGAACTTATTTTACTGTCGTTTAACTTTAGTGCTGATCAAATGGCATCGTTTTACACTGTTGATGAAGATTGGAACCAAATAAATGAAATAAGTTTAATGAATTTCGACGAATCAACGGATTCAATGGATTCCATATTAATAGCTAATGTTCTTAATAATCAAAATACAAAACTTCTGTATATCTATGATTTCATGAATATGTGGACATTCTACGTGGAACTCATAGAAGAGGCTCAAGAAATAAATAGTATTCTTTATCCAAGAATAATATTTTCTGTTGGAAATGTGCCTGAAAAAGCTCCTGAGAAAAAATTTACAAATGAGGATAAAGGAGAAGAGGATTTAGATGAGGATGAATATTTATATTAATTCAATCCAATGAAATTCAACCTAATTACTGACTTTATTCCCACTGGCGATCAGCCAACTGCAATTCAGTCACTCATTGACGGAATTAAAAATAACGAGAAACATCAAACTTTATTAGGTGTTACTGGATCGGGTAAAACATTCACAGTGGCAAATGTAATCAAGGAAGTTAAAAAACCTACCTTAGTACTAGCTCACAACAAAACTCTTGCTGCTCAACTATATTCAGAGTTTAAAAGTTTTTTTCCAGAAAATCTTGTGGAATATTTTGTGTCTTATTATGACTACTATCAACCTGAGGCATACATTCCCACAACAGGTGTTTACATTGAAAAGGATTTATCAATAAACGAAGAAATTGAAAAGTTAAGATTAAGTGCAACTTCTGCCCTTCTTTCAGGAAGAAAAGACATAATAATCGTTGCATCAGTTTCATGTATTTATGGAATGGGAAATCCTCAAGAATTTAAAAACAATACGATCGAAATTCATGATAATTCTAATATTTCTAGAACTGAGCTCTTAAACAAACTAGTTCAAAGCTTGTATTCCAGATCCATTAGTGATGAATTCAAACAGGGAAAATTTAGAATAACTGGTGATACAATCGATATTTTTCCTGCTCATACAGATTATGCATATAAAATTCATTTTTTTGGAGACGAAATTGAGGAAATAGAAAGATTTGATCCCTACACAAATGAGATTTTTAATAAAGAAGAAACCATCACCGTTTACCCGGCTAATATCTTTGTTAGCTCACCTGATAAAATTCATGATGTCATAAAGCTTATCCAGGATGACCTATTAAAACAATACGAGTACTTCATGGAAATTGGAAATACACTCGAGGCCAATAGAATCAAAGAAAGAACGGAATTTGATATGGAAATGATTAAAGAGCTAGGATATTGCTCAGGCATTGAAAATTATTCTAGATACTTTGATGGAAGAAAACCCGGAACCAGACCCTTTTGCTTACTTGATTACTTTCCAGATGATTATCTAACCATTATTGATGAAAGTCATGTAACTCTTCCTCAAGTAAGAGCAATGTATGGCGGAGATAGAAGCAGAAAAGAAAACCTTGTTGAATACGGATTCAGACTTCCTGCCGCAATGGATAATAGACCTTTGAAGTTTGAAGAATTTGAATTATTGCAAAACAATGTTATTTACGTTAGTGCTACACCCGCTGACTATGAACTAGAGATGTCAGAGGGAATCATAGTAGAGCAAATAATTAGACCTACGGGTTTATTAGATCCAAAAATAATTATCAAGCCCCTTAAAAATCAGATTGATGATTTGATTGATGAAATTCAAGATAGAGTAAATTTAAAAGAGAAAATACTTGTGACAACTCTAACTAAAAAAATGGCTGAAGAGTTAACCAGTTTCCTTACAAAGATTGATATAAGATCAAAGTATATTCACTCAGATGTTGATACATTAGAAAGAGTTGAGATCATGCAAGGATTACGAGAAGATAAATTTGATGTTCTTATTGGTGTGAATTTACTACGTGAAGGTTTAGATCTACCAGAAGTTTCACTCGTAGCTATTCTCGATGCAGATAAAGAAGGTTTTTTAAGATCTCATAGATCTTTAACCCAAACTGTTGGTAGGGCTGCAAGACATATAAATGGAGTTGCAATTTTGTATGCAGATAAAATGACCAAAAGCATAAACAAAACAATTGAAGAAACTAATTATAGAAGATCAAAACAATCAGAATACAACAGAAAAAATAACATTATTCCCAAACCAGTAATTAAGAGTATCGAAAATCCGTTAACAGAAAAATTACTCAAAAATAAATCTGAAACAGAAGATGATACAATAATTGATTTCGTTATTCCAAAAAAATCAAAGGACTTTGACAAAAAAATAAGAGAATTAAGAAAACTAATGGAAAAATCTGCCAAGGAATTAGATTTTAAATCTGCTGCAGTCTACAGAGATCAAATAAAAAAAATGAAAGAGCTTAAATTAAGCAGTCTCTAACACTTTCTGAACTTTATCTGCGGCTTCTTTAAATTCAACTGCACTATGGAAGTTTAATCCTGATGAATCGATTATATCTTTAGCTATTTTTGAATTAGTCCCTTCTAATCTTACAATTATAGGAACAGAAATTTCATCTTTCATATTCTTACAGGCATCAACAATTCCATTTGCCACACGATCACATCTTACAATTCCACCAAAAATATTAATTAGAATAGCCTTTACATCGGGGTCTTTCATAATGATTCTAAAAGCTGTTTCTACCCTTTCACTATCAGCAGTACCACCTACATCTAAAAAGTTAGCGGGCTCACCACCTGCTTGCTTAATTAAATCCATTGTGGCCATTGCTAGTCCTGCCCCGTTTACCATACAACCCACATTACCATCTAAATCAACGTAGTTTAATCCTACTTCTTTGGCTTCAACCTCAATTGGGTTTTCTTCCCTAACATCTCTCATTTCAGCATAATCTGGATGCCTAAATAATGCATTATCATCAATGGAAACCTTAGCATCAACAGCTAAAATTTTATCATCACTTGTTTTTATTACAGGGTTGATTTCAAAAAGTGATGAGTCTGACTTATCATAAGCCTCATATAATGATTTCACAAATTGAATCATTTCCTCTTTAGCATTTCCTTGTAATTTTAGATTTGAGGCAATTTCTTCTGCATTTAAATCTGTTAAACCCTCTTTTGGACATACATCCAGTGTATGAATCAAGTCAGGGGTATTTTCAGCTACTGTTTCAATATCCATACCTCCCTCTGTCGAGTACATGATCATATTTTTTGCCGTTGATCTATTTAGAAGTACCGAAATGTAATATTCTTCAACTTCATTTTCACCAGGATAATAAACATCTTCCGCTACCAAGACTTGATGAACTTTCTTTCCTTCTGCAGATGTTTGAGGAGTAATCAAATTCATTCCTATGATTTTATCAGAAATTTCATGAACATCATCAATAGATTTTGCAAGTTTTACTCCACCACCTTTACCCCTACCACCAGCATGAACCTGAGCCTTTATTACAAAAAAATCTGTACCCGTTTCCTTGTTTAATTGCTTTGCCTTTTCAACCGCAATATCGGGTGTATTTGCAACATAGCCTCTCTGAATTCTAACGCCAAAACCGTTTAGAATTTCTTTTGCCTGATATTCATGTAAATTCATAGATATTTTTTTATGCGAACAAATTTAGTAAACAAATTAAATTAAGATTATAATGAAGTGGTTAATTTATTATAATTTATCACAAATTTTATATTATTTTTACGAACCATGAAAAATATACTATTAATCACTTTATTATTAATCCTTTCGGGCTGTAAATCTGCAGAAGGTCCAATACAGGATGCATTAAAATCTAATAAATCTAGAATTTCAATCGTAAAGAAAAAAATTAAAAACCATAATATTCAGATAAAACTATCTGTGCTAAATTCAGATAATAGTTTTAAGGATTACGGTTTTAATATTGACGATGAAAAATATTTCTATCCAGCCAGTACTGTAAAACTTCCAATCGTTTTATTAGCTCTTGAAAAAATTAATGAGTACGAAGATATTTCGGTAAAAACTCCGTTCAAGCTTGAGGACGATACGCTAAGTACAACTATGGAAGATGAGATTTATAAAATTTTTACAATTAGTGACAATCAGGCAAACAACAGATTATTTGAATTTCTAGGACAAGACTATATAAACGAAAAATTAGATAAAAAGGGCTTTAAAAATTCCAGAATAGTTCATCGTTTGTCAACACCAGATTCTGAAAATCTTAGAACAAAGAATGTATTATTCTTTGTGGAAGATTCAACATTAGTATTTAATTCGATCAATAAAAAAGCAAAGAATCTCAAGCTTAAAAATACAATGTTAGGAAGAGGCTATTACAATAACTCTGGTGAATTTGTTAATAAATCAATGGATTTTTCAAATAAAAATTTTATTTCTATAAATGATTTACATGAAATGACTCAGAGATTATTTTATCCTGATAATTTTAAAGAGAAAGAAAGATTTAATCTAACCGAAGATCAATTAGAATTGGTTAAAAAGGCAATGTCAACTGTTCCAAGCGAATTAAAAAACCTTGACCCTGATGAGTATTCAGATAATTATGTTAAATTCTTTTCTCGAAGAGATGAAAAAACAATGACTAAAGATGATGATTTAGAAATTTACAACAAGGTTGGTACAGCTTACGGACAATTAACCGAAACAGCTTTGATTATTTCTAAAAACAATACCATCATTCTTACAGCCACAATGACTGTAAATGAGAATCAATACTTAAATGATGACAAGTATGAGTATGACTCTATTGGTATTCCGTTTTTCTCCACTCTTAGCAGGGAAATATTAAATCTTATTTTGACTGGTATTTACGAAGTAAACTAGTTGCTCTATTGATGTCAACTTTTATTTTTGTGAAATCAATGATTTAGTCATATTTTAGACTTTCCATTTAACTTAAATGAAAAACAAACTAATCATATTTTTTTATTTAGTGTTATGCCTTATTGGCTACACTCAAGAGTTAGTTGTTAATCAGGATCCTCAAGCTGATATCCCAATAAATCATGCACCAATTAGTGTTGACACTGAGGGTTATATTTATTCTGGTGAAACTAATAATTTTGAATTAAGTGTAAGTGATCAAGATGGAGATGAATTAACCTACACAATCATTGATACCCCAACTATGGGATCTGTTATCATTACCAACACCCAGCAGGGTGCTGTCGCAACTTATACACCAAATCCCAGTTTTACTTCTGGTACTGATACTTTCACATACAAAGCAAATGACGGTTTAGAAGACAGTAATATTGCTCAAGTTAATGTGTACCTACAAGCTAAACCTGAAATATTACAATGGGGCAATCATTTTGCCACAACTAATGGATATGGGTTTGATTCTGCAAAAGATAATTCTGGAAACATTTATATCTCAGGATATTTTTATGACTATTCTAATTTCAAAGACGGCACTTCTTTGGACGCTATTTATCCGAATGGAACAAGAGACGGATTTGTTGCAAAATATAATGGTAGTGACGGAGAGTTATTATGGGTAAATACTTTTGGTTCTGATGGGGAACAAAGCTATGCAAGAAAAGTTTTAGTTTCTGATGATGGGCATGTTATTATAGCCGCTACTTCCACTGGTGATAATATAGATTATGGAGATCAAAATCCGACAAGTGAACCCGGAAGTATATTTTTAAAATATAACGGTGAATCTGGAGATCTTATATGGAAAAGTACAGTAGATGGAAATTGGTATGCAAGCGAATACTCTAATCTAATTCTTAAAAATAACGGCAATATACTTTACGTATCCTCTATCGGAAATGAAACCTGGACAGCCATTGATATAAATGAAAATAATGGATCTATAAATGAATTAGGGTTTTTAGAATGGTGGGGTATATATGCCGTAGAAATAGACAATAATGATAATATATATATAACAGGAAGAAAATCGAATAGCAGCGCCGATGACAGAATAACAAAACTTGACTCTAACCTTAATGAAATATGGACTATGACTTTTCCTGAAAGTGACGGTCCTTATCGACTGGTATACGACGGTGTAAACGATCAAATACATACACTTTTCAGGGGTGCACTTAATCAAAATATAAATCCTTTAGGTGAAGAAGTAATCGGAGGTAGCCCAAACGGTGGATATTTATTTGCTAGTTACAATACACAAGGAATTCTTCAACTATCACACGCCTTTACAATTAACTCTGTTAACAAAATTGATCAAGCAGGTTTAGATATATTTAATGACAAACTAATAATAAGAGGAGAATATGACGGATTCCCTGACTTTGATGTTACTGGTAGTCAATTTTATCCTGCTGAAAACATAAACAATTACAGTCAGTTCTTATCTATTTATAATTTACAAGGTGGACTTAACCTTACCGGACATTACTATTTTGATTATGGTTTTGAGACATACTGGTATGAACATGAAGAAACTGATATATATTATGAAAATGATAATCTGATAATTATTGATGATGGATACGGGAGTAATCAACTTAGAATGCATAATTACGATGGTACTTCACTAACCTCAGAAAACACAAATCTGTCAGTATACAATGCAAATGATAATCTTAATAATAAATATACAGGCGTTCTTAAATTGACCGTTGATGATGAAAATATTAATTTCCCTCCAATTGCAGAAGGTCAAGAAATTACAACAATTCAAAACTCATCCATTGAGATTACTCTGATTGCTACAGATGAAGAAAATGATCCTCTAACCTACATTATAGTAGAAGAACCAACAAACGGAACAATAACTATATCGGGTAATCTGGTTAACTACTCCCCTAATAACGGTTATTTTGGAGAAGATAGCTTTAGATTTAAGGCAAATGATGGTGTTCAAAATAGTAACACTGCAACCGTGATAATTAACGTTGGATGTATTTTGACTGACGAAAATATTCAAGAAGCTGTCGAACTCTGGATATCAGATCAAGGTGCTGCCGAAGAAGCCTACGGAAATATTTCTGATTGGGATACAGCATGTATTACAAATATGAATGCATTATTTCAAGATTATTCAGAATTTAATGATGACATAAGCAACTGGAATACAAGTAATGTAACAACTATGAATTACTTATTTAATAATGCCTCATCATTTAACCAGGATATTGGATCTTGGGATGTAAGTAGTGTTACAACTACAGATAGTATGTTTGCTTATGCAACATCATTTAATCAGGACATCGGAGACTGGGATGTTAGTAATGTAACCAATATGGGTTATATGTTCGATGGTACCTCAGAATTTAACCAAGATATTTCAAATTGGAATACTTCTAATGTTATATTGATGAATCATCTTTTTGGTAACGCTATAAATTTTGACCAAGAATTAAATAATTGGAATGTTGGAAATGTTGAAAATATGCAAAGAATGTTTGATGGTGCGACCTCATTCAATCAACCATTAAATAATTGGAATGTTGGAAATGTCCAAAATATGGAAAGAATGTTTACTAACGCTTCAAACTTTAATCAAAATCTTGGTAATTGGGATATTTCAGTTGTACTGGACTTATCATCCATGCTTGATAATTCAGGCTTATCAGTAGAAAATTATGATGAAACACTTATTGGTTGGTCATCACAATCTCTTCAAAATAATATTAACCTTGGTGCGGTGGGACTATTCTACTGTGATTCAGTAGCTGAAAGACAAAGTTTAATCGATAATTTTGGCTGGACTATTGTTGATGAAGGAATTGACCCTGAATGTGAATCAATTTGTGATTTAGAACTCCCGCAATCAGAATGGCCAGAAAATACAGCTATATTTTGCAGCCTTGAAAATTTAACTGTTCTTGACTTAAACCAAGGACTAACCACATTAGCAAATTTATGGTATGAAACAGAATCCAGTGAAACACCGATTGCAGAATCTACACAGTTAGTTAACGGAGAAACTTATTATGTATCTAATTATGATCCAGATACTGGCTGCGAATCTGAAAGATTAGGAATTTCTGTTATTTTAGGTGATACCCCTTCAGCCCCAACTGGCTCAAGTATTCAAACATTCTCTGAAGAAGATGAACCAACTGTTTTAGATCTTGTAGCAGAAGGAGAAAACATTAGATGGTATAACTCTTTAACCGATGGTTCATTGTTAGAAAATTCGTATGTTTTAGAAAATAATGAAGTTGTTTATGCATCTCAAACGGTCAACGGATGTGAAAGTGATGAATTATTAGCTGTAACCGTTCAAATTGAAGATTCAAGTGTTGATGACCCACCTATTATATCGTCTACAGGTAGTGAAGTATATTGCCCTCAAACACAACAAAATATTGTATCATCATTCGATATTAGTGATCCTGATGATACTACTTTGGATGCTCTTTATGTACAAGTTTCACAAGGATATGTTCCTGGTGAAGATGTTTTATCTCTTGCGATTCAAATGCCTGGAATTTCAACATCATGGAACGTAACTGAAGGGAAGCTTGAATTAACTGGTGAAAATGGAGAACCTGCACTTATTACAGATTTAATTGCTGCAGTTTATGAAATTACTTTCTTCTCAAGTAATCCAAATCCTGTCGATAAGTATTTCTCATTTACCATCGGTGATACAAATTATCTAGAAGAAACCGGGCATTATTATGAATTTATTAGTCTTGTTGACGTTACCTGGACAGACGCGAAAGAATTTGCTGAAAATTCAACATATTACGGTTTACAAGGTTATTTGGCAACAATCACAAGTGAAGCAGAAAATCAAATTGCAGCTGTTCAGACTAACGACGTTGGATGGATTGGTGCTAGTGATTTAGCTAATGAAGGAGATTGGAGATGGGTTACTGGTCCAGAGGGCTTAGAGAATGGAGGAACTGGTGTTCCTTTTTGGAGCGGAAATGGTGTAAATACAGGCGGTTTCGCTGTTAATGGTGAATATAGTAATTGGAATGAACCAAATGAACCTAATAATGCTGGTGAAGAACATTTCGCTCATGTTACATCTCCCAATGTTGGTGATATAGGAACGTGGAATGACTTACCCAATCCCGCTGCAGGAGGTGGTAATTATCAATCTAAAGGTTATATTGTTGAATATGGAGGTATGCCAGGAGACCCCGATTTAAATTTATCATCAAGCACAAACTTATTATCTGTTCCCTCAATAGAAATAACTCCATTTTTTGGAATTGAATGTCAAACAGTTAGCCTATCCGCGGTGTCGGAATCTGGTAATGGATCAGTTTACTGGTTTGATTCTGAAAATGAAGGAGATTCGATTTTCTATGGAACTGAATTTAACCCCGAAATAACGGAAACTACATCTTATTGGGTTTCCAATTATGAAAATGGCGAATGTGATACATCTCAAAGAATTGAGATTCAAGCTATAATTAATCCCGGACCCGAAATTGTTACCCCCAATGTTACGGTGAACCAAGATTGTTATTCCGTACAAGAGTTGATCGAAGAAGTTTTAATTAGTGATGAGTGTGGATCTGCTAATGTTTCGAATATAACCTGGTCTAGCGGTGATAGTTTTGGAGATGTTAACGGAATCGGACATTTTGAAGAACCAAGTGGTGGATTTCCTTTTAGTGAGGGTATCATCTTAGCTTCAGGTGATGCGTTAGTCGCAACTGGACCTAATTCAGGAATTGGAGATGCATCAACGGGTGATTTTGGCTGGCCTGGAGATCCTGATTTAGATAATCTAATTGGAGACAATACAAATAATGCTTCAATAATTGAATTTGACTTTGTACCAATATCAAGTAGCTTTAGTTTTAGATTTATTATGGCATCAGAGGAATATGACCAAGGGTCATTTGAGTGTAATTATTCTGATGTTTTTGCTTTCCTATTAACTCATCCTGACGGAACTGTTTCTAATCTAGCTGTTCTTCCTGACACGGATATTCCTATTGCTATAACAAATATTCATCCTGATAACTTTGAATGTGATGCAGCTAATCCAGAATATTTCCATGGTTATACTCCTGTTGGTGAGCCGGATATCGGATATGACGGTAGAACTATACCGTTAATCGCTAAAGCAGATGTACTTGTTGGTGAAACATATCATATTAAATTGGCTGTTGCTGATGCATCTGATTCTTCATATGATTCAGCAGTATTTATTGAAGCAGGTAGTTTTGATCTAGGAGTTAATTTAGGTGACGATATTTTAGTTGAAAATGGTGATGCTGAATGTCAGGGTGGAGAAATAATTTTAGACACTCAACTAGATCAGGATAATGCTTCATTTATCTGGTATTTAGATGGTGCTGAAATTAGTGATGAAAACAATTCAACACTAAGTGTGTCTGAAAATGGGATTTACTCTGTAGATGTTGTTATTTCAGAGGATTGTAGTACCAGTGATGAAATTTTAATTGAATTCTATTCACCAGAAATTGTTGAAGACCTACCTCAATTAGATGCTTGTGATAATTTTGCTGTTGACGGTGATGCAATATTTGATTTAACAATTCAAAATGAAAATATCTTAAATCAGTTATCTAATAATAATTTCACTATTACATATCATGAATTTGAAGATGATGCAATAAATAACACAAACGAGATATTAACACCTGAGACTTATGATAATATTGAACCTTTTTCACAAACTATCTACTTTAGATATTATGAAAATACCTATCCAGATTGTTTTCAGGTTTCAAGTTTTATAATAAATACACTTAACCCTCCGGAAGTTATTACTCCTACTCCTTTGGAAGAATGTGATGATGATTATGACGGTATTGTATCATTCTTTGACCTAACCTCAAAAACAGAAGAAATACTAAACGGACAAACCAATGTTGAAGTTTCTTATCATGAATTCATTGAAAACGCCGAAAATGGTGAAAATGCTATTACCGAGCTTTATACAAATACAACTGCTGGATTCCAAACTTTGTTTGTTAGATTAGAAGATGGTGATTCTGGATGTATTTCAACGACAACTTTGGATTTAATAGTGAATCCGATTCCTGAAGCTATAGTACTAACTCCCTTAGAAGAATGTGATGATGACTATGATGGGATTACCTCTTTTGATCTATCTATTTCTGAAAATGAAATAATTGATTTATTAGGTAATTCAGAAAATTCTGGTGAAATTCTAATCAGTGAATTTACGCATACTATAACCAGTTTTGGTCAAGAAACTTTTGAAACTGAGATCGGAAAAAACTATAGACTTGAAATTTCAGGATCAGTGGCGGTTAGCGGAAATCCACAAGGTGCAGTAGATGGAGCCTTTTTCACACAAAATTCTGACTTAGCAAATGAAGGTGACCCACTAAATTGGGGATGTAACGATGGAATATATAGTTCACTCGTTTGTGATAATCCAAACTTAAGACCGACACCTGATGAGTACGATCCAATAAATCACTCATATAGTTATCCGTTTACTGCCAACTCGACTTCAATATTTGTTGGTTTTGAGGATAGTTTATATGGTGATAATTCTGGCTCTATTACATTCAAATTGTATGAGTTGACTAATTCTTTAAGCATCTCCTTCCATACATCACTTGTAGATGCACAAAATAGTGAAAATGCAATTACAGGTCTTTATACAAATTCAACTGCCGATCTTCAAACCTTATTTGTAAGATTAGAAAACAGTCAAACAGCATGTTCTGCTACCACAACATTAGATCTTGTTGTTAACCCAATACCGACAATAATTGTTCCGCCAACATATATAGTTTGTGATGATAATTACGACGGCGTTGGAACATTTGACTTAAGCTCATTAGATGAAACTATTTTAGACGGTCAAACGGGGGTTAGTATTACTTATTACGAAAATGAAGAAGAGGCAAATACTGGTATTAGCGCTTTAGAAACTAATTATCAAAACACTGCGGCTAATAATCAAACTATTTTTGTTCGTCTTGAAAATGATCTAACAGGTTGCCACTCTGTTACTACCCAAGCACTTCTTGTAAATCCACTTCCGGATGTCATTGTGCCTACTCCAATAGAGGAATGTGATGATGATTATGACGGGATTGTTTCCTTCTTTGATCTTTCTGAGCGAACAGAAGAAGTATTAAACGGTCAAACAGGTATTGATGTTACCTATCATGAAAATATTGAAGATGCTGAAAACGATGAAAATCCAATTACAGGTCTTTATACCAATACAACTGCTGATCTTCAAACCCTGTTTGTAAGATTAGAAAATAACGACACAGCTTGTTTCTCAACCACAACACTTGATCTTATAGTTAATCCAATACCTACTGTTCTTGTACCCCCTGTTAATGTGGTGTGTGATGCTGATTATGACGGGATTACTTTATTTGATTTGACATCTCTAGATGAGGTGATTTTAGACGGTCAAACAGATATCAGTGTGTCTTACTATGAAACACAAGAAGACGCAGATGCAGCCACTAATGTTCTTCCTTCTGAATATGAAAATAGTGTAGCTTTTGAACACACCCTTTTTGTGCGTCTAGAAGATGATGTAACCTCTTGTTATTCTACAACTACTCAGGATTTAATAATCAACATACCTGGGGTTATTGAGGTAGAAGATTATCCACTGTGTGATTATACGAACCCTGGTGATGGAGTTGAAGTATTTGACATAACCAGTAAGGACGAAGAAATTATCAACGGACAGGATGTTACCTTAACATATTTTAATTCTTTAGAAGACGCTCAAGGGAATGTGAATGTACTTTCCGTAGAAGAATTATCAAATTATTCAAATGACGGTTCTACTAATGAAACGATCTTTATAAGACTAGAGCAAAACACTACAGGATGTCTAAGCTTTGGTTCTTTTGATATTATTGTTAATCCCCTACCGAATGTTATTGAAAACACCGATCTGGTACAATGTGATATTGATGGTGTACAAGACGGTGTTTCTATATACAATTTAGAAGAAGCTGCAGAAAATATTGTCATTGGAGATGATCCAGAAAACTATGCACTTACCTTCCACTTATCTCAAGAAGAATTAGAAGCAGGGATCAATGCCATTGAAAATCCTACAGCTTATGTAAATCAAACTCCTTTACAAAACATTTACTGTAGAGTAGAAAATATAAATACAACTTGTTACACAACCTCTTATTTCTATCTAGAAACTATTTTCAATCCAATTCCTGATGATGCTGGATTGATTGTTTGTGACAATAGTGAAGGAAATGGAAACGATTACGACGGACTGGGACTATTTACCCTAAGTGATGCAGATGAATATGTATTGTCATTAATCGTTGCCAATCCAAGCAACGACATTACAGATGCAAGTCAGTTAACCATTGCATACTACGTAAATGAAGAAGATGCGCTATTAGAGCTAAATCAATTGCCAAACGAATACATTAGTGAAGTACCAGATCAACAGGAAGTTTACTTAAGAGTGGAAAGAGACAATGATTGTTTTGGTATAAATTCAATGACACTAGAGGTGTTACCCGTACCTGAGTACAATGAGATTCCAGATGAAATTTTGTGTGCTGATACATCAGGAACCGTTGATATTATTTTAGAAGATTACGATGCCCAAGTATTGGGAACTCAACCGGCAGAAGGGTATATAATCACCTATCACCTTTCTCAAGAAGATGCTGATTTGGGTGAAAACGCGTTAGAGAGTCCTTACTCTGTAGTAGATCAAACAAGTATATTTACTCGTGTAGAAGTTGACAATAGTGATCCCTTCACTGTGGGATGTTTTATCTCCAACATCAACTTTAACCTTACCGTTGAGCCAAAACCTGTGTTTACGCCTCCTACTCCACTCATTATCTGTGACGATGATGAACTAGATGGCTTTACAACAATTGATATTTCTGTGAAAACAGAAGAAATAATGGCAGGTATAGCAGAAAATATTGTGACCTATCATGAAACGGAACAAGATATGCTTGAGGGGGTCAATGCAATTGAAGATATAGAAACCTATACAAACACCTCTAATCCTCAGATTCTATATGTTAGAATTGAAGATGACATGACACCTATAACAGGATGTTATTCCGACACTACTTTAGAGCTATTTGTGCAGCTTCCACCTGATGTGAGTAATCCTTCAAGTTTAGAATTCTGTGATGCAGATGCAGACGGATTTGGTATATTTAATCTTACC
>CACEAZ010000010.1 GCA_902557655.1 uncultured Bacteroidota bacterium
TAGATCTGGAGGAAAGTACGGTAATAAAGGAGTTGAATGTGCTTTTTCAGCTCTTCAAATGTTATCTATTAAATAAGATATTTGTTATATTTATTTAAATTCAAAATTTTAAATGGGATTATTTAAATTAAGAAAAAATAAACGCTATAGTTATTCTGGGAGGTTTAACGAAGAAAAATTGATCGACGGTTCTACTCATCAAAAGCATCGTAAAATTAAATCGAAATTTGATGAATATCGATCTACAATAGGGGATAATAACAGCTTTAGAGATAAATTTAGATTAGCAATCAACGATTATAAAAAAGGTTCTGACTTCTCTGTAAGGAAAAGACTTATTTTAATTTTCACAATATTAACTTCCTTGTTTTTATTATTTTTTTTCATTTAATAATCTCAAAATTTAATGAAAGATATAATTAATATATTGCCTAAAAATGTTGCAAATCAAATTGCTGCAGGTGAAGTAGTCCAAAGACCCGCGTCAGTTGTAAAAGAGCTCCTTGAAAATTCTATTGATGCAGGAGCCTCTGAAATCACGATTCAAATTAAAGATGCCGGAAAAACACTTATTCAAATTATTGATAATGGTAAAGGCATGTCTAAGAAAGATGCATTATTATGTTTTGAAAGACATACTACATCTAAGATATCAAAAGCAACTGATTTATTTAATATCAGTACCAAGGGATTTAGAGGCGAGGCACTTGCCAGTATAGCTGCAGTTTCACATGTAAGTTTGATAACAAAACAGCCAGGTATTGAATTAGGTTCTAATATCGATATTCAGGGTAGTGAAATTAAATCTAGTAGATCCGTTGTTAGTGAGGCAGGAACTACAATTTCTGTTAAGAATTTATTTTTTAATATTCCCGCAAGAAGAAATTTCTTAAAATCTGATAACGTAGAATTTAGGCATATTGCAAATGAATTTTTTAGAGTTTCATTATCACATCCTGAGATTAAATTTATTTTTATTAATAATGGTTCTGAAATTTATAATTTGACAAATTCCTCTTTTAAAAAGAGGATAATAAACCTTTTTGGCTCAAAAACACAGGAAAAACTAGTTCCTGTTTCTGAGGAAACAGAAATTCTAAAAATTAATGGCTTTATTTTTAAACCAGAATATGCTAAAAAAACTAGAGGTGAACAATATTTTTTTGTAAATAACAGGTACATAAAGAGCCCTTATCTAAACCACGCTATTAATTCTGCATTTGAAGGTTTGATTGATTTAAAGCATAATCCCTCATATTTTTTAAATCTTGAGGTTGATCCTTCAACAATTGATATCAATATTCATCCAACTAAGACTGAAATTAAGTTTGAAGATGAACATTCAATATATGCTATTTTAAGAGCAGCAGTAAAACACAGTATTGGTCAATACAGTATCTCACCTGTTTTGGATTTTGAAAGAGACAAATCTCTTGACATTCCTTATAATTATAAAAAGGATAAAACAAATTCTTCTGTTGGAATTGATATTGATTTAAATTACAACCCCTTTGATCATTCCTCTAAAAAAAAGGATTATGTTAACCTTGATTCTTTTGATAAAAAAATAGAATCCCTGGAATTTTCATCTGAGAGTAATAATTTTAGTGAAATTGACTTTAAAGAATTAAAAAGTAATATTTCTATTGAATCAACAATTCAGATTGACAAGAAATATATAGTAAATAAAAATAAATCATCTTTAATAATTGTTAATCAACAAAGAGCGCATCAAAGGATTATTTACGAAAAATTTTTGCAATCAATAACTCTTAATAATTACGGTTCTCAAAAATTATTGCACCCAGTTGAATTTGATTTTAGCCCAGAAGAAATTTCGGTTCTAAATTCAAATAAAACAATACTGAATCAGTTTGGATTAATTTTTAAATCAAAAAATAACCAATTAACTATCTCTTCAATGCCTGCATATGTTGAAATTGAGAATTTAAAAAACTCAATTGAGGACTTAATCTTTAATCTTCAAAACGAAATACCTAAAAATAGTTTCAGTGAATCTGATTTGATTTCAAAAGTTATGGCAAAAAGCTTATCAATTAAAAACGGAACGATTTTAGATTTGAAAGAACAACAATACCTAATGAATGCATTATTTGCCTGTAAAGAATCTATGATTTGCCCTTTTAACAAAAAAACTTATGTTAAGCTTGAATATAGCCAAATTGATAATATGTTTAAATAATGTATAGAGTATCTCCAATTGTTAAACAGCTATTAATTATCAACATTATTTTTTTTGTTGGCTCTACTTTATCTTTTAATTCAGATTTTATTTATTCTTTATTTGGTTTATACTTCCCTGAAAACCCGCAATTTAAATTTTGGCAGATAATCACTCATATGTTCATGCATGGAAATATTCAGCATATTTTATTTAATATGTTTGCATTGTGGATGTTTGGTTCGTCGGTTGAATCAATATTTGGTACAAAGAAATTTTTATTTTTTTATATTACATGTGGGTTGGGAGCCGCATTTATACAAATTCTTTTTCTTTATTATGTTTTTTATTCAAATTTAGATTTATTAGTTAGTTCTGGATATGATCAGAGTAGTATATTAAATATTTTAGCTGAAGGAAAATATAATACCAGTTGGGAAGGTGTTTTGGGACCAAAAGGACTTTTAGACTTTAATTCATCTTTTTTTTCAAGTATGGTTGGAGCATCTGGTGCGATTATGGGGGTGTTGGTAGCATTCGGTATGTTTTTCCCTGATAGTAAATTAATGCTAATATTTTTACCAGTTCCCATTAAAGCTAAATATTTTATTCCTGGCATTATTCTACTTGATCTTTTTTCAGCAATCACTGGCCAAGCAATATTTAGTCCAAGTAATACTGCTTATGTTGCTCATATTGGTGGTGCATTGACAGGATTTTTGATTATGTATTACTGGAAGAAAAATCAATTCACTAAAAACAGATGGTACTAATGGATATATTAGGTAAACTAGGTATAGACCTAAAAAAAATAGATTTTTTTCAGAAAGTCATTGGAATCAATATACTTGTTTTTCTTTTTTTTAGATTTTCATATATTTTTAATTATCAAAGTTCTTTTTTAAAACTCTTCTCATTAGAAAATAAATTTTTTGAAAAACCTTGGTCAATAATTACTTATTCTTTTATTCATCAGGGAATATTTGACTTAATATTTATGGCTATTTTGTTGATATTCACAACAAATGCTATAAAAAATCTACTTGGTGAAGAACTTCCCAAAAAACTTTTTGCTGTTGGTATTTTAATGGGTGGAATATTTTTTCTTTTTTTTAACGATTCAAATGGTTCTTTGATAGGCGCATCTGCAGGAATTTCTTCTTTACTTTTATTCTTACTCCTAATGTCTCCAGATTTATCTGTAAAGCTTTTTAGATTTAGTATAAAATATAAGTACTTAATGGGACTCATTTTATTCATGGACTTTTTAAAGTTAATATCGCCAGGGGAATACGGAGTATACTCTCATATTGGGGGATATTTGGCTGGAATGTTTTATTATTTTTCTCTTTATGGTTTTCCAAAACTTAAAGCAAAACCAACTACACGAAAAAGATATAAACATACTTATTCTAAACAAAGTAAGGTTGATAAGATCCTTGATAAAATCAGTAAAAGTGGATATGATAGTTTAAATAGCGAGGAAAAAGAATTCCTTTTTAAACAAGGAGGTAAGAAATGAAAAATCTTTCGATAATTGAAAAATTTTTATTTATAATAAATTCAGTCTTAGCTGTTCTTTTCTTGATTTCACTTTTACTTCCTCTTATTAATCCCGCTGTATTTCCATATTTATCAATATTAAGTTTGTTTTCCCCAATATTAATTGTGATAAATTTTTTATTTGTTTTTTTCTGGCTAGCGAAACTAAAAAAACAATTTTTGTTGTCTACTATTATTTTATGTTTAGGTTATAATTCTGTTTTAAGCTTTATTAATTTTTCAAACAACTCTTTGTTTGTAGGCGGAGATAATTTGAGCGTACTTAGTTATAATGTAAGACTTTTTAATAAATACAACTGGATAAAGAGTGACGATATCGGTAATAAAATTAATAGTTTTTTAATTTCTGAAGACCCTGATATTATATGCTTGCAAGAGTTTCAAGACAATATAATTAATCTTTCCAATTATCCTTATAAATTTAAATTTTCAAAAGGGAGTAATGCTGGATATGGACAAGCAATTTTTTCTAAATTTCCAATTATTAATAGGCAAAGAATAGATTTAGCTAGCTCTTCAAACAATGCTATTTTTGTTGATTTAAAGATAAATAATGATACGATCAGACTTTATAATATACATTTACAATCGTTTTCTATTGAAAAAAAGATAGATCTATCTGCTGTAAACGTTGAAGAAAACAAAAAATTAGTCTCGAGAATTTCTAAGACTTTTATCAATCAATCAAAGCAGGTAAAATTACTATCACAAAGCCTAGGAAATAGCCCTTATAAAATCGTTTTAGCAGGAGATTTTAATAATACAGCCTTTTCGTATTCATATCGAAAGTTAATTGAAGGTTTAAAGGATAGTTTTATAGAAAAGGGTAATGGTTTAGGGATAACATTTAATTATAATTTTATCCCTTTAAGAATAGATTTTATATTAGTTGATGACTATTTTAGGGTAAATAAATTTAAAACCTACAAGATTAATTTTTCTGATCACGAACCAATATATACAGAATTTAACTTTTAAAATTTTATAAAATCTTCGAAATCAAGTCCTTTATTAAAAATTAAATCTATCGAACTTAAATTTTCAATAAAACCATTTTTTTCTTGAAATACTTGAGTGTAATTTTTAAAATCAACTTTTTCGTTAAAATTCTTATTTGTTAATAAACTCCTGTAATCTGTTAAATCAACGTATTTCTCTAAATATTCATTTGTAAAATTACAGTTTAATTCTTTTTCTAAAATCTCAAAGATTAATCTAATTGAACTAAAATTTAAATCGACTAAAAATTTTTCTTTTTTATTATAAAAATTTATAAAATAGTCCTCAAAAAAATCATAGAAGGGAGAATTTTTATAAGCACTTTCAATTGATTTTAAATGTATTTTTTGCCAATTTGAATCATAGCATATTTTGATGTCCTTATATTTTTCTTTTTTAGTACTTGAAAATTTTACTGGTACTGATAAGTTGAGTTTTCCATTTGCAGCGTGTATTGAAGTTCTGTTTCTTAGTGTTTGCTTTACATAATGATCATTAACTTCAAATAAAATATTAGTTGAATTAATGATCGTTTTAAATGAAAAAATGTTGGGGAAATATGTTGGATGAATTATTATTTTCATTTTCTTGATCTATCTAGGTAAAGACTAAAAAAATACCAACCTAACATAACAACAATAAAATGTATTAAATAAGAATTTGGTTTGCCTTTTCCATGAACAGTCGTAAACATTCTATTCCATCTAATTTTATTAAAACCTTTTGCATTATAATCAATACTCAACCACTTAAAAACAGGTTTTCCTACTACATGATCAAATGGAACAAAACCCCAGGTTCTTGAATCCTGAGAATTACTTCTATTATCACCCATTAACCAATAGTAATCTTGTTTGAATTTGTATTCGTTGGTTTGAACACCATTTATATAAATTTCACTACCCTTAATTTCAAGTTTGTTGTTCTCATATACCTCAATTAATCTTTTATATATAGGTAGATTAGCTTTGGTTATTTTGATTGATTTGTTTTTTTGAGGAATATAAATAGGACCAAAAAAGTCATTGTTCCAATCAAAAGATGGATTTTGAGGAAAAACGGATGAGTCTCGATAACCTTTTGGAAAAGTATCTTTCTTTATCCAACTCACGTTTGTGTGGTTTTTTAGTTTTTCCAAAGATTTCTCGCTTATCCCCATGAACTTATAAGTATAATTACTGTTTATTGGCCCAAATCTGTCAGTGATGTCATAATTATTAATCATTACCCTTTTATTAAACTTATTTTTTTTTGGTTGGACTAAATATGAAAACTGCAATTTAGTTCTTTCGGGTAGTTGATTTTTCTTTCCGTTAATGTAAACATATCCATTAATCACTTCTAAAGTATCACCTGCAATACCAACAGCTCTTTTTACATAATTTGTTTTTTTATCTATTGGTTTATAATATTTCTTATCGGTGTAGAACATATTTACCATAGTATCAACTGGCCAGTTAAAGCAAACAATTTCATTTCTTTTGATTTTCTGCAATCCCGGTAGTCTTAAGTAGGGTAGCTCTGCAATAAATGGCAGTTGTTCTTTATTCAGGTATGATTTTCTTTTTATGAAAGGAATAGTATCATGTACCATTGGGGCAGCAACTGTAGTCATTGGAACTCTTGCTCCATAATGGAATTTACTAACAAATAAAAAATCTCCTACTAAAAGTGATTTTTCAAGAGACGATGTTGGAATGGTGTATGGCTGCATAAAATATGTATGTACAAAAGTTGCAGCTATTACTGCAAAAATTATTGAGCTAGTCCATTCGCCGTTAGAGCTTTTAGGATTTGTGTCTCTATTTTGCACATATTCAACATTTGTAAAATAATTTAAATAATAGTTGTAAAAACCCAATGAAATAATTGATAAGGAAGTATCCACATATGAATTTTTCTGAAAACTTCTAGAAATTTCAACCCAAATAACAGGGATTATAATTACATTAATGACAGGTATAAAAATTAAAAGAAACCACCAAATGGGTCTGTTTATAATTTTTAGAAGAAAATAAATATTTACAATTGGAATTAGGGCATACCACCATTTAAATCCAGCTTTTGAATATAATTTCCAAGTTCCGATTCCATGAATTAAATTTATTATCAATAACGTTAAAAATATTTCTATCATAATTTAAGTTTAAATGAAATTCCAAAATTAGATTCATTATTAATTTTATTAAAATCAATATTTGGCTTAATTGAAAGGTTCTCATCTAAATTATATTGCAATAAATGGGCGTCAACATTTGCATCAATTATATTTAATATATATAAACCAACAGTGACTAATATAGATAATTCTTTATTGCTCTTTAATGTATTTTGCGCTCTAATTAACCCATCATTTGAAATTGCTGGATTAGATCCATTTCCAAAAAACTCGTCGTCTGTAAAACCTGCTAATCTTCTTTTATATGCACTTCGATACCTGTTGTAATCGGTGTCATTTTTTTTATAAAAATAAATACCTGCTCCCAATGCACCGTAAACAATAGGGATTTTCCAATATTTTTTATTGTATGCCTGACCAAGTCCGGGTAAAACTGCTGAATAAAATGTTGCTTTTGAGGGTCTGAGAGCAAGCTCGTAATCTTTATCAAGATCAGAAGTTTGAGCATTTAGAAGAAACGGGAATAAAAATAATAATATCAGAAGAAAATACTTATTCATTAATTTTTTTATTAAGTGAGTTTAAATCTTCAATTGAATCAAAGGGAATAATAATTTTCCCACTTTTGTCTTTGTTAAATACCACTTTTATTTTTTTGTTAATTTTTTTTTCAAGTTTAGTAATATTCTTTTTAGAATTGGACGGGATTTGAATTTTATCTTGAATTTTTAAAGAACCTTCTTTTTTTAGAGATTGTATCAGTTTTTCTGTATTCCTAACAGACAAGTTTTTGGATATTATTTTTTCGTAAATATTAATCTGCATTTTTTCATCATCAATATTAATCATCGCTCTTCCGTGCCCCATTGATATGAAACCGTCTTTTATACCGCTTTGAATAATAGGATTTAATTTCAGTAATCTTAAATAATTACTAATTGTAGATCTTTTTTTTCCAATTTTGAGACTTAATTCCTCTTGGGTTAATTTAATCTCATCGATTAATCTTTTATAAGATATTGCTATCTCAATTGAATCTAAATCTTGTCTGTGAATATTCTCAACCAAAGCCATTTCAAGGGATTCGTTATCATCTGCATTTCTAACATAACTAGGAATTTTTTTAATTTTTAGCTCTTTAAATGCCTTAAGTCTTCTTTCTCCTGAAATTAATTGAAATTTATTTTTTGAAATGTTTTTTACTGTAACAGGTTGTATTAATCCGATGTTTTTTATTGAGGTAATTAGTTCATCTAATTTTTCTTTGTCAAATGTTGATCTAGGTTGAAAGGGATTTACATCAATTTTTGATACATCTATTTCTAAAATGGAATTTAATTTTCTGGCTGAAATCAATTTACTTTTATTTTTTGAATCTTTTAGTATGGTTGATAGACCCCTACCAAGAACTTGTTTTTTTAATGCTTTAGCCATATTTAATTTTTTGTAATAAGCTCATTAGCCAAATTTAAATAATTATCAGCCCCTTTACTGCTGACATCATAGTCGATAATACTTTTACCAAAACTTGTTGCTTCCCCTAATTTTACGTTTCTGTGTATAACGGTCTTAAACACCATTTCATTAAAATGTGTTTTAACTTCTTTTTTTACCTGATTTGATAAATTAAGTCTAACATCGTACATAGTTAGGAGGAGTCCTTCAATTTTTAAATTTTTGTTATGTAGCTTTTGAATACTTTTTATGGTGTTTAAAAGCTTTCCTAGACCCTCTAGCGCCAGATATTCACACTGAATAGGTATTATGATAGAGTTTGCAGCAGAAAGTGCATTAATTGTTAATAGCCCTAGAGACGGAGGGCAATCAATAATTATAAAATCATATTTATTTTTGATTTTAGATATTGAGTTTTTTAATAAATATTCTCTTTCTGAGGAGTTAACAAATTCAATTTCAATACCTACCAAGTCTATGTGTGCAGGAATTATATCTAAATAACTTAATTTAGAATTGTAAATGCAGTCAGTAATTTCACAATTGTTTTCTAATAAATCATAAATTGTTTTTGTGTCTAATCCAACATTCACTCCAATGGATGAGCTAGAGTTTGCTTGTGGGTCAAAGTCTATTAATAAAACCTTTTTTTCAAGGGCAGCGAGCGCAGCTGATAGATTTACAGAGGTTGTTGTTTTACCAACACCTCCTTTTTGATTAGAAACTGCAATAATTTTACACATAAATATCTATATATATACGTTTTTAAATGTACAATTAATTCAAGTTAATTAGAACATTAATATGTTAAAGAAATTTAAAAAATGTTAACAGAAAAATTAAGATTTACTTTTTAAAATTTCTAAAATGGAAATCGCAGTTTCACCTATATTTGAGCCTGGTCCAAAAATAGCTGAAACTCCCTTAGAAATTAAAAATTTATAGTCTTTTTTTGGAATTACTCCACCAACTACAACAATAATATCTTTTCTTTTAAATTTTTCTAATTCGTTAATGAGCTCTGGAACTAAGGTTTTATGTCCTCCGGCTAAAGAAGAAATTCCCACTATATGAACATCATTTTCCACAGCTTGTTTTGCTACTTCGAAGGGGGTTTGAAATAAAGGCCCAATGTCAACATCAAAACCAATATCTGCAAAACTTGTTGCTATTACTTTTGCTCCACGATCGTGTCCATCTTGCCCAACTTTTGCAATTAATATTCTTGGACGTCTACCATCCATTTCAGCAAATTCGTCCGAGTGTTTAACTGCTTTTTTATATGATTTATTGTCTTTCATTTTTTCTTTATAAACTCCAGTAAAACTTTTAATTTCTGATTTATATCTTCCATAAGCTTTTTCAAGTGCGAGGCTAATTTCCCCAATGGTAGCCCTTTCTTTTGCTGCTTTTACAGATAAATCTAATAAATTTTTATTTGTATTTTTTGCAGCATGATAAAGTTCATCCAAAGCCATCTTTGTTTTTTCTTCATTTCTTTTAGCCTTTATAGCTTTTAATCTTGAAATCTGATTTTTTCTAACTTGATCATTATCAATTTCTAAAAAACTAATTTCTTCTTCCTCTTCCAGTCTATACTTATTTACTCCAACTATTGCAATTTCTTTATTGTCAATTTTAGCTTGTTTTTTTGCTGCAGCTTGTTCAATTCTCATTTTTGGAATTCCTTTTTGAATTGCTTTTATCATTCCGCCAGCATTTTCTATCTCATCAATATGAGATAAAGCTTTTTCAACTAGCTTGTTTGTTAAATTTTCAACATAAAAACTTCCTGCCCATGGATCAATCGTTTTACAAATTGATAATTCTTCTTGTAGTATCAACTGAGTATCGCGTGCAATTTTAGATGAAAATTTTGTAGGTAATCCGATGGCCTCGTCTAGAGAATTTGTATGAAGACTTTGAGTGCCTCCAAAAACAGCGGACAATGCTTCTGTGGTAGTTCTTGTAATATTATTAAAAGGCTCCTGTTCACTTAAGCTCCAACCGCTCGTTTGGCAATGAGTTCTCAAGCAAGATGATTTGGGGTTTTTTGGATTAAACTGATTCATTAATTTGGCCCATAAATATCTAGCTGCCCTCATTTTGGCTATCTCAGTGAAATGATTCATTCCAATGCCCCAAAAAAAGGAAAATCTATTTGCAAAATCATCAACTTTTAAACCAGCCTTTAACGCGGTTTTCACATATTCAATTCCATTTGCCAAGGTGTAAGCTAATTCCAGATCTGCACTAGCACCAGCCTCCTGCATATGATAGCCTGAAATACTTATACTGTTAAACTTGGGCATATTTTTACTCGTATATTTAAAAATATCTGAAATAATATGAATGGATTCCTTTGGAGGGTAGATAAATGTATTTCTAACCATGTATTCTTTCAAAATATCATTTTGAATTGTTCCTGAAAGTTTTTCTTTTGCAACTCCGTTTTCCTCAGCTGCAACGATAAAAAAAGCCATTATAGGTAATACTGCACCATTCATAGTCATCGAAACGCTAATTTTATCTAACGGTATTTGGTCAAATAAAATTTTCATATCCTCAACAGTATCAATAGCTACACCGGCTTTTCCAATATCACCAAAAACTCTTTTATTGTCAGAGTCATATCCTCTGTGAGTTGGTAAATCAAAAGCTACAGATAATCCTTTTTGGCCAGATTTTAGATTTTCTTTGTAAAATTCATTACTATCTTCAGCAGTAGAAAACCCAGCATATTGTCTGATTGTCCACGGTTTGTTTGCATACATTGAAGAGTATGGTCCTCTTACAAAAGGATATTTTCCCGCCACTGTATTTAAGTGTTTACAGTTATTTAAATCCTTTTTTGAAAAATTTCTTTTTAGTTCAATTCCTTCATCTGTAATATTCTGAATATTTGAGTTTTTGCTTTTAAGTTTTGGCTTAAAATCTATAAAGTTTATATGATTCAATTCTTTTCTCAAAATATTATTCAAGTTCTGTTTTAGCAATTCTTTCAATATCCATGTTTAAAATTTCACTCTTCTTTTTTAATTCTAAAAGATGCTCTTCAGAAATAATTTTTGAATCGTCAATGTATTTATTGAATCCTACAAGAATATTCTTATTCGAATCATAAAATGAATTCTCTAATCTATTGTTCTGTTCTATTTGTTCTTTGATAAATCCATTTTTGTGGGATTCTAAATAACCACCGTTATTTTCTATTTTTTTAAAAAGGGAAAGACTTTTTTCAGAAATATTGCGAATTAAATCATTAATATAATAACACCCTTCTATAGCATTAGAAACTTTGTCAAGGTGTGTTTCATTTTTTAAAATTAAAAGTTGATTATTCATAATTCTCTGAGAAAATTCATTTTTTTCGTTAAATAAACTATCATAAGGGATTGATTTGATAAAATTGCATCCCCCAAGAATTCCTGAAATACATTCTGAAGTTGATCTAATAATATTATTGTTATAATTTTTGATGGTTTTGTTTCTAAGAGAAGGGATAGAGGTTATTGTGGTGTCGTCTATTTGTTCTCCGTGTTCGTTTGTTATAATGGACCATAATATTCTTAATACTTGAATTTTACTTATTTCAAAAAAATAGTTACTTCCCTGTGTTAGTTCAAATGAAATATGCTTTGCAATATTACATCCGTATATATTTAAATATTCGTTTGCAAGTGAGAGCATAAAAGCAATTTCTTGAATAATATTAGCTCCTTTATTTCTAACACTTGCAGAATTAATATTTATTTTGAAATTTCTATTATCAATATCTTGAAGTTCTAATATTTTATCATTTTCAAGTCTTTGTTCAAATATTATAAAATGAGTGTTATTTTTTAATTTGTCAAGGTCATTTACAAAATCGGTTTTTATAAAAAAAATCACATCCGAATTATTGAATTTTTGAATAATCTTTTTTGTATTCAATTTTGGGCTATGATATAATGTAATATGATTTATATCATTTTTTAAAAACTCATTAATTTCATTACAAGCCTCAATAAATTTCACTTCTTTTACCTCACCAAGAATATTCCATTGATCAGGGATTAACAAGTTTATTGGCTGATTATTTTCTGTATAAAAAGGGGAAATAACAACATCTTCAATGGATTTAGAAAACAGCCTATTATATTTTTCTAAACCAAGATCATCAATCAGTTTATTCTTCCATTCTAGCCCTAATAATTCTGTATTTGACATTATTTGGAAATTGTATCGTACTCAATTATAAATATTTCTTCATTTTCTCTTTTCATAAATAACTTTTCTCTTGCATATTTTTCAAGCCCACTGTCAGTTTTGATTTGATTTAACTCAATGTTATCTCTTTCTATCTCATTTTTGTAATATTCTTTTTGATTATTTAAATCATTTATATCATTATTTAATTCATTGTGAACTAAAATTGAATTACTATCAAAGAATATCATCCAAATAACAAAAATGATGATAATTATTACATATGAATTTTTTAAAAATTTTAAGGTTAAATCTTTCAATGGCTATTTTTTAAAATTATGTTAAGAATTTGATTAATATTGGATTTTTCGCTGGTATCTAAAATTAAATCACAATGTTTCTTTATTGGTTCAACCCACTTTTTGTGCATTTCATTTAATAAATTATGGAACAAATCAATTATATCATTTTTTTTTCTTCCTCTTTCTTCGGTATCCCTAGATATTCTTCTGCTCATGCGTATTTCTTTAGGACAATCTAAAAAAATATTATAATCAATTATTTCTCTAAGTTTCTTATCATTTAAAATTAGTATTCCTTCAATAACTAAAATTTTGGGGGGATGACATTTAACTGTTTTCTTTAGTCTTAAGTGAGTATTAAAACAATATACTGGTATATTAATCGATTTTCCTTTTTTTAAATCTTTTATTTGAGAAGTTAAAAGATCAAAATCCATTGCATTGGGTTCGTCATAATTTAGTTTGTCCCTCTCTGAAAAAGATAAATTAGAGTTGTCTTTGTAATATGAGTCGGAGGAAATAAAGTTTATATCTAGATCATATGTTTCTTTAATTATCCTATTGATTATGGTAGTTTTACCACTACCAGTACCACCTGTAATTCCAATCACAAACATATTATTCCAATAATTTTATGATTCCTAAATTTTCGACACCTACATAAATGTTATCATTATAATCAATCTCAATTGATCTAACCCTTCCAATATCTTCAAGTAGTTTTTTTTCATCTTTTATCTTAGTTATTCCATTTTTCCCAACCTCTAAAATACACTGGTGAAGATATTGGAATTTTAAAGATCCGATTAAGATGCTGTTATTAAGAGATTCATATTTTGAATTTTTTATCAAAATCATACCACTTGGAGCTATGGAAGGAACCCAATAGTGCAAAGGGTCTTCCATACCCGCAATAGTGGTTTTATTAGTGAATTTTGTACCAATATAATTTATACCATAACTTGCTAGTGGCCATCCGTAATTTTTACCAGCTTCAATAATATTTATTTCATCACCACCTCTTGGTCCATGTTCGTGTGTCCATATTTGATTATTTTCAATATCGTAAAACATACCTTGAGTATTTCTATGTCCATAACTGTAGATTGCTTTTTTAGAATTCTTTTCATCTACAAATGGATTATCAATAGGAATTCTTCCATCATCATGAAGTCTATATATTTTTCCTCCGTCTCTATTAATATCTTGAGGATTTAAATCTCTATTCCCTCTGTCTCCGATACTGAAAAATAAATAATTTTGATTGTCAAAAACTATTCGACTTCCAAAATGAATAGATCTTTTGCTGTTAGGTGTAGCTTTATAAATAATTTCTTTATTAATCGCTTTATTATTTTTGATTTGAAATCTCATAATTGAAGTATTCATACCATCATTTTCATCATTCGATGAACAGTATGATATATAAATCCAACCGTTTGATTTATAATTTGGATGTAATTCTACATCTAATAATCCTCCTTGATTTTTGGCAATTATTTTAGGAAGGTTTTTTATTAATAATTTTTCCCCGTTTTTGTAATGAATTAATTGACCTTTTCTTTCTGTTATTAAAATTGAACTATCCGGAAGAAAAGTAAATGACCATGGAACTGCAATATCTGAAACAATCACTTCGTATTTTAAATCTGATGTAAACGAGTTTGCATAAGTGAATAAAAAGATAAATAATGCTATGACTTTTTTCATAAATTTTTCCTTTTGATGAAATTACAAAAAACTAGTTATTTATAGCTCTAATATATAGTTGAAATCAACAATATTTATATATTTTTGTTAACTAAATTCCATAATGATGAGTGAAAAAATAAACTGCCTTATTATTGGTTCTGGTCCTGCTGGATATACCGCTGCTATATATGCAGCCAGGGCAAATATGAAGCCTGTATTATATCAAGGTATTCAGCCTGGAGGTCAATTGACAACTACAACAGATGTTGAAAATTTCCCCGGTTATCCTGAAGGAGTTTCTGGCCCAGAAATGATGATACAGTTACAAAAACAAGCCGAAAGATTTGGAACTGATATTAGAAATGGATGGATTACAAAGGTTGATTTTTCTGATGATTTAAAACTGTGGGTAAATGACGAAAAGATTTTAGTGTGCGATACAATAATTATTTCTACTGGTGCATCTGCAAAATATCTAGGATTGGAATCAGAAAAAAAATATTTAGAAACTGGTGGGGGTGTTTCAGCTTGTGCCGTTTGTGACGGATTTTTTTATAAAAACCAAGAAGTTGTAATTGTTGGAGGTGGCGATTCAGCTTGTGAAGAAGCACATTACCTTTCAAAATTATGTAGTAAAGTTACAATGCTTGTCAGAAAGGACAACTTTAGGGCATCAAAAATCATGCAGGAGAGAGTGATGAAAACAAAGAATATTCAAATTTTATTTAATACTTCTACAGTTGAAGTCAAAGGGGACGGGCAATTAGTTTCCTCAATTTTAATTAAGAATAATATCTCTGGTAAACTTGAAGAAATTCCAGCTACTGGTTTTTTTGTAGCCATAGGGCACAAACCTAATACTGATATTTTTAGTCCGTTTATTGAAATGGACGAAACAGGTTACATAATTAATAAACCTGGTTCCACAAAAACAAATATTGAAGGCGTTTTTGTTTCAGGAGATGCTGCTGATCATACATACAGACAAGCAATTACAGCTGCTGGAACCGGATGTATGGCCGCACTTGATGCTGAAAGGTATTTGGCATCAAAGTAATTAATTATGATTTATATAACTTTTATCAAATTTTAAATGCCAATTTTTAAAAGAAACCCTTTTGGACATATACTTTTTATAAAAAAATGGCTTATAAGAGTACTTGGTGCCTACACTCACAGAAGATACAGAGGATTTAACGAATTGAAAATTGAAGGCTCAGAGATAATTAGAGATCTACCAGACAATAATGTTTTATTTATTTCAAATCATCAAACATATTTTTCCGATGTTGTTGCTATGTTTCATGTTTTTAATGCAAGTCTCAAAGGTCGCCTTGACTCGATAAAAAATATTGGTTATCTATGGAGCCCCAAATTAAATATCTACTTTATTGCAGCCAAGGAAACTATGAATTCAGGATTCATACCAAAAATGTTGGCATATGCTGGATCTGTAAGTATTGAAAGAACATGGAGAAGTAATGGTCAAGATGTAAATAGAAAAGTAAAATTTAGTGATATTTCTAACATTGGAAAAGCTCTAGATGATGGTTGGGTAATTACCTTTCCTCAAGGCACCACAACTCCATTTAAACCTGTAAGAAAAGGAACAGCTTTTTTAATTAAACAATACAAGCCTATTGTTGTTCCTATTGTAATTGATGGATTCAGAAGGTCATTTGATAAAAAAGGGCTTCGCGTTAAGAAAAAAAATATATTGCAATCATTTACGATAAAAAAACCTCTTGATATTGATTATGAAAATGACTCAACAGAAGATATTGTAAATCAAATCGCACACGCAATAGAACAACACGAGTCTTTTTTAAAGGTTATTCCTCAAAATGAACTAAATAAGATAAATGAGCTAAATAAGAAAAGAGAGTTTTAGTTTTTAAAAACATCACCTTCTTCTATGATTTCATTTATTTTAAATGTCACCCGATGAAATGCCTCCAAGTCTGATTCATCTATCCTAGAGCGAACAAGTTTCTTGAAATGTTTAATTTTTTTTATTACTATTTCCCTTTTTTCAATTCCAAGTTTTGTTAAATAAATTATTATTCCGCGACCATCATCTGGGTTAGGTCTCCTCATAATTAAATTTTTATTTTCCATCGAGTTTAAAATCCTTGATAAGCTATTTGATTCTAATCCCATTGTGGGTCCAATTGAAGTTGATGGTGATCCGTTTTCAATATCAATACTTATTAAGGTAAAACCAATAGGAAATGTAACATCATAAAGCGCAGCCTCCGAATTATACATTTTTTCAATATTTTTCCATGTTTGTCTTAAGACAAAATCAGCTCTATTACTGTATTTATTATTTAAGTAGTCCAAGATATAAAAGTTATGAAATGCGAATAAGTGATTTTTTCAATTTAAAAGTATATTAATTTTTTTCAATCAAAATTGATGAAGGGTAATAAATACAAATATAGTATGCCCGCATAGTATATTTAAAATAAAATTAAATTATTTTTTTATAATCCTATGATTTTCAGTACCCTCTAAGGAAAATAATTTTATTATATAAACCCCTGATTTTAAATTTTCAATTGAAAAATTCTCAATATTATTTTGATTAAAAGACATAATCTCTTTACCTAAAACGTCAAAAACTTTAATTTCTTTAATTTCTTCTTCTGACGATATATATATCATATTATCAGAAGGTATCGGATAAATTTTAGCTTTATTTAGGGTGTTTTCAGAACTACTTAAGCTGGAAGAAAGTGCTCTAATTTTAAAATCATCATAATAAAAACCATCTCTTCTTAGTCCTCCATCAGATTTAAGTTTGAATCTTATTGAAATTTCTTGATCAATATAATCTGTTAATAAAATACTTTCATTAACCCACTCATCTTGATTCCCATCATACAGTGGTTCGTTTAAAGCATCTTCTTGTGTTTCTACACCCTTTCTGGTATACTTGCCACACTGGGGTTCCCAGGAAGCCCCACCGTCGTTAGATATTTCAATTTGAACATAGTCATAACCTGATTCTATATTCCATTTTGCGTTAAAATTTATCTCAGCATATGAATAACCTGACAAGTTTATATCATTTAAAAGATTAATTGTTTCAAGTGCATTATTACTGTAATTTGAATAAGGTGAATCTGTGATACTGGTTTGTGGTGAATTATATTCCTCAAAAGTTTCTGACCAACTCGAATCTATGGTCCAATAATCAGAATAATTATCACTTTCATCTTCAAATAATAGAATAGGGGCACCAAATATTTTTTTTACGATAATTTCCTCGGAGAAAGAACCGTTATCTAAAATATACTTAAAAATTACATCCTCACCTGAATTAGTAGATTCATTTAATTCAATTTGAAATGACCCATTAATAATTTCACCGATATTTAATGAATTTAAATTTATTTCTGGGGTCGTGGAAATAATATTTGAAGATATTGGTTCAATTTGAATGTTAAAACTACCATTATCTATAATTCCTAATCTTTGTAATTCAAAGTTTGCACTAAATGTATTTGAAGATATAAAGTTTTCAGTAAAATCTTTTAATGAAGCATAGTTTCCTATCATTTTTGCTGCGGTAAGATTTAAATGTAACATTCCTTTACAAATATCTTCAATTGTTGATGCTTGTGGCCAAAATGAACTACCGATTTCAGGCGTCATCGCAAATATTTTTTCTCGCACTTGATTATTCTCGGTATTTAACATGCCATACATAAAGTCATCACTATCCCCGGCAGCTGGATATAAATCAGCGCTAATTATATTATCATAATTATTCTCACTGACAAGTGCTGAAGAAATAAATTGGAAAATATCATCATCGTCTGTTGTCTGATTATAATCATATCCATATGGATAAAGTAGCAAGTTTCCATAAGTGTGATTATTTAACGCAATCTTAAAATTATTTGACTCAACAAAATATCTAATGGCTCTATTTTCAGATTCAGAAAATGGGCCATCCCCAGCATAGGTACTTCCATTTGGATTGCTAGAAGTCCCAGATGTATTCCATACTTCATTGCCATTTTCATCTATGTATGAATAATTTCTGTTATTGTCTACACCATGGGAGTCTCTTGTGTTTTTTCTCCACATTCCTCCACCATTAGGTTCTATTGTTTCATTAAAAATATAACCGTCTGGATTTACACACGGAACAAAAAATAATTCTGAATTATCAATAATTTGCTTGATACTGTCATTCGAATCGTAATTTTCTAACAAATACCACATGAAATAAATTAATTGTTGTAATGATGCGGGCTCTCTTGCGTGATGAAGAGCAGTATATAATATTTGAGGTTCCCCTTCAGAGATATTAGGATTGTCAGAAATTTTCACCCACTGTAAATATCTGCCTTCATAGGTTTCATGAATGTGTGGGGAAGAAGAAAAGGTTTCGTCTTTAATATCACTTCTAGCCGATATAATTTCAGGATATAGACTGTGCATATCATCTAATTCGTTAAGCATCTCATTGTAAGTGTAAAACCCACCAAAATCATCGGATGGTTTAAAATCATAATTTTCAGGTGTTTCTAATATATTTTCATTTTCTTCACAAAAAATATTTTTAGCTGATTTATTACTTAATTTATTTCTTTGTTTGTAGAAATGAGTCACATCGTTAATTAAAATCTCATAATCAAAATTTAGAGACAACATTTTTTCAATTTCTGATTCTGAAAAATCAGAAATAAAAAAGTGATTTTTCTTGTGAAGACCATGGTCGATACAAACACCTTGCTTAGCAAGTTTTACTAAATCGGCAGGAGAGGTGTAATTAATCTTAACCTTATGAAACTTTTCATTTTTTTGTGAAAAACATAAAAAAGGAAAGAATGCACAGAAAATTAATAATCGTATATGATTCATTTATTCATTTTAAATATAATTAGGCAAATACTATTCCGAAATACACTTATTACTTAAGATCCAATTTTTGGCATTTGTAAATGCTTCTATCCAAGGGCTTACCTTTTCTGTTCTTTTGTCAGGGTAATAGGCCCAGTTCCATTTAAAAATAGATCTTTCAATATGGGGCATGGTAACAAGATGTCTTCCGTCAGTACTACACATCATTGCTGTATTATAATCTGATCCATTTGGGTTTGACGGATATTCATTGTAAGAATAGTTTGCGATTATATTATATTTATTTTCAGAGTAAGGTAAATTAAATTTTCCCTCACCATGGCTTACCCAAACTCCAAGATTTAGGTTCTCTAATGAACCTAACATTATCGAGTTATTTTTTTTAATATTTACAGAAGTAAAGATGCTTTCATGCTTTTTTGAATCGTTGTATGTCATTTTACCATGATTTTCATGATCAGGGTAAATTAAATCCAATTCCATAAATAATTGACATCCGTTGCAAATCCCAATTGACAATGTGTCTTCTCTATTAAAAAAATTCACTAATGCTTTTTTTGCTTTTTCATTGTATTTAAATGAACCAGCCCATCCCTTTGCAGACCCAAGAACATCTGAATTTGAAAATCCGCCAACAGCACCTAAAAATTTAATATCTTCTAAATTTTCACGACCTGAAATAAGATCTGTCATGTGAATATCTTTGACAAGAAAGCCAGCCATGTGAAGGGCATTTGCCAACTCTCGTTCACTATTACTTCCTTTTTCCCTCAAAACTGCTGCTATCGGTTTGGATGAATTTAAACCAATCTTTATTTCACCTTTAAATTCTTTTGGAAATTTAAATTTAAGGGGTTGTTTCTTATAATTTTTGAATCTTTCGTTTGCTAAATTATTAGCAGTTTGTTTTGCGTCAAGTTGAGTAGAGGTGTTAAACCAAATGTCTCTGAGTTTAGGTATTTCAAAGACAAATTCATCAGAATCATTTTTTATCATCATTGAATCACCTGAAATTACTTCACCAATTTTATAATACTCAACTAAAAATTGGGTAAATATTTTTTCGATTTCCTCAGACTTGCTTTGAACTATGAGACCACAATTTTCGGAAAACAATAATTTTACTGAATCCTTCTCATTTAATGCAGATAAATCAATATTCGCAGAAATATTAATGCTAGGAAAGCACATCTCTAATAAGCTTGTAATCAAACCACCTGATCCTATATCATGACCTGCTATGATTAATTCATTTTTTATCAAATCCTGAACGACATTGAAAGTTTTTTTGAAGAATTCAGGATTTTGGATTGACGGAGTTTCAAGTCCTACATTACCCATTATTTGAGAAAATGAGGAACCGCCTAGCTTAAATTTGTCATTTGATAAATTAATGTAATAAATGGATCCATAATTTTTCTTAAAAACAGGCTCAACTACAAAATTGATATTTTCACAATGGCCTGTTGCAGAAATAATAACCGTTCCAGGCGACTTTACCTCTTGATCCTTATATTTTTGATTCATTGAAAGGGAATCTTTTCCTGTAGGAATATTTATACCTAAATCAATTGCAAATTCAGAAACGGCTTCAACAGCTTTAAAAAGTCTTGCATCTTCACCCTTATTCTTACATGGCCACATCCAATTTGCTGAGAGAGATATTCCACTAATATTATCTTTTATTGGAGCCCAAATTATATTTGTTAATGCTTCTGCAATACTGTTTCTGCTTCCAGCAACAGGGTCAATAAGTCCAGAAATAGGAGAGTGGCCAATTGAAGTGGCTATTCCGTTGTCGGTTTCAAAATCCAATGCCATAACTCCACAATTATTAAGAGGCAACTGTAATTGACCAACAGATTGTTGCTTAGCAACTTTACCTCCTACACAGCGATCTACTTTGTTTGTTAGCCAGTCTTTACAACCAACTGCCTCCAGACTAAGTAAATCCTCTAAGTAATTATATAGATATCTAGAGTCGTAAGAAATTTTATTATATAATTTTGATATCGAATTATCAGTAAGCATTGTTTTGGGCGAACTTCCAAAAAAGTGCTTTAAATTCAGGTCAACACAGCTTTCATTAGATTTTTCAGAGTAAATTTTAAAATTATTGTCATCGCTAACTTTGCCTACAACATAAACAGGTGCTTTTTCTCTTTCACAAATTCTAATAAATTCATCTATATTTTCCTTTTTAATGATCAGTCCCATTCTCTCTTGAGATTCATTTCCAATGATTTCCTTATTTGATAAAGTTGGATCTCCGATGGGTAAGTTGTCTAATTCAATAAAACCTCCAGTTTCCTCGACTAATTCTGTCAAACAGTTTAAATGCCCTCCAGCCCCATGGTCATGAATCGAAACAATACAATTATTTTTATTTTCAATTGTACCTCTTATCGCATTAGCAACTCTTTTTTGCATTTCAGGATTTGATCTTTGGATCGCATTTAACTCAATTCCTGATGAGAACTCACCGGTATCAGCTGATGAAACAGCTGCTCCACCCATACCAATTCTGTAATTATCACCACCCATTATTACAATTAGATCGCCTTTTAACGGTTTTTCCTTAATTGCATGTTTTTTATTTGCATAACCAATACCACCAGCTAACATAATTACCTTATCATATGACTGAATTTCATTTTTGTCATTGTTTTCAAATGTTAATATTGATCCTGCAATAAGCGGCTGCCCAAATTTATTACCAAAGTCAGAGGCACCGTTTGATGCTTTGATCAATATATCAATGGGTTTCTGATAAAGCCATTCTCTACTTTCAATTTTATTTTCCCACTCCTTTGAATTGATTCTAGAATATGGAGTCATATATACAGCTGTTCCAGCTAATGGTATAGATCCTTTCCCACCAGCTAATCTGTCTCTGATTTCACCACCTGATCCTGTAGCAGCACCATTAAAAGGTTCAACAGTTGTAGGAAAATTATGTGTTTCAGCTTTTAAAGAAATTACCGTTTCAATTTCTGTAGTTTTATAAAATTCTGATTTATCAGCGCTTTTAGGTGAAAATTGTTGGATTTTAGGACCTTTGATGAATGCTACATTGTCTTTATATGCTGAAACTAAATTTTCAGAATTAGTTTTCGAAGTTTTTTTAATTAGTGAAAAAAGAGACATTTCCTTTTCATCTCCATCAATAATAAATTTGCCATTGAAAATTTTATGCCTACAGTGTTCTGAATTGACTTGTGAGAAGCCAAAAATTTCAGAATCTGTTAATTTCCTACCGATTTCCTTTGAAACATTATTTAAATAATCAATTTCTTCAAGGTTTAATGACAAGCCCTCTTTGGCGTTGTATTTATCAATATTTTCAATATAATTTATTTCTTCTGGGACAATATTAATTTCAAATAAATCTTGACTTAGAGTTTTAAATCTTTGGTTCAACATTGGATCAAAGTTAGAAATGCTGTCTTCTAGCATGTATTTTTCAATTCTATTGATTGATTCAAGACCCATGTTTTGTGTAATCTCAACAGCATTTGTGCTCCATGGTGAAACCATTGCAGCTCTTGGCCCTATATAATTGTTTATTATTTTGTCTTCTGAAATAAGTTTAGCGTTTCCAAACAGCCATTCTAGTTTACTAATTCCTTCGGTAGGAATTTTTTTTTCTGATTGGACAGCATAAATTGTTTTATGATTAGTTTGAAAAAAAGATATCATTATGATATATAAATATGAATGCTAAATTTAACGGAAAATAATGTATTTAATAAGTGAATAAATTGTTTAAAATAAATAGTTATTCACCTCTTTTAAACACAAGTTTAAATGGATTGCATTTTAACCAAATTACTGTAAACACCGTCTTTTTTCATTAATTCTTTGTGTTTTCCAGATTCGATAATTTGTCCTTTCTCTAGTACAATGATTTTTTCTGAGTTTTGGATGGTTGATAACCTGTGTGCTATAACAATAGATGTTTTATCTTTCATTAGATTGTCTAAAGCAGTTTGTACAAGTTTTTCACTTTCGCTGTCTAGCGCTGAAGTAGCTTCATCAAGAACCAAAATTGGAGGATTTTTTAAGACAGCTCTAGCAATACTTAATCTTTGTTTTTGACCTCCTGAGAGCTTATTCCCAGAATCTCCAATATTTGTATCAATTTTTTTTGGCAATTTTTTGACAAATTCCCATGCATTAGCAACTTTTAAACAATTTATGATTTCATCGTTTGTTGCATCCTCTTTAGCAATCAATAAATTATTTTTTATAGTATCATTGAAAAGTATTGAATCTTGTGTGACTAAACCAATCATTTTTCTCAAAGATTCTTTTTTTAGATTTTTTATATCTGTATTGTCAAAACGTATTTCCCCTTTCTGTGTATCATAAAATCTACATATAAGGTTAGCCAATGTTGATTTTCCACTTCCAGATTGTCCAACCAGTGCTACACTACTTCCTTTGGGTATTGTCAGGTTTAAATTGTTAATTACAATATCATTTTCATATGAAAATGACATGTTTTTAATCTCAATATTGTGATCAAATGAATTAATTTCAAGAGCATTTTTATTTTCTGATATGATTGTGTCGTTATCTATAACATCAAATATTCTTTCTGCTGCTGCAGTTGCTTTTTTTACTTTATAGGTAGCTCTACTTAACGATTTTGCTGGAGTTAGAATATTGTAGGCTAATCCAAGATAAACAATAAATGCACTAGCATCTAGTGAGTTTTCCTTTAAAACCATCATTCCTCCAACCCACAGTACTCCAGCAATAGCAGTGATTCCTAAAAATTCACTCAAGGGGCTGGCTAAGTTCTTTCTGTTTAAAACGCTATTAGAAAATTTATAAAAACGAATCGTTGAGTTCATAAACTTTTTTTGAAACTTTTCTTCAGCGTTGAATATTTTTAAAATCTTCATTCCAGATAAAGTTTCATCAACAAGAGATATAAATTGGCCTTGTTCTTTTTGAACCTTTAATGATTTTCTTCTTAGTGATTTACCCACTAGTGAAATAACAAATCCACAGATAGGGATAAAAACAATTACAAATATGCTAAGTTTTGGACTTATAAGAAACATTGATAATAAGGTGAATAAAACCATCAATGGATCTTTTACAATCAATTCAAAAATTGATAAAAAAGAGTGATCTAACTCTTGCACGTCTGATGATATTCTGGCCACTATATCACCTCTTTTTTTCTCTGAATAATATGAAAGTGATAATTTAATAATGCTCTTGTAAATATCGTTTCTAATATTTTTAACAACTCCATTTCTTAAATATGTAATAAAGAACATTGACATATAATTAAAGATGTTCTTTAACAAAAATGTAATTACAATAAGACCAACCATAAAAATTAAAACATCGTTATTTCCTTCTGCTTTTTTTAAGGTTACAAAATAGTTTAGATAATTTTCAGAATAATTTGCTAAGTCTGAAATTCCAGACCATACGGGAGGAGATGTTAGTTGCTCCGTCTGATTAAATAATACCTTAAGCATTGGAAACAGTGAGATCATTGATAATGTCCCAAAAAATGCATAAAAAACATTTGAAAATATATTTAAGACAAAATATTTTCTAAAAATCCATGCGTAGGAAAAAATTCTATTGAAGTAATTTTTTTTCATAAATTGATTTTAGAAACGATCTCGTTTAATTTTGCATCTAACATCAAATTTACCTCTTTAAATTCACTAATGGTTTGAATTTTAGAATTTACGCTTATATACATTTTTATTTTTGGTTCAGTTCCACTAGGTCTAAGAATTAATTTGTATCCGTCAATTGATTCAAATTCAATAACATTTGATTTGGGTAATTCAATTGTTTCGGTTTTTTGCGTAAGTATATTTTTTTTGATTGATTTTTGATAATCACAAACGTATTTAACCTTTGATTCACCGATAAAATCTAGAGGGGTTTTCCGGAAATGTTCTATTATATCATTAATTTCCTTTTGACCTTTTTGACCTTCCTTCACAATTGAAATAAGCTTTTCTTTATAAAATCCATATTTGATATAAAGTTTAATGAGTTGATGAAAAACAGAGGTGTTATTTTGTTTGTAAAAAGACATCATCTCATATGCTAATAGGCTTGCAGTAATTGCATCTTTATCTCTAACCTCATCGCCAATCATTAGTCCATAACTTTCTTCTCCACCAGCAATAAATTTTTGGTTTGGGAAATCTTCTATCATTTTAGCTATCCACTTAAATCCAGTTAAACTCAATTTGCAATCTACATTATAGTTTTGAGCAATTTTTTTTATAATTGGAGTTGAAACTATTGTTGATGCAATAAAATAATCCTTATTTAATTCTTCATTGTTTGACTTTAATTTTAGTAAATAATCAAAAACAACAATCATTAATTGATTTCCATTAATCAGTACCAGATTATCATCTAAATCTCTTACAGCTACACCAAGTCTATCAGCATCTGGGTCAGTTCCTATAACCATTTCAGCATTTTCTAAATTTGCTAGTTTTAATGCTAAATCCATTGATTCAATTTCTTCAGGGTTTGGAGATTTAACAGTACTAAAATTACCGTCAGGTGACATTTGAGATTTTTCAAATTTAGCATTTAAGTAACCTGCCTTTTTTAGTAGCCTAGGCATAATTACTGATGAAGTTCCGTGAAGTGCAGTGAAAACGATTTTATTTTCTTTCCTTGAAATGATTTCTTTATTTAATCCAGTTGTAAGACAAAGATTAATGAATTCATTATCAAATCCTTGTTCAATGATCTCAATTAGTGAATTATTAGCGTTAAATTTTACTTCTTCAAATTGTATCTTTTCAATCTCACTTATTAATTTTTTATCAATCGGAGGAACAATTTGACCTCCGTCACTCCAATAAACCTTGTAGCCATTATATTTTGGTGGATTGTGAGAGGCAGTTAGAACAATACCACATGTACAATTAAGTTTTCTGACTGCATATGATAACTCAGGGGTTGGTCTTAAGGATGAAAATAAATATACCTTAATTCCATTTGCTGAAAATACGTCTGCAACAACCTTAGCCAGTGTATTACTGTTTTTTCTACAATCAAAAGCGATCACAACTTTTTTTGAAATATTTTGTTGATTGTTAATGAAATTCGATATTCCCTGGGTATTTTTTCCGATTGTATATTTATTAATACGATTGGTTCCTACACCCATTATTCCTCTCATACCTCCGGTGCCAAACTCCAAATTTTTATAGAATGAATCGTTAAGCTCAGAATCATTTTTTTTAAGAATATTTAATTCTTGGATCGTCTTCTTGTCAAACGGTTTCTTTCCCCAATTATTTATATTTTTTAGTATTTCTTCAGTCATAAAATAAGGAGGTAAATTTATGATTTAAGTTTTTTTAAAGATGAATTAATCTGTTAAAGTAATCACAAATTTAATTTTTTGGAAATTTTATATTGCGGTTTTTTATTGCTGTTTCGTAACATTAATTCCCCGATGAATCCCATTGAAAAAAATTGACTTCCTATAATCATTGTAACCAGGCTAATATAAAATTCAGGTCTTTCTGTTATTAATTTGCCCAAGGGATTTACAAATAATTTATCATACCCAAGAAAAATTGCAAATAATAAACCTGTAGTTAACATTAAAAGTCCTAATGATCCAAAAAGATGCATTGGTCTTTTGCCAAAACTAGAAATAAACCAAATTGTTAAAAGATCTAAAAATCCATGAAGAAATCTACTGGCTCCAAATTTAGTTCTTCCGTATTTTCGGGGCCTATGATTAACAATTTTTTGACCAATTTTTTTAAAACCCTCATTTTTAGCCAAAATAGGGATGTATCTGTGCATTTCTCCATATACATTTATTGATTTTATCACATCTCTTTTGAAAGCTTTTAATCCACAATTAAAGTCATTTAGTTTGATTCCTGACGTTAATCTTGCAGCAAAATTGAAAATTTTGGAGGGAATATTTTTTGATAATACCGAATCGTATCTTTTTTTCTTCCATCCTGAAACCAAATCATAATTATCATTTGTAATCATATTATACATTTCAGGAATTTCTTTTGGATCATCTTGAAGATCCGCATCCATTGTAAATACTACTTCTCCTTGACATTTCAAAAACCCGGCATGAAGCGCTTGAGATTTACCATAATTTCTTAAAAATCTTATTCCTTTGATGTTCTTTTTATCAATTGATAGGTTTTGTATTAATTCCCAAGAACCGTCTGTACTTCCGTCATCAATTAGAATAATCTCATTAGTAAAGCTATATGCTTTCATAAGCTCATCAATAGAGTTTATTAACTCTAAAAGAGATTCTTTTTCATTTAAAAGCGGTATTATGACAGAAATATTCACTAATGTTTATGATTTTTTCATTACAACGGCTACCAAGAGTCCAAAAATTGCATTTCTTAATAGAGCATTAGCATAATTTTGAAAAATTGCCATGTAAGAGAATGAATGATTATTTTGCATTTCGTTCATTGCTTCACTTATCATTTCAGAGGTAGCCCCGAAATTTTCCATCATTACTTTTGAACTTACCATTATTTCTTCATGAATTATGTCTGCAGCAGCAGGATCAATAATTTTAAAAATTACAATGTTTCCGAAAGTAACAATTAAATAGCCAATAGCAATACATAAAAAATAAGCAGTAAACGCCTCTTTAAAAGAAATTATATCATTCTGTAATTTTCTTGCACTAAAAACAGAGTATATACTAAAACCTAGTGCTGGTATCATGTAGGCAAGAATCACAGAAAAATTTGTGAATAATTTTATATCTATAATGTAAATTATTGTTGTTATTACGAATAAAAGAGTTCCTAGTTTTACACCAAGATCAATAGAATTTTTTTTGAGGGTAGTATCCATATTTTCATAATTTGCTTCAAATATACAAAAAGGATATTCCAAAAAAATTAAATAAAACACTTACAAAAATTGTTTAATGTTAAAAATTCAATAAATTTGCACCTCAAAATCAGTAAAATGAAAAAAGGTATACACCCTGAAAACTATAGACTTGTCGCATTCAAAGACATGTCTAATAATGATATATTTTTAGCCAAATCAACAGCTCAAACAAGTGAAACTGTATCTGTTGATGGAGTAGATTATCCACTTGTAAAGCTTGAGATCTCTAGAACATCTCATCCTTATTATACTGGTAAAGCTAAACTTGTTGATACCGCTGGTAGAATAGACAAATTCAAAACCAAATACGCGAAATTCAATAAAAAATAAAAATCAGTTTTTTTAAAAATCTTTGAGCCTCTTATATAAAATTAAGAGGCTTTTTTTTATACATTTAACCAATAAATTATTCAAAACATGGCTGAAATAGATTTTAGAGCTGTTAAAAGATCTGATTTAAAAGAAATAATAGTATTATTAAATCAACTCAAGGAAATAGATATTTCAAAAATTAATTTAAATAAAGCGTGGAGTGATTTTATATCAAACTCAAGTTCTAATTCTATTGTTGGTATTTATAATAATAAAGTTGTTGCATACGGTAGCTTGGTTGTTGAAAATAAAATCAGAGGAGAGGTTGCTGGTCATATTGAAGATATTGTAGTTGACAGCAATATAAGAGGAAAAATGATTGGAGTTGCTTTAATTAAGGAACTGATAAAAATAGGGGAAATTAAGGGGTGTTACAGAATAACATTATTTTGTAAAGAAACATTAGTTAAATTTTACTCTAGAAACGGATTTGAGGTTAATAACGTTGTAATGAAAAAGTATCTTTAGTCTTTCCTAACCGATCTTAAATCTAATAAATTTGTAGGATTAATCTTCATTTCCTTCACATCCTTAGACACAAATCTTACAACTTCATCATAGAAAAGAGGTACAATTACGGAATTAGAAATCACAATAGAATCCATTTTTTTATATAAAAACTCTTTGTTAGTCTGATCATTTTCCTTTAACGATTGCTCATAGAGTTTGTCATAATTTTGATCAAAAAAATGTGTATAATTTGGTCCATTTGGGGCAAAATTCTTGCTGTAAAACAATGATAAATAATTTTCAGCATCCGGATAGTCTGCTATCCAGCTAGCTCTAAAGAAATTTAATTTTCCATTAGCTTTTGCTTGTTTGAGTGCTGAACCTGGAATTACGTCTATAATTATTTTAATTCCTATTTTTTCCAATTCTTTCTGAAGGAATTCGCAATAGATTAAATAATTGCTTGAAGTTGTAAGTTTTATCGATGGACTTTCGTTATATTTTTTTTTGTACTCATTAACCAATTTTTTTGCCTTTGATATATCATATTCATTGTTTTTATTTCTAGAATAACCGGGTAGCCCATAAGGGATAAAACCTCCATTAGCTGCAATTCCAATACCATTCCTTAGATATTTTATCATTTTTTCTTTGTCAAAACCAATATTTATCGCCTTCCTAATCAGCTCAGATTGTATCGTTTTATTATTGGAATCCATGAAAAATGCCAAGTATTCTGTATTCAAGAAGGGGCCTCTCATCATCTCAATTGAACTCTTATATTCTTCTTTTAGCTCACCCTTATAATTAATTACTTCATCTTTGTAAGAGTTATCAAGTCCAGAAATAAAATCAATCTCCCCTTTAATTAACTGAAGAAATTCGCTTTGTTTCTCTGGTAAAAATGAAATTGATACCGCTTCAAGAAATGGAAGTTTTTCTCCATTTTTATTCGTTTTGTGGTATTCTGTATTTTTTCTCAAAACAAGTTTGATGTTTTCTTCCCATCTTTTAAATTTAAATGGCCCCGTTCCAATTGGATTTGAACGAAATTTTTCACCATAAAATTCAACTACATCTTTTGGTACAACAGAACAGTATTTCATTGTAAGTATTCCTAAAAAAGCATTAAATGGATCTTTTAATTTAATTTCAAAAATAGAATCATTAACTGCACTAAAGCTTTCAACTTTATCTAAAACCCAAGCACCTGGAGCTGCTATTTTTGGATCAATCAATCTATTAAAACTATACTCAAAATCATGTGCTGTAACATTTCTGTTTTTTATTTTGTGATGAGGGTGAAATTTAACCGAATTATCAATAAGAAAACTATATAATTTCCCATCGTCTGAAATACTCCATTTTTTTGCTATTGACGGGGTTATATTCATTACACTATCCATCTCAACCAATCCGTCAAAGATTTGGTTAACCGCCCAAATATTAGCAATATCTTTGGCATATATAGGATCTAAAGAGTTAATATTTTTATGTTCATTATATCTAAAGACATTGTTTGTGTCAAAATCAGAAACGCTACTGCAACTGCAAAAAACCATTATTGCAACTAATGAGTTAAGTGTAAGTTTATATTTGATAGTCAAAGCTTTTTTTGGTATTTATTTAGTCGTAAATTTACAATCCTTTTATTATTATAAATAATGACAAGCGTTAAAAAAGTTGCATTTCATACATTAGGTTGTAAATTGAATTTTACAGAGTCTTCAACAATTGCAAGATCATTTAAAGAAAATGGGTATGAGTTAACCGATTTTTCCAACAAAGCAGACTTTTATGTGATTAATACTTGTTCAGTTACTGAAAATGCTGATAAAAAGTTTAAAAATATCTTAAACAAAGCAAAAAGAAATAACTCAAGTGCAAAAAACATAGTTATTGGTTGTTATGCACAATTAAAACCAGTCGAAATTTCTAATATTCCCGGTGTAGATTTAGTTTTAGGTGCAAATGAAAAATTTAATGTTGTTGATTATATAGAAGACTTAAAAAACAACGATAAACCTTTAGTTCATTCCTGTAATATTAATGATATTGAAACATATGAAAGCAGCTACTCTGTAGACGATAGAACTAGATCTTTTTTAAAAGTCCAAGATGGTTGTGATTATAAGTGTACTTATTGTACAATTCCTAGGGCAAGAGGTTTTTCTAGAAGTGATTCTTTAGAAAATATAAAAGACAATATTTCTAAAATTGCTTCTAAGGGTGTAAAAGAGATCATTTTAACCGGCGTCAATATTGGGGATTATGGAAAAGGTGAGTATGGTAATAAAAAACATAAGTCAACTTTTTTTGATTTGATCAAAGAACTAGACAAATCAATGGGAATTGAAAGGCTCAGAATTTCATCTGTAGAACCAAACCTTCTTAAAAATGAAATAATTGATTTTATTTCTCAAAGTAATTTATTTGTACCACATTTTCATATTCCATTACAAAGTGGGTCAAACAAAATATTAGGATTAATGAAAAGGAGGTATCAAAAAGAACTTTACCAGAAAAAAATTGAATATATAAATAGAAAAATAGATAATGTTTGTATTGGGGTTGATGTTATCGTAGGATTTCCAGGAGAAACCGAGGAGGATTTTCAAGAGACTTACCACTTTCTTAAAAGTCTAGAAATTTCTTATTTACATGTTTTTACCTATTCTGAAAGAGATGATACAGAGGCGGCTTTAATGTCTAATATCGTTCCTAAAAATATTAGAAATCAAAGAAGTAGAATTCTAAGGTCATTATCAGAAAAAAAGAGTAGAGCTTTTTATAATTCACAATTAAACAGTAAAAGAATTGTTTTGTATGAATCAGAAAATAAATATGGATACATTCACGGGTATACTGATAATTATGTAAAGGTTAGAACTCCTTGGGATCCAAAATTATCTAATAAACTCGTGTATTCAAAATTGCAAAATATTGATGATGAGGGGTTTATGAGGGCAGAAATGATTATCCAAAATAAAAACTTTAGACAAGTATCATATTCTGATGCCCACGGGTAATAGAGATTTGTATTTTCTATTTTTCCTTATAAATTTTGTTATTATGGCTGCAGTTGGAACTACACTAATATTTCTATCTCTGATAATTTCTAAAACTTCTGACATGAAATTTTCACAGAATGCATCCCTATTTTTCATTTCAGGAACTAGAATTTTAGTAAGGAAAATTTTTCTCTCTTGGACAGAGTACTCGATTATAGCTAAACCGCCGTTAATTTTTGTCTCAAATTGTCTTAAAAAGTTATTATCTGTTATTTCCATAATTAACAAAACTTTATTAAAAAGTTGAATGCAAATTTAATAAATTTAAACTAAATCGATTTTTTACTAAATGGATAACTCTGTAAATCATATTTATATGATGCCAGGATTGGCAGCAAATTCTAAGGTTTTTGAAAATATAAACCTTAAAAATGACAATTATTGCATTCATACGTTGGATTGGGATCAGCCAAAGAATGGTGAGTCCCTTAAAAATTATTGTAAAAGATTTTCAAAAAAAATAATTCATAATAATCCGATTTTACTAGGTGTTTCCTTTGGAGGTATTATTGTTCAGGAAATAGATAAGCTGATTAATGCAAAAAGGGTTATTATTGTTTCTAGTGTTAAAAAAGATTCAGAATTTCCGATGGTTTTTAAAATTGCCAGAGATTATGGTCTAAATAATGCTTTGCCCTTTGGAATGTTTGATAATGCGATAAATATTTCTATGAAATTAAATATTAATAAATTATATAAAAGAATTGACCTTGCAGAGAGATATTTGACAGAAAGGGATGAATACTATTTAGAATGGGCGGTTAAAAGTCTTTTAAATTGGAGACAGGATACTCATAGAGAAGATATAATTCACATTAATGGGGATAGGGATAAAGTTTTCCCAATCAATAATATATCAAATTGTATAATTTTAAAAGGTGGTAGACACGAGATGATTATTCTTAGAGCTAAATGGTTTAACGAAAATTTGATAAAACTTATCGAAAAGGTTTAATTTATCTTCTTCTCATATTATTTCTTCCAAAATGCTGATTCGGGATATTTGTTTTTTTCATTTGATTTTTCATCATTTTGATTTGATCAGTTAGCATCCCATTTTTATCCAGATTTTGTGCTTCTTTTAACATTTTTTGCGCTTCTATTTTTCTTCTTTTAGTAAATAGTATGCCTGCTAAATTAAGCTTTGCCATTGCCAGGTCATGATCCATATTTAACCCAAGTGTTATGGCTGTCCTAAAATACTTTTCAGCTTGATTCATGTTTTCCTGCGATATGATCAGACCCTTTAGATAATTAAAATAACCCTGTTGTTTCGTGGTAAGTGCAGTTTGTGGGTTTTTGATTCTATTTAACCACTTGTCAGCACCAACTAAGTTTTGTTTTCTTAACTGAAAAAAGGCGAGAATTAGAAATTCATTTCTAAAAAAAAGTAGAATAAAAATCAATGATAGAAATATTAAAGCGATACCGTTTCCTGTAGAACCAATAGAGCCGTCAACAAACTGTTTGATAGCTAATGAAAAAATCAAAACAGAGATAATTAGTTTTATGTACTTATTAAACATTCTTCTAAAAATTAAAATTTCGTTTTAAAATTAATAAAAAACAATTTGATAATTATTAAATAATTTGGTTTGTTTAAGTAAAAAGTCTTTGTATATTTGCCCGCAGTTTTAGTTTTAAAACACCTAAATATTTTAAGATGCCAAAAAGAACCTTTCAGCCTTCAAAGCGTAAGAGAAAAAATAAACACGGATTCAGAGAGAGAATGTCTACTGCAGCCGGAAGAAAAGTGCTTTCTAGAAGGAGAGCAAAGGGTAGAAAGAAGCTTTCGGTTTCATCTGAAAATAGCCCGAAATAAAATGATTAACAATTGTTAATATTATATATGGTGTTACTTATAGTAACACCTTTTTTTTTATTTTTTTGATTAGTACATTTAAAAAACTTTAATTCAATGCCAAAAGACGCTAACCTCAAATCTCTTTTAATAATCGGTTCAGGTCCTATAGTCATAGGACAAGCATGTGAATTTGATTACTCTGGTTCTCAAGCTCTACGTTCATTGCGAGAAGATGGAATTGAGACTATTTTAATTAATTCAAATCCTGCAACAATAATGACGGATCCTGTAATGGCAGATCATGTTTATTTATTGCCTTTAAATACATCTTCAATTATTCATATTTTAAAGGAACATCCTCAAATTGACGCAGTTTTACCAACTATGGGTGGACAAACCGCGTTAAACTTATGTATTGAGGCTGACGATAAGGGAATTTGGGAGGATTTTAATGTAAAAATTATTGGAGTTGATATAAATGCCATAAATATAACCGAGGATCGAGAAAAATTTAGAAATCTGATGCTTGATATCGGCATTCCTATGGCCCCACAAGCAACAGCTACTTCTTACCTTAAGGGCAAAGAAATCGCACAAGAGTTTGGTTTTCCGTTAGTTATTAGGGCTTCCTTTACTTTAGGAGGCACAGGTGCTTCTTTTGTTTATGAGGAAAAAGACTTTGATGAATTATTAACCAGGGGGCTTGAAACTTCACCTATTCATGAAGTTATGATTGATAAAGCATTAATTGGTTGGAAAGAATATGAATTAGAATTACTTAGAGATGCAAATGATAATGTTGTAATTATTTGTTCAATTGAAAATATGGATCCAATGGGAATCCATACAGGTGATTCAATCACCGTTGCTCCTGCGATGACTTTGAGTGATACTTGCTATCAGCGAATGAGGGATATGGCCATTAAAATGATGAGAAGTATTGGGGATTTTGCTGGAGGTTGTAATGTTCAATTCGCCGTGAGCCCAGATGAAAAAGAAGATATTATTGCAATTGAAATTAATCCTAGGGTTTCCAGATCATCAGCCTTAGCAAGTAAGGCAACCGGATATCCAATTGCAAAAATTGCAGCTAAACTTGCAACTGGTTATAATTTAGATGAGCTTCAGAATCAAATTACAAAATCAACTTCAGCACTCTTTGAACCAACACTAGATTATGTTATTGTCAAAATTCCAAGATGGAATTTTGACAAATTTGAGGGTAGTGATCGAAGATTAGGTCTGCAAATGAAAGCGGTTGGAGAAGTTATGGGTATTGGTAGATCCTTTCAGGAGGCCTTACATAAAGCAACACAATCTTTAGAAATCAAGAGAAATGGTCTAGGAGCTGACGGTAAAGGGGAAACCGACTATGAGACAATTATTTCTAAGCTATCAATTGCCTCATGGGATCGAGTTTTTGTTATTTACGATGCTATTCAAATGGGAATTCCGTTAAGCAGAATTTATGAGTTAACAAAAATTGATATGTGGTTCCTAAAGCAATATGAAGAATTACTTTTCTTAAAAGATGAAATTTCTAATTATTCAATAAATGATATTCCAAGAGATTTATTACTTGAGGCAAAACAAAAAGGATATGGTGATAGGCAGATTGCTTACATACTAAAATGTCTTGAAAGTGAGGTTTACTCTAAAAGACAAGAAATGAATATAAATAGGGTGTACAAGCTTGTCGACACATGTGCTGCTGAATTTAAAGCATTTACCCCATATTATTACTCTACTTTTGAAAATGAAATTGAAACCAATGATGGTGCAAAATATTCTGAAAACGAAAGTGTTGTTTCCGATAAAAAGAAAATTATTGTTCTTGGATCCGGTCCAAATAGAATCGGTCAAGGAATTGAGTTTGATTATTGCTGTGTTCATGGAATTTTGGCAAGTTCAGAGTGTGGCTATGAAACAATCATGATAAATTGTAATCCTGAAACTGTTTCAACGGATTTTGACATTGCTGATAAATTATATTTCGAACCCGTTTTTTGGGAGCATATATATGACATAATCAGGCACGAAAAACCGGAAGGAGTTATCGTTCAATTAGGTGGCCAAACTGCTTTAAAACTCGCTGAAAAGCTGGAAAGATATGGTGTTAAAATTATTGGAACAAATTACAAATCCTTAGATTTAGCTGAAGACAGAGGTTTATTTTCAACATTATTAAAGGAAAATAATATTCCTTATCCAAAATTTGATACTGCGTCTACGGCTGATGAAGCTTTGGCAGTTGCTGAAGAACTTGATTTTCCTATACTTGTAAGACCCTCTTATGTTCTTGGTGGACAGGGAATGAAAATTGTCATTAATAAAGAGGAATTAGAGGAGCATGTAGTTAATCTACTAAGAAAAATTCCAAACAATAAGTTACTTTTAGACCATTATCTTGACGGGGCAATTGAAGCTGAAGCCGATGCTATATGTGACGGGGAAGATGTGTATATTATTGGTATAATGGAGCATATTGAGCCATGTGGTATCCATTCTGGTGATAGTAATGCCTGTTTGCCGCCATTTAATCTTGGAGATATGGTAATCCAGCAAATTGAAGAACACACAAAAAAAATTGCTAAGGCTTTAAATACAGTAGGATTGATTAATGTTCAATTTGCAATTGTAAACGATATAGTCTACATAATAGAAGCGAATCCGAGAGCTTCAAGAACTGTTCCTTTTATTTCTAAAGCATTTCATGAGCCTTATGTTAATTATGCTACAAAAGTGATGTTAGGAGAGAAAAAAGTTAAAGACTTTAACTTTAATCCAACATATGAAGGATATGCCATAAAAGAACCGGTATTTTCATTTAGTAAATTTCCAAATGTAAACAAGAAGTTGGGTCCTGAAATGAAGAGTACAGGTGAGAGTATATTGTTCATCGATAATTTGCAGGATGATAAGTTTTACGATTTATACTCAAGACGAAAAATGTATTTAAGTAAATAGTATCTTCTCTTTATTTATTTTTATAAATAAATTAATTGTAAATTGATTTTATGGATTTAGTCATAATAATTTTACTTGTTGTTGTTTTTTTTACCCTGATATATTTAATCTACAAGACAAGTTCATCCAAAAGTTCAATTGAAGCTACTGATTTATTGAATTTCTCAAATAGCCTGAATACTCAGATCCAGGACATCAGAAAAGAAATTGATAGTAATTCAAGAGAAAGTAGGGGTGAGATTGAGAAAAAGCTTAATAATATCAATAAACAAATTAATGATTATCATCAAAGTTCATCAGTTTCAATAACTCAACAATTTAAAGAGTCTAATAAAGTTATTAAAGATGTTACAACCGAGTTAGAAAAAATTAAGGGGACAAATGAGCAAGTATTAAGCTTTGCTAATCAGATGAAAACTCTTGAGAGAATTCTAGGAAATCAAAAGCAAAGAGGAGTTTTGGGAGAAATTCAATTAGAAAATTTACTTGCAAATGTATTACCACCTGAATTGTTTCAAATGCAATATAGTTTTTCAAATAAAGAAATAGTAGATGCGATTGTCAGAGTTGGAGATTTTATTATTCCTGTTGATGCAAAATTTTCATTGGATAATTATAACAAGATGATTGAGTCTACCAACAAAGATGAGTTAGCTGAGTTAGAAAAAAAATTCAAAGCTGATATTAAAAACAGAATTGATGAAACTTCAAAATATATTAGACCAAATGAAAAAACAACTGATTATGCATACATGTTTATTCCTGCGGATGGTCTATACCAAGATTTATTAAATAGTAGGGTAGGATCATTAAAAATTAATCAGAGAGATTTGGTTAATTATGCATATGAGAAAAAAGTTATGATTGTATCTCCCATGAGTCTATTTCCAATGCTTCAAATAACGGTGAAAGCCTTACACAATATGAAGGTTGAAGATTCTATTAATGATATAATAAAAAATGTAGAGAAATTATCAAATCATCTAAATGCATACAAAACTTATCACGATAAGCTTGGAAATACCTTGGGTACTGCAGTGAATCATTATAATGATACAACCAAAGAGTTTAAAAAAATAAACAAAGATATAATTAAGATTTCAGGCTCTACAGATCTTGATATTAATACCGATTTAATCGAGAAGCCTTCAGAGGATTAGACCCTTTTATTTGTAATTAATTTTTTGGATATTTCCTGAAATGAAACTTTAAATAAAAACCCAAAGAATAAGTCCCCCGCTATGCTGTATCCAAAAAACGGAATTGCCATTGTATAACATAATAAAAGACCATCTAGTGTTTTAGGATAACCAATCAGCCAAACTCCAAAATTTGATATTAAAAAGAAAATCAAACTACTTAAAAAAATATTTTTAACTCTGATTTTTTTTATTCTTGTTCCGATGAATACTACAGATAAAAATGAAATGTAAACAAAGAGGTTAATCAATGAAAAGCCTAAGAAAAAATCTGAAATAATTAATATTACAAGAGGTATAGTAAAAGCAATTTTTTTATTAAAAAAATTCAGTCCACTAAACAAAGCTATGGCGGTTATGGGAGAGAAATTTGGAGGATGAGGTATTATCCTTGAAATTATGCCAAATATTATTAATACAAGTACAAGTTTTTCAGACCGTTTAAAATTTAAATTCATATCACTTTTTAAATTTACTTTTATTAATATACATTTCTTTACTAAAATTTTCAAAAATTTGACTATCATCTATTAATCCATAGATTTCCATCCTATTTTCATACAAATTTTTAGAGCCAATTAGATTTATAGTTTGATTTAGTAAAGGTTCATTAATATTACCAATTGTTCCCATATCATAAGGTCTTTCCTCAAATTCAAAATCTGGAATTAGACCATTGAAATAATCAGTTTGCCCAATTACATTTAGTGTTTTTAGAACCAATGGTTGGATTGCATATGTGTGTGAAGGATTGATATTTTGACTCGTAAAATTTTCAGAGTCATAAAGGGTTACCGAAGCTTGGTATTTTCCATAAGTGGTAGTACCAACTTGTACAACATCGATGTAAGGGGCCAAACAATTAATAACAAGTTCACTGGCTGAAGCAGAACTTCTAGAAGTTAAAATATATATACGATTCAAATTAAGACTGTTTTCTGATGTTAGAAACCTGTTTATTAAATATTCAGGATCATTGTTTAACCAATAATTTTGAATATCTGTATTCCATTGTTCTGTACTAAAAATTTCATTTTGAAACTGACCTGTAATTAAACTAGAAAGTAATACAGCTGAATTAATACTTCCTCCGGGATTATATCTTAAATCTAGTATAAGTTCATCTACAGACGTGGATTTAAATTCAGAAAAAATAATTTCAAGGTTGTTATCAAAATTAGGAACAAATTGATTGTACATTAGGTATGCAATATTTCTTCCAGAGCTATTTATGATATCATAGTGAAAAATCGGATTTTTATTTAATGGTTGTTTAGAAAGATCAACATTAATATTATTTAGCTCAATTGTATCGTCATTAGTTGTATCAGTATTCATATCATTATAAGTTGCAAAATTTACTTGATAGTTTTCCTGAGATAGCAAACTGTTGTAATTACTAATATTTAGAACTGTATTATCAATAGAAGTAAAAATATCCCCTCTTTTTATATTATTTGCTTCAGCGTTTGAATTTGGGTGGATATATCTCACAACGCCGAAAATTTCATTAGATGAGTTGGGTTTATAACTTAAGCCGAATTCCATTCCATTTGAAACTGATGTTCCGCTGAGAATCTGTTCAAGTTCAATATAGTTGTCTGTAAGAACACTGAATTTATCAATATTTTCTCTATTGTAAATTAATGATTCAAATAATATTTCTGGAGTTTCATAGTTGTTCAGATAATTAGCATAATCTGTTGAGGAATCAAATCTGTCATTAGCTAAATCTAATATTTCTTGTTTGTATAAATAAAAGGCATTCATTCCTTTCCATACAAAATCATTAATTTCACTTGCATATGCACCATTATCGTCATTATCTTCAAAGCAACTTTGAAACGTCAATAATAAGACTATAAGTACTATTATTTTAGAATTACTCATTGGTATAAATTAATGAATTCCTGTAAAATTTTCTGGAGTAATATCTTTTAACTCAATTTTAATAGATTCACTAACCGAAAGAGAATTTATAAAATTATGAATATGTTTTTTATCAATTTTTTTATTTGTCCTGGTAAGCTCTTTTAAGGCTTCATAAGGTTTAGGGTATTTCTCTCTTCTCAATATTGTTTGAATAGCTTCTGCAATAACAACCCAATTATCTTCTAAATCCCTTTTGATTTTTACTTCATTTACTATTAATTTACCAATTCCTTTTGATGTTGATTTAAATCCAATTATTGTGTGTGCGAGTGGAACTCCGATATTCCTTAATACCGTGCTGTCAGTCAAATCTCTTTGTAGTCTGGAAATGGGTAATTTATTAGATAAATGCTCAAAAATAGAGTTAGCATAACCTAAATTCCCTTCACTATTTTCAAAATCAATTGGGTTTACTTTGTGAGGCATAGCTGAACTACCTATTTCTCCTTCTTTAATCTTCTGTTTGAAGTAATCCATTGAGATATATGTCCATATATCTCTATTAAAATCAATCAGAATTGTATTTATTCTTTTCAGGTTATCAAATATCGCAGCCAAATGATCATAATGTTCAATTTGAGTTGTTGGAAAAGAGTGCTTTAATCCTAATTTTTTTTCGATAAACTGTTTTGACAATTTAATCCAGTCAAATTTCCCATAAGCTACATGATGAGCATTAAAATTCCCTGTTGCTCCACCAAATTTCGCTGCAATTGGTATTTGGCTTAAAAGTTTTTTTTGTTCTTCAATTCTGGTTTTAAAAACTTTAATTTCTTTACCTAGCTTTGTAGGGGAAGCAGGTTGTCCATGTGTTCTAGCTAGCATGGAAATATTTTGCCATTTGATAGAAATATCATTTAATACTTCAATTATTTTATCAAGTTCAATAATATAAACTTGTTCATACATTTCTTTTAAGCTCAAAGGTATAGCAGTATTGTTGATATCTTGAGAAGTAAGCCCAAAATGAATAAATTCAACAAACTCACTTAGTTTTAAATCTTTAAACCTTTTCTTTAAAAAATATTCTGCCGCTTTAACATCATGGTTGGTAGTTTTTTCAATTTCTTTAACTTCAAGGGCATCCTTGTCAGAAAAATTTAAATAAATCTCACGAAGATCTTCAAATTTTTTTTTCTCAAACTTTTTAAGTTGTGGTATTTCAAATTCACATAAACTTATAAAGTATTCAATCTCAACAATTAATCTGTATTTAATTAAGGCTTTCTCAGAAAAAAAGTCATTTAGTTCAGCAGTCTTTGAACTGTATCTACCGTCAATAGGAGAAATTGCATTTAGACTAAATTTAGACATAAAATAAATGTTAAAGATTTGCAAAGTTAATCAAATTATTACATTTTATGCTTTACTTTGCAGAACTACATTAAACAAGATATATTTTGATAAGTATTGGTCAATTATTTTCTAAAACATTCAAAGCACTAAAAGGGCATTGGATTCAAGCTATTTGTATTTTTTTTGTCTTTAATTTTGCTATTGCAATTGTTCAGGCAATACCTGCTATTGGAGGTTTTATGTCATTAATTATTTCCGGACCCTTAACAATTGGAATTTCTGTTTATTCATTAAAAATTATAAACGACAATTTTCCTAAGGCTGAAAATGTTCTAGACGGCTTAAAATATAATCTTGGTAACGGAATTTTAGCTTATTTTATTCTAATTCCAGTGATCCTTATTGTTGGCTTTATTTTAATGGTTATGTTTTTAGCTGTAAACTTTTTGATTTATATTTTCTTAGTTTCTTTGTTTTACACCCAATCGTATGAGGTATTTATAAATTCAATGGATTGGGAAGCTATAATTTCTCCCCTTAAAGTTTTTTCTTTCAGGGTAGGTATTGTTGAGCCTGTTTTACTTGGATTATTTATAATAACTAGCATACTATTTTCTGTAGTTTTGCCATGGATAATAGCATCAATACCTTTTGCTATGACCTTTTTTATTATGGCTGAAGACACCTCTATCGATGCTTGGGACGCGGTTCAAAAAAGCTGGAATATGATGAAGGGTTATAAGCGTAAATATCTGATGCTAAACATAGTCTTATTACTATTGGTAATCCCAGTAATGCTATTTACCCTTTTCATTGGCCTTTTATGGTTTATTCCTTTTTCTTTTATTATATCAGCAGTTTTTTATCAGCAAATAAAAGAAAATAATAAGTTGATTGACTAGTTTTTAATTGTCTTGTTTAACACTTTATATTCCTCATAACATTCACTGATTGCATCGAGTACTTGAAGATCATTTGCTTTTCTTATAAATTCGTCTGAATAATTACACTGAGCGATAAGAAAGTCTAAATCAATTTTATCTATGTCTAAGAGTACAATTAGCATTTCTCTGTCAAATCTATTAGCTAATGCATTTCTTATTTGATCATCTTTTTTCATCTTTTTAAGCTTCCTTAGTTGGTTTGGTTCACGTCCAAAAACCTTATATAAAAAATCAACAGGATTGAATATTGCATTTAGAGCCTTTGTAACTGCACTAGATGGTCTTACACTTGATTCATATCCAACATTTGGCAGGCCTGAAATACTATATCTATAATTGTTGTTAATAGGAACTTGTTTTATATCCACCTCTAGATAACCTGTAAGCTTCATTTCATAAACAACAACTTCTTCTAAAGCTAACGCTAATTCAGTTAGCTCAATGACAGTGTTTGTACCAAATTTTATCCAGTCATTTGTTACCCTAACTTTTATAGATTTAAAGCCTAGATATGAAAAATGAAGAGTGTCATCAACTTGAGCATTAATTTCAAATTCACCTTTTTTACTTGTAGCTGTTCCTATTACCTTATTAAGGTTTACAATATTTACATTTTCTAGAGGAAGATTGTTTTTTGAATTGAGAATTGTTCCACTTACATAATCTGATTCTTGAGAAAATGAAACAATATAGATAAAAAATAAAAGAAAGATTAATCCTTTTTTCATACGTTAAATATAATTACTTAAATGACTATTTATTTGCTAAATCTGATAAAGATTTGTTAAATAGTTAACAAGCTTGTTTATCGCTATTGATCTGTGAGCAATTTTATTTTTTTCTTTAAGATTCATTTGCCCAAATGAAATTTTACTTCCATTTGGAATAAATATTGGGTCGTAACCAAAACCTGATTTTCCCAGTCTTTTTTTTGAAATAGTTCCCTTACATATTCCTTCAAATGTTTTTATTGATCCGTCTATGTTTAATGAAATCACAGTTTTGAATTGTGCATTTCTATTAGACTTATTTTTTAATAGGCTTAATAATTTATCAATGTTTTCGTCAGATGAAGCATTCAAACCAGCAAATCTTTTTGAATGAACTCCAGGAGCACCATCAAGAATTTCAACTTCTAAACCCGTATCATCGGCAAAGCAGTCATAACCTGTACTGTATTTAACAACCTTACATTTTATTTTTGAATTTTCAATAATGGTGTTTTTATTCTCAGGAATTTCATTTTTAAAACCAATATCATTCAAACTATATATTTCAAATGTATTTGACAGAAGTTCTTTTACCTCTTTAAGTTTGTTGTCGTTATGTGTGGCAAAAACAAGTTTCATTATTTATTGTGATAAGGAATATTATTGATAATAGTGAGGGACCTGTAGAGTTGTTCAACAAAGAATAATCTGGCCATGTCATGCGAAAAGGTCATTTTTGACAAAGAAATTTTATTTTTTGCACATTCTCTTAACTCTTTACTAAATCCGTATGCACCCCCAATTACAAATGTTAGATTTTTTACCCCTCTTATCATGTGTTCCTCTAAAAATTTTGAAAATTCTATAGAATTGAAATCTTTTCCTTTTTCGTCTAATAAAATAATTATGTCCTCTTTCTTTAAGTTTTTGAATATTATTTCGGAATCAAATTTTATTATAGATGATTTTTGAGAAGATTTATTCTTAGTTTTTAAACATTGTATTTTAAAATTGATAAAATGTTTAATTTTATCCTCATAATTTTCTATTAATGTTTCTATATTATTATTTTTATTTTTTCCAATATATAGAAGTTTAATATTCATAAATCTATTTAATTAAATTTAAGTTTAGTCTTTTAATTGGTTCAAAAATATTACTTTAAAATTAAACACTTTATTAAATGAGCCATTATATAGATGTAATACTTCCAGTTCCACTACATCAAAAGTTTACTTATTTAATTACTAAAGATGAATATAAATTTATAAAGCCCGGAATGAGAATTGTTGTTCCTTTTGGTAAATCAAAATTATATACATCAATTGCTTATGAAACTCACAGTAATTTTCAAGGTAATTATGAGTTGAAATCGATTATTCAGATAATCGATAAAATCCCAATAGTTAACTCATTTCAGTTAAAGTTTTGGGATTGGATTGCTAGGTATTATTTTACTTCTCTTGGTGATGTTATGCGTGCAGCACTACCAAGTAATTTAATTTTGCAGAGTGAGACAATTATAACTTTAAATCCAGACAAATCAATTGAAAATGACAAGTTAGACGAATTTGAATTCATGATTATTGAAGCATTAAGTTTAAACGGTCAAATATCCATAAATGATGTTTCTGAAATTGTTGGTAAAAAAAATATTTTTTCATTAATAAATTCAATGTCGAATAAAGAATTAATTAGAGTTGATGAAAAAATTTACTCTAAATACAAGCCAAAGCTTGTAAGATGTATAAAATTGAGTAAAAATAATCAAATTGATCATGTAGAAACATATTTTAAAAATGCCAAAACTCAGCATAAGGTTTTTGAATATTTTCATTTAATAAAGTCCAAATTAAAAAGTGACGTTAAGGTTTCAGATTTTAAAAAAGTTACCCCTAGTTATTCATCAGTAATTAAAAAAATGGTTGAAAAACAGGTTTTCGAATATTATGATATTGAGATTAAAAGAAATATTGTTGAAGATCAAATTCAGCCTAAAGGTTTTAGTTTAAGCGAAAATCAAAATATAGCACTAAACAAAATAAATTCTTTATTTAAAAAAGAAAATGTTGTTTTGTTCAAAGGGGTTACATCATCCGGAAAAACTGAAATTTATATTACGTTAATTTCTAACCTTTTAAAATCAAATAATCAGCTATTATATCTTGTCCCAGAGATTGCTTTAACAACACAATTAGTTGAAAGATTAAAAGTATATTTTTCTGATCATCTTGTAGTATATCATTCGGGATTAAATATAAATCAGAGAGCTGAGCTTTGGAATGATTTAATTCTAAGTGACAAGCCTAAGATTATTATTGGAGCTAGATCTGCAATTTTTTTACCCTACAACAATCTAAAATTAATTATAGTTGACGAAGAGCATGAGCAAACCTATAAGCAATATGAGCCTTCACCAAGATATCACTCCAGAGATTCTTCTCTAGTTTTGGCTAATATTCATAATTCAAAAGTATTACTTGGTTCAGCAACTCCTTCGATTGAAAGTTTTTATAACTGTGATGAAACAAAAAAGTTTGCTTTGGTTGAATTAAACGAAAGGTTTGGAAATATTCCACTACCTAAAATCAACATTGTAGATCTTTCTGAAAAAATTCGTTCAGGAAATATGCATGGACTATTTTCTGATACATTGCTAAACAACATAAAGAATACTGTAGATAAAAATAAGCAGGTAATCCTCTTCCAGAATAGAAGAGGATATTCGCCTATTTTAGAATGTAATAACTGTGGTTATTCCCCTAGATGTATTAATTGTGATGTTAGTTTGACTTACCATTATTCAAAAAATATACTAAGATGTCATTATTGTGGTTACAATCAAAAAGTTCAAAACAATTGTGCTAAATGTAATAGTAAAGATTTTATATCAAAGGGTTTTGGAACTGAGCAAGTTGAAATTGAATTAGGAGATTTTTTTCCAGATTTTAAGGTTATTCGTCTAGACCATGATACAACAAGAGGTAAAAGTAATTTTAAGAGAATAATTAATTCTTTTGAGAATCATGAATACGATATTTTAATCGGAACTCAGATGGTAACCAAAGGATTAGATTTTAGAAATGTTTCTTTGGTAGGGGTTATGAATTTAGATAATTCTATGAATTTTCCTGATTTTAGATCATATGAGAGGTGTTTTCAGTTAGTTCAGCAAGTAGCCGGTAGATCAGGAAGATCAAAGGAAAGAGGGGAGGTAATTGTACAAACATATAACTCAAAGGGAAATATGATATCCCATATTGTTAATGGAGATTATACAAAGTTTTATAATAATCAAATTGAAGACCGAAAAAGATTCAAATATCCTCCTTTTGTTAAGCTAATTAAAATTACCTTAAAACATAAAGATTTAAATAAGGTAAATAGTTCTTCAAGCTGGTTTTTTAAAAGAATTTACCCTTATTTTAAAGAAAATATATTGGGACCAGAATTTCCTTATATCTCAAGAATTAGAAATAAGTATCAAAAAAATATAATGATAAAAATACCTAAGTCGCATTCACTATCTGCAGTCAAAAAAATAATCAGGAAATCAATTGCATCTTTTCATTCTATTTCAGATTACAGATCTGTTCAAGTAATTGTCGATGTAGATCCATATTAATATCATATATAACCTGTTTTTTTTGATCAAATTATTCTAATATTTAATATTTGATTAAAAAAATTATCAAAACATTATAAAATTATCTATTTTTGCACGCATTAAAATTTAAAATTAATAAAATGAATCATTACGAAACTGTTTTCATTCTTAATCCCGTTTTGTCTGAAGAACAGACAAAGGAAACAGTCCTTAAATATGAGAAGTTTTTAACATCGAAAGGTGCAAAAATGGTATCTAAAGAGGATTGGGGATTAAAGAAGTTGGCTTACCCAATTCAAAATAAAAAAAGTGGATTTTATCACCTTTTTGAGTATACCGTAGAACCTACTATAATTTCTGAATTAGAACTTCAGTTTAGAAGAGACGAAAGGTTTATGAGATACCTAACCGTAAAGCTTGATAAGCATGCTATTGAATGGGCTGAAAAAAGAAGGATTAAATTAAATAACAAAGAAGCATAATTATGGCAAGCATACAAGAAGAAGCATCAGGAAAAAAAGGAGGAGAAATAAGATATCTTACTCCACTAAATATAGATAATACTACAGTCAAAAAATATTGTAGATTTAAAAAATATGGTATAAAATATGTGGATTTTAAAGATTCAGATTTTTTATTAAAGTTTGTAAATGAACAAGGTAAATTATTGCCAAGAAGATTAACAGGAACATCTTTAAAGTATCAAAGAAAAGTTTCTGTAGCTGTAAAAAGAGCTAGACACCTAGCTTTATTACCATATGTAGCTGATTTACTAAAATAAAAATTTACGAAATGGAAATTATATTAAAAAAAGATGTTGAGGGTGTAGGTTTTAAGGATGATATTATCACTGTTAAAAACGGTTTTGGTAGAAATTTTCTAATTCCAAATGGATCTGCTATTCTAGCTACCCCAACAGCTAAAAAGATTTTAGCAGAAAATATTAAACAACAAGTTGTTAAGGACAAAAAAATTATCGACGACGCTAACAAAATGGAGAAAAAAATCTCCGCACTTGAACTTAAAATTAAGGCTAAAGTTGGTGAAGGAGTTAAATTATTTGGATCTGTCAATAACATAAACGTTCAAAAAGAATTATCAGAAAACGGTATTGAAATTGATAAGAAATCTATTATCATCTCTGGTAATAATATTAAACAATTAGGAAAGTATTCAGCAAAAATTAGACTTCATCGTGAAGTAATTTTTGATTTTCCGTTTGAAGTAGTTGCAGAAAAGAAATAGATTTTAAATAAATTCTTAATCAAAAACACCTACGTAAGTAGGTGTTTTTTTTTTAAATTAACTTATTTTAGTGTAGATATGCAAAAGCCTATATTGCCAAAAGGTACAAGAGATTTTAATTCGTCAGAATTATATAAAAGAAATTATATAATAGATGTAATTAAAGATAATTTTTCAAGATTTGGATTTAACCCAATTGAAACACCAAGTTTTGAAAGATCAGATACCCTATTGGGTAAATATGGCGATGAAGGTGAAAGATTAATATTCAAGATATTAAAGTCTGGTAATTATCTTAAAAACACCAATTCTAAAGAAATAAGCGATAACAACATTTCTTTTTTAACTCGAAAAATCGTTGATAAAGCCTTAAGATATGACCTGACTGTTCCATTTGCTAGATATGTAGTTCAAAATCAAAACAATATTACCATTCCATACAAGAGATATCAGATCCAGAATGTATGGAGAGCTGATCGTCCTCAAAAAGGAAGGTTTAGGGAGTTTTTACAATGTGATGCAGATGTTATAGGGTCAAATTCTTTGATGCAAGAAATTGACTTTATATGTCTATTTGATAAAGTTTTTGCAGACTTAAATTTAGAAGGTTGTAGAATTAAAATCAATAGTAGGAAGTTACTTATAGGAATTAGTGAAATTTTCAATTGCCAAGATAAATTTTCTAGCTTAATAAATCAGTTAGATAAGCTAGACAAAATTGAAAGATCAGAAGTAAAAAACAATTTATTAAAATTAGGTTTTGAATCAAATGTTGTTGATTCAATTTTTGAAATTATTGATTTGTCAAATGATTTTATTACAAACAAGAAAAAATTAAAAGAAATTTTTAAATCATCTAAATTCGCATCTGAAGGTTTTGCAGAAATTGAATATATATTCTCTTATATTCTGAAAAATAGTTTAAATAATTCAAAATTAATTTTTGATTTAGGATTGGCCAGAGGAATTGATTATTACACAGGAGTTATATTTGAGGTTTTACCTCCAGAAAAAATATCCTTGGGTTCTATTGCAGGAGGAGGTAGATATGATAATTTAACCGAAATTTTTGGCCTTAAAAATATGAGTGGTATTGGTATTAGTTTTGGTTTGGATAGATTGTTTTTAGTTTTGGAAGAATTAGATCTCCTTCCTGATTTTTCTAATAATTCTACACAGATTATATTTTTAAATTTTGGTAAAGATTTTTCATTTGATTTAATAAGTTTGACTAATAGTCTAAGGGAAAATAACATTAATTGTGAGTTTTTTCCAGAACCATTAAGTGTTAAAAAGCAACTTAGCTATGCTAATAAAAATCAAATTCCATATGCTGTCTTTTATGGTGAAGAGGAAAGAGAAAATAAATATTTAACCTTAAAGGATATGAAGTCTGGAAAACAGGAAAATTTAACCTTAGAAAAACTTATAGAAAAACTGAGAAAATAGTAGCGAGACCGAGATTTGAACTCGGGACCTCCGGGTTATGAATCCGACGCTCTGACCAACTGAGCTATCTCGCCATTTAAAGAGGCAGCAAATATAAAATTTAAATTTTTTACATTCAACTTATGTTTGATAAATTATTTTAATAAATCTTGCTTTTAAAAAGAATAAATGTATATATTACGAAACTAATTATTCAATATGAGTGACAGAATTAAATTTGAAATGGAGTTTCCAATTAAGGTGTCTCAAAAACTCTTATTTCAGTACATTTCGACTCCATCAGGACTTTCTGAATGGTTTGCTGATAATGTTAATTCTAGAGGTGAAATATTTATTTTTATTTGGGATGACTCAGAGGAAAGTGCAAAACTAATCCGAAAAAATAATAACGAAAAAATACAGTTTCAATGGTTAGACGACGAATCTACTGATTTTTATTTTGAACTAAGAATTCAGTTTGATGAAATCACAAAAGATGTATCACTAATTGTAACTGATTTTGCTGACGATGAAGAAGAAGTTGAAGAGTCAAAATTATTATGGACCAATCAAATAGCTGATTTGAAAAAAGTATTGGGCTCTACCTAATTACTTTGAGGGTTTTCAGGAGCATTTGACCATATTTTAAATTCAGTACTCATTTTTTTCATGTAATCCCCCCACAACTTTTTTGAATCTTTGTTAAATTCAATTTTGTCATCATTGTTTGATATGATCCAAGAATCATTTTCAATTTCATCTCTTAGTTGATCATATGACCATCCGGTGTAGCCGGAAAAAAATTTAATCGAAGAGTTGTCTAATTTTTCACTATTAATTGATTCAATTACTGATTCAAAATTACCTCCCCAGTATAAACCATTAAAAAATTTTATACTGTTACTGATAACGTTTGGTTTATTATGAATAAAGTATAAATTATCTTGATTAACTGGCCCACCACTGTGAACCTTAATTTTATTATTTTTTACATTTTTATATAAATCTGATAATGAATAATCTAAACATTTATTTAAGATAAATCCAACAACTTCTTCGTCCTTTACTTCTGTTAAAATTATAATTGATCTGTTGAAATATAAATCACCTAAAACATTTGGGGTTGAGATAAGTAGTTTACCTTTTTTTATTTCTTTCATTTAACATAAGAATTATCGGAAATCCTAAATCCGTTTAGTAGATCTCTTGTTTTCATTTTTTTCTTACCCTCAACCTTTAGTTCTTTAATAATTACATATCCGTTATTACATGAAATTTTTAGAACGCCATCGGAAACTATTACATTTCCTGTTTTGTTATTATGCTTTTCAATTATATAATCAGATTTATATATTAATAATTTTTTTTCTTCATTTTCTAAGTTTAAGTATAGCGTGGTTCTAGCACCTGGAAAAGGATCTAACCCTCTTATTTTATTATATATACTCAAAGCATCATTATCCCAGTCAATTTGAATATTTTTCTTATCAAATTTATAAGCTGTCTTTAAATTTGATATAGTTACTTGTTTTACAGGCTTTAATTTATTTTTCAAAATACCGTCAATGGTTTTTTCTGTCACTTCTGCAGCTAAATATTGTAGCTTATCATGTAAATCACCAGCATTTATTCTCTCGTCAATTTTAATTTTTTGCTGAAATAATATGTCGCCTGTATCAATATTTTTATCAATGAAGAACGATGTAATTCCTGTTTGGTTTTCATTGTTAATCAAAACCCAATTTATAGGTGCAGATCCTCTGTAATTTGGAAGTAATGATGCGTGTAAGTTAATTGTTCCAAATTTTGGTATTTTCCAAATTGATTCGGGAATCATTCTGAATGCAACTACAATAATAAAATCTGGATTTAGATCCTTGATAACTTCGATAAAATCTAAATTTTTTAAGTTTTTAGGTTGGTAGAATGAAATATTATTTTTTATCGCATAATCCTTAACTGGAGAATTCTTTATTTTCAAACCCCTTCCTGAAGGTTTATCATGGTTAGTAATGATGGCTTTTAAATTATAGTTTTTATTTATAAGATCCAGAGTAGGGATGCCAAAACCCGCAGTGCCCATAAATATTATGTTGGGTTTTTTAAAATTCATTGAATTTCATTTAAAATATAATCTACTCTTTGTTGAATTGTTCCATTGGGAATAATATTATATTCATATCCCAAGCCTCGGTAGGTTTCTTTAATAAAATAATCTATATCAATTAATTGATTAAATGATTCATATCTCTCTTGATCTTTCTTGTATATTTCATTCCAAGGTTCAACAATGAAAATCATATCATATTTATATTTTTGAGAATTTATAGTAAAGTCCTTATTATATGTAACTTTTTTATAATCTAAATAAGCAACTATATCTGGAATTCCCCTGTCAAAAAAACAATTCTTTGAGTTGAATTTATTAGCATCTTTATATTGTTTAATCCTATTTGCTAGTAGAATTTCGCTAAATTTTATAGGGTTTGATAAGAATAATTGATCATGCCCAAGTTTTTTATACTTAGTTGTAATTTCTCTTGAAGATTCATGAAAAACAATTTGTCCGATAGACACAAGTTCATTAATTATTGAGGTTTTTCCAGTTCCAGGACCACCTGAAATAACTATCTTCATTTAATTGTTTTTTATAAAATTCGTTAATAATGTTTAAACTGAAAAAATAATTAACAATATATTTGTTATTCACCATGGGAAAAGAGCAAGAAGACTTTTACAAAAAATTAAAAAATTTACTTAATGATACCAGTTCCTGGCCTTCTGAATACGTTTATAAATTAATATATAAGTCTAATCCAGATAATATAAAAAAATTAAAAAAAATTTTTAATGAACCTGATACGGTTTTCAGTTTAAAAACATCTAAAAATGATAAGTATACATCTGTTTCGGTAAAAATTATCGCAAAAAACCCTGATTTTATTATCGACAAGTATAAGATTGTTGCTGATCAGATTGAAAATGTAATTTTATTATAATATCTGTTCATATTTTTTGTATTTTGCTCCATATTAACTTTCCAAATTAAACACATTGATAGAAAATTTAGAATACAATACTGTTCGAGAAGATTTGATAATTCCTGAATATGGTAGACATATCCAAAAAATGATCAATTACGCAGCTTCAAGAGAAACAAAAGAAGAAAGAAACAAATTAGCTAATTCAATAATTTCTGTAATGGGTAATCTCCAACCTCATTTCAGAGATGTTCCTGATTTTCAGCACAAATTATGGGATCAACTATTTATCATGTCAGATTTTAAGCTTGATGCCGATTCCCCTTTTGAAAAGCCGTCTAAAGAGGTGTTAAATGCAAAACCAGATCCTCTAAGCTATCCTCAAAACTATCCAAAATATAGATTTTATGGGAATAATTTAAAAATTATGATTGACGAAGCTGTTAAATGGGAAGCTGGAGAAATGAAAGATGCTTTGATTTTTACCATTGCTAATCATATGAAGAAATGCTTTTTAAATTGGAATAAGGACAGTGTTAAGGATCAAGTAATTTTTGATCATTTGTTTGAGTTGTCAAATTCAGAAATTGATATCAGAAATTCCAAGGAAGAGCTTTTGGATTCTTCTTTGTTATTGAGATCCAGAAAAAAATATTCAAATAAAAAATTTCAGAAAAAAAATCACAAAAACAGAAAAAGATATTAGGGTAAGTTCATATGCAAGCATTTAAAATAAAAGGAGGCATAAAGTTATCAGGGGATATAACTCCTCAAGGGGCTAAAAACGAGGCCTTACAAATTATTTGTGCTACTTTGCTAACCTCTGAAGAGGTAATTATTAATAATATTCCTGATATAATTGACATAAATAAATTAATTACGTTATTAAAATCCCTTGGGGTTGAGGTAAATAAAATTAAACCTAATTCTTACTCTTTTAAGGCAGAAAATATAGATCTAAACTATTTAAATTCTGAAAAGTTTAAGACCGAAGGAAAAAGTTTAAGAGGTTCAATAATGATAGTTGGCCCTCTGTTAGCAAGATTTGGAAAAGCATATATTCCTAGACCGGGTGGAGATAAAATTGGAAGGAGACGTCTAGACACTCATTTTGAAGGACTAATTAAATTAGGTGCAAAATTCACATATAATAAAGAGGACTATTTCTATGGAGTAGAAGCTAAAAAACTCAAGGGTACTTATATTTTATTAGATGAAGCGTCTGTTACTGGAACCGCTAATATTTTAATGGCCTCTGTTTTAGCTGAAGGAATAACAACTATTTATAATGCAGCATGTGAACCTTATATTCAGCAACTTTGTAAACTTTTATGTTCTATGGGTGCTAAGATTGAAGGAGTAGGATCTAATTTACTTAAAATTCAGGGTGTACAAACATTAAACGGAGCAGAGCATAGAGTTTTACCTGATATGATTGAAATCGGTAGCTGGATAGGTTTGGCAGCGATGACTAAAAGCAATATTAGAATAAAGAATGTAAGCTGGGAAAACCTGGGAGTTATTCCTAATGTATTTAGGTCACTGGGTATTAACCTTATAAAAGAAAATGACGATATAGTTATTCCAGAGCATAAAAACGGATATGAAATCAAAAATTATATTGATGGATCTATTCTGTCAATTTCTGATGCGCCATGGCCTGGTTTTAGTCCTGATTTATTGAGTATTATACTAGTTGTTGCTACTCAAGCCAAGGGAAGTGTACTAATTCATCAAAAGATGTTTGAAAGCAGACTGTTTTTTGTTGATAAGTTAATCGATATGGGTGCCAAAATTATTCTTTGTGATCCTCATAGGGCTACAGTTATTGGACATGACTTTAAATCCTCATTGAAAGCAACTACAATGAGTTCTCCCGATATTAGAGCTGGAATATCTCTTTTAATAGCCGCTTTATCGGCAAAAGGAGAGTCTATGATACAAAACATTGAGCAAATTGACAGAGGATATGAAAATATAGACGGTAGATTAAAGTCTCTTGGAGCTAAAATTCAAAGATTTTAATTTTCATTGATCGGAGCTGGGCCATCTATCATTGCAACATATTCTTCATCTCCTTTTCTTTCCAAGTATTCTTGATTAATCTCTTGAACTAATTTTTTGTTTTTAAATAAGTCTGACATGGTCATTGCCATAGCTTTTGCAGCATAAATAGTTCCTTTGTGACCAATACTCATTCCACCACAAGCAACAACTGCCCAAGAATGCCAAGGTGTATCTACAGGGGCTGTAGTTACCCCAAGGTTTATATTTGGAACATTCCAGCTCACATCACCAACATCAGTTGATCCGCCACCAGGATTTTCTAGTGTTTCGCGTAGGGGTTTAATGGAGCTGTCTAGTCCAAACTGAGGTTTTCCTGTGGAAGCTTGAATTTCTTTTGCAAACTTTACTTCCTCATCTGTATACTTGATTGGACCTAATAATTCCAAATTTTTTTGCATCAATTCACCGCCTTTTCTATTAACCAATACTTCATAAATCCCAGAAATCAAAGAAACTTTATAATCTACATTAGCAAGAATTGCTGCACCCTCAGCCATTTCAACTACTCTTTCATAGACAGGTGTCATACCAGATCTTTTTGTATCTCTAACTCTTACCCAAACTTTTGAATAGTCAGGAACTACATTTACAACTTGTCCACCATCTTGAATATGATAATGCATCCTTACCGTGGGATGAACGTGTTCTCTGTAATAATTAATTGCAGTTGTGTATAGTTCAAGAGCATCTGCTGCACTTCTTCCATTCCAAGGATCCATTGATGCATGGGCTGCTTGGCCAAAAAATTCAACCTTAAAATCGATCAAAGCCAATGAAGTTTGAACATCGGCTTGGGTAGATGCAGCTGGGTGCCAACTTAAATTTACATCAACATCATCCCATAATCCCGCTTCAACCATCCATATTTTACCAAAGAACTTTTCTTCTGAAGGGGTACCAAAAAATTTGATAGTTCCTTTCAAATCCCCACTTTCAATCTGTTCTTTGATTGCAATTGCAGAAGCTAAGCTAGCTGCGCCAAACATATTATGACCACATCCATGGCCAGAACCTCCTTCAATCAGAGGATTTTTATTAGGAGTGGTGTCCTGAGATAACCCAGGAAGTGCATCAAATTCTCCAAGCACACTAATCACAGGTTTTCCTGAGCCATATGACGCAACAAATGCGGTAGGCATTCCAGCTACACCTTTTTCAACTATAAATCCATTTTTTTCTGCATAATCTGATAGAATTTTAGAAGACTCATATTCGTTAAATGCTAGTTCTGCTAATTCCCATATTTGATCACTTATTTTTATAATTTCGCTTTGGTGATTTTCAATTGATGAAATAATATTTTTTTTAGTTTCATCTATTTCCTGAGAATGATTAATCGAGGTAGCTAAGAGAAACGTAAGAATTGAGAGAATATAACAACGCATAAAATAAAGTATTTAACTAAATATAGTAATTTTAGTCTAAATACTTTTTGTATGTGTTTAGACATCTTAGTCTTGCAAACTTATGATCAATAATCTCATCAGGATAATTTTCAGAATCTTCATTTATCCATTTGCCTATATACTCTCTTTTTTTGTCAAATTTTTGAATTTGTGTATGTGGATTGAAAATTCTAAAGTAAGGTGCTGCATCAACACCTGATCCGCTTGCCCATTGCCAATTCCCGACATTACTAGCCATTTCATAATCGTTGAGTTTTAGAGCAAAATATTTTTCTCCCCATCTCCAATCAATTAATAAGTGTTTGCATAAAAAACTAGCAGTGATCATTCTAACTCTATTGTGCATAAAACCAGTTTTATTTAATTCATGCATGCCTGCATCAATTAATGGGTAGCCTGTAGTTCCATTTTTCCATGACTCAAATGATGTATCATCGTTTAACCATACAATCTTATCATACTTTGGTTTAAAACTATCATTAGCAGTATGGGGAAAATGATATAGTATTTGCATAAAAAATTCTCTCCAAACTAATTCTTTTAAAAATGTATCGTCTTTAAAGCTAAGTAACCCACTGACAATTTTCCGTATACTAACTGTACCAAATCTTAAATAGGGGCCTATTTTGGAAGTTGAGTTTAAATTTGGAAAATTTCTTTGTTCAGCATAATTAATTACAATCTCTTTATTTAATTTAAATGCTTGAATTTTTGATTTACTTTCTTTAAAACCGTAATCGTTTATTTTTAATAATTGAGAAAATGATTTGTGACAAAAGTTCTTTACAATCTTTTTTTCATCTAGATGTGATAGATCTTCTAAAAGACTTGCCTTCCATTTTCTCATGAATGGTGTGTAAACGACATAAGGTTTTCCGTCATCCTTAACAATTTCATTCTTTTCAAAAATCACCTGGTCTTTAAATGATCTAAATTTAATTCCCTTTTTAAAAAGTAAATCTTTAATTGATTTGTCTCTTTTTAAAGCATAAGGTTCATAATCATTATTTGTAAAAACAGTATCAATATTATGATCAGAAATTAAATCTCTAAATACTTTTAACGGATCTCCTTTAAAAACACTTAAGGAGGAATTGTAAACTTTGTTTAACTCTGAATCTATATTTACTAGACTGTCATAAATAAAATTCACTCTTCTGTCATTAGAAGGTAGCCTATCTGTAATTGAAGTGTCAAATATAAAAATTGGAATCACTTTTAATTTTTCTGAAGTTGCCTTAGATAAACCGTGATTATCGTAAAGTCTTAAATCTCTTCTGAACCAGAAAATATTATATTTTTCCATTATAACTTTCCAAAAATTTCTTCAAGCTTCCTTTTTCTATAACCAAAAATTTCTTCAAGCTTTGGTTTTATAAGAACTGGATGAAAAAAACGACCTAAGAACCCGAAGGGGACAGCATAGTCTAAAATATCGATAGCTTCTATTCCGCCATTGATTTTTTTGAATATATGTTTATGATGCCAAAACCTGTACGGACCGAACCTTTGTTCATCAACAAAAAAACTATTCTCTTTGACATGGGAAATTTCAGTGACCCATTTCATGTTAATATTTAGAATAGGGGATACATTATATTTTATTATTTGACCTGAATACATTCTTGAATTTTCAGAATCTAAAATATCAAAACCCATATAGTCAGGCGTTATAATTTTTAAGTTTTCTGGATTACTGAAAAAAGCCCAACCTTCTTCAATTGTAATAGGAAGTTTTTGAGATTTTTCTAATCTGTAGAGCTTCATCTAATATAATTGGTAATTTTGGAGCTGGTAGGATTTGTTAGAGAATACCAATAATCGATTAGGTTTCCATCTTTATCAACCAAATACTTTTGAAAATTCCACTTAACACTAGAATTTTTTCTACCATTAAGATCTTTAGATGTTAACCATTTGTAAAGAGGATGTTGATTAGAGCCTCTTACAGCAATTTTTTCTGTCATTGGGAAAGTTACATTATATTTTTCGGAACAAAAAATAGAGATTTTTTCTTCGTCACCAGGTTCTTGTCCTCCAAATTGGTTACAAGGAATTCCTACAACGACCAATTCATCTTTGTACTTATCGTAAAGAGTTTGAAGATCTTTGTATTGACGAGTAAATCCACAATT
>CACEAZ010000011.1 GCA_902557655.1 uncultured Bacteroidota bacterium
CTCCATAAAGCATCTCTAAGATCTGAACATCTGTACTATCTGCATTACCAGACATTACTACTGCGCCGTCAGCGTCTTGGATTTCCCAAGTAATCTCTGATGGCCAAGATCCAGGTGCTGCCATGAATACTTCAAATGAACAATCAGGATCAACTGGATCAGCACATACTCCGTCTGTACATACAGCAAATACATAACAGAACTCAGCATCTCCAGAGAATTCTGGTACTATTCTATCATTGTAGTTGTCTGCATCTGCACAGTCTTGACCGGATATGTCTTCCTTAGTACCCCAGTCTCCACCGTCATTCGGACTATTTAAGAATGTATAGTTTCCACCGATTTGGTCTGTAGAAATTGGGATTGTTGCTGTCCATACTCCGTCGCCGTCATCATCTGACATCGCAACTCCGTCAGCTCCACCTAAGATTCCACCACCCATGTACATTCCATTAGCACCTACTTCAATTGCTGTAGCGTCTAAGTTGAATGTTACATTGTAAACTACGCCTGGTGTTTCACCTGCACATAAGTTCCAGAAAACAGTTGGTAAGACGATGTCTTCACCAGCAACCGTTAAGGATCTGTTTGTATAAGTTCCATCAGTAACTGTACATCCTTCTATTGCTTCTGAGAATTCCTCTTGAGCAGACCATCCGTTAATAGTGAACTTGTATTCGTAGTCTCCGTCTGCAAGCTCCATTGTAAGTGTCCAGATTCCGTCTCCGTCATCGTCAGACATTGGGTTACATTCACCACACCATCCGACAAAGTTTCCGTTTAAGTAAACTATATCAGTCTCTGCTAATCCTCCAGGATAGTTACTCGTGTCTACACTAAATGTAACATCAGAAGTAGTCGCTGGAGCAGGACAAGTTCCGTCTGATTCACAGCTTCCAAAACAATGTTGTATTGTCATAGCATCACCTGTAATTTCAGGTAATATTCTATCATCATAGTTGGCTGGATCTGCACACTCTTGTCCATTTAAGACTTCTTTTGTACCCCAGTCATTTTCGTTAGTCGGGCTATTTAAGAATATGTAGTTACCTGTTGTGCCTTGGTCTAAGTTAACTGTTACTTCCCATGTACCGTCACCATCAGCATCTGACATCATGTAAGCCATAGCATTACCTAAAACACCACCACCAGCATACATACCGTTAGGACCAACTTCGATGTTCGCAGTATTTACCGTAAAGGTAACAGCTGTTGTAGCTGGACCACAAGAGGCAGTAACCTCAACTTCACTACCTGTAGCAGATGAAGCAACTACATTGCCTTCTGAGTCTAAGATATCGTAAGAGGTTTCAGAATCGTATGAGCCTGATGTCCATGAAGATGTAATAACATCACCTGAATTTATACCAAATGAAACAACCTGAGCTTCACCGGCACCAGCGGCAGAAGTATTTGCAAATGAACCTATTGAAATGCCGTTAGCAAATAATTCAACTGAAGCACCATTCCATCCATCACCATAGGAGTCAACCATGGATATTGAGTAATTACATTCTGTTACCGTAAAAGTAACTGAAGATTCAACAGCAGGATCTAAGGGTTGGTGATTTGCATCAACCAACGAGAATACAATAGTATGTGTACCCACCGGCAAATCAGTTAATGTAAGAGGATCAGCAGAGTAAACCATTACAGTGTCTCCACCATTCAATGAATAGTGAATGTGTCCGTCTACACCATCTCCTTGGCCAACGGTGAAGTTAGTAATATCAAATGAGAATGTTGCTGAATTATCAGTTACAGAACCAGTAGCAGCAAAAGAAATTGCATTTGCATCAATACATTCAATGGATGTAGAAGCTACACTTCCGCCTTCCATAGTATATAAATTACCACCTACACTGATTCCTCCAGAATTCCATCCATCTCCAAAAGAATCGATCAAAAATAATGTGTAAGTATCACCATATGACATTTCTAAAACCTGAACAGTATCACTAGATCCAGTACCTGACATTACTACTGCGCCGTCAGCGTCTTGGATTTCCCATGTAATTTCCTCTGGGTAATTTCCTGGATATGCCATGAATACCTCAAATGAACAGTCGGCTGACGTAGGATTAATAGATTCTGAAGCAAATAAAATCTGTTGTATATCCATTTCACCTGCAGAAGCAGTAGCTCCATCGCCTGGATTTTCTACTAGCTGGAACCACCAACTAGACTGAGTTTCTGACCAATTTGTAAAAGCTGATAAATCAACTTCTACAGTTTGAGCTTCAGAGGAATTAGGAGTAATATCTGATGTTGAGAATTCGTTTCCGCCACTTGGTGAAACAAATGTCAATTTGTTTTTAGGAGAATTATTGACAAGTGTAACTTGTACATACTTATAAGTGTCTGCATCAACACTGTACAAGCCAGATTGTTCTAATTTTGGATATGGGCTTTGATCGGCTATGTCTAAATGCAATTCACCAGCAACTGGCTGAGACATAGTAACTCCATTTGCACTAACAAATCCTTCAGGATCAGAAGTATCATCAAAAGTATAATCTATTCTTGGTGTAGCTGGAATAGATTCTACTATTTCTATGTTATCAAATAAAATATCACCAGAATAAACATTATTATTTACACCACCTCCTTGCTTAAATCTAAAGTTAATGGTGCCTAGAGTTCCATTCCAATTCCCATTACTTGACATATTAATGTAGTGAGTAACAAAATCTGCATCATTTGCAGAAATTCCATCAAAATTTGTAAAAGAATTTGAACCATTTGTAGTAGTAATCACCTGAACCCTAGTGTTTCCTGTTGTGTTCTTGATTGTTAATGCAATGTAGTTGCCAACAGACGTGTCTATCATTGCATCCTCGTTTTTCATATTAGGGTTTGCAGAGCCGCCGTTACCATCTTCATTAGGTGAATTGATTGTGTAAGTTGCATAAGAATCTCCAGCTGTTACACTTGAGTAATTTGATCCAACAAAGTTTTCGTCAGTACCATTAAAATCCCAAGGCGGGGCAGTCTGAGAAAACATTGTAAAATTAAAAAATAGCAACAAAGCTATAACGATTGAGTAAAGTTTGTTCATAATAAATAGTTTTTTGTAATTTAATTTAATGATTTATTTTGAAATAGTTAAGTCGTCTAAGTAAAATTCTGTTCCTTTAGTCATGTACCAGAATTTTACAGCCTGATTATTACTATTTGATTTTAGATTGAAGGTATGAGAATATTTAGTCCAATCTTCTGTCAATATAAAATCCTTGCCTTGATAACTGCCTTGAACATCAGACTGAATTACTACTTTCATTTTTCCATTTCCACCTTTATTCTTAGCGTGAAAAGTAACTGTAACTGCATCCCCTTCTTTCCCCTTAAACTTTTGATTGAATTGTGAGCTTAGATGATAACCCTTATCACCTAGCTGATGAGTTTCCACTTTAAGAGCCCTTTGACTACCAGGGTTTGTATCAAAATCCTCTACCGAAAATGTAGCATCGGCTCCTTTACGTGTTACGTTATTCCACCACCAAAACTTTCCCTCAGGACTAACGCCTTCTAAATTAGAATTCTTTAATTCTAATGTTTTTTGAGAAAATGAATCGGTGTAAAAAAATACCGCTATTAGAACTAAAGTAAATTTTGTTGAATTTTTCATAATTGATTGTTTTATTAATTATTATTGTTGTTTTATTAATCTTAAAATTTTTAATTGTCCTGAGTTTATGTCTTGAATTCTTATAAAGTAGATACCCGTGTCAAGGGATGAAATATTGATTGAGATTGAGTTATTTTCAAGACTATTTATTTTATTTAATCTATAATGTTTTCCTAAAATATCATAAACTGAAATATTAGCATCTGAATAAATATTGTTAATCGTCACCATGTTTTCAGCAGGGTTTGGAAAAAGATAAACCTCCTTAAGTGAATTGTCAATCAATGAAAGGCCTTGTTCCACTGTCACAATAGCCTCACATACTGACTGATTGCCATTTTGATCAGTAACTATCATGCTGATTGAATTTTCACCCAAATCTTGTTCAGTAAATTCAGTTTGTGATAACTCATATGTTTCAATCCCACAAGCATCTAAACTACCGTTATTAATTTGTTCAATCGAAATATTTGCAACTCCACTTTCAAGTGTAATTGTAACATTAGAACATGCTACATATGGGGACTGCTCATCAATAACAGTCACTGTTGAGTTGCATTGAGAAATATTTCCAAGGTTGTCAGTTGCTGTAATTATCACTTCATTTTCTCCTATTGTCGAACAATCAAAGTTTTCTAATGAAATAGAAATTTCTGCAATACCAGAAACATCGTTAATACTTTGTATTAAGTCATCCGAAACTATTCCAGCTCCGCCCTCTTCATCTAGAAAAATTGAAATGTTATTACATTGTATTTCAGGACCTGTTGTATCAGAAATTTCGGCAACATATTCGTAAGCACCGATATCTACAATATCACCCGAATTTTCAAAATTAACAGCGGGATAGCCTTGTGGAACAAAAGAAAAATCATCGATGTAATAATCAATCCCTGTGCCCCCTTGAACTGGCGGTCCTTTCACATATAAGAATAAGTTATTAGCTGGGCTATATGTGTAATCTGCTGAAAGCAATGTCCATTGCTGACTAGTTATTTCCACAGGGTCATTTAAGTTATAATATTCGTTTTCATCAGTGTCTTTTATTGTTAATTGTGAAGTCCCAGTGGCTCCAGCCTCTAATTTTACCCAAACATATATAGTGTATGTTTCTCCTTCTGTTAATAAATTATTTAGTACTATTCTAGGGCTATGCCAATTTGCAGTTCTATCAGTTGTTAAAAGGCTCCTTTCACCTGAATAAGATTCTAAATTAGTGGTCTCAATCGTTGATCCAAATGCGGTCCATCCCCCGGTAGCATTTTCAAAACTTGTCGAAGTGACAGCTTCTGTAGCTGATGGTCTAGGATTTCCTAAAATATCATATGTAGGGCTATAGCTTGGGTTTCCAGAATCAATTGCGGGTGAATCCTCACTTAAAGAAAAATCTGTTCCGTTAATTTCTAGAGGTCCATTAACTATTTCAGGAGCAGAAATAAAAAGAGGATCAATATTGATCATATTATTGGTTTCATTAGCCGGGTATGCATAGGTTCCGTTTACAATAATATTATCAACTGCAACTCTTGAGCCCGTCACATTATTTAGTTGAAGAGCAGAAAACTCATTGTCTCTAGTAACTATAATATTATTTACAACTGTAGCGTTTTTAACATTATTAGCTTTAATGCCTCCAACCTTTTGACCTCTGTGGGCTGGATTACCTTCAGAAACAGAAATGTCCTGAATGATCTCATGAACACCATTAAAATACAGGGTATTATTTTGATATATCGCAGATGCAGATTGAGAATGGTCAAAATTAATTCCATTCTTTCCATTGTTTAAACACAAGTTGTTTTCAAACAAAAAGGTACCGTTATATCCAGGGTCACTTCTAGTAACGTAAATACCTTGTCCATCCCAAATCGATTGGAAATTTGCAGTCCCATAATTTGGATTATTATTCCCCGAGTTATCGGGTAGCTGTGTAACATAGAAGCGAATTCTGTTCCAATTATTGTAAACTATATTACCCCTGATAATCATTTTAATATCGTTGGTGTTGTCCCCGCTTTGAGAAATTGACTCAGCCAATACAATGGCGCTTGATGCAGACGAAGTCCACCAATTTGAATTATAAACAATATTATTTTCTATGGTTATGTAATCACTATCATTAAATCGAATAGCTGATCCACAGGTGTCGTGAACAATATTATTTCTGATAATAACATGATGATGCGCTCCATAGCCACCCCAAATTCCTTTACCTCCAAAATAGGAATTATTATAGTTTGTAGAATCATCTTCATCTTCAGCCATTTCGATTTTATAATTTCTATCGGCTTCAGCCATTTCATAATTGATGTCCTGTGCTGGGCCTTCAACCTCAAAGCCTTCAACAATTATATAATTCATATTGTTTGAAATAACAATACCTCCTCTTCCGTCGAATTGAATTTTAGGGGTATGTCCAGGATAATTCCTTAATGTAATATATGCATCCTCGGTTCCAGATTTATTTATAGTAACGACATGTTGGTTATTCATGTTTGTATTGGTTGAAGGTTCAACATTACCGTAATTATTGTTTTGATAAACTCCATCCATAACATAAACTGTACCGCCTGGATTTACCATGGAAATCCCTTTATTTATTGTTTTATAAGGAGAATCAATTGTTCCTGAATTATTGTCTGAGCCGTTTGAATCAGAAACATAATAATCTTGTGCGGTTACCATTTGTAAGCTAAACAGTATTACAGCAGTCAAAAAATAATTTTTGAGTATTGGTTTTCTTATTATCATGTTGTTATAAATTTAGTCATTTTCAAAAGGATCTTCGTTAACAAAATCCCTCATTTCCTTTAATTTAACTCTATAGCTATTTACTAATTCTGCATTTTCAGGAACTTTTGAAATATCTTTGTTTTGTTTTTTATCATTCTTCATGTCATATAACATATTACCTAAATATTTTTTCCCTTGAAAAAACTCAGTATATGAATAGCTTTCATCTATCACGGCCTCCCCTTGTTTGTATCTAGTATAGATTTCATTTTTTATTATTGTATTTGGATTTTCAAGAACAGGCGTCAAGCTTTTACCCTGAATATATGTTGGAGGATCAATTCCTACAAGCTCACACAAGGTTGGATAGATATCTACCAATTCCGTAAACGAATCTGAATTATCTGTTGTACTATATTTTGGGGAAGATATAATGAGTGGAATTTGAACTGCCTCATAAAATGTACTGTGCTTACACCAAAATCCGTGTTCTCCTAAAAAATATCCGTGGTCACTCCACAAAACAATGGTTGTATTTTTTCTCAAGCCTGACTCTTCTAAGCCTTTGATTAAATCACCAATCATTGCATCCATATAACTTACACTAGCGTAATAACCATGAATTAAATCTCTAGAAAGATTATCATCTAGCAAACCATTTTCTGGAATTCCCAAATAATTTTTTCTCAATTCTGCTGAATTATGTTGAGCCTCGATTGCGATTTCTGGTGAATTTATAGGTTGGTATGTATTGTCTGCAAGTTTAATCTCATTATGATCATACATGTCCCAATATTTTTTTGGTTGAATAAAAGGAAGGTGTGGAGAGACATATCCGATTGCCATAAAAAATGGTTTTCCATTTTGACTAAACTCTTTAAATTTATCAATAGCATTTAATGTAATTTTCCCGTCATTATAGACATAGTCGTCTACGTCTGGGTACTCAACAATTGGATTTTTTTTGCCGTATTCACCAGTCTCGGCGTTATCTCTGAGTTTTATAGATTCAGGATCTTGAAAATCTGCCTGTTGAGCTCCATTGTCTTTTTCTGTCCAGTGCTCTTGAAAATCATCTTTATGATGATATATTTTTCCGTATGAAATGGTTTCATAACCGTTCTCTTTAAATATTTGGTTTAATGGAATAGCATTCGGAGCATCTACTGAGGCTCTTGTAGAAAAATCATTAAACCGTTTTTCACTTGGTCTTATGCCGGTCATAATACTTGCTCTACTTGCTCCACATACAGCTATGTTTGTAAAAGCATTATTGAATTGAACGCCCTCTGATGCGAGCTTATCCATGTAAGGGGTAATCATTGTTTCATTTTCATAATTGTATGAATTCATGGTTGGTCTTAAGTCATCAATTGAAATAAATAATATGTTATGTTTTTTCTCAACTTGATCATTACATGACACAATAAATATTCCTAAAAAGATTACTAAAATTTTTTTCATTTTTAATTTAATTTGAGGTTATTTCTGATGCTTTGTAACCAATCCTTATTGCCCTAGCAACAATTTTTTGTTTATCGCCAAGCTCAATAGGCTTGTGATATAAATCCCAACTATTCGTTCCAATTTTTTCATCAATTTGATATCCAATCGAGGCTCCTTTTGTAGTTGATTTGAGTTCATAAAAACCATTAGGATCAATTTTAAATTCGACATTTTCTGTAACTGGCTGAATCATATTTGGCCAGAAAGATTTTACAATTTCGTTTTCAGGGATAAACCCCTGATCATCAATTTCTTTTTGCCAATTTTCTAATGCAACTCTAAATTCATTTATCTTTTTAGTATACTGTGGGTCATCAATTATATTGTTAACCTCATAGGGGTCATTAGCTAAATCATAAAACTCCTCCATGGGCTTTGTTTTCATAAATATATATTTAGCATCACCTTCTAACATGTTTAAACTATCCATTTGAATAAGTTTAGAGTTCATGGTTATTCGCTCTCTATATTTATTGCGATAAATCAAAGGTAATTCTGGCATAAAATTTTTAATATAAACATACCTTCCGTCCAATACTGATCTCTGCATGTCTGTACTCTCATCAAACCTATCAGCCGTTCCAAAAGCGTGTTTCCGTGCTTCTTCTTCATATCGCCCAGCTATTGCTTTACCATCGTAATGATTGGGTGGTTTGATGTTTAATAAGGACAAAACTGTTGGGCCTAAATCCATAAGTGATACGATTCTATCATCAACTTTTCCTGCATTTTTTTTGTTAGGATACCTGATAATTAGTGGCACATTAAGCCCACTATTTCCTACTGCTCTTTTTTGCCTCAATAAATTACCCCCATGATCACTCCAAAACATAATGATAGTATTTTCTAGAAGACCATCTGACTCTAATTGATTAATTAGTTCGCCAACCTTTTTATCCATTGCCTCAATATTAGAATACTTTCTTGCAATATCATTTCTGACCTCAGGAATATCTGGAAAATACGACGGTATTTTAATGTCTTCGGGGCTAACTGTGAGGGGCTTATTACCTCTTTCCCATATTCTTGACTCGTGCGTTAGCAAAGTATTCCACACATAAAAAAATGGTCTATCTTTTGGAGCATCTCTAAAGGAAACGGTTGAAGATACTTCATCCCACGCGGTAAAGGGTGCGTTAAACTGATAATCACATTTAAAATTATTTACACAATAATAACCTTCTTTCCTTAACATTTCAGTGAATGGCTTAACATGGGGAGGGGTAACAACCTCATATTCTGGTATGTTAAATCCAGCTTTGTCAATAACTCCAATATTATTTTTGTGCGAAACTTGTTCTGGAGTTTTGTAATTATGGTAGTCTCCGGTTCTCATATTATGTGCTCCAAGTCTTGCAGAATACATTCCCGTAATAATTGAGAATCTGCTTGGTGCACAAACCCCAACAGTTGAGTATGCATTGGTATATCTAACTCCTTCAGATGCAAGCTTATCAAGATTTGGTGTTTTAACTATGTCATTACCATAAGATCCTAAAATGGGGCCCATATCCTCACAACTTATCCATACTACATTAACTGGTTTTTGTTTTGTTTTTATATTTTCAAAACATGAAAAAAACAGAGGAATAATTAATAATATAAGTTTTGACTTAAACATATTAATAGTGGAGTTTAACATAGTCCTCATTTTTTAATTTACCCGTCAAATTTTGAGGTACTTTATTCCATTTTGAGTTTTTATCCAAAGGGTGAAGGGTCGGTTTTAATATTGAGATTGGATCTTCCAAAAGAAAATCTTCTTGACTTTTCATCCAATTTTCTAAAGCGATTGATAATCTGTTTCTTATTTTTTTGTATTTAATATTCTTTATCAAATTTACTTTTTGATATGGGTCTTTTTCTAAATCGTATAATTCTTCATAGGGAACATTCGGAAAAGATTCTGCTCCAATTTTGGCAAATTCGTTTATAATGAGATTGTCACCCAAATTTGAATTGACAACCTCAATAGAATTAAAATTTCTTATTAATTTAAATCTCTTTCCCCTTACCATTCTTGACGGAAATATTTTACATTCCCTAATATTTTGTCTAGTCGCTACACCATATATATATTCATTAATTTGTTTGTCGTCACCATTTAATGACTTTACAAAACTTTTCCCATCAATTTCTCTTGGGATTTTGGTTTTTGATACTTCTAAAATTGTAGGTAAAACATCTACAAGAGTCAATAATGCTTCAGAAGTTGTGTTAGGCTTGATTTTGCCAGGCCATCTAACAATAAATGGAAGACGAATTCCTTGTTCTTGTAAACTCCACTTACCACTCAAGCCATGGTCCGAAGCATATATAAACATAGAGTTTTCATCATGACCATGCTTGTCAACCATTTCTAAAACTTTTCCAAGCTGATCATTATCATCTTGAATGTTTTGATAATAACCAGGTTTGTGATTGCCTACATAAGATGGGTCATATGGCAATTTATATATGTCCTGTTTGCTATAATTAGATGTTTTTGGAAAGGGGCCATGAGGATAGTCTGAAGCAATAATTAAACAAAATGGTTTATTTACGTTTTTTAAATAATCATCAATTTTTTCTAGCGGTAAATATCTGTTGTTAACTTTTGGGAAATAATGTGTCCAGTCAAATACTTTGTTTGGTTTGACATGGCTCTTGCCAGCTAAGACTACTTCATATCCAGATTCCTTTAACAATGATGTAATACTTTTAATATTAGGCTTCACACCAATATGATTTGCCATACACCCGTTTTTCACTGGATACATTCCTGTAAAAATTTGCGATCTACTAGGGGCACAAATAGCCTGACCGGTATAAAAATTGCTAAATTTAATTCCTTGGGTTGCTAGAAGATCTGCATTACTAGTTTCAACTTTTGGGTTGCCATAAATTCCGTAATCTAAAAGATCCTGATCATCTGAAAGATAAAAGATTACATTTGTAGGTTTTTCTTTTTGAGCGTAAAAACTGTTAAAAAATAATAAAAATATTAGCACCAAATAATAAGTAGATCTGTTTATTTTCATTGTTTGATTATCTTTTTTGTTATAGTTTTTTCATCACTCATAGAGCTTATCTTTAGCAAGTAAGTTCCTTTTTGAAACTCGGATATATCGATAGAAGCCTCATTATCAAAAATGGTTTTTTGCATAATTTTTTGCCCTTTTAAATCAAAAATATTTAGTGAGTATTTAGAATAGTCAGTGAATAATATATTGATTTTATCTTCAGATGGATTCGGATATAATCTAACCTCAAGTAAATTATTATTTGCAAGGTAATTGGACGAGTTAGATAAAGATTCGTCGATGTTAAAAACAAAAGATGTTAAAGAAAGTTCAGGTAAGGTTGTTGTAAAATATCTGTCATAATAATTGATTTCTTGTGTTCCAAGGGATGTGAATTCTTCTGAGGCGTTATTAGTAGTTAGAATTCGCTCTACCGAAATTGCTCCAATTGGAATGTCCATCGAAAAGTCTTTTTCTTCTCCTTCGTTAAATACTTGCAAAATGATTTTAGATTCATCTTCTGAAATAAATCCCCCAACATAAACTCCATTTTCATTAGTAGAATTTGAAGTTATCAAACTATAACCCTTTTTAACAAGGTTAGTGAAATGCTTAAATGAATAGTATCTTTTTGGTAAAATTATTTCACCTGCAGGATTCCATGCAACTAAACTAGAATAACCATTACTATCAGCTTCCTCATAAAATAAGTGTAGCATATAAGCAGTTACTCCCCCTTCGTTAAAACCTCTTAATATCCACTTAATATAATTAGCTGCATCATTCATTGATTGATCTGTACTGTTAAGGTTTGCCGACTCGGTTACCCAAACGGGTTTACCATTAGCAGCTACTTTTAACGCATTCCAATTAGCATTGTGATTGGGATCTGCATATGTATGAGTGCCAACAATATCAACAGCTTCCTCAGCTGCAGAATTTTGAAACATTGCATTAATATAATTTGTTGCAGAGGTTCCTGCATTTTGAGATTCAACTCTAAAACATTCAGGGGAAACTATTTTAATATGGTCTAATCCAGAGTTTGCTAACCTTGAATTTAAATTGATTAAAATACTAGATAGCTCTGAAGGTGTAGTGTTCATGGATTCGTATGAAACCTCATAGTCAGGCTCATTGGTAGGTGAAATTGCAGTAACTTCTATTCCATACCTTGACTCCATGCCACTTAAAAAAGCAACAAGAAGCTCGCTAAATTCAGATTCTCCTCCGCTGATTAAAGTACCTCCTCCATTATGTTGGCCGTTGGTTTTAAGCCACCCTGGAGCACTATTACTGTTTCCAATTACATGGTCAAAACCATTAATACTTAAATTAAAAGCATTTTGTAGCGCTTCACCAACATATCTAGTTCTCCAATTATTAGGGTCACTATCATATCTTGTCCAGTCAAGTTGTGATTCGTCTAAGCTGTATGGGTCATTATTGTCATTTTCAGGCTCTAAATCATGATACACAAAAAAACGAATCATATTAACTTCAAGATCTTCAAAACAATATTCCTCTATCTGTTCTCTAAATGAATCGTTTAAGACATATAGGTGTTCTGTTCTTCTTTTAATTCCTGCACCAAAACCATCGACAACTTGTAATTTTTCATTAGGTTCAAAAGTGATTCTGTCTCCGGGAGAAATACTTACTTCATCTAAAAAATAAGTTACATCAGACTGCATATACCAAAACCTTACCCTATTGTTATCGCTAGAATGTTCAACAGTGAAGGTATGGCTATATCTTTTCCATTCATTAGTTATCCAAATATTTTGACCCTGATAACTTCCAGACACTTCAGACTGAAATACAAGTTTCATTTGTCGCGAGTCTGCTCCCTCAACTTTAGCATAAAAAGTCACTGTATACTTTTGGCCAGCATTAACTTGAAATGGATATTCACTTTTTGAACTAACATGCCATCCGTTTGCCCCTAATGAATGTACTTCGCACTTCAAAGCTTTTGTACTACCCTGAATTAAATTGTCTGTTTCAATTGAGTATATTGCATCCCCACCCTCATTAGCTTGATGGCTCCAATATTCAAATTCATTGTTTTCAATATCCTCTAAAATACCATTAGCAAGTGGAAGTTGATTCTGGGAAGCAATTGAAAGTATAGAAATACTCCAAAAAAATACTATTTTTTTAATCATCCTCAGTGAATATATAAAAACCTAACCCGCATTTAGAAATAGTATGCGGGTTAAATTAAAATTAATCTAAATCTATTAATTCATTTGTGTTAATCTCTATCAAAGGAATTGGCAAAGACATAACTTGTGAAGGATCCGTGCTTAAAGTCAAGTCCACAGCTGGATTATGAATAGGATTGTTATTGTGAAATAGGATTGTTCTATTTAAAAAATTATCAAAACCTCTTCTTCTATTATTGTGTGCATCTTCTCCTTCTCCCAATACTTCAAATCTGTATTCATACATAATTGCTTGTCTAAACTCATCCTGAGTTCCAAAGTAAGCTCCTTGAGGACTCATCCCAACTCTACTCAGAAGCTCAGTAACAAAACCTAATTGTTGTCCATTATCTAGTTCATTTGAAATTTCAGCTAACATAATCAATAGCTCACCATATCTATAAATTATTAAATTCTGATCGCCATACTGATTGCTGTGCTGCGTGTCCTTTTCAGTGAATTTGAAAAAGTAAGGGTGAGCTTTTGAAAAATTAGGTCTGTTAGGGTTTGAGGGGTATACCGTCACAGTATTACCATTATCAGCTCTTTGATAAGAGTGTAAGTAAGTTCCTTCTAATCTAGGGTCATTTGGATAGACAGATTCGTGGTGATTATACACATCGGCATGTACACGTAACCAACCAAAATGCTGCCCCAACTTATACTTAAATGGTGTAAAATTTCTTCCCATTTGTGAGTTTGCTGCATCCTGACTAATCTGTAGTTCCCAAATTGATTCGGAAGAATTTTCGTTAGTATCAGTGAATAAACTTCCATAATCTGCAACAAGACTATATTGTCCGTAAACTTCAATTGCTTGCTCATATGCTAATTGCCAATAATCCATTTCACTAATTCCATCCGCTCTTAAATCTGGGTTTGTAGCCAATGTCATATATACTTTAGCTAATAACATATTTGCTGCATATTGCTCAGGATATCCAATGCCACTTGAGCCGTTCATTAAAGTTAATGCCATTTGAGCATCGGCAATAATTTGAGCATAAACATCTTTAGATGAAGTAGTAGCTAAATGTAAATTTTCATTATTTGGAAGAGACAGCCAAAGCGGTACATCTCCCCAAAGCCTCGTTAATGAAAAATATGACCATGCTCTCACAAAATATGCCTGACCAGCTATATCATTAAATCCGGATTCATCTGAAGATGTCGGTTCATTCACAGTTACTATGTTGTGTATTGCGCCATTACATCTCGCTATGGCAGAATATACTCCACCCCACATAGCCTCTGTGTCTGCATCATAAGTAGGTTTCAAAGAAAATAGATTGGCGTTATTTATATTATTTACATTATTTCCGCCATTTTTTCCAGCCGTGAATAAACCTGAAAATCCATTTATAGCAAATATTCTTCTTTCCTGAGCATTGTAGCTTGTTAGGGCTTGATATATGCCATCAAGCGCTCCCTTAGCTACATTTATATCTGAGTATACCGCGTTAGAGTCTAAAAATATTGGGTCTTCGTCTAAATCACAGGATGTGAAAAAAAGACCAATTATTGATAATAATATTATTTTAAAATTTTTCATATTTAAAGAATTTAGTTTTTTTAGTTTATTTAAAATCCAACATTAAGTCCCACAACAAAGGTTCTAGCATTCGCTCTTCCATTCCAATCCACTCCATTTATAAGGCCATTATATAAAAAGCTCGAAATTTCAGGATCGTATCCACTATAGTTTGTCCAGGTTATCAGATTTTGTCCTGCGATAAATAATTTTAAATTACTTATAGAGTCTATATTGTTAACATCAAAGTCGTATGCAATCGTTAAATTACTCAACCTCAAATAACTTCCATCCTCAATGATTCTGTCAGTCATAGCTGGTTGACCATTTGTAGAATATCCAATCCTAGGATAAATATTTGTTTGAGCATCGGGTCTCCACGCATTAAAATACGCATCTGGCGCAATATTTAAATAGGTTAATCCTTCAGCATTATTTAATTGTAATAAATTTCCATTTGCTATATCATTACCATAAACTCCGTTAAAAAGAATATTAGCTGAAAGCCTCTTATAGGTTAAATTAAAATTAAAACCATATATAAAATCTGGATTTGGATTTCCAATAAATGTTCTATCGCTTAGGTCAATGATTCCATCTCCATTTTGATCAACAATCTTTACATCACCAGGTACTGCAAGATTTCCAAAAACCTCTGGAAGAGCATCTCCAGTTTGATAAATTCCGTCAGTTTCCAATCCATAAAATAAACTTGTCTCCTCTCCTTCAACAAATACGTTTGCAGGATATCTAAATAAATTACTTCTTGTTACTTCTGAACCAAAATAAAATCTTCTTTCCTCAGCAATTCCATCAACAAAAAATTCGTCCAATGGTTGAGAAGAAAGATCTGTAATTTTGGTTTTATTAATTCCTATGTTTCCTCCGAATGACAAGGTCAAATCCTGATTTGAAATTAGGTCTGTATTTAATGAAAGTTCAACACCTTTATTGGTGATTTCACCTTTGTTAACCAAAATGCTTTGAAACCCAGAAGACGTTGGAATACTAGCTCTTTGAAGTAGATCCTTGGTAGTCTTTTCATAAACATCAAAGGTTCCTGTAATTTTTTGATTCTTTGTGGAAAAGTCAGCACCGAAATTTAATTGCTCTGTTGTTTCCCAAGTCAAGTCTGGGTTTGCTATATTCTGCAGTGCAATTGGAACATTTGTACCTCCATCAGCATTTCCATATAAATTAGCTGAAGCTCCATAATTTGAAAGTGTTCCGTAAGAACCAATTCCGTGATTTCCTATTTGACCCCATCCACCTCTCAGCTTAAGTTCTTCAAATAATTTTAAGTCATTATTCTGATGAACATTCCATGCCAGGGCAAAAGAGGGGAAAAAACCATACCTGTTATTTTGAGCAAATTTTGACACTCCATCCCGCCTAAAAGTTGCAGTTAAAATATATGTATTATCATAAGTGTAATTAAATCTTCCCAAAAGAGAAAAAATTTGTTGATCCCCTTTGATAAAAGTTAACGGCCTGGTTACAACTTGACCAAAGGCTGGATTTTGAGTTGTAAACTGGGTGGTCACAAAATCCTCAACTGCATAAATATTATTATTAACTTTTCTTACATCGTATGTTACCCCTAACACACTGTTTATTCTATGCTTTCTTTTCAGTGTTCTGTTAAATCTTAAAAAGTTATTAACTTGAAATGAGGAATTATTTAGACCTGTGATTTGCAGAGAACCATTTGCATTATTCCCTTGCCAAGTAGTTGTTCCAAAAAATCTTCTTCTTTCTTTTGTTCTGATATTCCCTCCGATTTTTACCTGATATCTTAATCCTTGAACTGGCAGCTTATAGGTTAATGCTAGATTTCCAATATATCTACTTTCTTTTGAGATGTCTTCAAAATCATTAATCCATGAAAAGGGGTTAGAAATATCCAAGTCTTCACCAAAATCCTCAAATTCTTCGGTTATTATAGGTCTAAAAGAAATTACCTGTTTGATAAAACTTTGATTTGATCCTCCCAGTAAATCTCCGCTTTCAGCAAAATTAGTAGAGCTCAAATATCCACTCATTCTAGCCTCTAAGATTAGCTTGTCATTAAGGTCTTGATTAAAATTGATTCTCATATCACCGCTTTTAAATGATGAAGTAGGAACAATTCCTTGTTGATCATCAAAGCCCGCAGAGATATAATAATTACCATTGTCTGTTCCGCCTGAAACTGATCCGCCTACTTTTCTGCTTATTCCACTTCTGTAGATCTCATCTTGCCAATGATAGGATCTAGCTGGAATATCTGAAATAGCTCCAGTTGTAATATCAACTCCGTATATTGTATAATCGTCAATGATATATCCAGGAACGACACCGTTACCCGCATTTACTTCATTTACATAAGCTGCATAACCATAGGGATCAAGAACATCGTATTTTTTAGAGATAACTCTGACCGATGTGTTGGAGAATGCCTCAATATTAACTTTACCACTCTTTCCTTTTTTGGTTGTAATAACAACAACTCCATTTGCTCCTCTTGAACCATAAATAGCTGTAGCTGATGCGTCTTTTAAAACTTGAATACTTTCTATATCTCTAGGATTAATTCCGTTTAAACCATTTTGACTTTCTTGACCAAAGTTACCAACACCAGCAGGCAAAACATCTTCACCGGCAGAAGAAATTATGACTCCGTCCACTACATACAAGGGTTCGTTATTTCCCCTAAGACTATTAGTTCCTCTAATTTTTACACTTATACCTGAACCTGGATTACCTCCGTTTTGAACAACTTGAACTCCAGCAGCCCTACCTTGAAGAAGTTGATCTATAGAATTAGACTGGTTTGCGACTTCTTCTTCAACTTTGACGGATGATAAAGATCCTGTCAAATCCTTTTTCAAGACGGATCCATAACCAATTACAACTACTTCTTCAAGCTGCTCTAAATCAGGAAGCATCATAATACTGATATTATCGTTAGAAGAAGCGTCTACCTCCTGAGATGAATATCCAAGATATGAGAAAATTAAAACTTTTGGTTTTCCAGAAGGTATTGTTATTGAATAGTTCCCGTCAAAGTCAGTCAATGCGCCAATATTAGAGTTTTGAACTGTAATATTTACCCCAATAAGTGGCATATTATTTTCATCATTCACTACACCCGAAATCGTTTTCGTTTGTGAGAAAACAAAAATCGGAAACAAAATAAATACTAAAAGTAAGTTTTTCATGATTAGCTGGTTTCAGTTTATTAATTTAAAAATTTAATAATAATAAATATAGTATTAAACAATAGTTTAAAAAATAATTGTCTAAAAAATTAGATACATTTTTATTAAAAGTATAGAGTTATTGATTAAATAATGTGAAATTCTTAAAATTTATAGAATTACTTTGATATTAAACTAATTATTTGATTGAGTGTTTTGCTATGTATGCATAGTATATCTATATTTGTAAAAAATTATAAAATGAAAAATTTATTCGCACTTTTATCCCTTTTTTGTATAACTTCTATAAATGCTCAAATATCACTTCCAATAGATTTTGAAAATGACCAAGTTCTAAATGAAGATATCGTTAATTTTAACGGAGGATCAGGTTATGTAGTTTATAACCCTCAAATTGACGATAACAATCCAAGTGAGCATGTAGGTGTTATTATTCGGGATGGCGGAGATATATGGGCCGGCAGTTATATCGAACTTGACAGTTATTTAGATTTTTCAACCGACACTCACATTTCAATGAGTGTTTACACTCCAATCTCTGGACTAACAGTTAAATTTAAATTAGAAGGTGATAATGGTGCACAAACCGAGCGTGATGCATCCACGGACCTATCAAATGAATGGGAAACCCTTTCTTGGAATTTTACAGGAGAGCCTTCAAACACTTATAACAAACTAGTTTTGATGTTTGATTTTGGAAATGTTGGCGATGGTAGTGTTAATTCAACTTTTTATTTTGACAATATTACTACATTTGATCCGTCAGGGGGCTTAAATCAAATTGATTTACCGGTTACATTTGAGGATCCAGAAGTTTATTATTCGCTAATTGACTTTGAAGGTAATGGACCTTCTACAATTGTTGAGGAAGGAGGCAATCATTATGTTCAGGTTATAAAAACCGATGAATCAGGCACATCCGCTGGGGTAACTATTGGAACTGAAGAAGGATTTGCAACTGATATTCCAATTACAAGTAGTGATACTAAAATGTATGCTCATGTATACGTGGAAGGAACTACACAAACTGGCATTCCGGTCCGGTTTAAAATTGAAAACTCAAATGACCCAACTCAGTCTGTTGAAACTGAAACATTTACAACAGTTGCGGGTGAATGGGAAGTTCTAGAATTTGATTTTAGTAATGAAGCAACGGGGACTGCGGCTCTAAATACAAGTTATCCTTTTAATATGGCTTCTATCTTTTTTAATTTTGGCTCCGTTGGTGATAATGAAACTATTTATCGTTTTGATAATGTTTCATTTGGATCGCCAATATCTTTAAGTGTCGATGATAATATTTCTTCATCATATATGATTTATCCTAATCCGTTTGTTGATAAAATAAATGTTTTTGGAATTGAAGGAGATGAGATCATTTTTATCAATGATATTGTTGGTAAAGAAATCTTTAGAGGGGTTGGACTAGAAGAAATTAACCTCTCAAGTTTTGAAAAAGGAACATACTTTTTGACTCTTTCAAAAGGCAGTCAAAGCAGTACATTTAAAGTCATAAAAAAATAATCAAATGAATGGTTTCTGGAATCCAAATAATTATAATAAGCTGTTTAGTATTGCTGTTTTTTTGACTATTCTTGGCGGAATACTTTCGATTATCGAATTACTAACCGAAAACAGCAGTTCGATATTTATGGCAGGTATTATTACGCTTGCTATATTAGTTATTTTTAAATCTCGGTTTCACTAAATTATTTTCTTAGTGAAGTTGGATTTGCCAAATCAGTTGTGACATAAGCATCTGGGTTTACAGATCTTATTATTGACAGAACCTTACTAAGTTTTCTTCTAGGCACAATACACCATGAAATAGTAACAGCCCCATCTCTTCCTTTTGCTTTAATGTCAGTAACCATGAATCCTTTTTCTCTAAGTGGTTTACTAATATTTGCTGATTTAGACGGAGTAAATACCCTAACCACTGCGCTTCCAAGACCAATAAATTTTTCTAATTGTATTCCCAAAAGAGTGCCTGCTGCAAAACCAAATGCATACGCGGCAATTAAAAATGGATCGTTGATGTCTTTGATTACTTGTGATACTGCAAGTATCCAAATTGCTGACTCAATTAGTCCAATGAATGCGCCAAGTACAGGTTTCTTTGTTACCACTAATGCCCTAACCGTGGTTAACGATTGGTCAATAAGTCTCAGAACAAAAATTAATAGTGCAGATAAAAAAAGATTCATTTTTTAAATTTCTAAATTTTATTATCTAAAATTAGATGATTTTGTAAAGCTTTTAATTTTAAATTTGTTTTTTTATTCACTTAGTTATGATAAGGGCTGGAACTATTTCTGACATTGATTCCATTTTAAATATCACAAAATCATGTGCAGCTCACATGATTCAAAATGGAATCTATCAATGGAATGAAAATTATCCAGATAAAGGCTCATTTATCAATGACGTAGAAAATAACGAGCTGTATGTTTATGTTGAAAACGAAAAAGTGATAGCTTGTATTTCGCTTTGTAATGAAATGGATGAGGTTTATATTCCTGTAACTTGGAAAACCAAAAATCAGAACAATTTATACATTCATCGACTAGCAGTTCGTCCTGATTTTCAAAAAAAAGGAGTCGGAAGAGATTTGATGAATTTTGCAGAAAACTTCGCTAGAAAAAAAGAGTATAAATCTATAAGGTTGGATACATTTTCAAAGAATAAAAGAAATTTAAAATTTTATAAATCTAGGGGCTATCATCAATTGGAAAGTATATATTTTCCAAAGCAAAGTGAATTTCCTTTTTATTGCTATGAATTAATAATTTGATAAAATCGGTTAAAATTTCTGACATACAAAAGCTAGCAATACCTGCTTTAATTTCTGGTATCGCAGAACCAATATTGTCTATTACGGATACTATTATTGTTGGGAATATTCCTGAAAATGCAACTATATCACTTGGTGCTGTTGGTATTGTGGGAAGTTTTATTTCTATGCTAATATGGGTTTTTGGTCAAACAAGAAGCGTTATTGCTTCCATAATTGCTCAGGCAGTTGGAAAAAATAACTTAAAAGAGGTTCAAACCCTACCAGCTCAAGGAATTTTAATTATTATCTCAAGTAGCATATTAATTATACTTCTTACGTACTTTAACTCAGAAGGTTTATTTAGATTCTACAATGCAAGTGGAAAACTTCTACAATTTTGCGTTGATTATTTTAATATTAGGGTTTGGGGGCTTCCATTTACCCTGTTAACAATCGGGGTTTTTGGAATATTTAGAGGGCTTCAGAACACCTATTATCCAATGATAATTGCAATTGTAGGAACTTTATTAAACATTGTACTAGATATTATTTTTGTTTACGGAATTGATGGGTTTATCAACCCTATGTATATTAAAGGTGCGGCTTATGCAAGTTTGATTGCACAAATAACAATGGCAATCCTTGCGATAATATTATTATATAAAAAGACCGAAATTAAACTTTCTGTCGAACTTCCTTTTCACCCTAAAATAAAGTCTTTTCTTTCCATGTTTGGAAATCTAGTTATTAGAACTGCTTCTTTAAATGTGACCTTGTATTTCTGTAATGCTTTTTCAACAAAGTATGGAGATGAATTTATAGCAGCTTATACAATAGCAATAAATCTTTGGTTTCTAGTTGCGTTTATTATCGATGGGTATTCTAGTGCAGGAACAATTTTATCAGGAAAGTTGTACGGAGAAAAATCATATGGTGTGCTTATGAAATTTGGAAATGATCTAACAAAAATTGGAGTCAAGATTGGTTTTTTAATGACCTTCATTGGATTAGTTTTTTATTATCCCCTTGGGAAAATATTCAACAACGATCCAATTGTTCTAAGTGAATTTTATAGTGTCTTTTGGATTGTATTAGCAATGCTACCTCTGTGCTCTATTGCATTTATTTTTGACGGAATATATAAAGGTTTGGGGTGGATGAAGGACCTTAGAAATGTTTTGTTGTTTTCAACTTTTATTGTATTTGTTCCATTTGTTATGTTATTCGACCATTATGAATTTGGATTGCATGGAATATTTTATGCATTCACTCTTTGGATTTTAGCAAGGTCAATTCCATTGATTATTAAATTCAAAAAAACATTTAATAAGCTATCATAAAAAATGTACATTTGGAGCTCAATAATTAGCTAAATGTCAAAAATTAGAATTACGAAAAAATTTAGATTTGAAGCTGCTCATGCACTTTATGGCTATGACGGAAAATGCAAAAATATTCATGGGCATAACTATAATCTTTTTGTTACCATAATTGGATCTCCTGTAAAAGATGATTCTAATGTAAAGTATGGAATGGTCATGGATTTTGGTGATCTAAAAAAAATTGTCAACTCTGAAATTGTCGATAAATTTGATCACTCTGTAATATTTAATAAAAATTCACCTCATAAAGAATTGGCTGACGAATTAATCAAAAATGGTCACAAAGTAATTTTAGCTGATTATCAGCCAACCATTGAGGAAATGGTAATAGACTTTGCCAATAGAATCTCTTCAAAACTTCCTTCTGAAATTAAACTCCATTGCTTAAAGTTAGAAGAAACGGAAACTTCGTATTCTGAGTGGTTTGCTGCTGACAATTAATCTTTTGTATATCTTTGATCTTATAAGTCATGAAAGTAGAACAAGGAAAAAAAATATATTTTGCATCTGACAACCATTTAGGAATTCCTGATTCCAGATCAAGCCTGGTTCGTGAAAAGAAGTTTGTGAAATGGTTAGATACAATTAAAACTGATGCCCACTCAATTTATCTTCTAGGTGATTTATTTGACTTTTGGTTTGAATACAAAACAGTTGTGCCAAAAGGCTTCGTCAGGGTTTTGGGAAAAGTTGCTGAGATAGCAGACTCAGGTATACCTATATATTTCTTTGCCGGCAATCACGATATGTGGGTCAGAGACTATTTTCAATTAGAACTTGGCGTGAAGGTAATCACAGAACCTCAACAGTTTATAATCAATGAAAAAACTTTTTTAATTGGGCATGGTGACGGATTAGGGCCTGGCGACAAATCATACAAGTTGATGAAAAAGTATGTTACCGGTAACGGATTATTTAGGTGGTTATTTGGATGGATTCATCCTGATATTGGTGTAAAGCTTGGCCAATTTCTTTCAAAGGAAAAGAAAATAATGTCAGCAAAAAAAGATCTAGGTGATGTTGAAAATCAATGGCTAACCCAATATTGTAGAAAAAAGCTAGACGCAAACCATTACGATTATTTTATTTTTGGCCACTCGCACATTCCAGTTGATATTGAATTATCAGCAGAGTCGAAATACATAAATCTTGGGGATTGGATTACAAATTTTACCTATGCTGAATTCGATGGAGAAAACTTATCTCTTAAAAAGTTTGATTAGAAATTAGTTGATACGCTAAATATATATGATCTCAAACTTGCAGGCTCATAAAACCTGTTTCCAAAAGCATTCAGACGAATATTGTCATAATATTTTTCATCAAACAAATTTCGTATTTGAAATCCTGCTGTAATATGTAAATCTTTTATTCTGTAAGTGTTCTTCAAAGCAAAGTTTGATAAAAAGAATGACGGGACTTTAAATTGATTCATGTTGTCTGCAAATAATGAATGTGCATACTTAAGGTCAAGCTTTGCATAAAAGGTGTCTTTATTTAAAATCCATTCAATCGAAAAATTTGATTTTGGTACACCAGGTAGCTGTCCGTTAATAAGTTGATTTGTAAACTCATAATTTGCCTGAGTATATGAAGCATTAAAAGTATTTAGCTTGTTTGGTCTATAAGATCCCTCTAGTTCAATTCCATATCTTTTTGAAGTTCCCAGGTTTCTGTAATAATTCATTCCCCAAATTTCATAACTCACAATTTCATCTTCAGTGTTGATATAAAAAGCTGTTACATTATAAGAAACATCTTTAAGAGGTTTTCTAAAACCTATGTCTACCCCTTTTGAAATCATTGGTGATAGTTCTTCGTTAAAACCTGTTCCGTTTGGGTTTGCTGATAGCTCACTTAGTGAGGGTGTTTCATAGGATTGTCCATAGTTGATATAGACTTCTCCTTTATTACTTGCTCGGAATATTAATCCAAGGTTGGGTGACAAGGCATTTAATGATTTTGAGTAATCAATATATTGTTGGTCTATCCCAATATTTTCATCCAAAGAGATTTCATGTCCGTCATATCTAAGCCCAGCTTGTATGCTGTATTTAGGTTTATTGAATGAACCCAAAATAAATGCTCCATAAGACTTGAAAGATTCTATTTGATCCATTACTTTAATTCCTTTTTCACCCTCATTATTTTCAAATCTTTTTCTATCATCTTTTTGATCTTGAATTGACGTGCCGACCATCCATTCAAAATTTTGAGATTTATCTTTAATGCTTATTTCTACGCCGGAAAAATCTCTATTTAATTCAACATAGCCTCCATTTGTAAAGGGTAATAATCCAACAAAATTTCTATTACTGTAATATACGTTTGAATTAACCTGACCTAGTTTTGTGTCCCAGTCTAAAACTACTCCTGTCTGAATTTGTTTGATTGATTCTTGGGAATTAAAAAGCAAATTTCTATCTCTAGCTTGTGATCTATTTTCTTCAACTGATTCAATATTTAATCCTCCAGGATCATAAGCATATGGGCTTTCAAAATAAAGCAAATTAAATTTCAAATTCATGTTTTGAAATTTTCTTATGTGCTTAAAAAATAATGACTTATTCAAGTAACTGCTATGATCTCTATATCCATCACTCTCAGCTTGAGAGATGTTTAAAATAGTGGATGACTTTTCACTATTTGTTGAATATGTTCCTTTAATATTTTTATAACCATAACTTCCATAACCAGCCTCTACAATATACTTGTCATTAAGATTAGAAAAGGTATTTATGCTTACTACCCCTCCTGATGAGTTCCCATATCTTGTGGATGATAAACTTTTTATTATCTCAACATTCTCAATCAGCTGAAAAGGAATATTGTCTACTTGTGATTGACCATCTGGTGTTGTAAGTGGTATTCCATCTAAAATAATTTTTAACCCTCTAATTCCGAAAGCGGAGCGGGCACCAAAACCTCTTATTGACATTCTATTATCCTGTGCTTGATTTTCACTATTTGTAATCCAAAGACCTGAAGAAAAATCAATTGCGTCTTGAAAATTCACAGGCTTAATTTCATATTCGTCATATGAAATTTCTGAAACAGTTAGAGCTGGATTATTCTGATTAATAAGTGGGGTCTTTAAAAGAATTTGATCCAGGCTTAGAGTGTCTGATTTAAATGCAAATGCATTTAAAAAAAACATTGAAATGACTAATAAAACAGCCAACTTATTTGTTTTCATTCATGTCTTTTGTTAAGTCTAAACTTCTAAATTTTGGAAACTTAATTGCAGTAAATCCTACGGTTAGTATTGTCATCACTCCGCCGAAAACTACTGCAGGAACAGTACCCATTAATTTGGCTGTAGCTCCACTTTCAAAGGCCCCAAGCTCATTTGATGAACCAACAAAAATAGAATTTACCGAAGCCACCCTTCCTCTAAACTCATCCGGAGTTTTAAGTTGTAAAATAGTTTGTCTAATAATCATTGAAACCCCATCCGTTAATCCATACATAAATAATGCAAATACCGATAGCCAAAATATGTCAGAAACTCCAAAGACAATTATTGAAATTCCAAAACAGAAGATGGCAAGGAGTAATTTCTTACCTGCATTTACTGTAAGCGGAATGTGTGCAGAAGCAACCATCATTAGAACTGAACCAACTGCTGGTGCAGCACGTAAAATCCCAAATCCCTCTGAACCCACATTTAATATGTCTTGTGCGTAAATTGGTAGCAGTGCAATGGCTCCTCCAAATAATACTGCAACCATGTCAAGAGTCAATGCAACTAAAATAGCCTTTGTTTTGTACACAAAGTTTAATCCTGCTTTTAAACTTTGAAATATTGGTTCGCCAATTTTAGGATTTAAAATGGGTTTCTTTTTTATAAACCCGATCAATAAAAGCCCAATTACAATTGTAGCAAGCACAATTCCCATCGAATTATGAACGCCAATCCAAGCAATAGAAAAACCTGCAAAAGCTGGACCTAGAACAACTGCTAATTGCCAAGTTGAACTACTCCAAGTTGCTGCGTTTGGATAGACACGTTTTGGCACAATTAAAGCAACCAAAGAAAAAATTGTTGGGCCAATAAAAGCTCTTATAAAACCGCCTAAAAAAACCAATATATATATCCCTATTAAAATTTGGGAGTTTTCATAATTATCATAAACATATGGACTTGTAATAAAATAGTAGCCTATGGCAACCAATAAAAACGCCGTAATACACTGAACAAATAGCATCTTTTTTTCCCGTTGATCCACAATATGTCCCGCAAAGAGTGCTGTTGATATGGCAGGGATAACCTCAACCAAACCAATTAGACCTAGTGATAAGGGGTCTTTTGTAAGACTATAGACTTCCCACTCAACAATGATAAACTGCATTGACCAACCGAAGACCAAAATAAATCTTATAATAAGGAAAAAATTAAATTCCTTAAATCTTAAAGCTGCGTACGGATCTAATTTCTCCTTCAATTTACTTACTTATTTCTTTAGCTTGATCTATCAAAAATTTTGCCTCTTTTTTCATCTCCGGTAATTTTAAATGAACATAGTTATTGTAGTTTGGGTGTAGCACCAGTAAATTCATCGAGCTAATTTTCTTGTCATAATAATTTTCAAGAATGAATTTGTAAACATTTTGTTGAAGAGCGTACCTGTTAAAACTATTGTCTGCTATGTGTGATAGACCGTTACGCCCATAATTGAAATCCTTGAGAATCGGATGATTATTTTTATCTATTAATTTTGAAGTTCTTTTCCAATCAAAAATAAATAGCTCTCCATTTTCTTTTTTGTAAACCATGTCTACTGTACCTGCTAAAGACAGGCTTTGATCAAATATTCTCCACTCTGTTCTGTATGCTTCAAGCTTTTTATATTTATTGTGAAAATTTTTGAAGTACTCAAATTCAGGGGGGTAATCCTTATGAAATCTTTCATTATAAAAGTCTTCAATTTTTTCGTGAAGAATGGTACCTTTTGAAGCTGCTTCAATTCTCTTGTTTTCCCAGCCATCTAATATCTTTTTTATAGTAGCTTTTAATATTTCAGAATCATAATGAACATGGTCTTGATTTAATTTTTCTATTGCTTTGCGCTCTGCCCAATAGGCTGAATCAAATTCAGGAAAAAATTTAGCTATAATTTCTGTAACCGAAAATTTAGCTTTTTTTCCGTCAATAAAATAATTATGCTGAGCTTCGTCAAAACTTATTCTACTGTCATTAATATGTTTATGAATTTGGGATAACAAGTCTAATTGTATTTTATTTCTATTTTTACCCCTGAGAATCCTCTAAACATTTCCATTACTCCGCAATATCTTGTTACAGATAAATCAACAGCTTTCTCTATTTTTTCCTTATCTAATTCTTGTCCAAAAAAGTGATATTCAACTGTGACTTTATTATAAAATCTTGGATGCTCATCTGTTAAAGAGGCTAATGTGTTAATCTTAAAGTCTTCAAGCTCAACTCTCATTTTTTTAAGTATTGCAACGACATCAAGGCCCGAGCAAACAGCAAGTGAACCAAGCATTATTGCTTTTGGAGAAGCTATCTTTTCTTCACCCTCAGCACTTGTTCCGAGAATAGTTGAAACCCCGTTGGGGTTAATGCATTCAAACTCTGTTGTTCCCTTTTTCCAATTTGTAATTACTGTATTTGTATCCATGTTTTTAATTTGGTGAAAGAACAATTACAAATTCTCCTTTCGGTTTATTTTTTTCAAAATGTTTGATTGATTCTTTAATTGTACCTCTAAATGTTTCTTCAAATAGTTTTGTCAACTCCCTAGATACACTTATTAAACTTTCGTCATTAAAGTAATTTGAAAAATCATTTAATGTTTTTAATAGCCTGTGAGGGGACTCATAAAATACCATTGTCTTTTTTTCTTCTGCTATTTGTTTTAGTCTTTTAGTTCTTCCCTTTTTAACAGGTAAAAAGCCCTCAAAAGAAAATCTATCTATAGGTAATCCTGAGCAAACTAAAGCTGGTACAAAAGCTGTTGGGCCAGGTAAACATTCAATATCAACTTCATGCTTTACACATTCACGAACCAACAAAAAACCAGGGTCTGAAATACCCGGTGTACCTGCATCAGAAATTAAGGCAATTTCAATATTATCATTAAGCTTATTAATTATATATTCTAATTTTTTATGCTCATTATGCATGTGAAAAGATTCAACAGCTGTTTTAATATTATAGTGTTTTAATAATTTTAATGAAGTTCTTGTATCCTCTGCTAAAATAAGATCTGCCGATTTCAGCACTTCGATAGACCGCAAAGTAATATCTCCTAAATTTCCAATTGGGGTTGACACAATGAATAGCTTGCTCATAAAAAAATCTTTAAATTAAATTTAAGTTGGGTTAATATAAGCTTGTTTTTTACTAAATTTATTCGATTCAATTTTGAGAATCAATTAAGCTATCAACTTTTTAAATTTACAAAATGTTTCTTGAAAATACCTTAAAATTTGACAAACAAACCGGATGGATCGAAGTTGTTTGTGGCTCTATGTTTTCAGGAAAAACTGAGGAGCTAATTAGGAGGGTGCGCAGAGCTAAATATGCGAATTTGGATGTAATTATTTTTAAGCCTAAAATTGATACAAGAGACAAAAAAGACACCGTAGTTTCACATGATGATACGACCATTGATTGTATTACAATTAAAAGTGCCTCCGAAATCTATAAAAACCTAAAGGGGACTAGGGTGATTGGAATAGATGAGGCGCAGTTTTTTGATGAAAAAATCGTTGAGGTTTGTAATAGTCTAGCGAATGACGGAATAAGGGTAATTGTTGCTGGTCTTGACATGGATTACAAGGGTGTTCCATTTAAAAATATGGCTAATCTTATGGCTACTGCAGAATATGTCACAAAAGTTCATGCAATATGTCCAAAGACGGGTGGGCTTGCACAATACAGTTACAGAAAGGCGAAAAGTAAAAAAAGAATTCTACTAGGAAAGGGAGGTGAATATATGCCTTTAAGTAGAGCGGCATATGTTAAAAAATCTATTAAAAAGAAAAAAAAGACATCAGAAAAAAATAAAGATTGAAAAAAACTGTACTAGAAATTGACCTCAAAGCTCTTGAGCACAACTTCAATGTTATCTCTTCTAAACTAAGGCCTAAAACAAAATTCATGGCTGTAGTCAAAGCTAATGGATACGGGTCAAATGATATAGAAATTGCAAAAAAACTAGAATCCTTAAGTATAGATTATTTTGCTGTTGCATTTTCTAGTGAAGGTGTTTCTCTAAGGAAAGCCGGAATTGAAACTCCAATACTGGTCTTGCTGCCTCAAGTCGAATCAATGACGGAAATCATAAAATATAAATTAGAGCCTAGCCTCTATTCATTCTATTTTCTAGACAATTTTCTAAATTTTTTAGTCTCTAAAAAAATTGAAAAATATCCCTGTCATTTTAAAATTAATAGCGGTTTAAATAGGGTTGGGTTTAACGAGGAAGAATCCAAGAAAGCAATGGCCAAGATTCAAAATTGTGAGTGTATTAAATTAATAAGCCTGTACTCTCATTTAGCTGCAACTGACGATTTACAGGAATCAAAATTTACATTATCTCAAATAAATTTATTTAAAAAAATATCCTCAAATCTAATATCTAAGCTTTCTAATAAGCCTATGCTTCACATGTCAAATACATCTGGAATTTTTAATTTCCCTGAATGTGAGTTTGATATGGTAAGATCAGGTATTGGATTGTATGGATACAATAACCATTTGAATAATGAGCTCGTACCAGTCCATACATTAAAGTCTATTATTTCTCAAATAGTTGAAGCACAAAAAGGAGATTCAATAGGTTATAATCGGGCCTTTATCTGTGAAGAAAAAATGAAAATTGGAATTATTCCTCTAGGTCATGCCGACGGGATTTCAAGGTGTTTTTCAAAAAATGCATATGTGATTGTCAACGGTAAAAAATGTAGCATTATCGGAAATATATGTATGGATGTATTTATGGTAAATCTTAATGATATTGATGTTGATGAAGGAGGCCAGGTGGTAATATTTGATAAGGAAAATAACGCAGAGTCTTTTGCGCTATCTGTGGGAACAATTTCTTATGAAATTCTTACAAATTTGTCTGAGAGGATAGAAAGGGTGATTGTGTAGTTTTTTGGATTTTTAATCTTACAATAAATTAGTTAATCTTAATTACACGCTTTGTTGAGATTGAGCTTTTGTCAAATATTTTTATCAAATATACCCCATCGTCATATAGACTCATATCAATTGTTGATACGTTGAAATATCTGTACAGCCTTTGACCAGTCAAAGTATAAATTTCAATATCATATTTTTGTGATTGTCCACTAATGTACAAAATGTCATTTACCGGATTAGGGTAAATTTTAACCTGATTAAAGTCTGTTGACGATACAACAGAAAGATTTTCATTGTTATGTGCATTGGGGCTCCCAAATTCATTTAGACAATCCCAATTTTCTGCAACAGAATTATCCAGCTCAGGGTTTATTAGCTCTAAGGTGTAGCCTGTACCGTCAGCACACAAAGGCCAATCTGAAGAGCTGGCAGGGCAAAATGCAAATATATTTTCACCTTCCAAAGTATCTCCATAGTCTCCTGAGGAAATTATATTTCCATCACCATCGATTATTTCAAACGAAACTTCTTCTGACCAATCGCCATCTATCCAAATTAATTCAATGGAATCACCCAGGGTTGCTTCAAATAGAATGCTGTCAAAATCTCCATTTTCAAAGGTTGCCTGCTCAACAACAACCTCTCCGTTTAAAAGAACACTCACTGCATTTCCATTCCATCCGTCTCCGTAAGAGTCAATCATGTTAAGAGTATGATTACAAATAGGATCAGAATCATCAATATCGTAGTAAACTTCGTCAATTAGTTTAGTTTCTGAATTAAATAGTCTTACAGCATCAGAACCACCAAGACCAAACCCTAATTCCCCTATAAACGGAATTCCAGGGAAGGAGTTGCTAAAATCAGACTCATCTCGAACAATTACCAAAAAGCCCTCTGCATCAATTTGCGTTGATTCTGGAATTTGATAAATATGATTGTTATTATCATCCCTAATTTGCCAATCTGATAAGTCTATCGAAAATGGCTTAGGGTTGTACAATTCTATCCAATCATTTGAGCTAAATTCTTCACCAGATCTATAATTAATCTCATTTATTATTACCGATTCAATTTCAACCCGCGCCGAATCTTCGAATGAGCAAATGTTTTGCGAGTCAAGTACAACGACATTGTAAAGTCCTGATGGTAATCCAGGAAAATAATTATCATCGAAAAAAGTCTGCCCTCCGTCAATACTGTATTGGTAGGGGCCAATACCTGAATTTGGAGTTATTGTAATGCTTCCCTCAGTGGATGTGCTTGATGGAACCCCAGTAACTTGTATATCTACATTTGTTAAGCTGCAAAATTCTATTGTAACGTGTTGTTCGAACTCACATGTACCAGCAGATCCAATAACCAAAATATCATATTCTCCAGGTGATAAATCTGTGAAACTATTTGTTTCAAAAAATGTTAGCCCTCCATCAATACTGTACTGAAATGGACCAACACCAGACGACACTATAATTGAGATCAATCCATCATTGGTCTCCTCAGAGCTTGTGTTTGTAACATTGACATCGGCTGTAATTTCACATCCGCCATCACCTAAACAAAATGTTTCCTGTGTAAAATTGTCAAACACTCCATTGTTCTCAAAAATTACACTTCCGCTTGAATTTAGCATCATGAAATTACCTTCACCATATCCACAACATATTCCATCACCATACGAGTCAAACATATCTAAAGTAAAACAAGATTCATAGTTAACACAAATGTCTTCAGAGTAATAATCTGTATTTGAATCTAAAGATCCTGTAGATATAACTTCATTTGAAATGTTATCATATAATTTCCAAGAAGTTTCTTCCGGGTAATTATCAGCATTTATGATTAAGGTAACAATATCATAGTTGGAATCAAGCGATGTCGTTGTTGTAACAGTGTCGTTAAGAGAATTCTCATCACTTTGAGAGTTAATTGAAAATATATCTATTGTAACCTCATTTGATTGCTGAAGGTTTTCATCTAAGATTAAAGTTATAATTTCTTGCTCAGAGAATGAGATATCAAGCAAGTCGAAATTTACAAAAGATGAAATGCCATTTACCTCAGTCTGGATTTCAACTTCGTTAATAACAGAATCTCCAAGGTTTGAAATAATCAAATCAATTTCAACAATTTCGTCACATAGAACTTGAAGGCTATTTATTTCTAAAGCCGCATCATGCTGAAGTATATTGCTTACAGTAGTTGTTAATGAATCATTATTCTCATATACATCATCAGGATGGCTAATATTTACCGTAATGTCATAATCACCACTCTCGGATAAATCTATTGGAGCTGTAAATTGAAAATCTGATTCTTCAAAAGGCTCAATAGTTTCGGTAATTGTAAGTGTTTCAACTATTTCATCGTTAAATATGAGCTCAATAACAAAGTCACTCATTTCGTTTAATCCGTAATTTGCAATTGTTACCAAAACAAGCTCGTCATCACCCAAGCTTGATGATGTCTCGGGATTTATTATCGCCTCAACTGCTAGGTCATAGTCTCCGTTTATATCTGCCCAAAAGGAGACCCATGGTCTGGCTTGTTTTATAGCTAGTTGGTTTTGAGCTGTAACTTTGTATTCAATATCCATTGCGAAATCGTCTTGTCCAACAACATCGTAAAGAATTGCAAATTCTTCGTGAATCACGGTCAAATAATCTCGCATTTGATTCAGATATTCCTCATCCATGATAAGCTCTCCTGCGTTAACTAAATTAGAGAGCCTAAGAACCAAATAGCCTCCAGATTGTGTTGGATCTCTATACAATAAAATTTCCTCTGGGACAGAATTTGGATCAGGATTAGTTATCAGTGATTCACCAACTTGAGTGTTCAGATAAAATGTATCCTCTGTTTCGTAAATTGGATCAATGCTTATTCCGACGCCATTAGATTGCTCTTCTTGAAAATTTGGATGACAGAGTAGTCCCATGGCTGCTGTAAAGTGATCGATTCTATAAAAATCTCTTTCTTCATAAGCCCTAAAGTTCCACATACTTGCATAAACTTGTTTTACAGATTTTGAAATATGGCCCTCGTCAGGATATTGTGTCTTAGATGTATATAAACCTGCCCCACTAAATCCAGGAAGATCCTCGTTATTCGTACTAGACCTAACTCTAACTGCTGTACCCTCAGGGAAAGCGTCATGCATCGCTTGAAGATCGTCTAGCATCCACTGAGGCATTGGTGCGTCTTTAATTGCCGTTCTTAATGTTTCTAGACGACTAACCCTGAAGTTAATATCGTTTTGAAAACTTGGATTCTCAATTATTGTTTCAACTTCCTCATAAAAGTTATTGAACTGCATAAACTCGTCATAATAATAAAACGGAATTCCAAATCCGTCAGGAATTGTGCCCTCTGGAAATTCGAATGTTCTCATTGTTGAGACATTTGAGCATTTTGCACCAAATGCAGTAGACATTTCAAAATCAATCTCCTCAAGAGGCAGTATCTCAGTGATGCTCAAATCACGAATCGGGAACTGTGGTTCAGACGGTCTTATGTTTTCATACCATTCGTTAACCTCAGCAAGAGTTGCTTCTCTGATTTCATAGCTATCATTTTCAACCTTATAATATATATATCCATTCAGAAGGCTTGCAATTTCATTTATTGAAAGTGGGTCTGCTATATATGCGTTGGGAACATTGTCTTGAATTGCCCTTAGATTTACATGAGAAAGCGGGGTTTGAACAACTGATGTGATTATCCCCCCAACTCTTGGTAACGAATTTGGTAGCGCATCATAAAGTACTATATCCCTACTTCCGGGTGTTTCACTTAGATCTTGCATGTGTCTGAAATACCCAAATCCTTCAGCTAAATGAAATGGTATGTAGTTTATTTCTGCAAAAACATCAGTTTCTAAAACTACATCAAATCTTGAATCAACAAATTCGTCGGCATAATTGTTTAGGTGATTGTTTTCGTCTGCTTGGCCTATAAAATGATTCATATTATTTTGTAGAAAAGGCATACTTGCGACCAATAATTCGTAGGTTCTTTGAGTTTCTTCAAAATTGTATGCATCACCAAATGAAAAATTAAAAGAATATGTGCCTATAATTCCATTTGGTAATATGGCGTTGGGATTAAAGACAATTTCACCCGATCCGTCATCCCCAGTAACCGAGGCGTCAATTCCATTCCAAAAACTAGCGTGGATTGTATAAGTGTTACTGTTAATAAAATAAACCTTTGGCTCAGGTGTATCCCTGTCTAGTATTCCAAACTTAACGTACAATTGATCGTCTAAAAACGGGGCCCAGCTAACATTATTAATTGTTGCCAGCTGCATGAAAGTATCAGCATCTGGAATTGACGTTGAGCCGTCAATAATATCAATTGCAGGTGCATTATTAAAAGGAGAATCAACTGGCATATTATTAAACTCTGTCATGTCGTCGATTCCATCACCATCGTAATCGTCTGGGTCATTAACATCATGCTCAGTTATAGAATACTTTTCCAGTGGATAAGCCTGTGATGGCTCTGAAATAATCATAGTTCCGTTCAGCCCCACAGTAAGAGATGTAGCCCAGTTAAAGTCTGGGTTGTGCTGTGCGTGGAGAATATAATATTTGCCCTGCTCACCTTGTATGGATAATTGAACTTGGCCAAGATTATTGACTGAATAATTATCTATTGTAACAAATTGAGCAAAACAAAAGGTTTGAAAAAAAAGAAAAAAAAAGATTGAAGATATATGCTTGCTCATTATTAATCTAAACTGTCTACAATATATTGTAATTTAGAGTTAAAAGATGTAATAATCACAAAAAGTTTATTTAACATTCTCTTTTTGATACCTTATATAAAACATCTCTTTTGTTTAAATATTTCTTCACAAAGTCAAAGTGTTCGCCAAGAAACTCTGGAGGAGAAATTCCGATTTTATTAAATTTATTATTTAAAACCAGATTTGCAACTGCTGTACAAGTATAACCTGTTGTTCTAGCCATTGATATGGTATCTTTTTGAAATCTATCAAGAAGTGTATAAGTATACTGAACCTCTTTATTTTTCTCAATTCCTGTAATTTTAATTCTCATTATTGTGAAATCCTCATCACCCTCTTTCATTTGCCATTTTGGAAATAGTAGTTTTGCTGTTAAATCAATCGGTCTAACTTTTGTTCCATTAACATCGATGGTATCATAGGAGAAATATCCACATTCGCGTAACACTTTAAGATATTCAACACAACCAGGGTACCTTAAGGTTTTTTCAATCATATTGGGTACATGACTCATGGTTTCGATCAGTGTTCTTAGTCCATCTGAATTCCAGCTTTCAAGCGTGCCAATTTCATCAAAATGAATAAGTTCAGTGTCAGAAAGGGCTTCTTTGGTAATCAGAGATTTGTTTTGCACATATCTTGCAGGTCTTATGTACTCTTCAATTACATCGATTGGAGAAAACACAGCCTGATATTCAAAAGGCCATTCTCTTTTTTTTGGTAATCCACCTACCAAACATTCATAATCAGTTATTTTCATGGTTTTATCATGATGCGAAAAAATTATATTTCCCATTCCAGGAGCTACGCCGCAATCCATAACGGCAATCACATTATTTTCTTTTGCAAGTTTATCTAACCCAAAAGGATCTTCAGCATAAAAAGAAATATCTACTATATTTTTTTTTGCTTTGATCACTCTTTTCATTGTCTCATAGCCCATAAATCCAGGAAGTGCTCCAACAACCAAATCACAATCTTTGATTACTTCATTTAACACGGAAATGTCCGAAACGTCCTTGCAGAGTTTAAGGACATCAGAGGCGGTTATTTTCTCTAGGTTTTGTTTTGAAATGTCTACCGAAGTGACTTCGTGATCTTTTGACAAATCTTCAGCCATTACCCTACCAACAAGACCGCAGCCTAAAACAACTATTTTTTTCATGTTAATCTTCCATTGAAAAGTCTTCCATAAACTTCGTAGTATAATTTCCCTCTAAATAATCTTTACTATCCATAAGTTTCCTGTGAAAAGGTATTGTTGTTTTAATTCCTTCAATTACAAACTCATCCAAAGCTCTTTTCATTTTGTCAATTGCCTCTTGTCTAGTTTGAGCAGTAGTAATGAGTTTTGCTATCATTGAATCGTAATTAGGAGGAATTGTGTATCCAGAATAAACGTGTGTATCGATTCTAATTCCATGGCCGCCTGGTAAATGTAGGTTTGTGATTTTTCCAGGTGAAGGTCTAAAATTATTATAAGGATCCTCTGCATTAATTCTACACTCTACTGAATGTAATTGAGGCATGTAATTTTTTCCAGAAATTTTTTGACCTGCAGCAACTAAAATTTGTTCTCTGATTAAGTCATAATCTATGACCTGTTCAGTGATTGGGTGTTCAACCTGAATTCTTGTATTCATTTCCATGAAATAAAAATTTCTGTTTTTATCTACAAGAAATTCTACCGTTCCTACACCCTCATATTTAATATATTCTGCTGCTTTAACTGCTGCTTTTCCCATTTTTTCTCTCAGCTTATCAGTCATAAAAGGAGAAGGAACTTCTTCGGTAAGCTTTTGGTGCCTCCTTTGTATTGAACAATCTCTTTCGGACAAGTGACATGCTCTTCCTTTTGAATCTCCAATGATTTGAATTTCGATATGTCTTGGTTCTTCAATTAGTTTTTCCATATACATGTCATCATTGGCAAATGCTGCCTTAGACTCTACCCTGGCAGAGTTCCAAGCATCCTCCAATTGACTTTCTTCCCAAACTGCTCTCATTCCCTTTCCTCCTCCTCCAGCACTGGCTTTCAACATAACTGGATAGCCTACTTTCTTAGCTAGTTTTTTACAATGATCGAATGATTCAATAATCCCTTCACTTCCAGGAACACAGGGGACCCCCGCTTCAATCATTGTAGCTTTTGCAGTAGCTTTGTCTCCCATTTTGTTTATCATTTCAGGGGATGCACCGATGAATTTTATTCCATGCTCTTCACATATTTTAGAAAACTTGGCGTTTTCAGAAAGAAATCCATAACCAGGATGTATGGCATCAGCATTCGTAATTTCTGCAGCAGCAATTATATTGGATATTCTTAGATAGGAGTCACTACTTGGTGCAGGTCCAATACATACAGCTTCATCAGCAAACTTAACGTGTATACTTTCGGCATCGGCGGTAGAATATACCGCAACAGTACTAATACCCATTTCTTTACAGGTTCTTATAACGCGCAAAGCAATTTCGCCTCTATTGGCAATTAATATCTTTTTAAACATAACTGTAAATTATTTAAGATGGGTCTACTAGAAATAAAGGTTGGTCAAACTCAACAGGACTTGAGTCATCAACTAAAATTTTTACAATTTTACCAGACACCTCCGATTCTATATCATTGAATAATTTCATCGCTTCAATAACACACAAGACTGAACCTTCACTTATTGTATCTCCGAGTTCAACAAAAGAAGGTTTATCGGGTGATGGTTTTCTATAGAAAGTACCAATGATAGGGGACTTAATAGTAATAAGATTAGATTCTTCATCAGACGAATCAGAAACCGGAACTGGCATGGCGGCTTCAGGCTGAGGGACTTGTTGAATTATCGGTTGTTGTGGAGCAACAAAAGAATCATGAACAACAACTGGTGAGGGGCCATCGTTCGTTTTGATAGTAATCTTAACATCTTCCATTTCTAATTTAACTTCGCTAGCTCCAGATTTAGCAACAAACTTAATTAGGTTTTGAATTTCTTTTAGTTTCATATATAAAAGTTTAATAGGGCAAAATTGGGCACTTTTTGATCAAAAACCAATAAAAAGCGTATAAAATTTAAAAAAAAGGATCAAAATCAGCAAAAAAACAACGATTTATAGCAAAGAAAGTACACGTATAAAGTTATTATATTCATAATTTTGTTAAATCGAGTATAAAAACAATATAAAACATCATTTATTGATTATTTTAAAGATATTTTAAGCATAAAATCAATTTTTTTAACATTTTTTGTAAAAAAGATACATACAATATGAAATTATATTATTACGAATAATTTATTAATTAATTTATGACTAAAAAGTCAAAAAAAACCCAAAAATTAAGATAAATAGTCTCTTTTTTAAATAAATTATTCATTTATGAGCCATAAATGAATAAAAATGATTAAAATATTAATCAAGATTATAGCATATAATTTTACGAATAATGTAAAATTTTAACAATTATGTAAGGTTTTCACAAAAAATTACGGAGTTTTTATATATATGACAGAGTTATTATCTTAATGTAAAATAATTGGAAATGGAACTTTTGGAAGTTTATCAGATGCTTTTAAGGTGATGTTTAATGGTGATGCTACAGTAAGCAATGATCTTACAGTAAGTGGAGATGTAGTGATTTCATCAGATGCAAGATTAAAGTCAAACATCGTATCTCTTGGTTCTACACTTCCTAAACTATTACAAATAGATGGCAAGTCCTATGAGATGAAAGGCAAACAAAAGATAGGAGTACTTGCACAAGAGATTCAAGAAGTATTTCCTGAGCTTGTAAGTGAGGATGACAATGAAATGTTGGCAGCAAACTATCAAGGATTAGTGCCTGTACTTATTAATGCATTGAAAGAGCAGCAAGGCGAAATAAACAGATTGAAAGACCAGGAAAAAAGATTAGAAAGATTAGAAAAGTTGGTTGCTCAATTAGATTAAGCTTCAGTTTCGGCTGCGTTATCTAATAAAACTTTTCCTCTATAATAAAGCTTGCCTTCATGCCAGTAAGCTCTGTGATATAAGTGGCTTTCTCCTGTTTTTGAACAAACAGCGACCTGAGGCATTTCAGCCTTATAGTGAGTTCTTCTTTTGTCTCTTCTAGTTTTTGACGTTTTTCTTTTTGGATGTGCCATTGTAAACTATTTTATTTTTTTAAACTTTTTAACTGCTCCCATCTAGGGTCGGCTAAATTACTATTTTCTTTTGGTTTAAGATCTTCCAATATATCTAATATTTCTGACTTTAAGCTTCCGTCTTCAACACCAGGATGAATTCTCTTAGGCGGCAAAGATAATACAATCAATTCAAATATGTACTGATCAACAAAAAGCTTATGCTCCCCATGAGGTAAAACAAGGATTTCATCGTCCTCATCATTGTATTCTTGTCCAAACTTTACTACTAAAGCTGCCTTATGCTTTACAATGCAATCAAATGGCTCGTTGGTCAAATCACAGTTCACGTTTGCTTTTCCCTTAAGGCTAAAATTTAACTCAAGAAGTGTTGATTTTTTAATTAAATCAATATCGATGTCCACAGAGACATCATTAAAATCAGAAAAATTAAATTTATCAAAGAACTTTTTATCTGCATTAAAATTAAACTGATGGTTTCCAATCTTTAAACCTGCAAATTCGATTTTATATTTGCTGTTGGGCTTCATCTTTAAAAATTTAAGGCGAGCAAATATATAAATTTTCTTGAAAAGTAAACAGATTTGCAGAATTGAATTAAGCTGTTTTTGCTTTTAAAGTTTGTCTTTAGAATACTCATCGTGAGTTTTTCTCATTTTATATATGTCTAAGGCCAAAAAAACAGAAGTTAAAAAGGAGTCTTTTGAAGCCTCTCCTTTCCCTGCGATTCTATAAGCTGTACCGTGGTCTGGCGATGTTCTAATTCTCTCCAGGCCTGATGAATAGTTAACGCCCTTACCAAATGAAAGCGTTTTAAATGGAATCAGTCCTTGGTCATGAAATGAGGCTACCGTTATGTCGTATTTTTTATATTCTAAACTCCCAAAAAAACTATCAGATGAGAATGGGCCATAAACGAGAAATCCATTGTCATTCATCTCTTTTATAACGGGTACAGTTACCTCCTGATCATTTTTTGCAATGACACCGCCGTCTCCTGCATGAGGGTCAATAGATAAAATTGCAATTTTTGGTTTTTCAATCTGAAAATCTCTAATCAATGTATTGTGTAAGTTTTTTATTTTGGCCCTAACTAAATCCTTAGTGATTGTTTCTGTAACTTTTGAAATTGGTATGTGCTCGGTTAGCAGTGCAACTTTTAATTCATCTGAAACCATCATCATCACAGCACTTCCATCAATTTGACTGTCTAAATAATCTGTGTGGCCCATAAAATTAAAACTATCAGAGTGAATAGCCTCTTTATTAATAGGTGTTGTAACCAAAACATCAATTTTCTTATCCTTTAAATCCTGAACTGAATTTTTTATTGACTGGTAGGCTGTTTTACCCATTTCTTTATTCATCTGGCCAAAAGAAACATCTGCGAATGTTTTAAAATTATCGATTACATTGATTTTGTTTTCTTGGGATTCTTTAGGTGAATTAATTTTGTTAAAAGAAAGAACTAACCCAATGTGGCTTGAAATATATTCTAAGTTCTTTATGGGGGCATATATTATTGGAGTAATTAGGCTAAGTAGTTTATTGTCAGCCAATAAACTCAAAAGAATTTCTGCACCAACGCCATTCATGTCGCCAGAGGTAAAACCAACTTTAATTTTAATTTTTTGTTCTTCCAAGGGAATTATAATTATCTAGTAATATTTCTGTAAATTTATCAAATTAACGAGAGATTATGTTTACCGGAATCGTAGAAAGTTTAGGAAAAATCACAAATATTAATGTCAGCCAGGGTAATGTTGATTTTACAGTAAAAAGCAATATTAGCAAAGAGCTTAAAATAGACCAAAGCGTTTCGCACAACGGGGTATGTTTAACGGTTGTTGATTTAAAAAACGACGCGCATACCGTAACGGCTGTGAAAGAGACTCTTGACAAATCATCTTTAAACAACTTTAATGTGGGAGATCATATAAATCTTGAGCGAGCAATGAAACTTGGAGAAAGATTGGATGGGCACCTGGTTCAGGGTCATGTTGATGGAACTGCAGTTTGTACAGACAAAGCTTTAAACGAAGGAAGCTGGATTTTTAAGTTTGAGTTTGAAAAAGAAATGGCAAAACTTGTTATTGAAAAGGGGTCAATATGTATTGATGGGGTTAGCTTAACTTTGTTTGGCATAAAAGAAAACTCCTTTAGTGTGACAATTATACCCTATACCTATGAAAACACAACGTTTAAATCTTTAGAGCCCGGAAACATAGTAAATATCGAATACGACATGATTGGCAAGTATCTTGCTAGATTTAATAACCTAAAACTATAAATAATGAAAACCTTTTTAAAAATATTTGGAGCCTTGTTTTTGGCTTTTGTTCTATACATATCTTACATGATCGCTTTTCCGGTTAGCCCGAAAGAAACTGTTAACTATAGCGCTGACAATTCAGACTTTGAGGTAATTTACAGCCGTCCATATAAAAACGGTCGTTTGATATTTGGTTCTAAAGACGAGGGCGCTCTTGTACCTTTTCGGGATTATTGGAGAACGGGTGCAAATGCTGCTACTACATTTGAAACCTCTAATGATATTGTTTTTAATGACCAAAAACTAAAAGCTGGAAAATACAGGTTGTACACAACGCCAAATGTTGAAACCTGGAAAGTCATGTTAAACTCAGAGGCTGATAAGTTTTTTGCAATTTCAGAACCAGACTACTCAAAGGATATCTTATCAACTAAGGTTCCTTCGAGATCGGATCTTGAGATTCCGGTGGAGCAATTTACTATAAATTTTTCTCAGGACTCAACAGGGTATAAAATGAATCTTGTTTGGGACAAAACTATGGTGTCAATCCCTTTAAAATAAAAACATGTTTAGCTTAAAGAACTTATTCAAAACACTGGGTTTTATTTTTGTTATTACACTATCGATTTATTATGCTATTGACACAGTTCAATACAAAAACAACATAATGAGCTTTGAGGATTACGATCCTCCATCATCTTTAAAAGTTAAGGGGGAAGTAATAAAAAAGGCTAAATTCACATTTATTGACGTACACAGTCATTTATGGAATATGCCCCTAATGGATCTTGACGAGCTTGTTGCAGAGATGGATGAAATAAACATGGGATACATTGTTAATCTTAGTGGTTCTGGTTTTGGTCCTCAAGCCGCTAAAGACGCATATTTTGACAAATCAACAGAGAATATAAAAGAAAATCAACCTGGAAGAATTGGTTTATTTGTAAATGTTGATTTTAACTCCATTGACGTTGAAAATCATGTTGAAAATCAAGTAAATGTAATAAGGGGTGCTGTTGCCAAAGGAGCAATTGGACTGAAAGTATATAAAGGGTTGGGGTTGACAAACAAAGACTCCAAAGGAAATCGGGTTGCGGTTGATGATGAAAGGCTTGGGCCTATATGGGATGTTTGTGGAGAGTTGGGCATTCCTGTTTTAATCCACTCTGCTGATCCTTTCCAGTTTTGGCAGGACAAAGATGATCAAAATGAAAGGTGGTTTGAATTAAAGGAAAAGCCAAACAGGTATTACGGCGACTCAGACTTTATTCCCCCTTTTGAAGATATTATCAAAGAGCAGCATACAGTTTTTGACCGACATAAAAACACAACTTTTATCAATGCTCACCTTGGCTGGATGGGTAATGATTTAAAGAGACTTGGCGAACATCTTGACAAGTATCCAAATGTTGTTACAGAGTTTGGAGCAGTGATTGCTGAGCTTGGAAGACAACCCAAAACTGCGAGACAATTTTTTATTGATTATCAAGACAGAATTATGTTTGGAAAGGACTCGTATAACAAAGAGGAGTTTTATACTTATTTTAGGGTATTAGAATCTGACGATGAATACTTTAGTTATTTTAGAAAAAGGCATGCTTTTTGGAAGATGTATGGTCTAAACCTCCCTGACGAGGTTTTAAAAAAGGTATACTATAAAAACGCTCTTAAACTATTTCCGTCAATAGATAAAAAATTATTTGAATAAATGAAAAAAATTATATTAGTAATCATAATGCTAAGTTTTCAGGTCAAGAACTCACAAAATATTAGTGGGGTAGAAAACTTCTTGTTAGCATCAGAAGAAGATAAAAATCTTTTAGTAAATAATTATTTTAGCCCTTTGTTTAAATCTCTTCAAGTTTCTATGAATGAAGGGTGGTCTAGGAGTGCCAAAACACACAAAAAATTTGGTTTTGACCTTACTTTTTTTGCCTCTGCAGTGGAAATTCCTGAAAGTGAAAAAAGCTTTGAAATTCTTGGGTTTAATAACTTAACCTCCAGCTCAAACAGTATACCCACAATCTTCGGAGAAGAAACCAATGAAAGCCTAAGTGTTAGTTTTCAACCAGCGGGTGAAGATTATACAATTTCAGCTAGTTTTCCTGCAGCTAACGGATATGGTTCTATTTTAAAAGAGGGGCGAATGATTCTTCCCAACATACAGTTCTCAATAGGCTTGCCGTTTAAAACCGATTTAATTTTAAGGTATATTCCCGAATCGAGATTTAGAGGAGCTGAACTCAGCTCACTTGGAGTAGGTATCAAGCACAATTTGATGCAATATTTTAAACCTGGCAAAGTTTTACCCGTGAATATTGCTGTTCTAGCGACTCATTCGTCAACTGACGGGTCTTACAATTTTGGAGATAATTCACAAATCGAAGGAAATAATCAAGGAATGTATTTAGACATAAATAGCTATACCTACGGCCTTGTAGGGTCTTTAGACCTAAAAGTTCTTAGTATTTATTCCTCTATCTCTAAGGTGAATACAAAAAGCCAGTTTGAAGTTAATGGAGATTATGTGTTAAACTACAACTCATCACTTACTGGAAGTCAAAATATTCAGATTGCAGTGAGTGATCCCGTATCAATAGAGAATAAGCTCGATTATTTGAAAAAAAATGTAGGTGTTTCTCTAAACTTTCCTGGTATTAAATTTTTCTTGGACTATACAATTCATGACTACAACTCTATAAATGCAGGAATTTCAATAGGCTTAAGATAATTGCAATTTAAAAAATTTTGTATTTTAGCAAACCGTTTTGCATTCTAAGCAGGACGATTGGACTGAAACAAAAAAATAAATTGTATGAAATCATTGAAGCTATTATTAGTTTCCTTAGCTATCCTTTTCTCCCATAATCTTGTAGTGGGACAAAGCTCTAAGGAGTCAAAAAAATCGAAAGATCCTGTTAAATCTGCACTTAATGGGTTTAAATTTAGAAGTATTGGGCCTGCTTTTATGTCAGGTAGAATCGCTGATATTGCAATTGATCCTAAAAATGAAAATGTTTGGTATGTTGCTGTGGGTTCAGGTGGTGTTTGGAAAACCGAAAATTCAGGAACAACTTGGGTGCCACTAACTGATAATATGCCTTTTTATTCTACTGGCTGTATAACGATTGATCCCCATAACAATTCTTCTATTTGGCTTGGTACAGGTGAAAATGTTGGTGGAAGACATGTTGGTATTGGACACGGAGTTTATCACAGTACAGATGGTGGTAAGTCTTGGAAAGATATGGGTTTAAAAAAATCTGAACACATATCTAAAATTATTGTTCATCCAGAAGACCCTAACACGCTTTGGGTAGCATCTCAAGGTCCGCTATGGAGTCCGGGAGGTGAAAGAGGATTGTTCAAAACAACTGATGGTGGTAAAACATGGAAAAATACATTAGAAATTAACGAATGGACAGGTGTTACTGATTTAGTAATCGATCCAACAAACCCAGATATTCTCTACGCTGCCAGCTGGCAAAAACATAGAAATGTTGCTGCTCTTATTGGTGGTGGGCCTGGGACTTCATTATACAAAAGTATTGACGGGGGAGACAGTTGGTCTAAAATTGATAAAGGCCTTCCAGGATCAAACAAAGGAAAAATCGGTTTAGCTATTTCTCCTATGCAACCGAATGTATTGTATGCCGCTGTTGAGCTTGACAAAAGAGCTGGAGCTGTATATCGATCTGAAAATAGCGGTGGTAGTTGGTCAAAAATGTCAGATACAGTTTCTGGTGGTACAGGGCCTCACTATTACCAAGAGCTAGTTGCTTCGCCGCATGTTTTTGATAAAATTTATTTAATGAATGTAAGAGTTTTGGTTTCAGATAATGGAGGTAAGACTTTCTACACTATGACCGAAAGAAAAAAACATTCTGACAACCATTCATTGACATTTAAAGCAAATGATCCAAATTACATGCTAATTGGAACAGACGGTGGTATTTATGAATCTTTTGACGACTCTGCAAGCTGGAAGTTTGTAGGAAACCTTCCTTTGACACAGTTTTATAAACTTGCTGTTGATGACGCAGAACCATTCTATAATATTTATGGCGGAACACAAGACAACAACACGCAAGGAGGGCCTTCAAGAACATTCAAAAGGAGCGGTATTTCAAACGCTGATTGGTATGTTGTGTTGGGTGGTGATGGTCACCAACCTGCCACGGAGCCTGGAAATCCAGATATTATTTACGCTCAGTCACAGCAAGGATATATTAATAGAATTGATATGACTAATGGAGAGGCTGTTAGTGTTAGGCCTCAAGAAGATATAGACGAGCCTTATGAAAGATTTAATTGGGATTCTCCAATTCTTGTAAGCTACCACGACCCCAAAAGATTGTATTTTGGAACACAAAGAGTTTGGAGGTCTGAAAATAGAGGGGACAGTTGGGCTGCAGTTTCTGGGGATTTAACCAAAGACGAAGAAAGGCTTGCGCTTCCAATTATGGGAAGGACTCAAAGTTTTGACAATGCATGGGATGTCTATGCCATGTCTACGTACAATACTATTACATCATTGTCTGAATCTAGAATAGATGAAAATATTCTATATGCAGGTACAGATGATGGAATAATTCAATACACTAAAGATGGAGGTGCTAGCTGGTCAAAAATGACAGTTGATAATCTTCCTGGCACACCCTCAAGTGCTTTTGTAAATGACATAAAAGCGGATCTTCATGACACTGAAACCGCTTATGTGCTGTTAGACAACCACAAGTTTGGAGACTACAAGCCGTATATATTTAAAACATCAAATGGTGGAAAAAAATGGACTTCTATTTCCAATGGAATTCCTGATGGAACTTTAGTTTGGAGAATTGTACAAGACCATGTGAATCCAAATTTACTTTTTCTTGGAACCGAATATGGTGTATATATAAGCTTGAATCAAGGGGAAAAATGGCATAAGTTTTCTAACGGGCTTCCAACAATCCCTGTTAGAGATTTAGCTGTTCAAAAAAGAGAAAATGACCTAGTATTAGCAACTTTTGGTAGAAGTTTTTATATTCTTGATGACTATAGTGCCTTAAGAGATTTAAGTGAGGAGACTTTGAGTAAAGACGGTGTGATTTTTAAGCCAAGAAAAGCGCTTCAGTTTAATCAAATTCCTGGTGGAACGAGTAGTGATGGTGGTCAAACATATTATGCTAAAAACCCAGAATATGGTGCGAGCATAACTTATTTTGTTAAAGACGCTCCCTCTTCAATGAAATCAGAAAGAAAAAAATCTGAAAAGTCTAAAAAAGATGGGGATATTCCTTTTCCTGGCTGGGAGACGCTAGATAAAGAAAATTCTGAACAAAAAAATCAGGTTATTCTTGTTGTAAAGGACAAAGCTGGGGAAATTGTTACTAAAATTTCTGGCCCCCTTAAAAAAGGTATGTCAAGAGTAAACTGGAATTTAACAAGTTCAATTCCTACAACTATAAATGCATCGTCAAGGGGATGGAGAGGTTCTGGTGGCGGAATAAGAACACAGGTAGATCCTGGAGCCTATGACTTATTTTTAAACAAGAGAGTTAACGGGGTGGTAACTGAAATTGCTGGGCCTGTTGAGTTAGAAGTTGAAAAAATTAGGTCTGGAACTTTAACTAACCCTATGAAAGATGAACATGATCAATATTATAAAAATCTTGCAGATTTTTCATCAGTGGTAAATACATATCAACACAAGTTTGAAAAAGCAAATACAAGGGTTTCAACCTACCAAAGAATGCTTATGCAAATAACAACCAATATTCCTGAAGCTAGCAAATCTTTATATGAGCTAACAGAAACTATGAATATGCTTGAAAGAAAGGTTGGTGGAAGTGAAGCTAAAGCTGAAGTTGGGGAGAAAGACTTTTTAACAATTAGTGATAGGCTTTGGGCTGCGAGAGGCGGTTGGTATCCAAATTCTTATGGGCCAACACAGCAGCATATGAAAAGCTTTGATATTGCAAAAGAAATGTTCAATAGGGTAAAACCTGAAATGGACGCCTACTTTGAGAGAGTCAAAGAAGTAGGGAAAATCTTGGAGGAGGCCGGTGCTCCAATTGTGCTGGACTAAATCAAGTTTTAGTTAATAGAAAACCCCCAGCTTTAATCAGGCTGGGGGTTTTTGTTTTTATAGACTTAAGTTTTGTAAATTTGCCAACCATTATTGCTTCATTTAGCTTAAAAAACCTTAAAAAATGAAAAAGACACTTTTACTTACATTAGCCTTTTTAATCTCCTTCGCTGAAGGAAACTCTCAAAAACTAAAGGAATCAACATATGATTATGTTAAGGCTTTTAAAACATCGTTCTATAACTCCCCTTCAACGGAAACAAGGTCTGCTAGTGGTAAGCCCGGAAGCGGCTATTGGCAAAATGAGGCTGATTATAATATAAATGTTGAGTTAGATACACTTTCCGACATAGTAATGGGAAAAGAGATTATCAGGTATACCAATAATAGCCCTGACGAATTAGATTTTTTGTGGTTACATATGGATCAAAATATATTCAAAGAGGACTCAAGAGGAAATGCTATTATCCCATTAGATGGGAGTAGAAACGGATCAAGGGGTCAAAAACTTGACGGTGGTTTTAAAATCTCTGCTGTTCAGGTTATCCCCGAAAGAGGAAGTAAAAATCGTGCAATAATTGATTTGGAATATGAAATTTATGACACGCGGATGAAGGTTGTTTTGCCCGAACCATTGAAGGCAAATGGGGGTAAGCTCTCGTTAAAAATTGATTTTTCATTTATTTCCCCTGATTATGGCTCAGATAGAATGGGTATCCTTAGAACAGATAATGGAAAAGTTTATACCGTAGCACAATGGTATCCAAGAATGTGTGTTTATGACGATTTAAGAGGTTGGAATATTTTACCTTATACAGGTCAAGGCGAGTTCTATCTAGAATATGGTGATTTCAATGTTAATATAACTGCGCCTTCAGACCATATTGTTGTTTGCTCTGGAGAGTTGTTAAACCCTCTTGAAACCTATACTTTAGATCAGCTTGACAGATGGGCTAAAGCGGAAGCAAGTGACGAAACGGTGATGATAAGATCAGCTGAAGAAATAAATGATTCTAGCTCAAGGCCAGCTGGAAGAGAAATGATAACCTGGAAATTTAGAATTGAGAATGCTAGAGATGTTGCTTGGGCTTCATCATCAGCATTCATTCTTGATGCTGCTAGAATTAATTTGCCTAGTGGAAAAAAATCAATGGCTATTTCTGCATATCCAATAGAAAGTTATGGTGGAAATGCTTGGGAAAGATCAACAGAATATACCAAAGCATCTGTAGAGCATTATTCAGAAAGGTGGTTTGAATACCCCTACCCAACAGCTATAAACGTTGCGGGAAATGTAAAAGGAATGGAGTACCCCGGTGTCTCTTTTTGTTATTATGCATCAAAGGGTCAGAGCTTGTGGGGTGTAACGGATCATGAATTTGGACACAATTGGTTTCCGATGATTGTTGGATCAAATGAGAGGTTGTATGGGTGGATGGATGAAGGTTTTAACTCTTTTGTAAATGATATTTGCACTGAAGAATTTAATGAAGGGGAATATTATCCCGGAAAGCCAAATCAACATATGATGGTGTTTACTTATGGTTTTTACTCTGATAAAGTTGAGCCAACTATTACCGCTCCTGATAATCTAATTGAGGACAATATGGGGTTACAATACAGAAAAACTGCAATGGTTTTGTGGTTGTTAAGAGATAATGTTTTAGGCGCTAAGAGATTTGATGATGCTTTTAAAGAATATATCAATCGCTGGGCTTATAAGCACCCTGCTCCCGATGATTTTTTTAGAACCATGGAAGATGTTTCAGGTGAAGATCTTGGTTGGTTTTGGAGATCTTGGGTGTTAAATAACTGGGCGCTTGATCAAGCGATTACAGATGTTCAATACATCCTAGGGGACCCTAGTAAAGGGGCTTATATCACGGTTAAAAATATGAGAGAAATTCCAATGCCAGTAAAATTAGAAATTACTACCGTAAGCGGTAAAAAGATAAGAAAAACTCTCCCTGTTGAAGTCTGGAAAAACAATGTCGAGTGGAAGTTCTTGGTGGAAAGCACAGAGGCTTTTGAAAAGGTAATGATTGATCCGGATTTTGAGTATCCTGACATAGATGCAAAAAACAACTATTGGTATCCGAGCTCTGAATAATTATATAGTAGCAAAATAAATAATTGTAGGAATAAAAACTACAGAAGAGAAATAAACCATCCACTTAGGGTGGTTTTCTTTTGAATGCCAATAAGCCAAAATAATCAAAGGGATTTGAAAAGGCATCCGAACAAGAGCTTGTGTTTTACTAATCCCTATGAGGTTTTGAGCTGCCTCAGAAACATATAGATATATGTTTGCAGGAAACACAATAATTAAAAGAAAGATAAGTGTATATGCCCCAAACTTTCTTGTTTTATTAAAAAGCAGAAAAAAGCCTCCTAAAATCTCTAGCAGACCTGTAAAATAAACTGAAAATAGTTTATATGGAATTTGTGGGGGTGTTATGTTTAAAAAATACTGAGGTGATGTAAAGTGTTTAATTCCGATATAAACATACATGCCGCTCATCACAAAAATGGAAACCCTTTTAAATAAAGACATAGAATTAAATTTAATAAAACAAACAGGTTTTGCTATAGTTTTAGCTTAAAAAACTCTTTCAATAAACCAAAATAAGCCTACAGCTGCAATTATTAGTGAGGCAGGAATTTTAATTTCATTACTATACCAGTCTTTCTTTAATATTATCCTAATTAAAACGAATGCAATAAGCAGAACAGCTAATTGTCCAAATTCTACCCCTAAATTAAATGCTAACAACAATGAAATAAAATTCTCTTTGGGCAGCCCATACTGAGTTAAAAGTGCTGCAAAGCCTAAGCCGTGTAATAGACCAAAGGCAAAAACAACCCAATATCTCGACTTACTTGTTTCTTTATATAAACAGTTTTCAACAGCAACCCAAACAATTGATAGTGCAATTATGGCTTCAACGATATCCCCCCTAAGCTGAACTAATCCTTGTGCTGCAAGAACTAAAGTAATGCTGTGCGCAACAGTGAAGGCTGTTACTTGCCAAAGCAATGAACGAAAAGTAATGCATGAAAAAAATAACCCCAACACAAAAAGAATATGGTCAACGCCTTCGGGAATAATATGCTCAAAACCTGCCTTTACAAAAATGTAAAACTTTTTATAAAAAGGCATAGCTGCCAAACGACGAGCTCTTTGTCTTTTTAAGGCTGCCCCATATTCTGCTGCAATTTGTTCGTTTTCAAAATTCATTTGTCCACGCTCTATTTCAGCGATGACAAAGTCTTCTGGATTATGAGAATATAAACTTGAGCTTACGAAGAAAAGGGTAAAAAATAAAATAGCTCTGAAACAACTCATAAAGACTAAAGGAATATTTCTGACAGGTTCTTTTAAATTTATTATTCCGAACCGTCTAGACCTCTAACTTTTAAGAGCGGTCCTATGTCCGCTTTTCTTCCTCTAAATTGAACAAACAAGTCCATTGCTTCTTCTGTTGATCCTTTTGAATATATTGTAGCTCTAAGTTTTGAAGAAAGATTTGGGTCAAAAACATCTCCAGCTTCTTTAAAAGCCTCAAAGGCATCGGAATCAAGTACTGCCGCGTGAACATAGCTGTAATAACCTGAAGAGTATCCTCCTGAAAAAATATGAGCAAAATAAGTAGTTCGGTATCTTGGTGCAATTTCATCAATTAAACCAACTTTTTTCATAGATTCAGATTCAAATCTGTTTGCATCTTTGAGGTCTTCTTCTGCAGAAATTGTATGCCAATCCATATCCAATAGAGAAGCTGCTAAATATTCTGTGTTAATAAAGCCTTGATTAAACTTAGACGCATTTAATAATTTTTCGATTAAATCGTCTGGGATAGGCTCTCCGGTTTCATAGTGAGTAGCAAAAGATTTTAACACTTCGGGTTCGCTTGCCCAGTGCTCAAGCAACTGTGATGGAAGTTCGATAAAATCTCTTGGTCCAGATGTTCCTGCCATACTTCCATAAGTAACATCCGTAAGTGTTCCATGCATGGCGTGGCCAAATTCATGAAAAAGAGTAACTACATTGTCAAAACTTAGCAGTGCTGGATTATCACCTACAGGCGCTGGAAAGTTACATACATTTACAACTATAGGGCGCTCTCTTCCGTCAAGATTTGACTGACCTTTGAAGCTGCTCATCCAAGCTCCTCCACGTTTATTAGAACGGGTAAAATAATCTCCAATGAAAACTCCTAGATGGCTACCGTCTTTATCCGTTACTTCCCAAACTCTTGCGTCTGGATGATATAAATCAATGTCAAATATTTCCGTGAAATTTAATCCCCATAATTTGTTTGTTGTGCTAAACACACCCTTTAAAACATTGTCTAGGGAAAGGTATGGTTTGATTGCAGATTCATCAAGATTATATTTTTCTTTACGCACTTTTTCAGAATAGTGCCACCAGTCCCATGCTGCAATTTTAAAGTTTTGGCCTTCAGCATCAGCAACATCTTGCATGTCTGCAACCTCTACTTTGGCTCTTTTTACAGCTGGCTTCCACAACTTAGTTAAAAGATCATAAACCTCCTCTGGAGTTTTAAGCATGTTATCGTCTAATACAAAGTGAGCGTGGGTTTTATATCCCATTATTTGTGCTCTTTCAGCTCTTAGCTTCGCAATTTGTGCAGCAATTTCTTTGTTGTCTGTTTCATTGTTATTATCTCCGCGCATGACATAAGATTTGTAAAGTTTTTCTCTTAAGTCTCGGCGTGTAGATTCGGTTAAAAATGGATACATACTACTTCTGTGGGGGGTAAATACATATTTATCTTTATACCTTTCCTTTTCTTCCTCTGTTTCTGCTTTCTCCATTTTTTGAGAGGCTGCGTCCAATGCTGCAGCAATTACTCCGTCAGATAGCCCATCCAAATCTGAAAGGTTAAGAATTAGTTCAAATCCGTTAGTCTCAGCTAAAAGGTTCTGGCCAAAAGAAGTTGAGAGTCCTGAAATCTTGGAGTTAATCTCTGTGATTTGCTTTTTTTGTTCTTCACTCATTAATGCTCCACTTCTAACAAACTGCTTTCTTGTGTCCTCTAATAGTTTTCGCTGTTCACTTGTAAGGTCAAGAGATTCTTTTTCTTGCCATATAGCCTCAACACGATTAAACAGCCCTTCGTTTAATGAGATTTTGTCATAGTGAGCGGAAAGCATTGGGCTTAGCTCTCTTTGTAATTCCTGAAGCTTGGGGTTTGTATTAGAGCTTGCCAAATTAGAAAACACGCGAGCTACTTTTGTAAGAAGCTTTCCTGTTCTTTCTAGCTCTTCAATTGTATTGGCAAAAGTTGGTGCTTCTGGATTATTCACAATTAAATCAATTTCAGATAAATTTTCTTCCATTCCTTTTTGATAGGCTGGCATATAATGCTCGTCTTTTATGTCCATAAATGGGGGAACCTCATATGTTGTGTTCCACTCTTGGAAAAACGGATTAATGTTTGGGTCCATGTTAGATTGTTGTTGGCAGCCAACTATAAGTGATAGTGCTGAAATTAAAAATAATTTTTTCATTTTGTAGATCTTGAATTGATTGGTAAATATAGGCTTTTTTGGCCTTCCTGCTAAAAGAACTTTAATAAAAACCCCTCAAGAAGAGGGGTTTTGTTGGTGGTCCCACCTGGGCTCGAACCAGGGACCAAATGATTATGAGTCATCTACTCTAACCAACTGAGCTATAGGACCAAATGGTTTGCAATATTAATGAATGTTTTGCTAATGACAAAACATCTTAAATATCTTCACAAAGCTCTACAAGAACCCCGTTTGTTGTTTTTGGGTTTAAGAAAACAATCATCTTATTGTCTGCGCCTTTTTTCGGTGTTGTTGAAATAAATTCAAACCCCAAATTTTCAAGCCTTTCTACTTCTTTTTGAATACTATCTACGTGTAGGGCAATATGGTGAACACCTTCCTTTCTTTTTTCAATAAATTTTTGGATAGGCGATCCAGAATTGTTTCCTTTTAATAATTCAATTTTTTGATTTCCAATTTTAAAAAAAGAAGTTACAACTCCTTCTGAGGCAACCTCTTCTTTTTTGTATGGTTTTTTTCCAAGTAATTTTTCGAAAAGATCTTCAGATTTTTTTAAATCTGTAACAGCGATTCCAATATGTTCAATTTTGTTTATCACATTACAAATTTAGCTTAAATTTATTTTTATTTAGTTTAAACCGGTAAATGTCCTAATTTTACGAAATGGAAACAACTAGACAAAAAAAGGTTTCAAAGCTTCTTCAAAAGGATATTGCAGAGATATTGCAAAAAAGAATAAAAAAAGAGGGTAACTACGGAATTCTATTGTCCGTAACAAAGGTTTCTGTTACTGTAGATTTTTCTGCGGCCAAAATACACCTGAGTATCTTTCCTTCTGAAATGTCAACTCAAATTCTAGCGGAGGTTTCAAAAATTTCAAGTAGAATAAGGCATGAAGTTGCTCAAAAAGCAAAGAAACAACTGAGAAAGGTTCCTGAGTTGATTTTTTTCTTGGACGACTCTTTGGATTATATAGAAAAAATCGAAAGCTCACTAAAGGGGTTAGACAACCCGTTGAAGAATTAATTTTTGAGTATTGCTCGATACATATCGTTTAGATACTTTTTAACCAAAAGCAAAAACACAGCAGTAAACTACATGTCTATTCTTGCAATATTGGGGGTGATTGTGAGTTCTGCCGCAATGATTATTGTTTTGTCTGGCTTTGGTGGGCTAAAAAATTATAGTCTTGAGTTCATTTCAAGTGTGTCTCCTGATTATAAAATTTCTTCAAAAAAAGGAAAGACTTTTATTTTCACTCAAGAAATGCAAGACTATTTAGCTGAAAATGATTTCTATTATTACACGTCTATTGAAGATAAAGCACTTTTTTCTGTAAAGAACAATAGTCAAATTGTTGAGGTTAGGGCTGTGGATGAAAAATTTCCAAGAAAAAACATAGACTCTGTTTTAACTGATGGGGGTTGGGTTAATGAAGGTGGTGTTGTCATTGGCTGGGGGCTTGCTTATGATTTGGGTGTTGCTGTAAACGACGCTTTAAACCCTGTGACTTTTTATTCTCCAAAACCAGGAAAAGGACAAGTTTTCTCTGAAAAAGATATTTTAAGATCAAGAAAATCTGTTGTTTCCGGTGTTTTTAATTTAAATGAGGACCTTAACTCAAATTTAGTGTTTACAGATTTTGATTTTGGGAAAAATCTTTTTGACCTTAAAAAGGATGTGATTAGCTACATAGGTCTTTATGAAAACTCTTTAAATCGGTCTAAAATAAATGACCTTAGTAGTTTTTTGGGTAAAAACTTTAGGGTTGAGGATAAAATTCAACAAAACAGTAGTTTGTATAAAATGCTAAGAACTGAAGAAGTTGCTATATATTTTATTTTTTCATTGATTGTTGTTGTCGCGCTTTTTAATATGTTTGGAGCGCTAATAATGATGGTTTTAGAAAAAAGAAAAAATCTTAAAACAATGATGGTGTTAGGACTAACCAAAAAGGAAATTGGTAAAATATTTCTTTATCAAGGCTGGATAATAT
>CACEAZ010000012.1 GCA_902557655.1 uncultured Bacteroidota bacterium
ATGGATATGGATTATCAACACCTGTCAATGAGCAATACAATTGTAAAAATTTATCTGATCGAGGTGTTGGTTATGGAATTGAGTCATTAACCGTTGACGGAAACAATGTAATTGAAGTTTATTCAAAGATTCAAGAAATTAGAAAAAAAATAATTAAAAAACCACAACCTTTTTTGATCGAATTTAAAACATTCAGAATTAGAGGTCATGAAGAGGCAAGCGGTGTAAAGTATGTACCGAAAGAACTTTTAGAAAAATGGAGTAAAAAAGATCCTGTTTTAAATTTTGAAGCTTTTTTAATTGATTCGTCAATCTTAACCGTTGAAGATGTTACTAAAATAAAAAAAGGTATCACTAAAGAAATTGATACAAATCTTGAAAAAACATTTAACGAAAAAAAAATAATCTCGTCTGCTGAAAACGAGTTGTCAGACGTATATGCTGATTTTAACTTTAAAAAAGTTGAAAAGTCAAATGAAGTTCAAAACATGCGACTTGTTGATTCAATTTCTGATGGACTAAAAGAGGCAATGTATAAAAATGACAGCCTTATCATAATGGGGCAGGATATTGCCGAATATGGCGGTGTTTTTAAAATTACAGAGGGATTTGTTGATCTTTTTGGAAAAGATAGAGTAAGAAATACTCCAATTTGCGAATCTTCAATAATTGAAATTGCAATGGGTTTATCTATATGCAACAGAAAAAGTATAGTTGAATTACAATTTTCAGATTTTATAACTTCTGGATTTAATCCTGTGGTTAACTATTTGGCAAAATCTCACTATAGATGGGGGCAAAATGCAGATATAGTTCTAAGAATGCCTTGTGGTGCTGGAGTAGGAGCAGGACCTTTTCATTCTCAAACAAATGAAGCATGGTTTACAAAAACTCCTGGGTTGATTGTTGTTTATCCATCAACCCCCATAGATGCTAAAGGCTTATTGATTTCTTCAATTGAAAATCCAAACCCAGTTTTGTTTTTTGAACACAAAGCTTTGTATAGAAGTATTAGAGATGATGTGCCAAATGGTTATTATAATATAGAGATTGGAAAAGCTAAGTTATTAAACGTCGGTACAGATATAACAATTATTACATATGGTTCAGGAGTTCATGAGTCTATTAAAACTATAAAAAAACACTCTTTAAGCGCTGATTTAATTGATTTAAGAACTTTGTCTCCGTTGGATAATGATTCTATCATTCAGTCTGTTAGAAAGACCGGAAAAGCAATAATTTTACAGGAAGATAGTTTGTTTGGAGGTTTAGCCTCTGAAATTTCTTCAATAATTATGGAAAATTGTTTTGAAAATTTAGATGCCCCTGTAATAAGAGTTGGAAGTTTAGACACACCCATTCCATTTGAAGAAACACTTGAGAAACAATACCTTCCTTTTGAGAGATTTGAATCTGAAATTTTAAAACTTATTGATTACTAATTTTTTTTATCTATATATTTTAAAAAAAATATTGATAAACTTATAATTCTTCCTATTTTTGCGAATCTCATTTATTTAAATGTCATTAAAAACTGAAATAGATTTATATAACTATCAAAGGGGTGCAATTGATAAAATCTTTGAGAGATTTGAAGATTGCCCAAATGACTATCACCTTTTGTACCAGCTACCAACGGGTGGAGGCAAAACAATAATTTTTTCTGAAATTGTAAGGCAATACTTAAGGTTAAAGAAGAAAAAAGTTGTTGTTTTAACCCACAGAATAGAATTATGTAATCAAACATCTAAAGTCTTAAGTGATTTTGGAGTTCTTAATAAGGTTATAAACAGTAAAGCTTCACTAGACGATCAAGAAAATTATAGTTGTTTTGTGGCTATGGTTGAAACACTTAATAACAGATTAATTGATGACAAAATTGATATCTCTGATGTTGGGCTAGTTATCATAGATGAAGCGCATTACAATTCATTTACTAAGCTTTTTAAATTTTTTAGTTCAGCATTCATGCTAGGTGTTACTGCTACACCCTTAAGTTCTAATATCAACCTACCAATGACAGATAATTATGATGAATTAATTGTAGGAGAATCAATAAGTGAACTAATTAAGAATAACTTTCTTGCTAAAGCCAATCTTTACACGTATAATGTGGGACTTACTTCTTTAATTGTGGGGGCTAACGGAGATTATACAGTGAAATCATCTGAAGAGCTTTACACAAACAATGATATGCTTTCAAAATTATTAATTGCTTATGAGGAGAGGTGTTTAAACAAAAAGACATTGATTTTTAATAATGGAATTAATACTTCTTTGATAGTATATGATACTTTTAAAAAAGCTGGGTTAAATATAAAACATTTAGACAATACGGCTACTAAAAAACAAAGAGCTGAAATCCTAAAATGGTTTAAAGAAACAGATAATGCAATATTAACTTCTGTAAGTATTTTGACTACTGGTTTTGACGAACCTACTGTCAAGTGTATAATGATAAACAGAGCAACAAAATCATTAACTCTTTACTATCAAATGATAGGTAGAGGTTCAAGATTGTTAAAGGAAAAAAACACTTTTGAAGTTATTGATTTAGGAAACAACTTCTATAGATTTGGGGAATGGGGTTCTGATATTGATTGGCACAAAATATTTAGAAATCCATTGAATTATCTAGACAGTATTCAATCTGATGAAGAAATTGAAGGGAGATTTAGATATGAAATGCCAGATGAAATAAAAGAATTATTTTCAAATTCAAATGATCTTTTCTTTGATGTGGATAAAACATACGTAGCCTCAATTCAAAGCGGAAAATCATCTAAAACAGTGCTAGAAAAAGCAATAGACCATCATTCTCTCATATGTATTGAAAACAGTGAAGACGAGTTTGATGCACTTATTTTAGTTAAAGAACTAGGAGATGATATAGATTATGTAATTAAAAGATATTCTAAATGTATTAGTAAGAGTACAACTAATTTCTTGGAATGGTTAACAGAGGATTATAAGAAAAGGTTAAGGACAAATATTAGAAATAATTTTGATGAAATTAAAAAGAAAAAAATAATTTATTAATTTTAATTTATGGGTTTTTTTAAATGGCATAAAGATTACGCCGAAAAAAGTTTAAATATGTTTGGTTTATCTACTTATCAGGGATTTTGGATTTCCTTTATTAAAGGTTTAATCCTGGGAGCTATTATTATGTGGTTTGTTGGATGTAATGAGCAAGTTGTTATTAAAAAAGCTCCAACATCACAAATTTCTGATGACAATAAAAATTCATTAGTTGCTGATTATAGTATTGGTGTAAAGGGTAACTGTGGCATGTGTAAATCCACAATTGAAAAAGCAGTTTTAGAATTAGAATTTATTGATGAAGCAGAGTGGGGGATTAAAACTAAAATTCTGGATCTTAAATTTAATGATTCCTCAAATTTTGATTTAGATGCATTAAATATAGCCATAACAGAATCAGGCTATGAAACAATGAATTCTACTGCAAATCAATCTTCATATGACGCACTTCCAGGATGTTGTAAATATGATCGTAATATGCAGGTATATAGTCCTAAATCAGATTAAACTTGAATCCTAAAGGGAATATAAACTATCTCAGAAGAAAAATCACTAGATTTTTTTCAAGAATAATTGTTAGTAATAAGTTTTCCGAAAATCAATTCAATCAAGACCTAACTCAAGTAAAAAAAGTCTTAATAATTAGACCTAATCATAGGTTGGGTAATTCTTTACTTTTAACTCCATTAGTAAAAGAAGTAGTAAAAATTTTCCCAAATTGTGAAATCCACTTATTTCTTAAAGGTAATTTAGGAAATGTAGTTTTTGAGAATTATAAGGATGTGACTAAAATTATAAAATTACCGAGAAAGCCTTTTAAAAATATATTGAATTATTTTGAATGCTGGTTTTCAATTTTAGGTCAAAATTATGATGTTTCAATAAATGCTAACAGAGTGTCATCATCTGGGAAACTAGCCGCTAGACTCTCAAGATCAAAATATAAGTTTTACAATGTTTTAAACAGAGAATTATCCAATTTTGAAGATTATAACCACAACGCAAAAAATCCTGTATATAACCTAAGACATCTTATAAAAAACAAATTAAATAGATTTAATAAAGATATTTCTAAGTTAGATTTAAAATTAAGAGATTATGAAATTGATAATGGATACAAATTATTAAACTCAATGTTTAGAGAAAATAAACCTGTAATTTCAATTTTTACATTTGCTACTGGTGATAAATGTTACGATGAAATATGGTGGGATAAATTGTATTCTAAACTTAAAGAATTTGAAAGAGATTTTAATATTTTAGAAATACTTCCAATGGAGAATGTTTCTAAGATAAATTTTGCCTCAAAATCTTATTATAGTAGAGACATAAGAGAGATTGCTAGTGTTATGTATCAATGTGAAGTTTTTATAGGTGCAGATAGCGGTATGATGCATTTAGCTCATTCTAGTAACACTAAAACAATTGGATTGTTTAGTATTACAGAGCCAGAATTTTATGGTGTGTATGGTGATCAAAACATTTCAATTAACACCAATATATATGATCATGATTATATACTTAATAAAGTAAGGGAGATAATTTAACCTGGTTTGTCTTATAATTTATATTATGTAAAATAGGATTTGTTTATACCTAACCTATTAAAATAATTTTTAATTAATTTTTTTCTATGTATACTGAAGTTGATGGAAATGCAAATTCACAATTGTATTTATTTACAATGTCAATAATATCGTAATTAATTTTTTGTTGTGCGTCAATAAGATCTTCCCAATCAGGGCTATTTACATAATACAATACCATAATATCTAATGAGCTAGCACCAAAATTTAAAAATCTTACTCTACCATCCTGGTTAGTTAAAGGATGATCATCAATCAATGTTTGAATATCGTTTACAATATTTTTAATATTTTCAACGGAAGTATCATATGTAAGACCAATATTAAACTTAACTCTCCTAACTGGTCTAGCGCCCAAATTGTCTAATTCTGTACTAATAATATTCTTATTGGGTACTGTAACTATACTTTTATCAAAGGTTCTAATTCTTGTACTTCTAAATCCAACTTTTTCAACTACTCCAGTAACACCCCCTAGAGTAACTATATCACCGACAGTGAAGGGTTTATCGAAAAAGATAGTAAATGAACCTAATAAATTTTCCAAACTTTCCTTAGAGGCCAATGCAAATGCAACCCCACCTATTCCTAGTCCTGTGACCAATGCTGTAATATTAACTTCAAAAACATCACCTAAAATCATTACAAGCCCCAAAACAATAGAAATAACCTTAGCTATATCAATTGCGAAAGGAATTAATTGATCGTCAACCTTACTTTCAGTTTCAAGGGCTTTATTTTTTAATTTATAACCGACAAAATCAATAGATCTTAATACAACCCAAAAAACAGTTACTAATAATAATAAATTAAATCCTTTTGAAATCAAATTGCTAAAACCAAAACTACCATTATCAGAAATTAAAAAATTAGGAATATTAATAAGTTTAACAGAAAAAAATAAAAGAATTAGTAAAAGAAAATATTTTAGTGGATTATTTAGTAAATTTTTAAATGTTTTAGTATCTATATCGTTCTGATTTTTACCAAATATATTAAACAACAATTTTATAATAAGTGACTTTACAGGAATAATAATAAAATAGCCAATAATTATAGCAAGTAAAAAAAATAGATAATCTTTTAATGAATTTTCAAGAAATTCAATATTTAAAAATTCGATCGTTTCCATAAAATATTTTTTCAAAAATATTAAAAATAAATCTATAGAAGTATTTAATTAATCTAATTTATTATTAAATTCAAGCAATTAAATTATAACTAACCCTACTAATACCTAATTATTTATGAAAAAATTTATTTTAATCGCTTGTTTATCGATGTTCATTTTAAACAATTCGTGTGAATCACCAGTATCATCTGTCGGAATGACTTCATGGGAAGGAGTTAAAGATATGAAATGGCATATAGGAACTGAAGCACCTATTAAAACTGTTGCAGAATTTGAGGATGCTTGGAAATCAAGAGATTATGACAAAATGAAATCAATGTGTACTGATACAACAACATTTGTTTCTGGTGATGGTGTTCCAGAAAGCATAGACGAACTAATTGCTAATGTTAAAAGGCAAAATTCAGTACGTGATTCAATTGGGGCAACACTCATTTGGGAAACTAAACAGGTTTTCTCTGTTGACCTAAAGCCTGGTGAAGGTGGAGAACACGTACACAGTTATATCGATGCTAAATACACTGAAGGTGAAGCTACCAATAGATTCAGAGCAATTCAAAGATGGTTTGTTTCAGATGGAAAGATTGTACAACAAAGCTCCTACTGGCAAGACATTGTTGACGAAGAAAATTAATACTAACTAAATTAAATTACTATGAAATTATTTAAAATTACACTTTTTGCTTTAGCCACATTAATGATGACTAATTGCTCGAACTCGGAAAGATCGATGGGTTTTACTAATTGGTCTGACGATGGTAAAGAATACAAGTTCTTTTTAGGAACTGATCAAGCAGTTCAAGTTGTAAGAGATCTTGATAAAGCATGGGCAGAAAGAGATTATGAAGGAATGAGAGCGTTTTTATCAGATACTGCAAAGTTTTATTGGCCTAATGGAGTGATACACAATGGAACTGATGATTTTATTGACGCTATATCAGCAAACGAAGTTCCAGAAAATGCATGGACATTAAATGGTGCATTTTCAATTGATCTTGACCCTTCAATCGGAGGAGAACATGTTCATGCTTCTATAAGTGGAAATATTGCAGATTCACTAGGTGTTAAAAAAGACTATCACGAAAAATATTATGTGATTGATGGCAAGGTTGTTACTTGGCACCAATGGAGAATGGATGTTAAACCTGAATAATATAAGATAAATACATAAAAAAAGCACCGATTAAATCGGTGCTTTTTTTTTAAATTAAATTGGGTATTTAGTTGTTACCTAAAATCAGGGGCAAACCATCCTCACCACTTCCGATAATAACTACTTTTGAATTTCCTGACTCAGCTAGCTTAATTGTAGCTTCTATCCCTTTATCTTTAAGCACATTAGTTGTTAAAGAAGCTGCCAGAATTCTGTTTGCATCTGCTTTACCTTTGGCTTCAATTCTTACTTTTTCAGCCTCTTTTGATGCAGTAACTAATCTAAACTCATATTCTAATGATTCTTGTTCTTGTTTTAACTTTCTTTCAATAGCTTGTTTAATCGAAGGAGGAAGAGTAACATCTCTTACTAAGATCTCATTTAATTGAATATATTGATCATTAACAATTTTCTTAGTTTCTTCAAAGATTTCTAATTGTATAGCATCTCTTTTAGATGAATATAACTGCTCAGGTGTATATCTTCCTACAACACTTCTTGCAGCGGATCTGATAGCTGGTAATAGAATTCTTTGCTTATATGCCTCACTTTTTTCCTTGTGTAGTTTACCTAAGTCTTCATATTTAGGTTGAAACCAAGCTGAAGCCTCTAACTGAATATCAAGCCCATTAGAGGATAAAACATTCATTTTTTCAAAAACTTCTTGTTGTCTAACTTCATAAACATACACTGTATTCCATGGTAATACTATATGAAATCCTTCGTCTAAAGGTGGCTCATCAGTTACAACCCCTCCGTCAAAAAGTTTATATAATACGCCTGCTTCACCACTTCCGATAGTGACAAATGATTTTGCTATTACTAATAATCCAAATGTTAAGATTATTAATAGCGGTACTCCAATTTTTGGTAAATTATTCATATTTATATTTATTTAAATTAAAATTATTAAGTTAATAAACCACCGTTAACGTGAATGGTTTGTCCTGTTACGTATGATGACATGTCACTTGCAAGCCATACACACGTGTCTGCTATATCTGAGGGCTTCCCTCCTCTTTTCAACGGAATAGAATCTCTCCACTCCTGTACTACTTTTTCGTCTAAAACTTCTGTCATTTCTGTTTCAATAAATCCGGGTGCAATAACATTGCATCTAATATTTCTAGAACCCAACTCAAGTGCGATGGATTTAGAAAACCCAATAATTCCTGCCTTTGAAGCAGCATAATTAGATTGACCTGCATTTCCCTTGACACCAACAACAGAACTCATATTTATAATCGATCCAAATCTTTGCTTTAGCATAGTCCTCTGGATGGCTTTGGTCATGTTAAATACCGATTTAAGATTAATCTCAATTACCTTGTCAAAGTCTTCTTCCTGCATTCTCATCAACAAATTGTCTCTTGTAATTCCCGCATTATTTATTAAAATATCGATTACAGGAAATTCTTTAGTAATCTGATCAACTAAGTTTTGGCAATCTTGATAGTTTGAAGCATCTGATTTAAATCCTTTAACAACAACATCATTATTTGATAATTCATTTTCGATTTCTTTGGCTAAATCGGAGGAGCTGGAAAAAGTAAATAGAACGTTTGCGCCATGATCCGCAAAAGTCTTAGCTATACCACGACCAATTCCTCTAGTTGCTCCTGTAATAATAGCTGTTTTTCCTTTTAAAATTTTCATAAATTATTTGTTAAATATTTCTATAACTTTTTTTCCAATTTCTGCAGGTGAATCTACAACGTGAATTCCAGATTCCGTTAAAATTCTCTTTTTTGCAATAGCAGTATCATCCGATCCTCCAACAATAGCACCAGCATGTCCCATTGTTCTTCCAGATGGAGCAGTCTCTCCAGCAATAAATCCAATCACAGGTTTATTAGATTTTGAATTTAGGTACCATTTTGCTGCATCCGCCTCTAACTGACCACCAATTTCACCGATCAATACAATAATATCCGTTTCATCATCATTAACAAAAAGTTTAAGGGCATCTTTTACGGTTGTTCCTATAATTGGGTCACCCCCTATTCCAATCGCAGTGGAAATACCTAAACCTTGTTTAACAACTTGATCTGCGGCTTCATATGTTAAGGTTCCTGACTTAGAAACTATTCCTACATTACCTCTCTTAAAAATAAATCCAGGCATGATTCCAACCTTAGCTTCATCTGGTGTGATTACACCAGGACAGTTTGGACCAACAAGAGTAGTCTCTAATCCTTTTATGTGATTATTGACTTTAATCATGTCTTTCACAGGAATACCTTCTGTAATCGTAATAATCACTGAAATACCAGCATCAGCAGCTTCAATTATTGCACTCCCTGCATACGCTGGCGGAACAAATATAATACTTGTATTTGCACCCGTCTCATTTATAGCATCTAATACTGAATTAAATACAGGCAATCCTAAATGTTTTTGACCACCTTTTTTAGGAGTTACTCCTCCGACTATATTTGTACCATATTCAATCATCTGTGAGGAATGAAATGTACCTTCTTTTCCTGTAAATCCTTGCACTATTATTTTTGAATTTTTATCTACTAAAACGCTCATCTCTAATCTTTAAATCTTTCTTTATAGTTTCCTTTAATAGTATCTATTTTTATTTTATCTCCTTCATTAATAAATAATGGAACATTAACCACAGCACCGGTTTCTAACGTTGCAGGCTTTGTAGCATTAGTAGCAGTATTACCTTTCACACCAGGCTCTGTTGAAACGACTTCAAGTATCACACTTGGTGGCATCTCAACTGAGAGAGGCATACTTGTTTCTGAATTTGTAATAACAGTCACAACTTCTCCTTCTTTCATCAGTTTAGGATTATCTAAAAACTTTTCCTCAATGGTAATCTGATTATAATCATCAGTGTTCATAAAATGATAAGTAGTAGAGTCGTTATATAAAAACTGAAACTTATTTGTTTCAACCCTGACCACATCTATTTTATGTCCTGCAGAAAAAGTATTGTCTAACACCTTTCCAGAAGTGAGACTTTTTAATTTAGTTCTTACAAAAGCAGGGCCTTTTCCAGGTTTCACATGTAAAAATTCAATAATCTTGTAAATATCATGATTGTGTTTTATACACAATCCGTTTCTAATATCTGATGTTGTACTCATATTAATTTGATTTTGTATACCCTTTCATTATTCCTCTATGTGAGTTTTTAATAAACATTAAAATCTCATCTCTTTCGTCTGAAGCTTCCATTTCTGCCTCAATAATTGCATATGCCTGAGTATTATTATAATTTCTTTGATATAATAATCTATATATATTTTGTATTTCTCTGATCTTTTTTGATTCAAAACCTCTTCTTCTTAAACCAACTGAATTAATCCCCACGTAAGATAATGGTTCTCTAGCTGCTTTAACGTATGGGGGAACATCTTTTCTTACCAATGAACCACCAGTTACAAATGCATGGTTTCCTATAGAGCAAAACTGATGAACAGCAGTTAATCCAGAAATTATAACAAAGTCTCCAACAGTTACATGACCTGCTAATGTTGTATTGTTTGAAAATATGCAATTTTTACCAACAAAACAATCATGAGCAAGGTGAGAATAAGCCATTATTAAACAATTATCCCCAATTACAGTTTTCCCTCTATCAGAGGTGCCTTTATTTATTGTAGCACATTCTCTAATGGTAACATTATCACCAATAATAGCATAAGTTACCTCATTGTTATATTTCAGATCTTGTGGATTAGCAGAAATAACTGCTCCAGGATAAATATTACAATTCTTTCCTATCCTAGCTCCGTCCATTATGGATACATTTGAGCCTATCCAAGTCCCCTCACCTATTTCAACATCTCCATCTATTGATGTAAAAGGATCAATAACAACATTTTTAGCAACTTTTGCACTAGGGTGCACATACGACAATGGTTGTTTCATAATTATTTTACTTTAGTTATTTGAGCAGTTAATTCTGCTTCTGCACATAATTTTCCGTTAGCATATGCTAAACCCTGCATATGACATATACCTCTTCTAAACGGTCCTAATAAAGAACATTTAAATATTAAAGTGTCCCCAGGCAATACCTTGTTTCTGAACCTAACTTTATCAATTTTAGCAAAAAAGGTTAAATAATTTTGAGGATCATCAAGTTTAGACATAACCAAAATACCACCCATTTGAGCCATTGCCTCAATAATTATAACACCCGGCATGACTGGATATTCAGGAAAATGCCCTTTAAAAAAATCTTCATCAATAGTAACATTTTTCACTCCAATCACTAAATCATCATTTAATTCATAAATTTTATCGATAAACAAAAATGGTGGTCTGTGTGGTAAAATATCCATTATTTTTGTTGTATCCATCAAGGGTTTTGACGAAAAATCTATTTGAGGAATGTCATTTTTCTTAGAATCTTTAATAATGTTTTTCATTTTTTTTGAAAATTTAGTGTTGATATAATGACCTGGTTTAGTAGCTATTACTTTTCCTCTAATTTTAGTACCTATTAATGCTAAATCACCTATAACATCAAGTAATTTATGTCTTGCTGCTTCATTTGGATAATGAAGATTTAAATTATCTAATATACCGTTAGATTTCACAGCAATTTTATCTTTATTAAAGGCTTTCTTTAATTTTGTCATTGTTTCTTCAGATAAAGGCTTATCTACATATACAATGGCATTATTTAAATCACCACCCTTGATTAAACCTTTATTCAAAAGCATTTCAATCTCATGTAAAAAACTAAATGTTCTACAACTGGATATGTTGTCTTTAAACTCAGAGATTGATTCAATTGTAGCATTTTGAGTTCCTAAAATTTTTGTTCCAAAATCAACCATAGTGGTTACTTGGTATTCGTTTGATGGTAAAACGGTTATTTCGCTACCTGAATCCTCATCTCTGTAAGAAATAACATTTTTTACAACAAACTCCTTTCTTTTTTTTGAAAGTTCTTTAATACCAGCTTTTTCTAAAGCTTCAACAAAAAATTTGGATGAACCATCCATAATTGGAGGTTCTGAAGCATTTAATTCTATTAAAACATTATCAATTTGTAAACCAACAAGAGAAGCTAAAACATGTTCGCAGGTTTGAATTGTAATGTTATTTTTATTTAAACAAGTTCCTCTTTCAGTGCTAGTAACATAATTTGCATCAGCTTCAATGATAGGGTTACCTTCCAAATCTATCCTTTTAAAAGAATACCCTTGATCAGCATCTGCTGGACAAAACGTTATACTAACATCTTTTCCAGTATGCAAACCAACTCCACTGAGAGAAACCTTTTTTGAAATCGTAGTTTGATTATATTTAGTGGTTACCAGCATCGTTCTTTTTTAGTTGATTGACATCCTTAACAATTTTTTCTAAATTTCTAAAATAAACATAAGACCTATTAAAAGTTCTTTCATCAATTGCAGGTGTGCCTTTTAATATTGCGTTATCTTTTATATTGCTAAATACTCCAGCTTGACCATTAATCTTCACATTATTTCCGATTGTAAGATGACCAATTATTCCAACCTGCCCACCAATTTGGCAATTTTCTCCAATTTTGGTTGAGCCTGCAATACCACATTGACCGGCAATAACAGTATTCTTTCCAACTGTTACATTGTGAGCAATTTGTACCAAGTTATCAATCTTTACACCTTCAGAAATAATGGTAGAACCCAATGTAGCTCTATCTATAGAGGTATTAGAACCAATTTCAACATTGTCGCCAATTGTAACATTTCCAATTTGAGGAGTTTTAATATATTCACCTTCTTTATTAGGAGCATAACCAAACCCATCAGAACCAATAACTGAATTAGAATGAATGGTACAATTATCACCAATAATTGTATCAGAATAAATACGAACACCTGAGTGAATTAAACAATTGTCACCCATAGTTACATTCTTTGCAATCGAGACGTTATCCATAATAATTACATTATCTCCTATTTTACAATTTTCTGCTATTACAGAAAAATGACCGATTGAAATACTCTCACCTAATTTTGAAGTGCTGTCAATAATAGCATTGTCCACAATCCCAAAATGACTAGCTTGTTCAGACGAAAATGTCTTTAATAAAGAATTAAAAGCAGAATAAGAATTGTCTACTTCAATTAAATTACATTTTACATTACCATTGTAAGCAGTTCCTTTGTCTATAATAACCGCAGTCGCATTTGTTTTGTAAATCCAAGGAAGATATTTAGGATTTGAAATAAAAGTAACATCACCAGATGATGCGTCCTCTATTTTTGAGAGATTATTTACTTTAGCGTTACTATCTCCAACAACAGAACCTTCTAATATATCTGCTAATTCGGCTAGGGTTAATTTCATTGAGGCAAAATTAGGGAATTTCTACAAATTCAAGGTTTAAAGCTTTGTTAAATTATTTAATTATTACATAAAACTTTACTTTATATAAATTAACTTTAAACTTTATTTAAATAAAATGTCAAAATATAAGATTTTATGGATTGATGATGAGATTGATTTTCTTAAATCTCACATAATTTTTTTAACGGACAAAGGTTATGAAGTTGATACATCCACCAACGGAAACGATGCCCTTGAGTTAATTAAAAAATTCCAATATGATATAATTCTTCTTGACGAAAATATGCCCGGCATAAATGGGATTCAAACTTTAAAGTTAATTAAGAAAATTAATCAAAACTTAAAAGTTATTATGATAACCAAAAGCGAGGAAGAAAACATCATGGAAGAAGCAATTGGAAAAGAAATTTCTGATTATTTAATCAAACCTGTTAATCCTAATCAAATTTTACTCAGTCTCAAGAAAAATCTTAAAGAAAAAGAATTAATCAAAGATAATAGTGTTCTGGAGTATCAACAGGAGTTTAGAAATCTATCATTGAAAATGATGGATATTAACAATTTTGAAGAATGGACCGATTTATATAAAGAAATAGTTAATTGGGAAATTAAACTCTCAGATATTAATGATTCAACAATGATTGAAATCTTAATGACTCAAAAAAGTGAAGCAAACTCGTTATTTGCAAAGTTTATATCAAATAATTATTCCAGATGGATAAATTCACTAGACGGCCCCACTCTTTCTCATCATCTCATAAAAAATCATCTCATAAAAGAGTTAGACACAGAATCAGCAACCATGTTCATTGTTATTGATAATTTAAGATATGATCAATGGATGGTAATAGAACCATTAATCTTAGATTTTTACAAGAAAGAAAAAGAACTTTCTTATTACAGTATCTTACCTACTACTACTCAGTATGCCAGAAACTCTTTATTTTCAGGTCTTATGCCGATTGACATAAAAAAAGATTATCCTCAGTATTGGAAAGATGATCACGAAAATGGAGGGAAAAATCTATTTGAGTATGAGTTATTGGATAATAATCTTAAAAAATTATCCAATTATAAAATTGTGCACGAATATTTTAAAATAACAAATCTTAAAAATGGTTTAAAATTAGCTGGTAATCTTAAAGAAAAATTAAAAAATAATTTAACAACCATTGTTTATAATTTTGTAGATATGTTATCTCATTCTAAAACTGAGATGGAAATGATTAAAGAATTAGCTTCTAATGACAAAGCATATAGGTCATTAACCAAAAGCTGGTTTGAAAATTCTCCTTTATATGATATTATTAAGAATGCTAAAGATTTAGGTTTTAAACTTGTAATAACCACAGATCATGGCACTATTAATGTAAAAAACCCAGCAAAAATAATTGGAGATAAAAATACAAGTCAAAACCTAAGATATAAAACGGGAAAAAGTCTCACATACAACCCAAAAGAAAATATTTCCTTCAAAAACCCAGAGGAAATACATTTGCCTAAAACTTCAATTAATTCCTCATTTGTATTTTCTAAAGAAGATTATTATTTGGTTTACCCCAATAATTACAATCACTACAGCAACTATTTTAAGAATACTTATCAGCACGGTGGAGTTTCAATGGAAGAAATGATTATACCATTCGTTATTTTAAATCCTAAATAGTATGGGAAATAAATTAAAGTATACATTAGATACAATTCATGTTGTTTCCGATTACATAAAAGATCTTATAAATAATTATACAATTTTTTTGTTTGAGGGTGACATGGGTTCTGGAAAAACAACTTTGATAAAGCAGGTAGTAAAAGATATTGGAATTTCAGAAAATGTGAAAAGCCCTACTTTCTCATTGGTTAATGAATATATTGAAAATGACTTAATTATCTTTCATTTTGACCTATACAGAATTAATAAAGAAAATGAGCTTGATAGTATTGGGTTTTACGAATATTTAGATAGCGGAAAATTATGTTTTATTGAATGGCCTGATATTGCAATACAAAATATATACAAGGATTATGTTCTCCTCAAAATTAGTATAATAAGTGATTCAGAAAGAGAAATTGAAATTTTAAAAAGTTAACGATGAATTTTATTAATAGGTTAAGTTATTTTTCTGGTGGATTTTTAATCGGTCTTGTTTTTCTGATGTTTTTTTTAAGTGGTAAAAGAACCTCATGTAGTTACTTACCCAGTTCAAGAGTAAAAAAAGATATTTCTAGAAAAAACATAAAATTTCAAAATTTACTAAAAAAAGAAGATTCTTTAATTTTATTAAATGCAATCAAGAAAGGAAACATTAATTTCTCAAAAAGTAATACTAGTTTAAAAAAATGTAAAGAGTATTATTTTGAACAAAATGGTATAGATAATAAGATTTGGCTTATAGTTAAAAATTGTAACGATAGTGCAGTTATAATTTCATATGATATTTCTGAAAATTAGGAATTTCTTCTCATTATTTCCGTTGAAATAAGCTGTAGTTCTCTATTTGTTTGTGTCGAAACAGAAGAGTTTTCGTCTAGTCTTCGGATTAAATATGGAATTACTTCTTTAATAGGTCCAAAAGGTAAATATTTTGCAACATTATATCCGCTTTTTGCTAAAGCAAAGCTAATGTTATCACTCATTCCATAGAGTTGGCTAAACCAAACTTTTTCATCATTCTTTTCTATTTTATTTATTTTCATTAAATCAACAGCCAATCTGTTACTAAATTCGTTATGTGATCCTATAAAAAGACTAAAATCTTTAATGTTTTCCAGAATATATTTCATTGATTTATTAAAGAGCTCATCCGTTTTTTCTTTATTATCACATATTGGACAATCATACTTTTTTTTCAATGCTCTAGCCCTTTCTTTTTCCATGTATGCACCACGAACCAATTTTATACCACAATAAATATTTTGTTGTTTTAATTTTTTATGGGTTTTAACAAGGAAATCAAATCTGTCTTTTCTGTAAGCTTGTAAAGTATTAAAAACGATAACTTTTTTCTTATTGAAAATTTTTATCATTTTTAATACTATGTCATCAATTGCCGGTTGAATCCAGCTTTCTTCAGCATCAACCAAGACCATAATATTTTTCTCCTCAGCAAGGGAGCAAATTCTGTGAAATCTTCCTTCAACCCTATCCCATTCGCTCTTCTCTTGATCAGAAATAAAAGTTTTGGAACTTATTTTTTTATATAATGAAAATCTGCCTACTGCTGAAGGTTTAAACACCAAAAATTTTGAAAGATTTCGATCGCTACATTTTAACAATATATTTAAACATTTTTTAAGAGAATTATCAAAATCATTTTCGGTGGTAGATCCCTCGATAGAATAATCTAAAATAGCATAGACATTATTTTCTTTTAAGTTACTAATGACAGAACTACATTCGTCTATATCCAATCCCCCGCAAAACTGAGCATAAACTGTATTTTTAAATAGACTTTCAAGCGGGAAATTGATTTTTAAGAGCATTTTAAGGAGTTTTCTGCCCAAAACTGACAAATACCCAAGTGAAAGTAGTTTGAATAAATAGTATGCCTTATTCAGCTCAAAATTGGTTTTGTGGTTAAATGCTATTTTAGTGTCTCTAAAGTCCAATTTTTTTTTTTTTCAAATATAATTTAGTTGAATTATAACTTTATTAAATTTATTGGATTATTTTAAGTAAAATTTAAAAATCTCATGGAATCAATAATTAAACCCAACTACTCTATTTTCTTCGGAAATAACGGATATGTAAAATTGTTGGAATTAATAAACAAAAATAATTATGATAAAATATTAATTTTATCTGATTCCAATACATCGAAATATTGCTTACCCATTTTAAAGGATCAGTTATTTTCTTCCGATTCTAAATCCAACAATGATATTGAAAATAAAACCTTTTCATACACAGTAAATTCTGGTGAACAAACAAAGAACTTAAATGAATTAAAAAAAATATGTGAATTTTTAATTTCAAATGGTTTTAAAAGAAACAGTCTGATTATAAATTTGGGAGGTGGAATGGTCTCTGATTTAGGAGGTTTTGTTTCTTCAATTTACATGAGAGGAATTGATTTTGTTAATATTCCTACATCGTTGTTGGGTATGGTTGACGCTTCAATTGGAGGAAAGACTGGGATTGACTTAAACGATTTAAAGAACATTATAGGTTCTTTTGAGTTTGCAAAAATTATTATTATTGATCTAAACTTTCTGTCGACTCTCCCTATCAGACAACTAAATTCTGGATTTGCTGAGATGATAAAACATTCCCTAATTGATTCCGAAAAACATTGGAATAAGATAAGTAGTGTGAATTTTTCTAAAGATGTTGATAGTAGTCTAATTTATAATTCAATTATTACAAAAATTAAAATCATTGAAAATGACCCAAAAGAGTCTTCTTCAAGAAAATTTTTAAATTTTGGCCATACAATTGGCCATGCAATTGAATCCTTCTTATTGAATTCAGACAGAGAGATTTTGCATGGAGAAGCTATTTTGATAGGAATAATTTTAGAATCTTATTTGTCTCAAAAATTATTGAATTTTGATACTCAATTAACCTTAAATATTAAAAATTACATTCTAAAATTTTCAAAACAAATTGATTTTTCAGAAGAAGATATTAAACATGTTACAGAATTCTTAAAATATGATAAGAAGAATACAAGTGACGAACCTTTATTTGTATTATTAAACGAAATAGGAAAACCATGTTATGATAATAAAGTAAGTAATAAGGAAATTATTGAGGCATTTAAATTCTACGCTGTGTAGGCATTTTAACTCATGTCTTTAAAAATAGAATGCATTAATCTTTTCTTGTCATTTACACTTTCTTCCAGAGATATCATAGATTCTGTTCTGTAAACACCTTCAATTTCGTCTAGTTTAAAAATAATATTCTTAGCATTGGTGGTTCCCTTAGCTCTGATCTTACAGAAAATATTAAATTTCCCTGTAGTTATATGGGCAACAGTAACATTTGGTATTTCATTTATTCTCTGTATAATAAACTTAATTTTTGATGTATCTCTAATATAAAGCCCAACATATGCAATAAAAGTGTAACCTAATTTGTCATAATCAAGAATCAAGGACGAACCTTTGATAAGACCATAATCTTCCATTTTTTTTACTCTTACATGAACAGTTCCCGCTGAAATAAGTAATTTTTTAGCTATATCAGTAAATGGGGTACGGGTATTTTGAATCAACATATCTAAAATCTGGTGGTCAATTTCGTCTAACTTAAATTTTGACATAATAATATTAATTTGTTAAAGAGGGTTACAAATATAGTACCATCTTTGTGAAATTCATAAAATATTAAATAAATATTTAAAGATTTGATATGAAAATATGTGTAAAAATACAGAATATTCAATTTTTTTATCCATTCATAGCATTGTTATTATATATTTTAATATAAAATTATGTATTATGTTGATAATCAGTATTATATACATATTTAAGTAAACAATAGGTTTAATTATTTTTAAACCTTTTAACTAAGTTTTATAAATATATTTGTTTACATTTGTAAACATGAATATGGTTAAAAGATTAGAGCAGTTTATCAAATCAAAAAAAATCAGCAAATCTGCATTTGCTAATGAAATTGGAGTACAAAGATCCAGTATTGCACATTTTTTTAGCGGAAGAAATAAACCTAGTTTAGATTTTTATTTAAAAATCAAAGAAAAATACCCAGAAGTAGATTTAAATTGGATAATTTCGGGTGTAAAATCAAAAAAAGGAAAAACCAATACAAAAGAAAAAAATGATGAAATTGAATCCATTATCATATTATTCAAAGACGGATCATATCAAAAACGTTAAAAAAATCATACTACTCCCCTTTTTCACACTGTTCATTAACTGTGAAGAGCAGCAAAGAAATTGTAAAGATTTTTATACTGGAACCTTTTACTCTGAAACAATCGTTGATGGTAAAAAATACAAATCAAATTTTAAAAGAAATAATACAAATATTCAAATTGAACAATTTGAAGGAGTTGTTGACTCAAGCACTGTAAGATGGGTAAATGATTGCGAGATGGTACTCTCTTCAATAAATCCTAAGAATAGAAATGAGAAAAAAAACATTCTGATTAAAATATTATCAACCACCGACTCATCATACACTTATGAATATTCTTACGTAGGGGAAAATATAAAGCTAAAAGCTAAAGCTTTTAAAATAAAGTAACCTGATTTGAAGTAGAATCGTCTAATTTATCATTATTATCTACATTATTAACGATATTCTCATCAACGACATGCTCATCAATAACTTCTATTTCATTAGCGGGTGTTTCGATTGGAGGCACATATTCTATTGGTTCTAAAGGATTTACTTGTTTTATTTTAAAAGAACTTAATTGATTTCCCTGCGCTTTAATCCCCTTTATTGCAATAAATTCATCAAAGATAATTTTCAAACTTTCTCTTTGTTCTTTATTTCTAACCTTATTAAACACTACCTCAATAACCGGTTTCCAATCAGTTGAAATTAACTCTAAAAAAGACCCTTTGTTAGCGGAAATAAACAACTCCTCCTTGTTTTCGTTTTCCACAAGAAATCTTTTTGTAAAATACTTTTCTTTTTTACCGTCAAAATAAACAACTGACAAGGGTTTTTTGGGTATCCATTTCTCCAAAACAATCATGTCATCATTAAAATGTGTGGTTAGCTCTGGTGCAATTGTTTTTAAGAAACCATTTTGAGAAACTACTAGTATTCTATCTTCACCTCTAAATTCACCCAGCAACTCCCCCCTTCCATCAACATTTAGTTTTTGAACAGTTTCATCAAACCAAATTTTTCTAGGCTTTAAAGTGGATACACCTTTTTCTTTTAACTCAACATTCTTCAATGAGTTTTTTGTAAGAATATTTCCTTTAGTTCCCCTACCTTTTATTAAAATTTCAGAAAAATCAACATCCCATTTTAATTTTTTTAATTTCGCATTGTACCTTAAACTTACAGCAACTTTCTCAGCCTCACCATTTGGATTTGCTGAAAAATATTTTACTAAACTATCCTTCTTAGACGAAGAAAGCTTGTAAACTTTATCTCTGGTTACACCAGAAACTGCAAATCTTTTTATAAAACTAAATCCTTTATCACCATCCTTATAAATCATATTATAGATAGTTCTGGTGTCTTTCTTTTTGAAAACAGCAGCATGAATTATATTTTTTCCGACAAAAGTTTTTGACCCCACTTTAGTAACTATCATATTGCAGTTTTCAGTGAAGACTATAATATCATCAATATCACTACAATCACATACATATTCATTTCTTCTAAGAGACGTTCCAATAAAACCTTCTTCCCTGTTGACATACAACTTCATGTTTCTTATGACAACCTTTCTAACATCTACATCATCAAAAATCTTTATTTCAGTCTTCCTTTGTTTATTTTCGGAATAATCTTTCTTTAATCTTGTGAAATATGCAATTGCGAATTCAGTCAAATTTGAAAGGTTTGTTTTCACCTCCTTTATCTGATTTTCTAGATTATCAATCTTTTCCTTGGCTTTATCAATGTCAAATTTTGATATTCTTTTAATTTTGATTTCAGTTAATCTAGAAATATCATCATCAGAAACATCTCTCTTAAGATTCTTAATGAAAGGCTTTATTCCGTCTCTTATAGATCGTAAAACCCCTTCCCAGGTTTCTTCCTTTTCAATATCACGATAAATCTTATTTTCAATAAAAATTCTTTCCAAAGAAAAATTATGCCATTGATCTTCTAATTCTCCTAAGCGAATCTGCAATTCATCTTTTAACAACTTAACTGTATGATCAGTTGATTTAGACAGGATTTCTGAAACTCCTAAAAAACAAGGCTTGTTATCTTCAATAACACAAGAAAGCGGAGATATAGACACCTCGCAGTTTGTAAATGCATATAAAGCATCGATTGTCTTATCTGGTGATATTCCAGAAGGTAGGTAAATTAAAATTTCAACTTTTGAAGATGTATTATCATCAATTTTCTTAATTTTTATCTTCCCTTTATCATTAGCCTTTATTATGGAGTCAATTAATGATGATGTAGTTGTGGAATATGGTAATTCAGAAATCAATAAGGTTGATTTATCAACTATATTAATTTTAGCTCTAACCCTGATCCTTCCACCTCTTTTACCATCATTATAATTTGTGAAATCTGCAATTCCGCCTGTGACAAAATCAGGTAACAGTGTAAACCTTTTATTTTTAAGATATTTTATAGAAGCATCGATAAGCTCAATAAAATTGTGAGACAAAATTTTTGTAGATAAACCCACTGCAATCCCTTCAGCACCCTGAGCCAGTAACAATGGAAATTTAACAGGTAAATTAATGGGTTCCTTTCTTCTTCCATCATAAGAGGACTGCCAATTAGTAATCTTTGGATTAAAAATAACATCAGATGCGAATTTTGATAATCTAGCTTCAATATACCTTGACGCCGCTGCTCTATCGCCTGTTAATGTATTTCCCCAGTTTCCCTGGGTATCAATTAACAAATCCTTTTGTCCAATTTGAACCATGGCATCGGCAATACTAGCATCTCCGTGAGGATGATATTGCATGGTATGACCAACAATATTAGCAACTTTATTGTATCTACCGTCGTCTAAGTCTTTCATTGACTGCATAATTCTTCTCTGCACTGGCTTAAATCCGTCTTCTACAGAAGGAACTGCTCTTTCTAAAATCACATAGGAGGCATAATCTAAAAACCAATCCTTATACATTCCTGTAACCCTAGTAATTGATTCAGCTTGATCAAAGTTTTCTTCGATATTTAAATTCTCATCATTCATTTAATCAACAATATCTAATTCAACTTTAAGATTATCTATAATAAAAGACTGTCTATTAGGTGTATTTTTACCCATATAAAAACTTAATAGCTCTTCAATACTTTTATCTTCATCTAACATTACTGGATCTAACCTAATATCATCTCCGATAAAATGACCAAATTCATCAGGCGAAATTTCACCTAAACCTTTAAATCTTGTAATCTCAGGTTTTGGTTGTAGTTTTTCTATCGCACTTACCCTCTCAACTTCTGAATAACAATAAATTGTTTCTTTTTTATTCCTAACCCTAAAAAGTGGAGTTTGAAGAATATATAAATGACCAGCTCTGATTAGTTCAGGAAAAAATTGAAGAAAGAATGTAATTAGAAGCAATCTAATGTGCATACCATCAACATCTGCATCTGTTGCAATAACTATGTTATTATATCTAAGATCTTCAATAGAATCCTCAATATTTAGTGCAGCCTGAAGTAAATTAAACTCTTCATTTTCGTAAACGATTTTTTTTGACATACCGTATGAGTTTAAAGGTTTCCCTCTTAAACTGAAAACTGCTTGGGTATTGACATCTCTAGACTTTGTAATACTTCCTGAAGCAGAATCTCCTTCAGTTATAAACAATGTGGTGTCTAGTCTCTTATCGTTCTTTAAATCACCTAAATGAACTCTGCAATCACGAAGTTTTTTATTATGTAAACTAGCCTTTTTAGCTCTTTCTCTTGCTAATTTTCTTATACCAGAAAGTTCTTTTCTTTCTTTCTCTGCCTGTAAAATTTTTCTCTGAATTGCATCGGCAACCTCACCGTTTCTGTGAAGGAAATTATCCAGCTTATTCTTTAAAAAATCATTAATATAAACTCTTACTGATGGAAGGTCTCCTCCCATATCTGTAGAACCTAACTTGGTTTTCGTTTGACTTTCAAATACAGGTTCCATGACCTTTATTGAAACGGCAGAAACAATAGATTTTCTAATATCTGAAGCATCAAAATTTTTACCATAAAACTCTCTTATTGTTTTTACAAATGCCTCCCTAAAAGAACTTAAATGAGTACCGCCCTGAGTTGTGTTTTGACCATTTACAAATGAATGATACTCTTCGCTATATTGGGTTTTACTATGAGTAATTGCGACTTCAATATCATCACCTCTAAGATGAATAATAGGATATGCTATAGCGGAATCTTTTATTCTTTCTTCTAAAAGATCCTTCAAACCGTTTTTACTATGAAACTTTTCGTTATTAAAAATAATGGTTAAACCTGGATTCAAATACACATAGTTTTTTAACATCCTAGCTATGTATTCATTTCTAAACTTAAAATTTTTAAAAATTGAAAGATCAGGTATGAATGTAACTTTTGTACCTCTTCTTCTACTACTATCTTCGGGTTCAATTTGAGTATCTAACTCGCCTCTTTTAAACTCAGCATATGCAGTTTTACCATCTCTGTTCGATTCAACCTTAAAAAAATCAGATAAAGCATTTACTGCCTTTGTCCCAACACCATTTAAACCTACTGCCTTTTTAAAAGCCCTGGTATCATACTTTCCACCTGTATTCATTTTAGAGACTACATCTATCAACTTTCCTAAGGGGATTCCCCTGCCATAATCTCTTACTGTAACTTTTGATGCTTGAACTGAAACTTCTATGGTTTTTCCAGCACCCATTACAAACTCATCAATCGAGTTGTCTAGAACCTCTTTTAGCAATATATAAATACCGTCATCTGGAGAAGAACCGTCACCTAACTTTCCAATATACATCCCTGGCCGCATACGTATATGCTCTTTCCAGTCTAAGGATCTGATATTATCTTCTGTATATTGATTATTCACTGACATACTAATGGTATGCTAATATAGCGTATCAGAAGAAAAAAATTTATGTAGTTATAACAAAGTAATTAACAAAATATCAAGAAGTAAAACATGCAATTACACATTGAATAAAAAATGAATGATATCTCCATTTTTAACAACATAAGACTTGCCTTCAACTCTCATTTTACCAGCCTCTTTAACCTTAGACTCCGTTCTGTACTCTACATAATCTGAATAAGAGATGACTTCTGCCTTTATGAATCCTTTTTCAAAATCAGTATGAATTACACCAGCTGCTTCAGGCGCAGTTGCCATTTTTGGTATTGTCCATGCCCTTACCTCCTTTACTCCCGCGGTAAAATAGGTGTGCAGGTTTAACAGATCATAAGTTGCATTAATTAATTTTGATGATCCTGGCTCATCTAAACCTAAATCATCTAAAAACATACGTCTTTCGTCATAACTTTCAAGTTCATTGATTTCTGACTCAATTCCTGCAGCTAAAATGATAAGTTCAGCGCCTTCATTAGCAATATGACTTTTAACCGATTCCACGTGGTTATTAGTAGATGCAACACTTGATTCATCTACGTTACAAACATAAAGAACTGGTTTAGCCGTGATAAGCTGTAATGGTTTTAAAAATTTATTTATGTCATCCTTATCTAAATCTATCGCTCTTATGTTAGTAGATGATTCAATAAGGTCTTTTGCTTTTTCTAAAACATTTTTTTCAGCTATAGACTCTTTATCCCCAGATTTGGCAGATCTTGAAACCTTTTCCAACCTGTTATTAATAGTTTCTAAATCTTTTAGCTGAAGCTCTATATCGATTATTTCTTTATCTCTAACAGGGTCTACTGATCCGTCTACATGAGTAATGTTATCGTTGTCAAAACAACGAAGAACATGTATAATAGCGTCAGTCTCTCTAATATTCGCCAAAAACTTGTTTCCCAATCCCTCACCTTTACTAGCTCCTTTTACCAAACCAGCTATATCAACAATTTCTACAGTAGCAGGGATGACCTTTTCAGGACCAACTAACTCTTCTAATGTATTAAGTCTCTTATCTGGAACATTAATTATACTATGATTTGGCTCTATTGTACAAAAAGGGAAATTTGCACTTTGTGCTTTAGTGTTTGACAAACAATTAAATAGGGTTGATTTACCAACATTGGGAAGACCTACTATTCCTGCTTTCATATTTTAATTATGCATTAGTTTTTGCTTTTCCAAAAGCTGAGATGAAGATTCGATGTTATTTAAATCAGGAATACAACAATCAACAGGGCAAACGGCAGCGCATTGAGGTTCTTCATGAAAACCTTGACATTCCGTGCATTTGTCTGGAACTATGTAATAAACCTCATCATTTACAGCTCTTTGAGGTAGTTCAGCATTAACAATTTTTCCATCGAGCAAATTAACATCGCCTGATAAACTTGTACCGTCTGAATATTTCCAATTCACAGCAGCTTCATAAATTGCTGTATTGGGACATTCTGGCTCACAAGCACCACAATTAATACACTCATCAGTAATTATTATAGCCATTAGATTTGATTATATTACTTAAATTTGTTTGCAAAATTAAAGCCAAAATCATTAAAAACAAAAGCATACCTGAAGATTTAAATACGCGCATAGGCTATTTAACAGAAATTAGTGAATTAATTAATAACTATTTCTGCGAAAACAAAAGTAATTGGATTAGTAAATTAGAGACAGCAGTTAATGAGGCAGAAAACTATAATCCTTGGTTTACAAAAAAAAATATTCATAACGTATTAAGATATTGGGCAAATAAACTAAATGATAAAAGTTTAATCGAATGGACCAACAAGTACAATTTTCACAAAACAGATACTTCAGTAGCAATCATAATGGCTGGAAATTTCCCTCTTGCAGGATTTCATGATTTTATTTGTGTATTATTATCTGGAAATAAGATAATTGTTAAGCCTTCAAGCGATGATAAAATATTGATTTGTTTTTTTATTGATTTTTTAAAAGATAGCTTTTCAGAATTAAAAGATTGTATTTATATATCTGATGAAAAGCTTTCTGATTTTGAAATGGTTATAGCCACAGGCTCAAACAATACATTTAATTATTTTGAGTATTATTTCAGAGATAAAAAATCAATTCTTAGAAAAAATAGGAATTCCATTGCTATTTTAGATGGGAAAGAAACAAAAGTTCAATTAACCTCCTTAGCTAGAGATATTTTTCAATATTTTGGACTTGGATGCCGTAATGTATCAAAAATCTTTATTCCTGTTGGATATGATTTATTGAAATTGAAAAACTATTTCAAAGGGTTTGAAGATATTATTTTTCATAACAAATACTCAAATAATTATAATTATCATAAAACAATTAAAATTATGAACAATGAAAAGTTTATTGATAACGATTATTTTATACTTACAGAATCAGATGAATTTTCACCTCCCATTTCAGTTGTAAACTATCAATATTATAAAGATATTAAAGAAGTTCAAGAAATTATAGAAGAAAATCAAAACAGACTACAGTGTGTAGTGTCCCATTGTAAAATCAAAAATAGCGTGGAATTTGGGGAGACACAAAATCCAAAACTATATGACTATGCTGATAATATTGATACATTTGATTTTCTGTTAACAAAATAGTTAAAAACATTTAGCACTTTCATTATTGCATAACAGTATTAATTATCGAGCTTTGCATTTTTAATGTAAATATGAAAATACACAACTTTTGCGCAGGTCCATCAATTTTGCCATCAGAAGTTTTTGAACAAGCATCAAACGCTGTCAAAAATCTTGATAATTCTGGTTTGTCATTATTGGAAATTTCTCATAGAAGTCATGCTTTTGTGGACATTATGGACGAAGCCAGAGATTTAGCTTTAGAATTATTAAATCTTAAAAGATCAAATTACACACCTCTTTTTTTGCAAGGTGGTGCTAGTACACAATTTTTAATGACAGCATATAATTTTTTAAAAAAAGAGGCTGCATTTTTAAATACAGGGACTTGGAGTAAAAAAGCGATTAAAGAAGCAAAACTTTTTGGTAAAGTAGATGTTTTGGGCTCTTCAGAAAAAGAGAATTTTAACCATATCCCTGACTTTACTATTTCTAAAGAATATGACTATTTTCATTGTACATCAAACAATACAATATTTGGGACACAAATGAATAATTTTCCCAAAACAAATATTCCTGTTTTTTGTGATATGAGTAGTGATATCTTTTCAAGGGAATTAGATTTTTCGACATTTGATCTGATTTACGCAGGAGCGCAAAAAAATATGGGCCCAGCTGGGGCTACCCTAGTTATTATAAGTAATGATCTTCTTGAAAATATAAATGAAAATATTCCTTCAATGATGAATTATAAAATTCACGCTGATAAAAGCAGCATGTTTAATACCCCTCCTGTTTTTTCGGTATATGTATCATTGTTAAACATGAGATGGCTAAAAAAAATGGGGGGAGTTTCAGAGATTGAAAAAAATAATAGAAAAAAAGCTCAATTGCTATATTCAGAAATCGATTTAAATCCGCTTTTTAAGGGGCATTCAAAAATAAAAGATAGATCTATAATGAATGCTACTTTTAATCTTTCTGACGATAATTTTAAAGATGCATTTGAATCAATGCTTTCTGATGCAAATATAACTGCGCTAGCAGGTCATCGAAGTGTTGGTGGTTACAGAGCGTCTATGTATAACGCAATGAGCTTAGACAGTGTTAAAGTACTTGTCGAGGTGATGAGTGAACTTGAATCAAAAATATAATTATGAATGTATTAGCAAACGATGGGATTTCTGTCGAAGGAGTAGAAAAATTAAATGAAGCAGGATTTAATGTTACAACAGAGTCAATTTCTCAAGAAGAAATTGTTGATTATATAAATACCAACAATATTGAAGTATTACTTGTTAGAAGTGCAACTAAAGCTAGAAAAGACTTAATTGATGAATGTCCTGGATTAAAAATTATAGGAAGAGGCGGAGTTGGTATGGATAATATTGATGTAGAATACGCAAAAAATAAAAATATACATGTTATTAATACACCTGCAGCATCCTCAATTTCTGTAGCTGAATTGGTTTTTGCACATCTTTTCTCATGTGTCAGAAAATTATATCAATCCAACAGGTCTATGCCATTAGAAGGTGACAGTAATTTTAAAAAATTAAAAAAGAGTTACGCTGGAGGAATCGAATTAAAAGGAAAAACACTTGGGATTATTGGTTTTGGGAGAATTGGTCAAGAAGTAGCTAAAATTGCTATTGGCTCTGGGATGAATGTTAAATTTTCCGATTTACACACAAAATCTGCATCATTAAAATTAGAGTTTTTTGATGGAAGCAATAAAGATTTTAAATTAAATTCTTCTTCAATGGATGATTTATTAAAGGAATCAGATTTTATTACTTTACATGTTCCTGCCCAAAAAGAATATATAATTTCACAAAATGAATTTTCAAAAATGAGAGACGGAGTCGGTATTGTAAATGCGGCAAGGGGTGGCGTTATTGACGAAATGGCCTTACTAAACAACATTTCAAAAAATAAGGTTTCATTTGCTGCTCTTGACACATTTGAGAATGAACCTAATCCAAGTATTAAGATTTTAATGAACCAAAATATTTCATTAACTCCTCACATAGGAGCTGCTACAAACGAAGCTCAGAAAAGAATTGGTATAGAATTGGCAGATCAAATTATTAATATTTATAATTCTTAAAAATGTTAGAAAAATTAAAAAATAGATGGGGAATAACTTCTAATTTTCAAATTTTAAAAATATTTGTTGTATTTGGGATTACCGGCTCAACTGCCGCGTGGATTTCTGAACCGATCTGTATGTTTTTTGGAATCAACTCTGAAACAATGAATGGTTTAATTTATTGGACTCTTAGAATTATTTTAATAACCATAGTATATCAATTCATACTTCTATTTGTTGCTTATCTATTTGGAGAATATAAGTTTTTTTGGAACTTTGTTAGAAAATTTCTCAATCGGTTAGGATTCAATATTTAATCTTTTTTTAACCTCTCTTTATATATTTTTTTAAACTTTTCAACTTTAGGTGAAATAACTATATGACAATAGGGCTGAACTTTGTTAAGCTCAAAATAATTCTTATGATAATCTTCAGCTTCGTAAAAAATTTCAAACTCTTTTAACTCGGTAACTATTTTAGCAGACTTATATGTTTCGTTTTCTAATTTTTGGATATAAGCTTTGACAATATTTTTTTCGTTCAAATCATTAAAAAATATAGCTGACCTATAATGAGTTCCCACGTCATTACCTTGTCTGTTAAGGGTTGTAGGGTCGTGGGTTGAAAAAAAAATTTCTACTAATAATTCAAAAGAAATTAGTTCCGGATCATAATCGATTTTAATTGATTCCGCATGCCCTGTATTTCCTGTGCAAACCTCTTTATAAGTTGGATTTCTCAAAGATCCGCCACTATACCCAGGGGTAACATTAATTACACCACGTAATTTTTTATAAATTGCTTCTGTGCACCAAAAACATCCTCCTGCAAAATATGCTTGTTTATTTCCGTTCATTAATTAAATTAATATAGTATTTTTGAATTGATGATTATAGCTGAAAATATACATAAATTCTACGAAAGGAATCATATTTTAAAAGGAATTAATTTAAAAATTAACGAGGGAGAAATTGTTAGTTTAGTTGGAGCATCCGGTGCTGGAAAAACCACACTACTTCAAATATTAGGAACAATAGACTCGTTTGAAAAAAATAAAAATTCAAGATTAATATTAAAAAACCAAAACGTAAGTGATTTCAATGAAGATCAATTGTCTTCTTTTAGAAATCAAGAAATTGGTTTTGTTTTTCAATTTCATCAACTACTTCCAGAATTTTCAGTAATCGAGAACATTTGTATTCCTGCCTTTATAAAAAAAACGTCTAAAAAGGATGCAGAATTAAAAGCTACTGAACTAATTGATTATTTAGGACTTTCTAAAAGAATAAATAATAAACCAAGCGAGCTTTCAGGTGGTGAGAAGCAAAGAGTTGCGGTTGCAAGAGCTCTAATTAATAGTCCTAGCCTCATATTAGCAGACGAACCCTCTGGAAATCTTGATAGCTCTACATCAAATAATTTGCATGATCTTTTTAATGAATTAAGGAAGGATTTTAAATATACATTTGTTATTGCAACTCACGATATTACATTGGCAAAAAAATCAGATCGAATTTTAAAAATTTCAGACGGTATAATCAAATAACTTACTATTGAATCTCAAAGAATTTTTGGATATTAAATCTGAAGAGTATAATAATACATCCTTCATTGAAAATGATCCTATTCAAATTCCACATAAATTCAAAGCAAAGGAAGATATTGAAATTTCAGGGTTCCTTACTGCAACTATTGCATGGGGAAATCGAAAATCAATAATCAATAGTTCCAAAAAAATGATGGAATTATTGGAAAATGATCCTCATAATTTTATCATAAACCATTCAGATAAGGATTTAAAAAGTCTTTTAGGTTTTGTTCACAGAACATTTAATGGATATGATTTTATACAATTTGTTAAAAGTTTAAAAAATATTTATTGTAACCACGGAGGACTGGAAACGGTTTTTTTCAACAATATGAAAGATAATTCACTTCATAATTCTATTCACCAACTAAAAAATATATTTTTTGAAAAAGAACATTTAAAAAGAACAAGAAAACACGTTTCAGATCCGTTCAAGGGCTCTGCTGCAAAAAGAATAAATATGTTTTTAAGATGGATGGTTAGAAAAGATGACAAGGGGGTTGATTTTGGAATATGGAATTCAATAAATCAAAAAAACCTTTCGTGTCCGCTGGATGTTCACTCAGGAAATATTGCAAGGAAATTAGGGATATTGAATAGGAAACAAAATGATCACAAAGCTGTTTTAGAATTAGATAATTCTCTTAGAAAATACGACGAAAGTGACCCAGTAAAATATGATTTTGCGTTATTTGGAATAGGGGTCAACGAGAAACTATGATTTTAAATTCATATTTTTAAATCAAATATTTAGATAAAAATGAAAAAAATTCTATTAATAATATTAGTAATTCCTCTTATTGCTAATTCTCAAAACATAAAACTACCTACTGATACTGTCATTACAACTCATCATGAGTCCATAATTATGGGAAAACCTATTAAATATGTTGCTGAAGCAGGTACTCAACCTGTCTGGGATGAAGACGGTAAACCAATAGCCAGTTTATTTTACACATATTATAGAAAAAAAAACAAAAAAGATTCAAAAGAAAATCCAAATCATAGACCTATCATAATCTCGTTTAACGGAGGGCCAGGATCTGGATCGTTATGGATGCATGTTGGATATACTGGGCCAAAGGTTTTAAAGATTGATAAAGAAGGATTTCCTACTCAACCCTACGGAGTTAAGGACAATCCATATTCTATTTTAGATACTGCTGATATTGTTTTTGTTTGCCCCGTCAACACCGGATATTCAAGAATGATTGCAGATGAAAAGGGTAAATTACCTAAAAGGAAGGAATTCTTTGGAATAAATGCTGATATAAAGTATTTAGCCGAATGGATTAACACATTTATTTCCAGAAAAAATAGATGGGAATCACCAAAATACATTATTGGAGAAAGTTATGGTGGAACTAGAGTTATGGGTTTATCATATGAACTTCAAAGTAGACATTGGATGTATTTAAACGGAGTAATAATGGTTTCACCTGCTGATTATAAATTATTTGAAGATGGAGATTCGGTAAACTCATCGTTACACCTACCCTATTATGCTGCGACTGCATGGTATCACAAAATGTTAAATGAAGATTTACAAAATAAAGATTTAGATGAGATATTACCTGAAATAGAAGATTTTACTATTAATAAATTAATACCTGCTATATCTAAAGGGGGATTTATATCAAATAAAGAAAAAAATCAAATTGCTGAAAAATACGCCTACTATTCTGGGTTAAGCAAGAAATTTGTTTTAAACAATAATCTCAATGTTTCAAATAATTATTTCTGGAAAGAATTATTAAGGGATAAGCATGGATTAACTATTGGAAGATTAGACTCCAGATACAGAGGTTTAGATAAGAAAAATGCAGGCTCATCACCTGACAGTAATATTGAACTTAATTCTTGGAATCATTCGTTTACTCCTGCAATTAATTATTATTTAAGAAATGAATTAGGCTTTATTACTGATATAAAATACAATGTTTTTGGGCCTGTTCACCCATGGGATAATGAAAATGATAACACGAGAGAAAACCTTAGAAAAGCGATGGCTCAAAATCCATTTTTAAAGATATTTATTCAATCCGGATACTATGATGGCGCCACTAATTATTTTCAGGCAAAATATACAATGTGGCAAATAGACCCTAGTGGTAAAATGAAGGATAGACTTTATTTTGAAGGATATAGAAGTGGACATATGATGTACTTGAGAGAAGAAGATTTAGAGAAATCAAATGATGATTTACGCCAATTTCTAAAAAATTCTTCTACCAATGGGAAACCAGCAAAATATTAAAATTTTATACTTTAATTTTTATTATTTTTGTTGAAATTTTATAAATGAATTTACTAATCCGTTCAGCTAATGTAATTGATAAAAAAAGTGAATTTCATAATAAAACCGTAGATATTTTAATCAAAAATGGAATCATTTCCAATATTGACACTAATATCAAAAACTCCAAAAACTACAAAGAATTAAAATTTAATAACTTATCAATCTCACCTGGATGGTTTGATTACAGTATATGCACAGGTGAACCTGGGTATGAGGAAAGAGATAATGTTCTAAATACCTTAGTAGTTGCAGCAAAATCAGGATATACATCTGTTGGGGTTCAACCAAATACAAATCCAATTATTGACAAACGTACGGAAATTGAATATTTAAAATCCCTTGCTTCAAATTCAAATATTGATATTTTCCCAATTGGTGCATTGACAAAAGAATCAAAAGGTATTGAACTTGCTGAAATATTAGAAATGGGTGAATCCGGTGCAATTGGTTTTGGAGATTTTAAAAAACCTATAAAAAACCCAAATTTACTAAAGCTGGCACTTCTTTATTCTAAGGAACGCAAATATCCTATTTTTTCATTTCCGTTTGAAAAAAGAATTAACGGAGATGGGGTAATGAACGAAGGAGTTACAAGTACTCTAATGGGCCTTAAAGGCATTCCAAACATTTCTGAAGAATTAAACATAAGAAGAGATTTAGCTATTTTAGAATATACAGGTGGTCACTTACACATTCCAACAATTTCAACTACTGGATCTGTTGATTTAATTAGAAACGCAAAAAATAAAAAGTTAAATGTCACTTGTAGTACCTCAATTCATAATATTTTTTTTAACGATTCAAAAATTTTAAACTTTGACACAAATTTTAAAGTTATACCCCCACTCAGATCTGAAAATGACATTGATTCTTTGATCAAAGGGATTAAAGATGGAACAATCGACATGGTTACATCTGATCACACACCCCTAAATATTGAATTGAAAAATTTAGAATTTGATAATGCTGATTTCGGATCAATTGGTCTTGAGAGCTCTTTTGGTGCTCTAAATAAAATATTTTCTACAAAATTGACCGTTGATATTTTAACGAGAGGTAAGAAAATATTTAATATAGAAAATCAAATAATAAAGATTGGAGAACTTGCAAATTTGACGCTGTTCAATCCCTTATATGATTATATTTTTGAAGAAAAAAACATACATTCAATTTCAAAGAATTCCATCTTTGACGGAACAAAATTGAAGGGATTGGTTTATGGAACAATTTCCAACGGAAAAATAAGCCTTAATGAATACTGATTTAGATTATAATATTAAAAAACCTACTGATATCACCTCAGAGTCCAAAGTTATTATAATGCTTCATGGCTACGGAAGTAATAAGGAAGATTTGTTTTCATTTTCTGATTACATGGATCCTAAAGCTTTAATAATTTCAGTTCAAGCTCCGCACAAAATGGATTATGGTTCATATTGTTGGTGGGCTTTAAACTTTGACGATTCAATGAATTTATCAATTGAAGTTTCTCAAGCTCGGGAATCCATCAATCAATTACATAAATTTATCTCAGAATATTTAGTTAACAATTATAATTTTTCATTAAATAATATTTTTCTTTTAGGTTTTAGTCAGGGTGCAATGGCTGTATATACATTATCAATAAATTTTCCTGATTTCTATAAAAAAGTTATTGGATTAAGTGGTAAGATTCCTCATGAAATTATCAATTACAACAAGGAAAATGATTATTCATTGCATAATTACTTTTGTTCTCATGGGGTTTTTGATCAGGTTATTCCTATTGATATTGGAAGAGATTCCTCAAACTGGTTTACAAATAAAAAAATTAAACATGTCTTTTTAGAATTTCAATCACAACATGGAGTTTCACCTGAAAACTTTGAAGAAATGAAGTCTTGGATCGCCAAAAACTAGTTTGAATTAACAACCAAACCATCGTAGGCTAAATAAACATTTTTAGGTAATTTTTTTTGAACATCTTGATGAAAACCTAGTTTGTGGCTTATATGAGTAATGTATGCTTTTTTAGGTTTCACCTTGTTTATTATTTTTAAAGCGTCACTTAAACTTAAATGTGAATAATGGGCTTCTATTCTAAGTGCGTTAATAACTAATACATCTAAATTTTTAAGTTTATCAAATTCCTCATCTGGAATTGTCTTTACATCTGTAAAATATGCAATATTATCTATTCTGAATCCAAATATTGGTAATTTACCATGAAACGCGTTGAGAACAATTATTTCTTTATTATGAAATTTAAAATTTCTTTCTATTTCATTTACAGAAACATTTGGTGTACCCGGAATATTACCATCAGATTTAAAAATATATTCGAACCTTTTTCTAAGTGCATTAATTACCCTATTGTTAGCATAAATAGGAACATCTCCTTGTTTAAAATAAAATGGCCTTATATCGTCTAGCCCAGAAACGTGATCATTATGTTCGTGAGTAAAAAAAATAGCATCTAATTTGTCGCATTCAGAATTTATCATTTGCATTCTAAAATCAGGACCACAGTCAATAGCAACACTTTTATCATCCCACTGAAATAAAGCTGAAGTCCTCAATCTTTTATCTTTAGGATCTTTACTCAAACATACTGGATGATTACTTCCGATGACCGGAATACCCTGAGAAGTACCTGTTCCTAAAAATGTTATTTTCATAGTCTGTTAATTCCAAAAATACATTAATTTTTTTCATCTAGTTATAGTAATTTAATACATTTGTCATGTAAATTAAACCTAATGAAAAAGGTACCAAGTAGAGAAGAATCGTTTTTAGAAGCCGTTCCTACTATCAAACAAAAAGCCTTACGTATAAATCTTAACGAAAACATTTATGGAACCTTTGCCGAAATTGGTGCTGGTCAAGAGACTGTAAGACAATTTTTTAGGGTTGGAGGTGCCTCAGGAACTATTGCAAAAGCCATCTCAGCATACGATAAAAGTTTCAGTGACGACATTTATGGAATTGAGGATAATAAAAGATATGTTACAGAGACTCGTCTGAGAAAGATGCTTAAACATGAGACGTCCCTCATTGAAAAAAGAATCAAGAGAAAAAACAACGAAAACAAAATGTTCTTTTGTTATGCAAATACAGTCGCAACTATTGATTTTGCAAAAAAATACAACGGACATGGTTGGGTTGGCATGAGATTTCAAATTGATCCCACACAAGATTATAATGATATAATATTGCATGTTAGATTTAAAGAAAATACAGCCAGTCAACAACAAGAAACTCTTGGAGTCTTGGGGACAAACTTAATTTACAGCGCATTTTACCATTTCAACACGCCAAAGAAAATTATTAAGTATTTGTATGATCATTTAAATAATGATCAACTTGAGATTGATACAGTAAACTTTTCAGGCCCAATTTTTAAAGACGTTGATAACAGAATTTTAAGTTTAGAACTTGTAAAAAATGGCATGACAGAGGCTGTTATGTTTGGTCCTGACGGTAATAATTTACTGCCTGCAGCTGCATTATACAAAAAAAATATTCTTGCTTTAAGAGGAAGATTTAGGCCAGTTACCAAAGTTAATGAGGAAATGTATGAAAATTCTTTAGAAATGTTTCTAAATGAACGCCACGTAGATAAAAAAGATGCAATTGTCATATTTGAAATTACATTGGCAGATTTAACTTCTGATGGAGAAATCGATGAAAAAGATTTTATGGACAGGGCAAAACTTTTAGGATCATTAGGTGAAACAGTCCTAATTTCGAATTATAAAGAATATTATAGATTAGTTGAATATTTCTCATTATACACAAAGAAAAAAATAGGTCTTTGCATGGGGGTTAATAATCTTGTTCAAATTTTTGATCCCAAATATTATACCCATTTAAGTGGCGGAATTCTAGAAGCTTTTGGTAAATTATTTTTTAAAAGTTTAAAAGTATACCTATACCCTGTTCTAAATGAAAAAAATGAAATTATTAATAGCGATAATTTAAAGGTACATCCTAGGATGAAAGAATTATACAAATTTTTCAAATTTAACGGCAAGGTGGTCGACGTGGTAAATTTTAAAAAGGAATCTTTAAGTATATATTCTCATGAAGTACTTGAAAAAATAAAGAAAAATCAAACCGGATGGGAAAAATTATTACCTAAAGCAGTAGCCTCAAAAATTAAAAAGTTTAAACTTTTTGGATATAAGTAATTATCCTATGATTTGATTGGTATGATCCTTTGTTTTTACCTTATCAATAATGTTTAAAACCTTACCTTTTTCATCTATTATAAATGTGGTCCTGTTAATACCCATATATTCTTTACCCATAAACTTTTTTAGACCCCATACCCCAAAAGCATTGATTACATCTTTATTCTCATCGCATAAAAGACTGTATGGAAAGTTGAATTTATCACTAAATTTCTTTTGTAATTTTTCACTGTCGGCCGATACGCCAATAATTTCATAACCAAGAGATTTAAATTTTAAATAATTATCACTTAGATTACAAGCTTCAGCTGTACAACCAGGTGTATTTGCTTTAGGATAGAAAAAAACGACAACTCTTTTCCCATTAAAATCAGATAAAGAAATGAGATTTCCGTTTTGATCCTTACACTGAAAGTTTGGAGCAAAATCTCCTATTTTTAAAACACTCATAATTATTATATTTGATTTATTAAAAGTAATATAATTTGAATAAAAAAAATAAAGTAATTTTTATTATTGAAGAACTTGAAAATTTATTTCCTGAAGTTCCAATCCCTCTAAACCACAAAGATCCTTATACATTATTGATCGCTGTTCTTCTTTCTGCTCAATGTACCGATGAAAGGGTTAATCTGATAACCCCAAAATTATTTAAAATAGCTGATAACCCGTCGGATATGAGTAAACTTTCGATAAATGAAATCAAAGAAATTATTAGACCTTGTGGACTATCCCCCATGAAAAGTAAAGGGATATACGGTTTGACCAGAATAATATTAGAAAAACACAACGGTAAAGTACCTCAAACTTTTGAAGAATTGGAAGAACTTCCTGCTGTTGGTCATAAAACTGCAAGTGTTGTAATGTCTCAAGCTTTTGGATACCCTGCTTTTCCAGTTGATACGCATATTCACAGGTTAATGTTTAGATGGGGGCTTAGTAATGGAACTAATGTTAAACAAACTGAAAAAGATGCTAAAAGATTATTTCCCAAAGACAAATGGAATAAATTGCATTTACAAATTATATACTATGCAAGGAAATATTCCCCTGCAAGAGGCTGGAACATACAAAATGATAGCATCACAAAAAAAATTGGAAGAAAATCTATTTTAAATAAGTTAATTTAAATCAAGTAATACAGAACTTGTTTTCGTCTTAATTGCTACAATTGACTTTGAATAATTTAAAATAAAATTAATAGTTTTTCTTTTTGGCTCAAGAGTGACTCCCTCTTGAAAAAAGTAGTTTTTTTCCATTCATTAGTTTTTCTAATTTGATAACGAAAAAAAAACTAAAATATTATCTTAATTTGTCAGAATAATATTTTTATCCTTAATAATATTTCTAAGATTTATTAAAGCATATCTCATTCTTCCAAGTGAAGTGTTTATACTAACACCTGTTTTTTCTGAGATTTCTTTAAAACTTAGATCGTTATAATAACGATACTTCAACACTTCTTTTTGATCATTCGGTAAAAATTCAATTATTTTTTTTACCTCACTGTGAATTTGATCTTTAATCATTTTATTTTCAATGTCAATATCCGTATTCTTAAGAACAGAAAAAATATCAAAATCATGTGAGTTTTCAAATTTTGGGATTCTTTTATTTTTTCTGAAATGATCAATAACCAAGTTGTGCGCAATCCTCATTACCCATGAAATAAATTTTCCTTCCTCATTATAATTTCCAAGCTTCAAGGTTCTGATGACTTTAATAAAAGTATCTTGAAAGATATCTTCAGTTAAATCTCTGTCATAAACCTTGGAATAAATAAAACTATATATCCTTTGTTTATGACGCTTAATTAGAATCTCTAATGACTTTTCATCACCAGAAATATATTTAGATACCAAAATAGAATCAGCAATAATAGATTTTTTCATAACATTACATTTAGATTAAAACTGTGTTTTAATTTGATTTTTTTAGTAATGTTATTCTATAGGCAGTAGATTTGTTATTTACCAAATATACAGTTTAATTTAATATTATTCAAAAATTGATCTATATCAGTGAATTATTAGTAGTTATTTTTAGCATCATATTTGATAATACAATAATCAATGACTACAAAATCTAAGAGAAATAAATTTATTGAAATTAAGGGTGCTAGCATGCATAACCTAAAAAATATTGATCTATCTATTCCAAAAAAACAATTAATTGTGATCACTGGAGTTTCAGGAAGCGGAAAGTCATCTCTCGCCTTTGATACAATTTATGCCGAAGGTCAAAGGAGATATGTAGAAAGTTTATCCAGTTATGCAAGACAATTTCTAGAGAGAATTGAAAAACCAAAGGTTGAAAAAATAACGGGACTATCTCCTGCCATTGCACTTGAGCAAAAGATTTCATCTTCTAATCCTAGATCAACAGTTGGAACCAAAACAGAGATTTACGATTATCTAAAATTATTGTTCTCTCGATATGGACAGATTTACTCCCCTATTTCCGGAAAAGTCGTCAAAAGAAATACCGTTTCTGAAATTATCGATATTTTAAAAAAACAAAAAAAGGGAGACAAAATTTTAGTTTTATCCAAATTGGAGGATTTTGGAAAAGATAATTTTGAAAAAAAAATCAAGTCTTTAATAAAACAAAATTATAATCGGATATTATCAAATAATATAATTTATAAGCTTAATGAGATAAAATTAGATAATGTTAAAGATTTTGAAAACTTTTTCCTTGTTATAGACAGAGTTATATGTAATGATTCGTTGGATTATATTAGTAGAATAACTGATTCTGTAGAAAATGCAATTTTTGAATCAAAAGGTAAATGCATTTTAAAAAATATATCTACAAATAAGACCTTTATATTTAACACTAAACTTGAGATGGACGGAATTACTTTTAGTAAGCCAGACACCAATTTTTTTAGTTTTAATAATCCATATGGAGCATGCCAAAAATGTAATGGATATGGAGACATTATAGGAATTGACGAAAAACTTGTTATCCCTAACACATCCCTTTCTGTATTTGATGATGCTGTTTTTCCTTGGAGAGGAAAAAAACTAAAAAAATATAAAAACTTATTTATCAAGAATTCTTTAGAAAACAATTTCCCTATACACAAACCATATTTTAAGTTGACAACGAATCAAAAAAAGCTTTTGTGGGATGGTGATAAAAATATTATAGGAATAAATAAGTTTTTCAGTAAGCTAGAGGCTAAAATGTATAAGATTCAAAATAGAGTTCTTCTTTCGAGATACAGGGGTAAAACAACATGTGATAATTGTAATGGTAACAGGCTTAAAAAAGAAGCAGGATATGTTAAAATAAATAACAAAAATATATTTGAAATTATCAACATGCAATTAAATGAATTAGATAAATTCATTAAAAAAATTGATATTGAAAATTCTAGAATTTTAAATGAAATTATAGATAGGGTTGAATGTCTTAATAATTTAGGTTTAGGGTATTTAACTTTAAATAGAAAATCAAGTACACTCTCCGGAGGAGAAAGTCAAAGAATTAATTTAGCAACATGTATAGGTAGTAATTTAACCGGTTCTCTTTATGTATTAGATGAGCCTAGTATAGGGCTTCATTCACACGACACCAAAAAATTGATAAAAATTTTAAAAAAATTAAATAATTTGGGAAATACGGTTATTGTTGTGGAACATGACGAAGAAATTATTAAATCGGCAGATTACATTTTTGATATTGGACCAAATGCAGGATCTTTTGGTGGAAATTTAGTTGCTCATGGGAAATTTAAAGATTTATTAAAAAGCAATACTTTAACGGCTAAATATCTTAATAAAGAATTAAATATCTCAATTCCGTTTAAAAAAAGAAATTCTAAAAACTTTATTAAAATTGAAGGAATTAGAGAAAATAATCTTAAAAATATTAGTGTTACTATTCCGTTGAACAAATTTGTTACGGTTACAGGTGTTTCTGGTTCAGGAAAAAGTACTTTAATAAATAAAATATTATACCCTGCTATTTTAAATAACTTGAAAGATTTTTCTAAAAAACCAGGGGATTTTGATAAAATATCAGGTGATCTTGACAAAATTAAATTTGTTGAATACATAAGTCAAAAACCAATAGGAAAATCTTCAAGATCAAATCCCGTGACCTATATTAAAGCTTATGATGAAATAAGAAAGCTATTTGCTTTCAGCAGAGAAAGCAAATTAAGGAATTATAAGCCAAAACATTTTTCGTTTAATGTTGAGGGTGGAAGATGCAATCAGTGTAAGGGAGAAGGAACCAATACTATAGAAATGCAATTTATGCCAGATATAACTTTACCTTGTGAAAATTGCAACGGTAAAAGATTTAAAAATGAAATACTTGAAATCCGATTGCATAACAAAAATATTGCCGATATTCTTGAACTAACTGTAGATAATGCTGTAGCATTCTTTGACGAAATCAATGAGGTAAAAATAAGTGAAAAACTTAAAGTATTACAAAAGGTAGGTTTGGGATATATAAAACTAGGACAGAGCTCTTCTACCCTTTCAGGTGGTGAAGCGCAAAGAGTAAAACTTGCATTTTTTTTAAGTATGAAAAATAAAGCTAAAAATGGTTTATTCTTATTCGATGAGCCTACAACTGGATTGCACTACGACGATATAAAAAAATTAATTAATTCTCTTAACGAAATCATAGAATTGGGTAACACTGTAATAGTTATTGAACATAATTTAGAATTAATTAAGGTTTCAGATTATAATATAGACTTAGGTCCTTTTGGTGGAGACAAAGGAGGTAATTTGGTATTTAATGGCAATACTAAAGAACTTTCTAAATCAGAAAGTTTAACTGGAAAGTATTTAAAAAATATAATTTAAAAAAACTTTGGCACGCCGTTTGAATATTTTTTATCGGTTAGTTTAATTTATTGAATAGTTAGTTTAAGCCCTGTATCTTTCCTTTACTTACAGGGCTTTTTCTTTTGCTTAAATTAAATATTATTTATAATATCAGTGTATTTTTTAGCCAGCAGCTTTCTACTGTATTTATCAATTTTATTTGATAGTATATAATTTGATTGTTTTTTAAATTTATTATATCTATCCAAGATATAATTATAGAGAGATTCAAATTCATTGTGGTCGCAGAAAAGACCTGTATTTGAATCTTTTAAAATTTTATCTATTTCTGATCCTTGTGGTCCAATCGCTAAAATAGGTCGATGAGAATTCAAATAATCAAAGAATTTTCCAGGGATAGCATATGAAGATCCCTCATCATTGGCTTCAATCATTAATAATAATTGACTTTTACATGCAAAATCAATTGTTTTATCATACTCAATATATCCGTGATACTTAGCAGACTCACTAAATGATTTAGATTTTAGACCTTTTTTAAAATCTATGTTTACATTACCAACAAAGTTTAAAATTAAATCATCTTTAAACCCTTTGATATCGATACATAACTTTTCCAGAACTGTCCATAACTGTTGGGGGTCTCTTTCCGGATATACCGAGCCGATATGAGAAATTGAAAATTTGTTATCTAATTCAATATCCTTGTATTCATAATCATATCCGTTGGTAATTTTATAACAATTTTTAGTAATGGAATCAAACAAAATTTTTAATTTTTCAGAGGTGACAACCACAGCATCTGCATTAATTAAAACCGAATCTCTTAGTTTTTTATGAATTTTTTTACTCAAAGGCATTAATTGAAAATTATTTAGATAATTTAAATTAACCCATGGGTCTCTAAAATCAGCAATCCACTTTATATTTAGTTTCTCTTTTAAATCAAGACCAATTAAATGGACGCTATGGGGAGGTCCTGTGGTAACAATAGTTTGGATTTGGTTCTTTAATAAATATTTTTCCAGAAAATTAACCGATGTTTTTCTCCAGAACAATTTCATGTCGGGAAATATCAAGTTACCTCTCAAAAAAAATAATATTCTTTCAAAAAAAGATTGTTTTTTTCCAGTTGAAATATTTCCACTTCTCAAAAGATTTAATCTTTTATTATTTCTAAAAAGAGATGAAAATTCAAATATTGGATGTCTAATTATTTTAATATTTTTGTCAACTTCCTGCAACAAAGAATAATCAAGAATTGGATAATTAACGTTTTTCGGAATAAATAATATAGGTTCAATGTTATTTTCAGGAAAGTATTTTACAAATTTCAACCATCGTTGTACCCCTGGACCCCCAGCCGGCGGCCAATAGTATGAAATAATTAAAACTTTTTTCCCCACTCTTTTCTTTTTATAAATAAACCAGTGATCAATATTAAAATAAATGAAATTGAACTGAATAAGCTAATTTTACTACTTAATTCTACGACTTCTGGCTCAAATTTAAACTCTATATCATATTTACCATTAGGGACTTCTAAACCTCTTAAAATATAGTTGAATCTAAAATGTGAAACCTTTTCACCATTAACATAAGAATTCCATCCATGCGGATAATATATTTCAGAAAATATAATTAAACCAACTTCATCAGATTCAACTTCGTACTTTAAGTAATTTGATTTTTTTTCAATTAAATCTACTCTATAATCAGTATTTTTATATTTTTTGGATTCTAAATCTTGAGAAACTGAAATATTTTTGAAATTTAAGGAATCAAGACTTATAATCTCATCATTATCATTTGCAACATTAATATTTTCTTTCACAAACCACGCACTTCCAGGAATATCATCGTTTACATAAACATTTTTCTTATTTTCATCGTTGTATATGATGTATTTGGTGTTTAGCATATCTAAGGAATTCATCTGAGTCTTGTTAATATAAAATTCCATGACATCATTGTATCTTCCCAATTTGGCAGCATGATAGCCGTTAATAGAGTTTAAATAAAAATTTGGTAGTGTTGAAGATTCTGTTAAATCAAGAACTCTAAAATCAGAATCATCAGACATAATATTTTTGTAAGTTTCATCCAGGCTAAAAGGATTTTCAACAAAATATGAATCTGTAAAATTACTCTCGTTCACATATGCTTTTGAAAAACTAATTAAGTCAAAAGAAGAGATCAAAATTAACGACAGTAAGGTTATATTTAATTTTATTTTACTTTTTATGTAGAGTAAAATAATTATAAAAGTTATAATTACATAAATAAGTGTCCTTGTTAATTGATCTAAAAAAATACTTTTTCTATCATCAATTAACACATCTTTTATTACTGGATCCAATCCCAAATCTGACTGTCCGCTAAAACTTAAATAATCCAACGAAAAATATAGGATAATCAAAATTAACAGGAAGAAAAAAAGAGTTGAGTATAAGGCTTTACTTTTTATTAAATTATTGTTTTTACTATTTATTAAACTTGATAAACCAAAAACTGCTAAAACAGGAATGCACAACTCTAATATCACTTGAATTGAAGAAACAGCCCTAAACTTATTATATAAAGGAAAATAGGAAATAAATAGGTCGGTTAAACTGTCAAAATTTTTACCAAATGAAAGCAATAATGAAGTAATTATTGCTGCCAAAAGCCAACCTTTATGTTTTCCTCTATAAAGAAAGACAGAAAATACAAATAAAAAGAAAACTACTATCCCAAGATAAGCTGGCGCTTCAACAAAAGGTTGATCCCCCCAATACGTTGGGCTATTTTTTACTATATTTTTGGCCTCAATTGTACTGTAACCATTTGATTTTAAAAAATTAAAAAAATAAGAATTCATTTCCAATTCCTCTGAAGATCCTCCTCCCATTATTTTTGGAATGAATAAATTTAAACTCTCAAAAATCCCATAACTCCACTGTGTTATGTACTCTCTTTTTAAACCACTTTCAATTTCTTTATCGCTACCATCAGTGTTGATAGAAAGTGAAGAATAATCTCCTCTGGTTGATTCATTGGAATATTCGATTGTCGTCATCAAATTAGAAGCATTCAATAATATTGCAAACAGCAATGAAATAAGCAGTGTAGAAGCAGTCTTTAATAAATGATCAATATTTTTACTTTTTATACTTTGGTAAACAAACCATACGGCTAATGATATAACGATAAAACCTAAATAATAAGTCATTTGAAAATGGTTCGCAGTGAATTGAAGAGCAAGTGAAATAGTTGTAAATAAAAAACCTAGAAAATACTTTCCTCTAGTTACGTATATGATAGATGCTAATACAAATGGCATATAAGAGATGGCATGTGCCTTAGCATTATGACCAGCTCCAATTATTATTATAAGATAGGTTGAGAATCCAAATGACAAAGCTCCAAATACTGCAAGGCGATAATCAACTTTTAGGCTCATCATTAAAAAATAAAAACCTAAAAAATATAAAAATAGATAATCTGCTGGCCTAGGTAAAAATCGTAGGGATAAATCAAGTTTTTTAATATAGTTATGTGGGAACTTTGCGCCCAACTGATATGTTGGCATTCCTGAAAAAGAATTATTGGTCCAATATGCGTCATAACCATTTTCAGATCTAAAATCTTTAAGTTCCTTGGACATACCTGTGTATTGAATTATGTCATTTTGAAGGATTTTTTTACCACTAAGAACAGGATGAAAAAAAATTAGTGATGTTATTATAAATATGGTAATAACTAAAAAATGCTTAAGAATATTGGTTTTAAAAAAATGCTTGATCTTCATATATTAATCAATTTCTTCATAATCCACATAATCTCCCATATTGTTATTTTTTTTAGATTTATTTTTCGGGATTTTATCAATCGAAACCTCTCCTTCTTTCTTTTTTTGAAAATCTTTTGATCTGTGGTGATTCGATTGGCTTTCCTTTGCCTTTCTAATTAAATATACATAAAGAAACCTAGACAAAAATCTGAAAGCAAAATAAAATAGAATTAAAAACAAAAAAAACTTCATATTGATTTTATTTAATACAAATTTACAATTATCACAATTCAAAAAAAGTTAATATCTTATTAAATTATAAGATTTATCTTTGTTTAGAATTCTTGTAAATAATTATGTATAGGACCACACTTTTAATTATATCACTTTTAATTTATCAAAATTCTTTTTCACAATACACTGACATAATAAATTCGAACAGACCTGGGAATTCATCTGGTGCTTTCTCGGTTGGAAAAAATATATTGCAAATTGAAAGTGGCTTCTTTAATGTAAAAGAAAAACATGATTTGCTAAACTATGAAACCAAAGGATTCGGTATAGATTTTAAAATAAGATATGGTTTTCTTTATGAAAAATTAGAATTGGTAATAAATGGAGTATATCAATCCGATGAATTTAGTGACTTAAGATATAATCCTGTTAATTCTTATGATAGAAAGAATTTTAAAAAATTTCAAGTAGGTGCTAAATACTTAATTTTCGATCCAAAAAAAGGTCAAGAAGATGAGCCCAATGTATACAGTTATTGGGCTGACAGAAGATTTAATTTAAAAAATTTAATACCTGCTGTTTCGGCATATGTTGGTGTTAATATTGATTCTAAAGACAACCCATTTACAAGTTCGGGCGTTAATGGAATTAGTCCCTCAGCAGCTATTTTCACTCAAAGTAATATTACAAATAGATCTGTACTAATTAGCAACTTAATTCTAGATAGAATTGGCTCTTCTCAAAATGATTTTCAATACATAATCTCCTTAACATATGCATTTAACCAAGGTTTTATAGGTTTTATAGAAAAACATGGAATTAAAAGCAATTTTTATGCTGAAAATAAGCTTAGTCTTGGATTAGCCCATCTTTTTAACGATGATCTTCAGATTGATGTGGGATCAACCTTAAATTTTAAAAATACGCCAAAAATTAACTATATTAATCTAGGCTTAAGTTACAGACTCAATTTATATCCAAGCAGATGATTTTTTTAAAAAAAGTTTCAAACAAAAAAGACTTAAGAAATTTTGTAATGTTCCCATTTGAATTATACAAAGGATCGAAATGTTGGATTCCTCCCATTATAAATCAAGAGATGAATAACTTTAATAAAGATTTAAATCCAAATCTACAGGATTCTAAAGTTGAATTATTTTTAGCCTATCAAGATAAAAATGTTGTGGGCAGAATTGCTATTATTATAAACTGGTTTGAGGTAAAAGAGCAAAAAACTAGTAAAATAAGATTTGGTTGGTTTGATTTTATCGACAATTATGAGGTTAGCGATATTCTGTTCAAAAAAGTAATAGAAATTGGAAAAGCCAATCATCTTGATTACATGGAAGGACCTATGGGTTTTAGCAATCTTGATAAAGTTGGTGTATTAACAAGTGGTTTTGATGTGATTGGAACAATGATTACAAATTACAATTATGATTATTACAAAAATCACTACGAGAAATATGGGTTAAAAATTGAAAAAACTTTTCACGAAAAGACATTTATGTTTAACGACATAGATACTGGTTATTATGAAAAAATGAGTAGAATAGTAAAAACAAGAAACAATCTTAAAGAAGTAAATTTCTACTCAACAAGTAAACTCATGGAAAGAGCAAATGAAATGTTTGATTTGTTTAACGAATCTTATGCAAAACTTTCCTCTTTTGTAAAAATTTCTGAAAAGCAAAAAGAATATATGAAGGAAAAGTTTCTGAGTTTTATAAATCCAGAATACATAAAATTTGTAGAAAATAATGAAAACAAGATTGTTGCTTTTGCTATTATTATGCCCTCATTTGCAAAAGCTTTACAAAGAATGAATGGAAAATTATTTCCTTTCGGGTTTTTACATTTATTACATGCAAAAAAATTTAACAAAGATGTAACTCTATATCTGATTGGAATTCATCCTGATTATCAAAAACTTGGGGTTACTGCCATTATTTTTAATTCGTTTATCCAAACGTTAAAAAACAAAGGAATTCAAATATGCAGAAGAACACCAGAGCTTGTTGATAATGAATCTATCGACAAAATATGGAAAAACTTTAACCCCAAACTGATAAAGACAAGATCTACCTACAGAGCTGATTTACATTAATTTTTCTGAAATCTTTTTATAAACTCCTGAAACTAGTCTATCCCTAATGGAAGAAAATGCTTCCAAAGTTTCCTCAATGTCTTTAAAATTATGAGAAGCTGTAGGAATTAACCTGAGTAAGATTAATCCTTTAGGGATCACAGGGTAGACAACAATTGAACAGAAAATTTTATAATTTTCCCTAAGATCTTTAACCAAAGCAAAAGCTTCTGGAATTGAACCTTTTAAATAAACAGGGGTAACACAACTTTGAGTAGAACCTATATCAAATCCTCTATCTTTCAAACCGGATTGTAATTTATTTACATTATCCCATAGTTTTTGTTTAATTTCTGGTTTTGATCTCAAAATTTCTAATCTTTTTAATATACCTTCAACCAACTGCATTTGAAGAGATTTTGCAAAAACTTGAGATCTCATATTGTATTTAAGAAAATCAATAATTTCTTTATCTGAAGCTATAAAGGCACCCGTACTAGCCATTGATTTTGCAAATGTTGCAAAATACACATCTATTTCGTCTTGAACTCCTTGCTCCTCACCTGCCCCAGCTCCTGTTTTTCCAAGAGTACCAAATCCGTGAGCATCATCAACCAATAGCCTAAAATTAAATTTTGATTTCAAAGCCACAATTTCCTTAAGCTTGCCTTGCTCACCTCTCATTCCAAAAACACCCTCAGAAATAACCAAAATACCACCGTTGGTTTCATTTGCAATCTTTGTTGCCCTTACAAGGTTTTTTTCAAGACTTTCCATATCATTGTGTTGATAAGTAAATCTTTTACCAAGATGCAGTCTCACACCGTCAATGATACATGCGTGTGAATCAATATCATAAACGATTACATCATTTTTACTTACCAATGAATCAATTGTAGATAATATTCCTTGATAGCCAAAGTTTAATACATAAGCGGATTCTTTGTTAACAAATTCTGCAAGCTCTTTTTGAAGTTGATCATGTAGGTCGGTATGCCCGGACATTAATCTTGCACCCATTGGATAGGCAGATCCGTATTTAGCAGCTGCTTCAGCATCAATTTTTCTAACCTCTGGGTCGTTTGCAAGCCCTAAATAATCATTTACACTCCATGTGATAACTTCATGACCATTAAATTTCATTCTACTTGAAATTTCACCCTCAAGTTTTGGAAATGCAAAATAACCTTCCGCTATATCAGCCCATTTTCCAAGAGGCCCCTTATCTTGACGCATTCTATCAAATAAATCTCTCATATTATTTTCTTATGTATTGTATGTCATTATTATTTATCTCATGAACTGAATCAGAAAAACCTTGATTTTCCATCCATTTATCACTATATATCTTGCTTAAATATCTTGATCCATGGTCAGGAAAAATAACAACTATGTAATCTGATTTTTTAAATTCATTTAACATATTTAATTGCTTTACTGCCTGAAAAGCAGCACCACTTGTGTACCCTACAAAAATACCTTCTGTTTTAACAATTTCCCTGGCTGTATGAGCACTATCTTCATCAGAAACTTTTATAAACTTATCGATTATATCAAAATTGGTTACAGTTGGAATTAAATTTTTACCAAGTCCCTCTATTCTGTATGGATAAATTTCTTTTTCATCAAATTCACCAGTTTCATGATATTTCTTTAAAACAGAACCGTATGCATCAACTCCAATAATTTTTATATTGGAATTCTTTTCTTTTAAAAATTTAGCTGTTCCTGAAATTGTTCCGCCTGTTCCGCTGCAAACTATCAAATGCGTTATTTTACCATCGGTCTGATTCCATATCTCAGGGCCAGTTGTCAAATAATGTGCTTCAGCGTTCAGATCGTTAAAATATTGATTTATATATATTGAACCCTTAATTTCATTATGTAGTCTTTTTGCTACTTGATAATATGATCTTGGGTCATCAGCGGCAACATTAGCTGGACAAACATAAACCTTAGCCCCCATTGCCTTTAACATATCAATTTTATCGTTAGAGGATTTTGAAGAGACAGCTAAAATACAATCATAACCCTTAGTTAAAGAAACCATAGCTAAGCTAAATCCCGTATTTCCAGATGTAGTTTCAATAATTGTGTCTCCTGGTTTTAAAATGCCTTTTTTTTCAGCAGTTTCAACTATGTGAAGGGCAATTCTGTCCTTAGATGAGTGGCCAGGATTGGATGCTTCTAATTTTGCCAAATAAGTTCCAAGAAAACTATTGGTGAGTTTATCTATTTTTACCATGGGTGTATTACCCACAAGCTCCAATAAATTATTAAATACATTTTTACTTTTTTTCATCCAGATTGAAAAAACATTTAGAGCACTACAAAAATAAGTGATTTTAAGCTGATTTTTAAATTATCTATTATAATTTATCGACAATTTTAAGAAGATACTTATGATCCGTTTCAGAATAATCTAAATGAGTTACAATTCTAATTTTTTTAGGCCCCATAGAATACCAATCAAAAACTACATCATTTTTAGAAAAATAATCTATAATTGTTTTTTTACTGAAACCTTCATTTAGTTCCATTATAATGATGTTTGTTTCAACATCATTAATTTTTTTTACAAAACTTTTATCTAAAAACTTTGATGCTATTTCTTTTGCTCTAAAGTGATCTTCTGACAACCTGGGAATATTGTTTTCTAAGGCAAATAACCCAGCAGCTGCAAGATATCCGACTTGCCTCATACCTCCACCCAAAATCTTTCTTATCCTAAGAGCTTTATCCATAAACTTTTTTTTACCCAAAAGAACAGATCCAATTGGACAACCTAATCCTTTACTTAAACATACAGACATGGTGTCAAAATAAATTCCATATAACTCTGGATTGTCTTTTTTTGCTACAATTGAATTCCAAATTCTAGCCCCATCCATATGAATTCCTAAATTATTTTTTTTACAAACGCTATTAATCTCATCAAAATCACTAACATTCCAACACGCTCCACCACCTTTATTTGTTGTGTTCTCTAAACAAACTAATTTTGATAAAGGTGCATGATAAAATGCTTTGGGATTTATTGCATCAGATAAATGATCTGACGAAAAAAAACCTTTTTCACCTTTCAATAATTTAAAAGAAACTCCACTATTAAATGACGCCCCACCCCCTTCATAATTATATACGTGTGAATATTCATGAGCAATGACCTGATCTCCTGGGTTTGTGTGAAGTTTAATAGCAGTTTGATTAGCCATCGTTCCAGAGGGAAAAAACATTGCTTGTTCCATTCCAAAATAATTTGCAATAAAACTTTCTAGTTTCTTAACTGTTGGGTCTTCACCGTAAACATCGTCGCCTACCTTTGCATTAAGCATTAGATCAAGCATTTTAGCACTTGGTTTTGTTATCGTATCACTTCTTAAATCAATCATCTACTATGAATATAACTACAATTATCTGTCCCTATAGGAGATCCATCAGGAATCTTTAAAGAATCTTTTATTTCATATTCTTCTGGGTCCTCATAAAAATCATTAATCATTTTAATATAATGACTTGAATATTTTAAAAATTTATAATCCTTTCTTTTTTTTGATAATAGCTCTAGTATAATTTTTGACAAGTAATCATTGCTAATGTTTTGAACCTGTGAAAAAGTACTTGAATCATTAATAACCTTGAAAATATTTTTTAATAGGGTCACATTAACAATATGCTGAACTTCTTCATGATAAGAATCATTAATCGATGAGATATTATTTGTTTTTAAAAGAATTGTTCTTTTGAATATATAATCATATAAATCATTTAAACTAAGGTTAGAATTATCTAAGGAATATTGTAACACTAATCTATTAAGTCGTTTTGGCCTTAAAATTAAGCTTAGAGTCATATCAGCAGATGTTTCACTAACCGAAAAAGGGTCAAAAGCTACTCCTAAATTTGACTTAAAAGATTCTCTTGTTCGAGGGTATCCAAATGCTCTTGGGGGAAATAACTTTAATTTATCCTTTGGAATCGCTAAAAAATTCGGAGATAGAGTTTTAACCAGTGAATTTAAAGCTTCTAGTTGGGTGTCTTTATCGAGGTAATGAAATTCATTTTGATTATCCCCTACCAAAGAATAATTATAATCCATACCACCAATTATCTTCGCAGTAGCCTCGGTTTGATATCTATGAAAAAAATATAACGGAACAAAAACATCCTCAAGTACAGAATTTGGAGTTCCTTTAGGTACATTATACTCAGAAAAATTTTGAATTGCTTTCTGTCTTATTTCAATTACTTTATCAAGTCCAGAATATGCAGTAACACCATTATCCCAAAGATGAGCATAAGCATGAGAGCCATCAAGTGAACGAGCATCATAGTCACTAATAAATCTTAAACCATTGTCTGTAGCATCCTCCAAAATTTTATTTAGCTCATCATTTTCATTTTGATGGGATTTAAAATGACTATAGCTATAGGCTACCGTAACTTTATCCCAATCTCCAATTCCCGTGTCATAAACATCATCAAAAACAATTTCATCATCTTTAATATCCACCAATGGATGTGGATAGTCCATCACAGATGCTCTATTATTAGCGCTCGCTGCAAAATTATGTGCAAATCCAATTGTATGACCTATTTCGTGAGCACTAAGCTGTCTTATTCTGGCAATAGCTAACTCTAGCATTTGATTGTTTTGATTATTTGAAATAAAAGGGTCTTTGGATAATGCTTGAGCAATCATGTAATCTTGTCTTATTCTAAGACTTCCTAAACTAACATGACCTTTGATAATTTCACCTGTTCTTGGGTCAATAACACTAGCTCCATAACTCCAACCTCTTGTAGATCTGTGAACCCATTGAATTACATTATATCTGCAATCTAAAGGGTCGATACCTTCTGGAAGCATTTTAACCTGGAAAGCATCTTTAAAACCAATTGATTCATAAGCCTGATTCCACCACCTTCCACCATCTAACAAAGCACTTTTAACGGGCTCTGGTGTTCCGGGGTCTAAATAGTATATTATAGGTTCTACTGCTTCAGAAATTTCTAATTCTGGATTTTTCTTTTCTAGCCTATGTCTAATTACATATTTTTTTGTGATGGGCTCATCGATTGGGCTGGAATAATCCATATAGGAAATTGATATCGCTCCACTTCTTGTATCAAATTTTCTAGGATTATAATTGTTGTCGGGAAGTTTAACAAAAGAATGATGTTGAAATACAGTAACATTATCTGGGTCAGGAGTAACACTTCTAATCAGACTCCCTTTTGCTTCACCAGAAAAAGTTAATAGTGCTTCGAATT
>CACEAZ010000013.1 GCA_902557655.1 uncultured Bacteroidota bacterium
ACATGAAAAATTATTCCCTCAGAATTTCTTTTCACCTTTTTTGATTTTTTAAATAAAATATCTTTAAAACTTCCTCCATCCAAAGTTTTATCTTTTAATTTTTTATTTGCGGCTAAATCAACTATTGTTGGAAGTAAATCTGAAAAAGAAATTGGAGTTTCAGCCTGAGTATTTTTACTTATTCCTGGACCAGCTATAATAAAAGGAACCCTTATGCCACCCTCCATTGCATCCCATTTTCCTCTTTTCAGAGGATGATTAAAGCTCTTTTTATAATTTTTTCTAGGAACAATGACGGGAACAGATCCATTATCTGAAGAGTAAATTATGTACGTGTTATTTTCAATCCCCAACTCTTTTAACTTAGTTAAAATCAAACCAACACTAGTATCCAAATCTTCGGTCATAGCGGCTAAACCTACATTATTGTGATTTTCCCCTGGCTTTTTATCTCTGTATTTTTCAAATGTATTTTGTTTCATTACAAGATCGGAATGTATGGCATAATGTGAAATCTGTAAATAAAACGGGTTTTTTTCTTCGCAACTATTTTCGATAAAATTTATCGCTCTTTTTGTGACACTAAATATTTTTTTTGGATCTTCATCGATATTATTGCTCCACTGTTTCTCGTTGGAATCCCAATTAAAAACTCCATCTTTATTTTTTGTTGCTCCATCACTTTCATCATAACCAAAAGTTTTTGGGTTAGAATCCATACCCCATTTTCCAAAATGAGCAGTTTTATAATTTGAATTTATTTTTTTTAATTGTTTTGGAATGGTGTAGTTGGTTTCATGATTTATGTGTTCGGTATTCATACCTACTCTAATCATTTGTAGTCTAGCCGGAGTCTTTCCCATTTGTATACTATATCTTGACGGAGCACATACTGGAGCACTGGCATAGGCATAGGAAAATTTCATTCCCTCTCTAGCTATTTTTTCGATTTCTGGGGTCTCATAAAAATCACTTTTAGATTCTTTTAATCCATTTAACATTTTAACAGATGTTCCATTCCAACCTTGGTCATCAGCTAGAATAAAAATGAAATTTGGGTTTTCTGAATTGTTTTGAGAATAAAGAAAACTTGTAAGTAATAAGCAGAAAAAAAAGATTAAATATTTTCTAAAAATCACAACTTAATCAATTTCACTATTTGTGGAAGCTTCGGTTAATGGAATTGGCCATGTGTAGTCTTCAGGTTGTCTAGCTCCGTCAGTATCTCCGTAAATAAATCTACAATATTCGTCATATACTCCAAATCTAGTTAAGTCAAAGAATCTATGACCTTCCATATAAAGTTCCACCGCTCTTTCTTTTAATAATTCTTCTCTGAATGAAGTCATTATAAAAGAAGAATAATCGACTTCACTCATTCCTACGCGATTTCTTAAAATGTTTATATCATCATTTGCAGCAGCAGGATTTGACGAAATTTCAGCATTTGCTTCAGCTCTCATCAGGTACACATCTGCTAGTCTTATAATGTGCCAATTTTGTCTACTTGTGTATTCAGTAGTCGCTTCTGAATCTATGTATTTTGCTGTCCATATTTGCCAAAGGGTTCCCAGTGTATTTCCTGTTTCAGTGTTTGTTGGAACATACCCTGTACTCCATTGATTTATATTAAAAATCCTTGTACTTGTTTCATATTGAGTGATTATTGAATTTTGGAATCTATTGTCAAACTTGTCTATTCTATTATTAATAAAAAGAGGTTTTAGTTTGTTATTTCCTCCAAATCCACTTCCAGATAATCCTGCATTTCTAGGTGTAAATAAATTTGAAACAGCTGTTCCTTGGCCAGTCAATGAAGATCCTTGGACATCAAAAATCATTTCAGGATTGTTTCCGTTATCAGCGTCAAAAATTGACACCCATTCTTCCAAAGAACCAGAAAGATTAAATCCTTGGCCGGTTATAGCTAAGTCGCACTCATCTTTTGCATACTGATAATAATTAACATATGATTCTGGAAATTCAAGATAAAAATCATTACCTAAAACACCTTCACTTGCCGTTCTTTTACTTGAAGCAATTCTAGTGTATACTTTTGCTAAAATTGCATGTGCAGCAGTATTAGTTGCTCTTCCTAAATCGTTTGTGTAATTCCCTCTTGTTTCATTTCTTCCCCAACAGTGATTAGCTGCGAAGTTAAGGTCATCAATGATAACATCGTATATTTCTACAATTGAAGATACAGGTAGTCCTTGATCATTACCAGCTTCAACAGGTTGGGTTCTTAAGGGAACTTCACCAAAACAACGAACCAAATTGAAATAATTTAAAGCCCTTAAAAACTTTGCTTCTCCAATAATTCTATTTTTTAATTCTTCATCCATTTCAATATCTGGAACATTAGCAATTACATTATTTGCATCTCTAATGCCTAAATAAAGTTCTTTCCACAAATTATTTAAACTCTGATTAGTTGAAGTAACAATGCCACGTTTAAACTCATTGTACAAATAGGTCGAAAGTCCTTGGTCAGAGGAAGCAAATAGTGTAGGCATAAATTGTTGCTTATAATAACCGATACCACTCTTTAATCTCGCATAAACTGAGGTCAAAGCCGCTAATGCATCGGTTTCATTTTGGTAGAAGTTTTCAGTGCTTGGTTGTGTAAATGGTTCTTCATCAAGCACATTACAAGAAGTAAATGAAGCAATAACCAAGAAAATCGTGATGTAATATTTTATACTCTTATTTTTCATTGTTTAATAATTAAATTTTAATCCAAATAATACAGATTTTGTTCCTGGATACGTTCCAAAATCAACGCCTCTTTTTTGTGGGTTTTTGGTATAAGTTCTCACTTCTGGATCATAACCTGGATAGTCAGTCAAAACAAGTAAGTTTTGCCCAGAAATATAAACTCTCATATTTTTTCCTTGAGAAAAATCAAAATTATACCCAATATTAATATTTTTAAGCCTGATAAATGATCCGTCAAATATATTTCTGTCTGAGGGTACAGCTCTTGATCCTGTATCAATTAATGCACCTGGGTGGCTAGCATTATTTAACTCACCAACAGATGGATTATAAACATAATTTCCATTTTCATAAAGAAGTGGAGCCGACCATGAATTTTCAAAAGATGAGGTTAATACATTGGTTGTTTTTTGTAAACCACTTAACTGCCATGAATCTACCCAAAACAAATCACCTCCTTTTTGACCGGTGAAAAGGATATTTGCATCCCATTTTTTATACCTAAAATTATTTGAAATGGAATAAGTAAAATCAGGATTAGGATCTCCAATTTTTACATAATCATCAAAATTTATTTCTTGAATAGCTAATGGTTGACCAGAATCATCAAGATCAATAAAATTGTTTACATATTTAATTTCACCTGGTGCTGCTCCTGCGATTCCGCTGTTAATCGCTTCATCCCAATCAGAATAAATACCATCAGTTTGTGCACCCCAATATATACCCAAGGGTTGACCTACCATGAATAGAATAGGGTAGGCCTGTGAAAATCCAACGGATGGACCTAATTGAAAATCTAAGTTTGAATTTAATTTATTAAGGTTGTTTCTATTGAGTCCAAGATTTGCATTAATATCCCAACTGAAGTTGTCATTTTCAGCAATTACTGAATTCACATTAAATTCTATTCCTTTATTTTCAACTTCCCCAAAATTATCAACTCTACTCACATATCCATTTGAAGGAGGAAGTTGTACATACTGAAGTAAATCACTTGTTACTTTGTGATACATATCAACAGTAAAATTTAATTTTGAGTCAAACAAACCCAGATCAACTCCAAAATTAAATTGATCAGTTGTTTCCCACGTTAAATCATCATTTGCAAGATTTGATTCATAAAATCCAGTAATTATTTCATCATTAAAATTATAACGAATAGGTGTCATTAAAGCCAATGACTGATAAGGAGATATAGGATTACTACCTATTTTACCATATGAGATTCTGAATTTTAACTCATTTAATTTATCATATTTTTTTAAGTAATCTTCTTTAGATGCAAACCATGAAAAAGCTATGGAAGGGAATAGGGCACTTTTATTATTTGTTGAAAATTTTGATGAAGCATCTATTCTAGTGTTAATATCAACAAAGTATTTCCTTTTAAAATTATAACCTACTCTAAACAAAGCCGATAATAACCCTACTTCTCTAAATTGAGTAATAGGGGTTAAAATTTCTTCTGCAGAAGCAAAATTGTAAAAAGCAGTAGCATCGGTACCAAAACCTCTTGCTTTATTAAAAATTGATCTGATTTCATTTTTTTCATAAGTACCAACTAGAGTTGCATCAATTCGATGATTTTTAAATCTGTTTCTGTATCTAAGATTAGCTTCCGCATATGTTTTACTATTTTCTAAAAATGCTTGAGAAGCTTCACCATTGGTATTTCTCCCTCTAGTTGTATTTAAAGGGTAATAATTGTCTCTGTTACTTTTTTGAAAATTATAAGATGCTTTTAATGTTCCCGTTAATTTGGGTGTTATTTTACCAACTAGTTGTAAGGTTTGACGAAAGGATGTAGATTCTTTAATATCCATAACATATCTAGCTAGAGTGTATGGATTTGACACAACATTACCTTCGTTTAGAGCAGAGTAAATGTCATCATCTTGTCCTGGCTCTAATAAAGAGAAAATGGGTTGAAACTGCAGCGCTTGAGAAACAACACCTCTTTGTTGAAAAATTTCACCGTTTCCGACAGAGGCAGCATTTCCCTTTTTATGTGTAAAGTATGTTTTTGAATAAATATCAATTTTTTCATTAAATGCTTTTCTTTTAGCATTCATATTAAAGTTTACGGTTTTATTATTTGAATTAATTATTACTCCCTCTTGATTGTTAATTCCAAGTCCCATAGAAATATTTCTTTTAAAATCTCCACCCCTATAATTTAGGTTGTATCTATTACTAAGCGCAAGTCTATAGGTTTCATCTTGCCAATTTGTGTTTGTTCCAGTTGATACGGGATATGGAATAGTGTATTCAATAATTTCCGGATAATTTTCTGGGTTAATTAACTGTGATCCGTCAAATGGTCCACCAACTCTGTTAGGATCGGTTATTTCTTGAAATATTTGATTTAAAACTCTTTGATTCATGTAGTTTTCAAATCCGGCCCCATCCAAAACATTTATTTTTCTCCTTACTGATGTTACATAGTTCTCATAGCTGAAAGAAATTTTATCTTTCCCGTTTTCATTATTAGCAGTTTTTGATGTAATTAAAATAACACCATTAGCACCTCTTGCTCCATATATAGCAGTAGCTGCAGCATCTTTTAAAACCTCAATTTTATCTATATCATTGGGATTGATAAAGCTTAACGAGCTTTGAGATCCACCACTACCATTCATCCCCTCAGCATCTGTTAATGGGTCAACAGGAATTCCATCAAGTACGTATAATGGCTGTGTTCCGCCTAAAATTGAATTTGTACCTCGAATTGACACTCCAGAGCCTCCACCAGGTTCAGAGCTTTCTGAGACAACCAGTCCAGACACCTGACCTTGTAAAATACTTTCAACCGATCCGCTTCTGTTTTTTTCAAGTTGATCTGATTTTATTTGAGTGATTGATCCCGACAAATCTTTTTCACTAATATCGAAATAACCAACACTCACAGTAACTTCCTCAAGTTGGTTAATATCAACCTCCATGAATACGGAAATGGGGGAGGTAATAATAGGTAACTCAATCGTTTTCATTCCAATGTATGAAACTTTTATTTTATCACCTATTGTTACTTTAATCTCAAAATTTCCATCAAAATCAGTAACAACTCCTGACTCGTTTCCAATTACTTGAATTGTTGCTCCTGCCAATGCAAGATTTGTATCTTTTTCAAGTACTTTTCCTTTTAGGTTTAAATCTTGGCTATAAATTAGCGTTGAAAAAAGTAAGAGTAAAGTTGTTGTTATGTTTTTCATAATTATTTTCTAATCTGTTTACGTAACCACCAATCTCTATCGGGGTTGTATTTGTATTTTTTTTGTAATCTTTCCGACTCTTTTCTTAACTCATTTTCAATGTCATCATAATTAGCATTATTAATTAAGTTTTTCATTTCACCCGGATCGTTAACAAGATCGTATAATTCATCAATATCGTCTTTTAAAAAATTATCTACTAATTTGTATTCATTTGTTCTCACCGCAACCTGATCTGGGCCCGCGTATGGCCATGCATCGTCAACATAGTATTCAAAAAATATACTTTTTCTCCAAGTTTTGCCTTTTTTTCCGCTCATTAATTTAACCATTGATTCTCCTTGCATGTATTTAGGTTTATTAACTCCAGCTAATTCTAAAATTGTAGGTGCAAGATCGATATTTAAACACTGCTCATGAATTACGGTATTTTTAGAAATTAATTTTGGATAGCTTATTATCATTGGAACGCGTATTGAGCTTTCATAAGCTAATCTTTTGTCCTTGTAGGTGTGTTCACCCATAAAATATCCATTGTCGCTACTGTAAATGATTACCGTGTTTTCAAGTTCCCCAATTTCATCTAATGCTTTTAAAACACTCCCGAGTGATTCATCAATAGCTATCAAACTCCTTAAGAGTTGCATGTTTTTAAATTTATTGATGGGCCATCTTTTTTCCTCTAAAACTTCGGGTACTTTTTTGTTTTTGTCCCATTTAAATCCAAATGTTTTTCTTCTTTGCCATTCGGGCTTCCCTTTGAAAGTTTCTTTATGCATTTCATAGGGAGGTTCGGGAAGTGGCTCATTTTTAAAGAGATCTTTGTGTCTTGGAGCAGGTAAATGTTTTTCATGAACTGCCTTATGCCATAAATTAACACTAAATGGTTTATCAGGATCGCGCTTGTTTTTAAGCCAATCAATCGTTTTTTCTGTCAAAATATCTGTGATATAACCTTCTAGTTTAATTTCCTTTCCATTATCATTTACATTTGGATTAAAATATTGCCCTTGACCAATAAAGCTAAACCAATAATCAAATCCAGGTCTTATATGATCTTTACCACGTTTGTGAGCCATATGGATTTTACCAATATGTGCAGTTTCGTATCCAGAATTTTGTAAGTGTACGGAATATGGAGCGTAGTTTGTCCAATCAGGGTCAACATATTTGTTATTTTGATTAACCCCGTGAATATGAGGATAGGTTCCGGTTAAAAAACTGGCTCTGGAAGGTGAGCATATGGACTGAGTAACAAAGAAATTTTTAATATTAACACCTTGTTCTGCTAACTTATCAATATTTGGAGTTTTTAAAAACGGATATCTGTTTGAAAACCCAACAGCATCGTGTGGTTGATCGTCAACAAGAACAAAAAGAAAGTTAGGTTTCTTCTCTTTATTTTGACTGTTTATATCAAAACCTAAAAGAACTATTACAATTAAAATAATTTGCTTCATTGTTTTAATGAAAATGTAAAAATAAGTGATATGTATAAATATTTACTAATAATTTAAAACTTATATGTTTTAATTATAATATTTGTAACAAATTAGTCTATTTTTTAACGAATTTGATAAAATTATCATTAATCTTTAAGAAATATATTCCTTTATTTAAAAACGATACATTAATGTATTTAGTAGGGCTTAATTCTTTAATTATTTTACCCTCAACAGTTAGAATTTTTAAATCAGTAATTTCTTGATTAAATTCAATAAATATAAAATCGCTTGAGGGGTTGGGGTAAATAGTTATTTCATTATGTGACACAATTTCATGATTCGAAAGAAATGCGTTATTTGGATTACATTCTATTTGTGTGAATTCGTAATCGCTTGAATCTAAATTGCTGGGTGTAGCATATTCATTTTCTGCTATCGACTTTGTTGAAGTAAAATTGCTGTAAAATTCACCAATTTGAGTGTAGTTGTAGTTTTCATCAAAAAAATCTGCCTGGTCTGTTACAGGTGGGAAAAACGAATACCTTTCAATGTATTCAGTTTCTTCTAAATAGGGGAGTGCAAGTTGTAAAAATTGTCTGTGTACCCATTCATTTCTGTATCTGTTTGCATTGAATTCGGTAATCCAAATAGGTAATCCATAAAGATTGTGAACGTTTTCAAGGTAATTAACAAATCGATTGTAAATATCCTGAGGATTTGCATTTGGGGAATTTTCTGGATTTGAAGTCCAATCATACCAATGAACAGCAATTACATCAATTCTGATATCTTGATTTTCAGCCTTATAATTAAATTCATTTAACCAGCTAAATACTTCTCCTTGTCTGGTTGCTGGGGAAACCATTCTGAGACCTGTTTTGAGAAGGTTTTTATAGTATACAAGTGATGTGTCTACAACACACATATTTCCATATTGACCCGATTGATCATTACAGTTATCAGGCTCGTTAAATGCTAAAAGATGTGTTGATTTATATTTTTGCTTAATAATTTCAATATCATTTAAATCATCTGCGGCGCCTTTTCCCCATGCCATTGGAGCATATTCCCTTGACATATCAGAACTACCATTATTACTCCATTTATAGAACCAATTATTATACATAGCTACAGTATCTCCAGCAGTTCCTTTTTTGGTTACCCAATTCCATGGAATTACTCTGATAAATGATATTTTATTGTTAAGATATTCAGGCAGTACATTGATTAAAACATCTTTTTCAGATGCGATAAAAACTTTACTTTTCCCTGTTCCATCTTCATTTTCAGCAAATGTTACCATGTATCCTTTATTTAATTTAAATGAAGAAACATCATCGTTTAAATTATTTGGAATGGATTCTCCCTCAAAAACAGTATTATTACTGATATTAGCAGATTCCCCCTCAAGATTATTTTCGCTAAATACAGTAAGATTTGAAAATTCATCAGAATTAATTCTGACTATAGATCCATCATTGTAATAATTATCATAACGAATATTCTCTGGATATGAAAGTTGTTGATCTTCATAAAAAATATTGTCATGATAATAATAAAATGCACTTGTGGGATCTAAATTGTAAAACCGAATCCATGACTCATTTGAATTAATATTTACTGTTATTCCTTCAAACAAAGGATAAATATCAGTAAGATTTAGGTAAGCAGAATTGTTAAGAATAATTTCACCAAATCCTGAGATTTTTTCAGAATTTAGTTCACCATCTGTTATTATAATTTTCCCATTTTCATTTAGTATTATTTCACCATCAGCCACAATTTCACAGGTTAAATACAATGAAAAGCCAATTGATTGTTCTGGATTTATGCTATTTTCTGGAGGTGTGTTATTGGATATAAATTCTGCCCAGTTTAATTCATCAAAAAAATCGTTGTTATTTGAATTTCCAGTCCATCGATATTCTTGAGCATTCATATTAAATGCAAGAAGAGAAAATATAAAGATGAAATAATTTTTCATATTTTGTTGGAACAATACTAAGCTGTAAATTTAAGACATGGTAAACATTAATAAAATATTTTTTTTCTCCTTGATCTATTTTCTTTGCATTAACCACCTTAATGCGAATAAAGAAACGGATAAAAAAAAATTAAACGTTTTGTTTATAATCGCAGATGATTTGAATTGTGATATAGGTACTTATGGAGATGAAAACGTATTGACGCCTAATATTGACAAATTAGCAAAAGAAGGGGTTTTATTTGGAAATGCCCATGTACAATATCCTCTGTGTGGGCCCTCTAGAGCATCATTAATGACAGGTTTATATCCTGATCAAACAAAATCTAAAGAATTAAGATTGTATTTGAGGCAAACGGTCCCCGATGTTGTTACGATTGGTCAAAGATTTATAGAAGAAAAATATAATTCTGTTAGGGTTGGTAAAATATATCATTATCACAACCCCAGGGATATTGGAACTTCTGGTCATGACGATCATTTCACTTGGGATCAAACAGTAAATCCATACGGAAGAGATAAGGTCGAAGAATATAAATTAAATAAGGTAAAAAAAGATTTTGATGGTGCTACTCTTAGTTGGTTAGAAGCGGAAGGGTCTGATGAAGAACAAACCGATGGAATTGGAGCTATGGCTACCATTGAATACTTAGATAAATTTGCAAAAAATAAAGAAAACTTTTTCTTAGCATTTGGTCTGTACAGACCTCATATTCCCTTTGTTGCACCCAAAAAATATTTTGATATGTATGATGCTGAACAAATGGAGGTCCCAGATAATGGAGATGAGTTTTTAAAATCAATTTCTAAACCTGCTGCAAAAAGTCTAAGGGCCAGAAAAGAACAAATAAATTTGGATCACCGAACCAGAAAAATTGTCAAAGAAGCATATTATGCAACTACTTCGTTTGTTGATGCCCAAATTGGTAAAGTTTTGGATAAGTTAAAAGAAACAGGTCTTGATAAAAACACAATAGTTGTATTTACTTCAGATCATGGTTATCATTTGGGGGAAAAAGGACATTGGCAAAAACAGACCTTATACGACAGGGCAACAAAAGTTCCCTTAATAATTTCAGGTCCAGGTATAAAATCAAATAAAAAGATATTAAACTCGCCTGTTGAATTGGTAGACTTATATAAAACCATTATGGATCTAACTGGTATTGATGTCCCAAAATTTGTTCAAGGATATAGTTTGAAAGAGTCTTTAGTTTCTGATAAAGAAGTAGTGAGAAAAAGTGCTTTTAGTGAGCTTAGGGTATATTCTGAAAAAGAACTTGGCCAGGGATATTCAATCAAAACCAATAGATATAGATTAATTGAGTGGGATTATAAAAATAAAATTTATCATGAGCTATATGATCATAAATACGACTCCGATGAAAATAATAATTTAGCAAGTGATGAATCATATATTCAAATTAAAGATTCTCTTAAAATAATTTTAAAAAATAGAATTCTTGAAGCTAGAAAAAAACCCGATGGTTTGGGTAGACAAATACAAAATGCTAAACCTAATTTTGAGCCCAAAAGGATATTTTCTTCCAAAAAGTCAAGATTATAACTCCTTAAGTGTAAATTTTAAAGGGATATCAACTCTTTTACTCCAAGAATCTTCACTATGCGAAGTATTTTTAAAGTAAAGGTTTTTAAAGTTACTTTCCGAATATCCATTATTAATAAAAATAGAATCTACCCTTTTTGAATATTGAGAGTAATGTTTATCTAAACCTTGATCTCCATAATCAAAGTAAAATGTTTTTCCTTTTGATTTGGGGATGTTTTGAGACATATATTTAAAAATTGCATCTGGTAAGGGGTTATTATCGATAACATAAGCTCCGGGCCAATGTGTTGACAAGCAGATGGCTCCATCAAAAATTTCTGGATATTCAAATGCAGCATACATTGAAATTAATCCCCCCATACTTGATCCTCCAATAACTATCCTAAAATCATCAGATGATTTTAAATATTTACTCTTTATAAAAGGGATAAGTTCATTGACAATATATTTTAAATATAAATCTGCATATAGGGCTGGTTTGTTATCGTTAAGATATTTTGGATCCTTAACAAAATCATAAGCTTTTTCAGGAAAATAGTCATTCCATCTGTTTTTACCCGAATTATGAATTCCAATGATAATAAATGAACTTAATTCATTTTCTGAAATTAATTTTGAAGCCCATTCATCTAATTTCCACTCTTGCTTATTCCATGTTTTATTTGCGTCAAATAAATTTTGACCGTCATGCATTATCAGTAAATCGTATTTATTTTTAGGGTTGTAATTAGGAGGTAGCCAAAACTCTACAGTTCTGTCTTCAACAAAGTTTGATTGAAAATCAGAAAAAACCTGAATAGAGCCTTGATCTTGGTGGGGTTCACTTATATAATCTAAATCTTGAGAATGAAGATTTAAGAATAATATAAAAGTGAGAAATAAAATATTATTTTTAAGCACAATCAAAATTAGTATAATATATTGATTGTGCTTTTAATTAAAAGTAAATAATTTTACTTCTTTTCAAAATCAGAACAAGTGTATTTTTCACTAACCTCTACGTTATGAAAACTACACAAAGAGTTTGTTAAAATATTTTCACAGTTTACACAGCTGTTACTTAATTGTAAATTTTCCATTTTCATTGAATTTTAATCAAATGTATATTCAATTCCATTTAGAAACAATTTAAATAAAGATATGAGTGAAATTTTTATTTAGACTGATTAGAAATTAGTAATTTCTTAGAATAATTGAACTGTTTTTTTCTAGATTAATTTCGCCTTTCCAATGGAATTTTTGACCACTATAAATTTCTGTAAAAAACATATTATCAATTCCTAACTCTGAAAATCTTTCAACAGACAATTCTTTATTTGAATTGTTTTTATTGACAATATATAAAACAGTTTCATCGTCTTTTTTTCTAGAAATTAAGTAAACCCCATCAACAGGTGCAAAATGCATTGTTTCTCCTTCATGAATGGCTTTACTATTTTTTCTAAAGTTTAAGATTGTTTTTAGGTAATTCTGCATTTCAAGCTCATCATTATCCAAATTTTTTCCGTTAAATGCATTATGCTTGTCATTATCCCAACCACCAGGAAAGTCTGTTCTTATTAACCCGTGATCCCCAGGATTATCGCTGTCTTCCATTAGAATCTCTGTACCGTAAAGAATTTGTGGTATTCTAGGTAAAACTAATATCAATCCTAAGGCCATTTTTGTTTTGGCAATATCTTCTTTCATCTGAGTATAAATCCTACTCATATCGTGATTATCATTAAAGATTAAAAGAGAATTAGGGTCTTTGTAATAGAAATCATTAGCTAAGGACTCGTATATTTTAATTAAACCAGTATCCCAATTTTCTTCTTCGAAGATCCCTTCATAAATAGCCTTTTGCATAGCAAAATCCATTGTACTTTTCAAATTAGATTCGTATCCGTCTTTATTGTTATTTCCTTCTTGCCAGTATGCAATTCTTATAGGGTTATAGCTCCATTCTTCCCCCACAATGTTAAACTTCGGATATTCCTTCATTATCCTTCCTGCCCAATTGCTTAAAAATTCTTTTTCTGCATAAGGATAGGTGTCTTGTCTTATTCCACTTAAATTTAGCGATTCGATCCACCATAACGAGTTTTGAATTAAATACTGAGCAAGAAATTCATTTCTTTGATTTAAGTCGGGCATAGTAGTAACAAACCACCCATCCAACATACCTCTATAATCGACTTTTGAAGCATAAATATCTTGAATTGTAGATCGTCTGTGATTTGAATAAACGGTATTCTGATTTATTGTCTTATCTGTCGACTTTAAATAATTTTCTTGAAAATTTAACCAATCTTCAAAAGGCAAATCATCCATCCACCAATGATATAATCCACAGTGATTAACAATAATATCTTTGATTAGTTTTATATTCTTCTTGTTTGCTTTTTCTGATAACTCTAAATATTCTTCAAATGTTCCAAATCTTGGATCAACAGTGTAATAATCAGTTGTTGCGTATCCATGATAAGACCCCTCCTTCATGTCATTTATTAAAACTGGATTAAGCCATAAAGAAGTAAATCCCATATCGCTTATGTAGTTTAAGTTTTTGGTGATACCCTTAATATCACCTCCATGTCTGGCGTAGTTGTCAAATCTATTTATCTTATTTTCTTTAAGACCATTAATTACATCATTCTTGTAGTCACCGTTTGCGTATCTGTCAGGTGTGATCAAATATACCACATCAGAGCTGTCAAATCCTTCATTTTGAAGCTCAAAAGAACGTCTTTTTTTCAGGTTATAATTGTAAGATAATTTCTCATCATTTCTTGTAAAGATTATTTCAAAATCTCCTTCTTTAGAAAGATTTGAAATTTTTAAATCTATAAACAAATAATTTGGTGAATCAGCTTTGTGTATTTCTATGAGGCTGATCCCTGGATAATTTATCTCTACATTATATTTATTGATATTGGTTGCCTTAACAAGTAGTTGCAGATTTTGATTTTCGAATCCAATCCACCAGTTGGGGGGGTGAACTTTTTCAATTTGAGAATAAATATTATTTAGACATAATACAAATGTTAATATTGTAAATAAAATTTTAAAACTATATCGTTGTAGATTCATAAAAAAGTATAATTTTGCAGTGTTCTAACGTAAACTAACCACTTACTCAAGTTAGGGCTAAAACTAAAAAAACAAAACTAAAAATGAAAAAAACAAATTTACTATTGCTTTTTTGTGCCTTGTTTTTATCAGTAAACCTGTATTCACAGAGTTTATTGGATGGCAAGGTAACGGATGATGTAAGTTCTGACCCAATTGCTGGAGTTAATGTAGTTGTAAAAGGAACCTCATCTGGAACAGCATCAGATTTTAACGGTAATTTTTCAATTAATGTTTCCTCAGGTGATGTTCTGGTATTTTCATATATTGGATATACCACCCGTGAAATAACTTATAATGGTGAGCTTTCAATGGAAGTCTCATTATCAGAAGACGCTTCACAACTTGATGAAATTCTTTTAATTGGTTACGGATCTGTAAAAAAAGACGACCTTACCGGTGCAGCAGATCTTATTACCTCGGATGATTTTAATCAGGGATCTGTATTATCACCTGAACAACTAATCTCAGGTAAATTGGCAGGTGTCTCAGTAACCTCAGGAGGAGGAGCTCCAGGTGAAGGACAAGCTATAAGAATAAGAGGTTTAGGTTCTTTATCACTTACAAATTCACCTTTAATAGTTGTTGATGGAGTCCCATTAAACGATGGCGGAGTTGGTGGATCCAGAAATGCTTTAAATTCAATTAACCCTTCTGATATCGAAAGTATGACTGTACTTAAGGATGCTTCTGCAACTGCTATTTACGGTTCAAGAGGTGCAAATGGGGTTATATTGATCAGTACTTTTAAAGGAAAGGACAGTGAGTTTAAATATAATTTTACTTCTAAATTTTCAACTTACTCACCAATTGATCAAGTAGATGTTTTAACTTCTTCTGAGTTTTCTCAAATGATACTTGATTCTGGAGATCAATCATATATTGATCAGCTTGGTTCTTATGATACCAACTGGCAAGATGTGATTTATCAAAAAGCTTTAGGAAAAGAATATAACTTTAGTGCAAACGGAAGTATATATGGTATTCCAACCAGATTTTCTTTAGGTGTGGGTGATCATAATGGAGTTTTGTTAGGAGATAAGTTTAGCAGAAACACAATTTCACTTAACATGAATCCTTCACTTATGAATGATAAATTAGACATTGATTTTAATTTACGAATGATGGATACTCAAAATGATTTTGCTGACAGAGGTGCTATTGGAAATGCAGTAAGATTTGATCCAACAAAACCGGTGTTTAACGGCTCACAATATGATGGTTACTATGCTTGGATTGATCCTGCTTCAGGAAATCAATATGCCATTGGTGCACCTACAAATCCTTTGGCATTATTAAATTTAGTAGATGATAATTCTGATGTAGAAAGAATTATTACAAACTTGAAATTAGATTATGACTTACCAATGGATGGTTTAAAGGCTACAGTAAACCTCGCTTATGATGATGCAAGTAGTGATGGAAGTAGAGCAACTTCAGAAATGATTCCAACGTCTGATCCTACCTGGAACGGTTCTTTATCAACTTATACTCAAAGTGCAACAAACACATTATTGGATGCATATTTAACTTATGATAAATCATTTGAAAATTCTTCCCTTAATGCTGTTGCAGGATATTCCTATCAAGCATTTGAATTTGATAACTTCTCTTATGATAGTGAAGCTGAAGAAGATGGAAATGATTACGAATTTATTGACAAGTCTAAAAACGTATTACTCTCTTACTTTGGTAGAGTTAATTATGATATTGAAGGAAAATATTTACTTACAGCTACAATGAGAGCTGATGCATCTTCAAAATTAAATCCTGATGACAGGTGGGGATTCTTTCCTTCATTCGCCATGGCATGGAATGTTGACAAGGAAGATTTCTTTAAAGGAGATGTTTTTAATTCTTTAAAAATTAGACTAGGATACGGTCAGGTAGGTAATGTAAATGGACTTGGAGATTATAAGTTTTTGACAAGATATACAGGTAGTACATCTACTGCTTATTATCAATTTGGAGACTCATTCTACCAGACCTTTAGACCTGAGCCAATTAACCCTGACTTAAGATGGGAAATTGGAGAAACTCTAAATTTAGGAATTGACTACTCGATGTTTAATAATAAGTTAAATGGTTCGGTGAATGTTTATCAAAAGACAACGAAAGATTTAATTGCTTATACATTGGTTGATCCTTTTACAAATTTTGGAAATAGAATCGATGCAAACATCGGTGATATGGAAAATAAAGGAGTTGAATTAAACTTTAATTTTCCTTTAATGACTACAGATGATTATGAGAATATTATTGATTTTAATATTGCATTTAATGATAACGTAGTTACAAGACTTCCAGACCAACAATTCATCGGTGGTATATCAGGAGGAGTTGGAAATACAATTCAAACTCATGTAGAAGGAGAAGCACCTTATAGTTTCTTAGTCTATCAGCAAGTTTATGACAATTCTGGAACTCCAATTGAGGGTGTATATGTAGACAGAAATAATGACAATATAATCAATGATGATGACAGATATATAAAGGAAGATCCTTTTGCTGACATTATCATGGGTCTTACTAATTCTGTAAGATATAAATCCTGGGATTTTTCAATTACCGCAAGAGCCAGTATCGGAAATTATGCTTACAACAACTTAGCTTCAAATGCAGTATTTAATGCTGCTGCTAGTGTAAATAATATCTTGAACAATATTCATTCAGACTACTTAAACACTGGGTTTATTGATTTTACTGAAAATTCACTTTTAAGTGATCATTACATTCAAGAAGCTTCGTTTGTAAAAATTGACAATATTTCAATTGGTTATAACCTTTCAACAAAAAACGGTTGTAAAGTAAGAGTCTTTGGATCATTGCAAAATGTAGCAACATTTACAGATTATCAAGGAATTGATCCTGAAATTTACGGTGGTATTGATAATAATTTTTACCCAAGACCTCAAACAGGTGTATTTGGTGTAACATTTGAATTTTAAAATAAAATAAGATGAAAAATATATTTAAAAGTTTTATATACATAATCAGTTTTTCTTTCGTTCTTTCATGTCATGATGACTTGAATCAATCCCCGATTGATCCTGATAGTTTTACAGAAGAGAATGTTTTTGCAACTGTTGATGATGCAAAGGGAGCTTTGGCAAAACTATATGCTAGTTTAGCCTTAACAGGTCAGACAGGTCCTGCAGGAAATGCTGATATTGCAGATATTGACGAGGGATTCTCTCAATTTTCCAGAATGTTGTTTAATCTTAATGAAATTACCACTGATCATGCAGTTGTTGGATGGGGTGATCCTGGATTACCTGATTTACATGGAATGTATTGGTCTAGTAGTAATGATTTTACTGAGGCTATGTATTACAGATTAGCACAGGAAGTTAGTTTTTGTAATTCATTCATAAGCAACGTGCAAGATTTAAGCGGAGAAGAGGTTTCATTATTTGTTGCTGAGGCTCGATTTTTAAGAGCATATGCTTATTACAATTTAATGGATTTATATGGTAATGTTCCTTTAACTACAGAAATTTCTACTGAGCTTCCAACTCAGAGTAATAGGGTTGAGTTATTTGCTTTCATTGAAAGTGAATTATTGGATATTTCTACTGTGTTGCCTGCTTCTAACGAATATGGCAGAGTAAATATTACCGCAGCACAATCGCTTTTATCCAGGCTATACTTAAATTCTGAAACATGGACAGGGCAGCCAAGATATAATGAATGTGTTGAGTACTCACAATATGTGATGAATTCAGGCTATTCTTTAAACACAAATGATGCAAACGGAAATGGAACTGCATATGATGAATTGTTTTTAGCAGATAATGACGTAAACGGTGCTCAAAACGAGTTTATTTTTACGCTAAATTTTGACGGAATGCAATCTCAAACTTATGGAGGTACTACCTTTTTAGTTCACGCAGCAATTGGAGGATCAATGAATCCTGGAGAATTCGGAGTTAATGGAGGCTGGGGAGGTTTAAGAACAACTAAAAATTTGGTGAATCAATTTTCAGTTGACATTGATGCTCTTAATTCTTCTTTAGGTAATATGTCTGATTGGGGATTAGTTGGAAATGCTACACCAAATGGATGGGACGGTCCAGATTTAGAAATGTATCAGATTGGAGCACAAGAGTTTGCAGTTTATGCAGAACTGGCTTCTGGTGAAATTAAATTTAGATTTAATGAAGATTGGGGAGTAAATTTTGGAGACAACGATGCAGATGGAACCCTTGAATCAGGAGGTGCCAATATTGCTGTGTCTGCAGGTACATATTACATTGAAATGGATTTATCTAACGAAACATATTCTATAAGTCCTTTTACAAGTGATAGAAGAGGTATGTTTTATACAAATGGTCAAAATTTAGAAATTGAATCAATTCCTCCTTTTGAAGATGGATATGCTGTAACAAAATGGACTAATATTGATTCAAACGGAAATCAAGGAAGTGATAGTTCAGGTAATTTTGTTGATACAGATATTCCACTTATAAGACTTGCTGAAATTTATTTAAATTATGCTGAGGCTACAATTAGAGGAGGATCAGGTGATGTTGGTACAGCGGTCTCTTTAATTAATGAAATTAGAGAAAGAGCATATGGAAATACTTCAGGAAATATTTCGAGTGGTGATTTAACCTTAGATTTTATTTTAGACGAAAGATCTAGAGAGCTATACTGGGAAGGTTTGAGAAGAACAGACCTTGTTAGATTTAATAAATTCACTAATTCTTCATATTTGTGGCCATTTAAAGGGAATGAACAAACAGGAGTGGGTGTAGATGAATATAGAAATATATTTCCTTTACCTGCAAATGTTGTTTCAATCAATTCAAATTTAACCCAAAACGAAGGATATTAAAATTTACAATATGAAAAAACTAATATTAAAATTAACATATGTTACTGCCTTATTCACGTTTATGCAATCATGTGATGACGTAGAAAGAGTTTTCTATAACGATGCGGCAGAAACAGTTTTATCACTTTCTGATGATAATTTAACTTTATCTGATGATAACGGTGCGAATGAAATATTAACACTTACGTGGAGTGATCCTGATTACGGCTTTGATGCAGCAGCTTTATACTCTGTCCAAATGGATGTACAAGGTGGCGATTTTTCCACTCCTCAAATTATTTCGGTAGGTAGTTCTTTAGAAAAAACATTCACTGTTGAAGAATTGAATGCAAAATTATTATCGCTTTCAATGACACCTGGTGAAGAAGGTGTTGCTATTTTTAGAATTAAAGCTACTTTAAGTGAGTATCAAGAAATATTTTCTAACACAGTTAACTTAAATGTTACTCCTTACTCATCCCTTTTAGATCTTACAACCAATTTAGGGGTTGTTGGTTCTGCTACACCTGGTGGATGGGGCAATGAAAATATTCCAGATCTGCAATTTTATACAACTTCAATGACAGACGTTTATGTAGCATATGCAACTCTAAGAGATGGTGAAATTAAATTTAGAAATAATAATGATTGGGCAGAAAATTGGGGTGATGATGGAAACGATGGAACATTAGATTCATACGGGGCTAATATTGCGGTATCAGCTGGGACCTACAAAATTGAAGTTAATTTCAGTAGTATGACCTATACAATGGAAGCATATTCTTGGGGATTGGTTGGTAGTGCAACTCCAAATCAATGGAATGGTCCAGACCTAATGTTACACTATAATTCTTACCAAGATGATTGGAGAACTGTGGTTACCCTTGGTGAAGGTGAAGTTAAATTTAGGTTTAACAACGATTGGGGTTTAAATTATGGTGATGACGGAGCAGATGGTTCGATGGAAGCTAATGGTGCTAATATCTCGGTATCATCAGGTCATTATTTAGTTTCAATGAATTTAAATACTCAGTCATACATAATGGAAGAAATTGATGTATGGGGTCTTGTTGGAAGTGCAACTGCTAATGGTTGGGACGGTCCAAATGATAAGTTTATGCCAGACTTTGGTATCATGGAAGGTTATTATTATTTATCTGGAGCTGAACTTGTAGATGGTGAAATAAAGGTAAGGCAAAATGATGCTTGGGGTTTAAATTACGGAGACGATGGGAATGATGGTTTGATGGAAGTAAACGGGGCGAATATCCCTGTATCAGCAGGAACATATAATATTATTTTAAATATGGCTGCAAATCCACCGACAATTGAAATGTATCAGTGGTAATTTAACCGATTAAATTTTTTGAAAAAACCTACAGTTATAATATTAGATTGTGGGTTTTTTTAATTTATATTACGCTATGAAAAAAACCCTATTTGTCTTTTTATTTCTAATTACAAATTTTGTACTTGCTCAATTAACTACAAACCCTAGTCCTTTTGAAGTAAATCAATCGGTAACAATAACTATTGATGCAAATAGCAACCAAACAGATTGTAATGGTTTTAATAATCCTAATAAGGTTTATATGCATTCTGGTATAGGGAACGAGGCAGAACCTTGGGGTTTTTCTGTTGTAGGAAATTGGGGGCAAGATGATGGAGTAGGTGAAATGAATAATAATGGAGATGGTACATGGAGTATAACTATTGTTCCTTCCGATTACTACAATCTTACAAATACCCAAATTTCAAATGCAACCAATATGGGATTAGTATTCAGAAATGAAAATGGTTCACAAGAATTTAAGGATTATGGTTGTTCAGATTTTTTTATTCAAGTGGGCTCATTCCAAGTTGATATGATAAATCCTGACAATTCAGGATTATTAATTGTAGACTCTGGGGATAGTGTGGAGATTAATGCTGTAAATACAGGTGGAAATGCCAATTATCAGCTTTATTCGAATGATAATTTAGTAGACACACAAAATAACACAAGTGAGTATGAAGGTTTTATTTTTGATAATATTTTAGAAAACAAGTATTGTAAATTGGTAGTAACGCAGGGTTCTTCACAAATAATAAAGTTTTTTTCAATTTTAGTTAATTTAACCGAAAATGAATCCATTCCTTCAAATGTTGAGGATGGAATAAATTATGTATCCGATAATTCTGTTGTGCTGGTTTTAGATGCCCCATACAAGGATTTTGTATATGTTTCTGGAAGTTTTAATGATTGGGAGCCTGATGAGTCTTATCTCATGAAAAAAGATCCAAATTCAAGTAAATTTTGGTTGATAGTTGATAATTTAGATTCAGATATTGATTACACCTATCAATATTGGGTTGTTGATATAGACCCTTTAGAAAATTCACCTGAGCTAGTCAAAACAGCTGATCCTTACTCTCATTTAGTTCTATCTCCATTTGATGATCCTTGGATACCAGAAAATTCTTATCCAAACCTACCGATATATCCAGAGGGACAGGAAAGAGAAGTCACTCTATTTAATCTTTCCTCTAGTGATTATAATTGGCAGGTTGAAAATTTTCAAAAACCCAAAAAAGAAGATTTAATTATTTACGAAGTTTTAATTAGAGATTTTGATTCAGAAAGAACCTTTCAGAATCTAATAGATAAAATAGATTATTTTAAAAATTTAAATATAAATGCAATTGAGTTGATGCCAGTAATGGAATTCGAAGGAAATGAAAGCTGGGGATATAATACTGCTTTTCATATGGCTGTGGACAAGTATTATGGTCCTGAAAATAAGTTAAAAGAATTTATCGATCTATGTCATCAGAATGAAATTGCCGTGATTTTAGATCTAGTTATGAATCATGTAATGGGTAGAAGTCCAATGAATAGAATGTGGATGCAAGATCCTGATAATGATGGTTGGGGACCAGCTAGTACAGAAAGCCCATACTTTAATTTAGAGGCAACTCATAGTTACAGTCTAGGGAATGATTTTAATCATCAAAGCACATACACCCAATATTACACGGAAAGAGTTATAAAAAGATGGATTGAGGATTTTAAAATTGATGGAATCAGATGGGATTTAACAAAAGGATTTACTCAAAACTGTAATGGAAATGATTTTGACTGTACTAACAGTTATCAGCAAGATAGGGTAGATGTTTTGAAAAATTATGCCGATTACTCTTGGAGTATTGATCCGGATCATTATGTGATTTTTGAACATTTAGGTGGGAGTAGTGAAGAGCAACAATGGGCAAATTACAGAGTAAACGAAGGCAAAGGAATTATGCTTTGGGGAAAAACTAGTAATTCTTATTATCAATTAGCGATGGGTTATGCAGCTGATAGCAACATAAGCGGAATAGGTCATGAAAGCAGAGGTTTTTCTGAAAAAAGACTTGTAGGATACTTTGAGAGCCATGATGAAGAGAGGATCATGTATAAAGCATTACAATACGGAAATAGTTGGGACGGATATAATATTCAAGATTTAAACACTTCTTTATCAAGAATGTCTGCAATTGGAGCCATAAGTCTTACGATTCCTGGTCCTAAAATGATATGGCATTTTTCTGATTTGGGAATGGATAATTCTTTATTCACATGTTATGATGGTAGTGTTTATGAACCTGATTGTAAATTGGATACCAAACCTCAACCTCAATGGGTTGAAAATTGGTTATCAAACCAATATAGAAATCAAATTTATTTAGATTGGTCTAAGATAATTAGTCTAAAAATTAACGAAGATGTCTTTGAAGGAGATTATAGTATTAGCTCAGGGGGATTAACACCTATAATAAACATTTGGGATGATAATATTTCTTCCTCTGAACTAAAAAATATTGTTATTGTTGCAAATCTAGATGTTGTTGAAAATTCGGTCATTCCTTCTTTTCCATATACTGGAACTTGGTATGATTTAATGGATGAAAATGCTGAGGAATCAATTACAGTATCTTCAACAACAGATCCAATTTCATTAGGGCCAGGTGAGTTTAAGATTTATGGTAATCAAGCTTCAACCACATTGTCAACTGCGAATCTAATTAATGATGATTTACTGATTTATCCGAACCCAGTCTATGATTATTTTGTTGCAAACAAAGATGTCGAGCTTATTAAAATATTTGATGTTTCAGGAAAACTTATAAGAACCTTTAAAAATATAACAGCAAACCAATCGATTAATATTGAATCTTTAGAAACAGGATATTATTTTCTAAAATTATTAGCTTCAGGTTATACTCATAACAAGAAGCTAATAAAAAAATAACTTTTTAGTCCCCCCACCACGGATCTGGCGGAGAAGAAGAAGCCTGAGCCTTTTTGGGATTTAAAATTGCAAAGGTTCCAATAGCAGTTAATGCAGCATATTTCCCTATCTTTTTTATAGCATGTTTTCTAGTAATACCTGTCTTCTTCATAACTATTGTATTATAAGTTTCTTAGTTAATCTCTCGTTTCCTGACTCTAATTCAATTACGTAAATACCACTTGCCATCCCAAGAGTTGAGAGGGTTTGTGTATTCATGCTGTTGCTTAAAGAAGTATTAAGCACTTTTCTTCCAAGAATGTTAAATAAACTAACATTAATATTATTTGATTGAGTAGCTAAACCTTCTATTGTAATATAATTTGCATTAGCTCCCTTGTATGCATTTAACATACTTGTTGATATATCTTCATTACTCATGGTATCGGCAGTCATATGGATAAAGAATCTCCCCGCACCACTTAAATCAGTCGATGGAGTCAAGATATAATCAACAGACTTAAGATCTGTCATAGTACCTTCAAAAGCATCTTCTAAATAAATATTAAGATCTGCTGGGGTTGTTCTGTGAGAAATACTAATAGTCATTTCTTCGCCACTAAGAGCATTAATTCCAATAGGAATTACTTTATCCCACATTTCTGAGTAAGCTAAAGATTGATTTCCCAAATCGATACCCTCATCATTATCTACAAGCCTGGTAGAGATATTTACTATATTATTTCCGTTTGGAAATCTTCTCACATCATAGCCAGAATCTAAACCATCAGTTACATTTTCAATAAAGTATATTTCAGTATTTTCATGGAATTCTAGTTGAGAAATTTTTAAAAATAATTCAGCCCTAAATTCATCCATAATATCTCCTATCCAATCATTAGTGTCGGAGAGAGCAGAGTCAGATGCTTTAACCTTAAACCCTGTTCTAAAATCTAGTAGCCCTGTATCATCTCCTCCGTCAGCAGATGCAAAAGATTGTGCAGCAGAAACAAAAAATGCTGAACCGGGAGCTGCATATGTTGCTGCACTAGATTGGGAAATTGTGACATAACTGTCCCCGTCCCAATACCAAATTCCAACTTCGCCGTCTGTATGACCTAAAATATCATTTCCTGTTTTAGTTCCATTATACCAAATCAAATTTGATGATGCGGATGACTCAGTTTGTGCATTTGAATTGATAGCTAAAAATTCAGGATATGGGTTAGATACTAAATTCCACTGAGTACCAGACCCTGAACCATTGTTATTTGTAATCAAAATTGTTTCATTTCCAGATGTTAATGATCCAGTAAAAGCAACTGTTCCGGGATTAGCTTCAGGCATAGCCATAGAATAACCTTTACCAACAGTTGTAGAAATTGAGGAACTGCTTGTACTAGTCCATGTATTATTTGAATTGTTATACTCCATCATGGCTACATTTCCAGAGCTAGTAGCTAATCCACTTGTTGAAACTGATGATCCAGTTACTGGTGATCCTACTAGGTCCCAACCTGGATCTGCATTTGTAGGGGAGGCAGAAGAAACATCATTAACCCATCTATTATATGTTAAATTTCCAGTCATTGATCCCTCCACGCTTAAAGTTGAATAAGCTGTTGCAGAAGACTCCATAGTTAATGTACCACTATTAATTAATTTACCTGAATTATACGCAGAAGTATTACTTGATGAAGATACGGTTAAATCTTTTCCCGCTGCAACAGATAAGGAAGCATCTGAAGCAATTTCAACACTGGGAAAAGAAAGTGATGAGTTAAATGAAACAGATCCTGTAGCTATGTGTACAGGTTTAGTTGAAGTTCCGGTTGGTGCAGTTGTTACATTAGCATCTGAGCTTTCATCCCAACTTATCCAATTAGTCCCATTATGAATATAATTTGCTGGGGGTATCCCAACTCCAGCTAGAGCGGTGGAATAATCAGCAGAAGTAGGTTCACCTGATGAAAATAAAACTGTATTTTCCCAGTAAAGTGAAATGTTGTCAGTAGGTGATTGGGTAACTGCCCAATAATCAGTATCACCAGTAAATGTTCCAACCTTTCTAGAAATATTTGAATCTTTTGCTCTTACAGACCCATAATTAGAATAAGTATTTCCAGACGCTTTACCAAAAGTATCTGTCGTAGTTCCGTCTAATTCTAACCTGATTTGATCATTTCCGTTGAAGTACCAAGTTTCCTCAATATATCTTACATTTGGATTATTAGCCAGAACCTGTGTTTTAACACCTGCTGCAGTTCCTTCAGAGGGACCTAAAACTAAAACTTCACCAGGGGCAAGAGAACCTGTATTAATAGTTTCTTTATTAGATTCACTTCCTCCATTTGCTTGATATTTAACTTTCAAATTTGTTTGTGTAAAATCAATTGTATTCCCAGTATTATTATATATTTCTATTAATTTAGGTTGACTTCCGTTTGCAGTTTCAACATATTGACTAATTATTTGCCCAAATGAAAATAAAGGAGTAATCAAAAATAGAAATATTGTTTTTTTCATAAATAACGATTATATAAAAAATTACTAATTCATAAATTAAAAAAAAATTATAAATATTAATAAGTAAAACTATAAAATCCTGTTAATTGTTGATAACTAATTTTAAGTCCCTAGAGTATACATAATAGTCTTTGTCAACATTAATAAAAAGATTTTTAATTTTCATTTTCTTGAAATCTGTTGAGGGGTATAATATATGATTTTTACCATCAATTTTCACTTCAACTAGCATATCAAAACCATCAATCACATTATTCCATCTATAGCTCAATTCTCCTTTATTAATCTCGTATTCAAACATTGGGATTCTGTAGTCTCTTAAATATTGATCAAAGACTTTTGATAAATCCATTCCGATACTCTTTGAGATGTATTCTTCAATTTCTTTGGTCGTTACCGTTGCATGATAAAACTCTTTGTTTAATCCTCTTAAAGTTTGTCTCCAAACTTCATCGTCTTTTGCAAGTTGACGTATCGTGTGAAGTAAATTTGCTCCTTTTGAGTACATGTCGCCTGAGCCTTCTCTGTTGACATCATATTGGCCAATAATTGGTTTTTTATTAGAAATACCTCTTCTTGTTCCGATAACATAATCAGCTGAGGCTTCTTTTCCAAAGAAATAATCAACATATAAGTTTTCTGAGTAGCACGTAAATCCTTCATGAATCCACATGTCAGCAACGTCTTTATAGGTTATATTATTAGCAAACCATTCGTGACCACCTTCATGAATAATAATATAATCAAACTTTAAACCCCAACCAGAACCTGAAAGATCTCTACCTAGGTATCCATTTTGAAATTTGTTTCCATAGGTGATAGAGCTTTGATGCTCCATACCTAAATAAGGTACTTCTACCATTTTAAAACTATCTTCATAGAAGGGATAGGGTCCAAACCAATGTTCAAAAGCTTCAATCATCATTGGAACTTGCTTGAATTGCTCTTTGGCTTTTTCAAGATTATAGCTCAAAACATAATTATCTATATCCAAGTCACCTTTTTCACCTTTATAAACCTCGGAAAAATTAACATAATCTCCAATATTTATATTTACTCCATAGTTATTTATCGGATTTGTTACAAACCAGTCATATGTCCTTGTATCATCTTTAAGTTCAGTTATTTTTCGTAACCTTCCGTTTGACACATTTGTTAAGTGTTTTGGAACATTTACGCTTATTAACATAGAGTCAACCTCGTCATACATATGATCTTTATTAGGCCACCAAACACTTGCCCCTAAACCTTGGCAGGATGTTGCAATAAAATGATTATTATTATCATCTTTTTTCCAAGATAGACCACCGTCCCATGGAGCTCTGATAGCTTCTTTTGGAAATCCTTCGTAATTAATTTTGATATAATTTATATCTCCCTTCTTTTGTTTTTTTCTAAGTTCAATAAAATATGCATTACCTTCTCTTGTAAATTTCAATTCTTTATTCTTTTCAGTTACAGAGGTAATATTCATTGGTTTTTGAAGATCAATTTGCATTACTTTATTAGATTCTAATACTTTATAAACCACTGTATTAGAACCGATTATGTATTTTTTATCAGGTTTTACTTTAATGTCTAAATGATAATATGTAAGATCCCACCAAGCTCTTTCAGGTGTGATACTTCCTCTCAAAGTGTCCTGCCTAGAAGTGGGTAGTTTGTCGTCAAAAATTCCTTGTGCGTAAGTTTGATTTAGTGCTATAAATATTAAAATTATTAATCTTCCCTTCATACATATAATTTTGATTAGATTTTTTTTCAATTTAACAATTAACGACGGAATTATTAAAAAAAATACTTCCACTGTGAGTCTTTCCACAACATTTATTATCAAAGTAATTTAAAATGATAGCTTGTTTTTGAGTAGTAATCTGTATTTGCTTTTATTATTGTTGATGGAAATGAATTGATATTTGGAGAATTTGGAAAATGTTGAGTTTCAAGGCATAACCCTTGATTTTTTGAAAAGACACCTGATAAATGATTTCCTGTGTATAATTGGATTCCAGGCTGATCAGTATGTATTTGAATTAATCTACCTGTTTCTAATTCCGATAACTCGGCGGCTATTTTTTGCCCTTTATTCAAAATAAAACAATGATCATATCCCTTGGTAATACTTAATTGCTCATCATTTTTATTTAAATCAACACCAATTACTTTTTCACTTTTAAAATCAAAAGGGGTTGATTTAACATTTTTAAATCCACCTTTGGGTATAAAACTTTTATCAACATCTAAAAATTCATTAGAATTTATTTTTAGTCTGTGATTAACTATTGTTTTGTTTTTTGGATTGAGATTAAAATAGGAGTGACTAGTTGGATTAAAAACAGTGTCCATATCAGCCCTTGCGTAAAATTCAATATCTAAAATATTTGTATTTAAAAGCGAATATTTTACAGAGACATTTAAATTTCCTGGATATCCATTATCATTATTTTCGCTGAAATGTGTGAGTGTTATACTATTATCATTGAAATTATTTTTATCAAAAGACCAATTTGTATTATGAAAACCCTTATCACCTCCGTGAAGATGGTTTTCACCTTCATTTTTAGTAAGTTTGAATGTTTCTTTATTTAACTTAAAACAGCTTTTAGAAATTCTATTTGCATATCTTCCAATCAAGGCACCGATGAAAAATTTATCATTAAGATAATCTTTTGGATTCTTATAGTTTAAAACCACATTCTCCACAAAACCATTTTTATCTGGCAAATTTATTTCTTGAATTATGCCTCCGTAGGAAAGAATTTTAACCGAAATTCCGTCACTATTCTTCAGTATAAATTCTGAAATTTCATGTTTTTTTCCTAAATGGGGATTCAACTTTTCTTTTTTTATTAAAATTAAAAAAATATAGCATATTAAATACTAGTTTTTATTAATTTAGGAAGCTCACAAAATTTTAAAATATGAAAAGATTTATATTATTGATAGTAATGTTATTTATTGGTTTAAATACACATTCACAAAAAAAGAAAAAAGATAATAAAGAGCCTTTGGATGACATTTCGGTAAGTGCTTTAAAATGGAGATCTGTAGGTCCTGCATTAACATCTGGAAGAATATCTGATTTAGCTGTAAATCCAGAAAATCCTTTTGAATATTATGTAGCTGTTGCATCTGGTGGTGTATGGAAAACTTCAAATTGGGGAGTTGATTATTATCCAATTTTTGATAACGAATCATCTTATTCAATTGGATGCGTCACCATTGATCCAAACAACACTAACATAGTATGGGTAGGGACAGGTGAAAATAATAATCAAAGATCAGTAGCTTACGGCGATGGAGTATATAAATCTGTCGATGGAGGTAAGTCATGGAAAAACATGGGTCTTAAGAATTCCGAACATATCGGAAATATTATTGTTCACCCAGAAAATTCTAATGTTGTATATGTGTCAGCATATGGTCCACTTTGGAGTAAAGGTGGAGATCGTGGCATTTATAAAACTACAGATGGAGGTGATTCTTGGACTCAAATTTTAAATATTGATGAACATACTGGGTTTAGTGAAATTCATATGGATCCTAGAAACCCTGAAATTTTATATGCCTCAAGTCATCAGAGAAGAAGACATGTATATACCTATGTTGGCGGAGGACCTGGATCAGGACTTCATAAGTCAACTGACGGTGGTGAAACATGGAAAAAAATCAACAAAGGTCTTCCATCTGTTGAATTAGGTAGAATTGGTTTAGATATTTCTGATGCTAATCCTGAGATTATTTATGCAATTGTAGAAGCTTCTCAAAGAAAGGGAGGTTTTTACAGATCAACTGATAGAGGAGAAACATGGGTAAAACAAAGTGGTAAATCTACCAGCGGAAATTATTATCAGGAAATTTTTGCTGATCCTGTAAATGAAGATGTGGTTTATGTTATGGATACATGGATGTCAGTTTCACACGACGGAGGAAAAACCTTTAAAAATGTAGGTGAAGATTACAAACACGTTGATAATCACGCCATGTGGATTAATCCAAACAATAATTCCCATTGGTTAGTTGGATGTGATGGAGGTATATATGAAACATTTGATTCAGGGAAAAAATGGGATTATAAGAAGAATTTACCTGTTACACAATTTTATAAAGTTGCTGTAGATAACGCAGAGCCATTCTACAATATATATGGAGGAACTCAAGATAATTTTAGTTTAGGAGGACCATCAAGAGTAAATAACTCTCACGGTATTTCTAACCAAGATTGGTTTATTACACATGGTGGAGATGGTTTTGAATCTCAGGTAGATCCTGAAAACCCAAATATTGTATATGCTCAATCGCAATACGGTTGGTTAGTAAGATATGACAAATTAAGTGGTGAAGAAGTAGGGATTAAGCCTATCGCTCGAAAAGATGAATTAGATTACAAATGGAATTGGGATGCGCCTTTAGCTGTAAGTAAGCATAAATCTGGCAGACTATATTTTGCTGCTAACAAAGTTTTCAGATCAGATGATTACGGAAATAGCTGGGATGTTATAAGTGATGATCTTTCAAGGCAAATAAATAGAAACAGTTTGAAAGTATACGATAGAGTTTTAAGTATTGATGCTGTTGCAAAAAACGGTTCAACTTCACCCTACGGAACTATCGTTGCTTTATCAGAGTCTCCATTAGATCCAGATTTCATCGCAATTGGAACCGATGATGGTTTAATTCAGGTAACTGAAAATGCAGGAGAATCATGGAGAAAAATAGATAATATTGAGGGAGCTCCTAACCAATCTTACGTGAATTCAGTTTATTTATCCCAACATGATTTAAATGTTATGTATGCGGCTTTTAATCATCATAAATATGGCGATTTTAAACCTTACATATTTAGATCAGATGACAGAGGGAATACTTGGAAGTCTATAAGTAACAACCTTCCTGAAAGGGGTAGTGTGTATTCAATTGAAGAAGATCATATTGACAGTAATTTAATTTTTTGTGGTACCGAGTTTGGTGTATTTTTCTCCCCTAATTCAGGTGGAAGATGGAAAGAGTTGTCAAACGGACTACCAACAATCGCCGTAAGAGATATTGCTATTCAGCAAAGAGAAAATGATTTGGTTTTAGGAACTTTTGGAAGAGGATTCTATGTGATGGATGACTATTCTGTATTAAGAGAAATAGAAAACAAAGAAGTTGCAGATAAGCCAAAACTATATGATGTCAGGGACGCACTCATGTGGGAAAAAGCAGCTCCTTTAGGCCTTCCAGGAAAAGCATTTCAGGGGGATAATTTTTACTTGGCAGATAATTTGGATCCTGTAGCAATCTTCGACTATAATTATAATCAGAAATATGAATCTTTAAAATCAAAAAGACAAAAGAAAGAAAAGGGACTGATAAAGGATGAGAAAGACGTTTCATATCCTTCTTATGAAGAGTTATACAATGAAATAAATGAAGATAAGCCGCAGCTTGTATTTACAATAAGAAACGATAAAAACAAGGTAGTTAAAAAAATATTTAGATCTCCATCCAAGGGACTGAGTAGATTTACATGGAATTTGAGGTATGAGGAAAAAGATCCAATAAGTTTGCGTTCATCTTCTTTCTATAACCCGTTTGCAGGTGTTTCTGAAGGGACCTTGATTAACCCAGGAACTTATTCAATTGAAATGGCAGTCTTAAATAATGGTGAGATGACTAATTTAGTTGATCCCAAAAGTTTTAATGTTGTCGCATTAAACAATACGGTAATGCCTGCAGAGGATAGAAATGCTAAAGTTGAATTTCAAAGAAAAGTATCTTTATTACAAGGTTTAATAGGGGAGTATTCACGAAAATTTTCCGAAGTTAGAGATAAAATGCCTTTTATAGAAAAAGCAGTAAAAATTTCTGAACAACCATTGGAAGATATATCAAAAATGGTTTGGGATATTAATAAATCAATCAAAGAGATTAGTGAAAAGTTCTATGGTGATGGTGTCAAAAGTAGACTAGATATTCAAAGTTATTTAACCCCTTCATCAAGATTGGGGGCTGTAGCTTATTATCAAAAATATTCTACAGCTGCGCCAACGAAAACGCATATGGATAGTTATGAAATTGCCAAAGAAGAATTTGAACCAATTAAAGTTTTAATCAACGATTTAAAGCTTGAAATGCAAGATTTAGAGAAGTTTTTAAAAGATTCAGGTGCTCCTTACACTCCAGGTAGACCAAAGGCAATAAATTAAAATAAAATCCCCTTGAAATTTTCAGGGGGATAATTTTATTGTTTTACTATTTTTTTTGTGATTGTTTTATTTTCTGAGAAGATTTTCAAAAAATAAGTTCCATTGGAACTATTTTCTATATTGATAATTGATTCATTACCTTCTTTTATTTTTTTTCCACTTGGATCATATAAAATATATGAATAATTGGTTAAGCCAGATTGTATGACAATTTTTTCTTTTACAGGATTGGGTGTGACATAAAATTCATTTAAAACGTTATTTTCGATCGATAAAGAATTATTCATGCTTAGCTCAAAAAATAACCAAGCCTCATATGATGAATTAATATCCATATTTCCATTGGCACCAGGCCAATCATGATCTCCACCAACTACTTTATATAACCATATTTCGTTTCCATTATCAGAATCATAATGTCTTTCTTTTACTACATAACTTCCGTCATTTGTATTTATATTTGGCAAATTCTCAGAAGAAAAAGATGAGCAGTTATTTAAATCGGACCAATATTCAATCGTTTCGGGAATACTAGGGTAAGCTCCCCATCCCCCAGAACCAGTTGGATCTCCATTATAAATATTAATATAGTCACTTGTGCCATGAATTTCAAAAATAGGAATTAGATTTTCAGGACTACATGTATTCATAATTTCTTGTAACATCATACCTGCAACAGAGGTGACCGCTCGAAAGGTTTCAGATGCCTGACAAGCTAACATGTAACACATTTCACCTCCATTTGACATTCCTGTAGCAAATGTATTGGTTGTACTTAAATTATTTTCAGTTTGTAGATAATTAGCAAGTTCTTTTAAAAAATCAACATCGTCCACAGTTTCATTTGGGTGAAAGGTGTAACCTACATTCCAAAATCTATTTCCATAATTATCCACTGTTCCTCTAGGATAACAAACAGCAAATCCCTCTTCGTCTGCTAAATCATTCATTCCGGAGTAATTTTTGATTACAGATGCATCACTTGTGTACCCGTGCATTACAAAAACTAATGGAGCATTATCTTCTAAGTTATCTGGCTGATAATATATATACTGCCTGTTTTCTCCATTGTGTTGAAATGTGGTGTATTGAGCAGATAATTGTAATGAAAATAATACAAGTATAAATGATAAAAATTCCTTCATATTATAAAAGTATACAAAAACAAAGCGGTTAAATGCTATGAAATGGATTTATTTCTTTTTCTTTCAACTTCCTTTAATAAAACTTTTCTGAGTCTTAAACTATTTGGAGTTACCTCAACATATTCGTCCTTTTGAATATATTCTAATGCTTCTTCAAGGGAAAACTTTATAGCAGGAATAATTTTTGCTTTTTCATCAGCACCGGATGACCTAACATTACTAAGTTTCTTTGTTTTTGTTATGTTAATTACCATATCATCTCCTCTTGAATTTTCACCGATAACTTGACCTTCGTATATTTCTTCACCTGGATTAACAAAAAATTTTCCTCTATCTTGAAGTTTATCAATTGAATAGGGGATAGCTAAACCTTTTTCCATTGAAACAAGTGAGCCATTCAATCTCTCAGGAATACCTCCTTTTATCGGTCTAAAGTCTAAAAACCTATGGGATAATATTGCTTCTCCAGCCGTCGCTGTTAAAAGCTGATTCTTTAATCCAATAATACCTCTTGAAGGAATTATAAATTCACAAATCATTCTACTTCCCTTTGAAACCATGCTAGTCATTTCACCTTTTCTAATTGAAACAATTTCAATAGCTTTTCCTGAGATTACCTCTGGTAAATCTATTGTCATTTCTTCAAAAGGCTCGCATTTTACTCCATTCAGTTCTTTGGTAATAACTTGGGGTTGTCCAATTTGAAGTTCATAACCTTCTCTTCTCATTGTTTCGATTAAAACGGATAAATGCAAAACACCCCTTCCAAAAACCAAAAATTTGTCTGCACTATCTGTGGGTTCAACTTTTAGTGCAAGATTTTTTTCTAATTCTTTATCTAATCTTTCCTTTATATGCCTTGAAGTAACATATTTACCATCTTTTCCAAAAAAAGGTGAGTCATTGATTGTAAAAAGCATACTCATTGTAGGCTCATCTATCGAAATTGAATTCAGAGCCTCTGGCGATTCAATATCTGCAATGGTATCTCCAATCTCAAAGTTTTCTAAACCCACTATTGCACAAATGTCTCCAGCCTCAACTTCTTGAACTTTTTTCCTACCTAAACCTTCGAACACGTGCAATTCTTTAATTTTAGATTTTAAAATTGTTTTGTCTCTTTTAACCAGCGAAATGTTAGCTCCACTAGTTAATTTACCTCTCTGAAGTCTTCCAATTGCAATTCTTCCTGTAAAAGAGGAATAATCTAAAGAAGTAATAAGCATCTGAAGACTGCCTTCTTCTGTTTTTGGTGATGGAATATGGTTAATAACCATATCAAGTAGAGGTTCAATATTTTCAGTTTTATTTTTCCAATCTTCACTCATCCAGTTTTCTTTGGCTGATCCATAGACTGTAGGAAAGTCTAGTTGCCATTCTTCAGCCTCTAATTCAAACATAAGATCAAATACAGATTCATGAACTTCTTCTGGGGTACAATTTTCTTTATCAACCTTGTTAATAACAACACAAGGTTTAAGGCCAAGTTCCAGCGCCTTTTGTAATACAAATCTTGTTTGAGGCATTGGCCCCTCAAAAGCATCTACAAGAAGAAGAACACCGTCTGCCATATTTAAAACCCTTTCAACTTCACCTCCAAAATCAGCATGCCCAGGTGTATCAATAATATTAATCTTTGTTTCTTTATACGTAACGGAAACATTTTTTGAGGTAATTGTAATACCTCTTTCTCTTTCCAATTCGTTGTTGTCAAGTATTAAATCACCTTTATTTTCATTTTCTCTAAATAGTTGGCAATTAAACATGATTTTGTCAACCAATGTGGTCTTTCCGTGATCTACGTGTGCGATAATCGCAATATTTTTAATCTTAGACATTACTGTTTTTCATAAATTTTTGCAAAACTAACATTAAATATTTCAAATATGCTATAAAAGTGAAAAGGTTTGAAAGAGAGCCAACCATAGCAATCAATCAAACCAATTCGTTTGTGTGATGCGAATATACATTAAAATAATTTAAAACTTACAAAAATAAAAAAACCCACTGTAACACAGTGGGTTATAAAGTTATGTGCGGAGGAAGAGGGATTCGAACCCCCGGAGGTGTGACCCTCAACAGTTTTCAAGACTGCCGCATTCGACCACTCTGCCATTCCTCCAATAACGGATGCAAATATAGAATGGTTTTCTATTGCTTCAAAAAAAAACCGTAAAATAATTTTTAATTATCCCAACCAGGAGGTCCTTGCGGTGCGGATTGTGCCTGAGCCTTCTTAGGATTTAAAATAGCGAAGGTTCCAATAGCAGTTAATGCTGCATATTTCCCCATCTTCTTTATTGCCTGTTTTCTAGTAATACCTGTCTTCTTCATAATTATTGAATTATAAGTTTCTTAGTTAATCTATCATTTCCTGATTCCAATTCAATCACATAAATACCACTTGCCATTCCAACCGTTGATATGGTTTGTGTATTCATGTTATTACTTAGAGAAGTATCAAGTACTTTTCTTCCAAGAATGTTAAATAAACTAACGTTAATATTATTTGATTGAGTAGCTAAACCTTCTAATGTAATGTAGTTGGCATTAACTTCTTTAAATGCATTTAGCATGCTTGTTGAAACATCTTCATTACCCATCGTATCAGCACTCATGTGGATAAAGAATCTTCCGACTTCACTTAAATTACTCGTAGGAGTCAAAACAAAATCTTCTTCATAAAGATTTGTGAAAGTTCCTTCCTCTACATCTTCCAAATACATATTAGGATTTGGAATTGTAGCTGTATGAAGATTAATTCTAAATTCTTGACCTGCGGCTTGATTAATGACAAGTGGGATAACGGCATTTTGCATAGCGTCAATACCCATAGCATTAATGGCCATTCCATGACCCTGGTCATCTTCGGTTAATCTAGTTGTGATTGATGCATTTTCATAATAATGACCCGCATCCCATCCACGGTCAAGCCCCATGCTAAGACCTTCATCAAAGAATAATTTAGTTTTTCCTATACCGATATCATCATTGTAAACCCTTAGCTCAACTTCAGCGTTTTCCATTACATCACCAGATATGAAATCATCGGATCCACTTACAGTTTGCATTTCCTCCTTGAAGATAATGTTAGCGGCAGTAGTACTTCTTGCGGCTACCATAAATGCTTGCCCTGGTGCAATTTTACCTGTTGATGCATTGTTATAAATATCAAAAAGTTCGGTTAACCCATCATTGTCAGTATTTGCATCATATCCATAGACCCCAACAAATGTGTCGTCAATAACATCGTCGTTAACTTCAAGAAAGGTATCAGTTGTTGTATTGGGACCAATAGTTATATATGAAGGGTAGGGATTAGAAATTAAATTCCATCGACGACCTGATGCATCTGTAAAACTCTCAACAGAAATTGTTTCGGTTGCATCCGTATCTACAGTACCAGTAAATGCTAAAGTTGCACCACTATCGGTTGCCATCTGATAGCCTTTTCCAGGTATGAATTGAGTACTTCCAACACCTGAATCTGTAAAGTTAGTCCAAGTGTTATTACTACTATCATAAGTTCCAATTGCGTATTCCCCAGTTGCACCGGCTCCACTGCCGTTTCCAGTTGCTAAAGGAGAACTTCCAGAAGTGTTATCTGATACAAAAGAACTGATCTGTAATCCATTAACGGGCGAACCAATTAAATCCCAACCAGAACCATTGCTAAGTGAATTAACATATCTATTGTAGGTAATGTTTCCTGATGAAGTTCCTTGAACAATCAAAGAAGAAAATTCATTGCTGTCTGAGTTTAGGGTAACAATTCCATTATTTGTTAAATTTCCTGAAATGGTTAAAGATCCTGTCTTGGCTATGGTTAAGGTTTGTCCTGAATCCACCGTAACGTTATCATAACTTACATCCGAGCTAATTGTTTGATCAGAACTAACCGCTAGATCATTTGAATAAGCTGTCCAAGTTATATCATCAATAATTACTTGTTTGGATGTAATATTTCTAATCTCAATAATTATATTACCAGAAATATTAATTCCACTTACAGAAAAAATGTGTTCATTAAAATCATCAAAAGGGGTAGAAGTACCTTTTGACACACCATTTATAAACAATTCTACTTCTCTATTACCACCTCCTGTGAAACCTTTGTAAAGTTTGACGCTAAAATTTGCTATACCTCCAGAAATAGTGCTGGAAGTTATTTTACTATCGTTAGAAGATCTTCTTAACATCAAGGCAGGCAAATTTATTCCTGAATTGTTTAGGTCACCATTTCCATTTCTGGAATGAACATATGTCCAAGTTATACTTGAGTTCCCTACAAAACTCCCGTCAAGATAGGAAGCTGTTGCATTAGAATTTGTAAAATCTTCAGTTCCTTGAGAAAAGATAGAATAAGTAATAAAAAAACATAATAGGAAAGTAATTTTTTTCATTTGTAGTGGATTAGATCGCAAATTTACCAATTTTTGATTTTAAAATTTTAAATTTAGATAGATTATATAAACAAGATTTTAACAATTTGTTATAAGATGGTTAAATTAAAGAGTTTCAATGCATTCTTATTAGTAATGCTGTTTTTTTTAAATTGTAGTTTTGGTCAAAAGAAAATAATTCCTGATTATAAAAAGTTTTCTTCCAGTGAAGGAAATTTAAATTACAGAATCCTATTTCCTAATAATTTTGATAGTTCTAATAAATACCCTTTACATATTTTTCTTCATGGAATAGGGGAAAGAGGAAGTGACAATGAACTGCAATTGAAGTACGTAGATAAAGTCTTTTTAAATTCAAAGAATTATGAAAATTATCCTTCTATTGTTGTATTTCCTCAGGCACCTTTGAATGATAATTGGTCATCAAGACTTTTGACCGATAATGAAATTAGACAGGTTTTTCCAGAAAATGGCAAACCAACAAATTCTCTTCAGTTAGTTATGAAATTAATGGACTCACTTGTTGAAGAAGATTTTATAGATAAAAAGAGAGTTTATTTAAGTGGATTATCTAACGGAGCTATGGGATCCTTTGAGCTACTTAAAAACAGACCAAATATGTTTGCATCGGCAGTTTTAATTTGCGGCGGCGGAAATCCCTTATGGGCTAAAGAATTTGCAAAAACAACTCCTGTATGGGTAGTACACGGCTCCGATGATGATGTTGTATTTCCTGAACTTTCAATAAACATTGTTAAAGCTATTATTAAGCAAGGGGGTAGTCCAAAATTCACCTTATATGAAAATGTAAATCATGATAGCTGGTTTAATGTATTCCGTGATCCAGAATATCTAAAATGGATATACAGCCACTCTAAAAATTAATATACTCTGATATTTCAAGCCCGTATCCAATCATACCAACTCTTTTGGTTCCTTTAGTATTGGATATTAATTTGAGATTTGTGATGTCTAAATCATGTAATATTTGAGCTCCGATACCAAAATCTCTATCATCCATTCCGATAATAGGTGCTTTTGCAACTTTATTCTTTAATTGTTTTTTCTTTAAAATATTTAATCTCCTTAATGTATCAATAGATTGTTGCTCAGGACTAATGAATATTATTGCACCTGATTTATTTTCATTGATGAGATTAAACATCTTGTTTAAAGAATTTTCTGTATTACTAGTTAGTGTACCTAAAATATCATTATTAATAGATTTTGAATTTATTCTTGTTAGAACTTTATCACCTTTTTCCCAGCTTCCTTTCGTAAGGGCAATATGAACATTATTATTAGTTGTTTGCTCATAAGCTCTCAAACGAAAACTTCCAAACCTTGTATTTATCTCAAAATCTTCTTTTTTATCTATCAAAGAATCATGTTCCATTCTGTAAGCAACCAGGTCTTCAATCGATATGATTTTCAGATTAAACTTTTCAGCAACTTTTACCAAATCAGGAATTCTAGCCATTGAGCCATCTTCATTCATAATTTCTACAATAACACCAGCGGGCTTTAATCCTGCAAGTCTGGGTAAATCTATAGCAGCTTCAGTATGCCCAGTCCTTCTTAAAACACCTCCATTTTTTGCAACAAGTGGAAAAACATGACCGGGCTTTGAAAATTGATTAGGCTTTGTGTTCTTGTCAATTAGTGCTTTAATTGTTGTAGATCTATCTGAAACTGAGATGCCGGTGGTAACTCCATTACCTTTTAAATCAATGGAAACTGTAAATGCAGTATCTTGAGGATCTGTGTTTGTTCCAACCATTAAATCTAATCCTAATTTCTTTGAAATATCTTCTGTGATGGGAGCACAAATTAGTCCTCTTCCATGAGTAGCCATGAAATTAATTATTTCAGGAGTAATCAGTTCAGCAGCAGCTAAGAAATCGCCTTCATTTTCTCTATTTTTATCATCTACAACAATAACAATTTTCCCTTCTCTTATATCGCTTATTGCCGACTCAATAGTGTTAAGTTTAAACTTATCTTTTGACATATTTATTTCTTTAATTTAGCTAAGAAGTTTAAAAATTTATCTCCAAAATTAAAAACACTTCTATCATTTGTTGCTTTATATGTTAAATAGATACTAATAGGTAACATTATAAGAGTTGACAACCAACTTGCAAGTATAGGGTTAATACTACTATCTTCTGCCAAGTTTTTTGAAAAGATTCCCAAAAAATGGTAAGCCAAGAATAATAGAATTGATATTACTAAGGGTAAACCATATCCTCCTTTTCTTATTATTGTACCAAGAGGGGCTCCGATAAAAAATAAAATAATACACGCAAATCCAAGCGAAAATTTGTCATGCATAGTCATAATATGCTTGTTCAGATTTTGTTCTCTGTATGATTGAATTGTCTTATTTGATTTTATTATACTAATTGTGCTTTTTACTGAACTAAGAGCCAAATCATATAGTTGTTTTTGCTTAGTAGGTTGAAAAAGATTTAAAAAGTTTTCATTTTCATAATTTACTTCTTGTTTAGGATTTAAATTATGATTAATCGATTTAAAATTTGATCGATTCAACATTTTTGAACTTATAACATCTACATCTTTAATCTTTTTATCAGTTAAAGAATCAATTGCGTAGCTTAATTCATTAACCCTCATCATAGAATGCTTGTTTACATCATCCTCTTTTGAAAAATCAATATTATTAATCGATACAAGATCAATATTTATTAAATATTCTTCAAAGTAACTTTTGACAAAAGGCTTTTTGATTTTCTCTGAATAATCCTTTGAGATTATTTCATCATAATAATTTCCATCGTATAATTTTAGCTGTAATATATCTGAATTTTCCTCACTAACAATTTCCCCTTTTTTGGATTTGATAACAGTGTAATTTCCAGGAATGTTTTTTTTCTGATGAATTATTACTTTGTCAAGTAATTTACCTTCACTTCCATACTTGTCCTCAACTTTTATATTATAATTCCCAATTTGGCTAAATTGTCCTTCAGCAATAGCCATTGCTGGTTTTACCTTTGAAATATTCTTTCTTAAATTGTGAAAATTATATTCTGCTATTGGCGCTATATTATTGGAAAAAAAGAATGTAAGGAAACCGAGCATTATTGTGAAGAAGATCAAGCTTTTCATGGATCTTTGAAGTGAAATTCCACTTGCTTTCATCGCGGCAAATTCATAGTTTTCAGATAAACTTCCAAAAACCATAATGCTAGAAAGTAGTATTGTTAATGGGAGAACAAGAATAACCAGCCTAGGACTAACGTTAACAAGAAATTTAAAAATTATATCTAATTCTAAATCTTTACCGGCTAATTCAGAGATATAAAGCCAAACGGATTGAAGCAAGAAAATCAGCATTAAAATGCAAAAAGTGCTAGCTAATGTTTTTAAGTATGATTTGAATATGTATAAATCAAGTATTTTCAATGATTTTAATCTAATATATTCATGTAGTAATCTTCATACTTATCTTTTTGAAAAACAAATAAGTTTTCCTCTAAGGGAAGATTAAATTCAAAATCTACAATTGATATTGTAGTTACTGTTTCATTTTTTCCAGTTTCAATCACTTCATAAATTTGATTAAATTCAGTATCAATTCCTAGTAGTATAAATTTAATTTCAGCTTCTGAGTCTTTTGGCACTAATTTTACATACTGTATTTTTTTTCTAAATTGACCATTACCAATAAATCTAGATTTATCCATTTCAAAATAATACCCTTCTTCATAAAAATAAAGCATTTTGTTAGGGGTAATTGTAGTTTCGTCTTCAGGATCTTGACTTGAAATAGTAACCTCTTCATCATCAGGGCTAATCGAATATAACTTACTTCCATCAAAAATTCTTGTTACCCCCAGCATTTCAAATCTCCATTTTTCTCCTTCAGTTACAAAACTTCCTTTGTTTGTTTGATTGATATCTTCTTCAATATTATTCAAAGTATAAGCATAGTTAATGTAAATATTTACATAGTTTTTTATATTCTCAGAAACTTTATTTAGTAATAATTCTGCATTAGAATTTTCCTGGGAAAAACCAAGATTTGTAAATATGCATAAGAATAATATCAATAAATTTTTCATAATGTTTTATTTATTCGTTTTCAAAATGTCTGTCCAGGGATTGTAGATCTGGAATCAAAACTTGTCTGGCTTTGCTACCTTCAAAAGGACCAACAATACCTGCAGCTTCTAATTGATCTATTAATCTACCCGCTCTATTATACCCTAACTTAAGTTTTCTTTGAAGCAAAGATGCTGATCCCTGTTGAGCTATAACAAGTACTTCAGCAGCTTCTCTAAATAACTTATCCCTATCCTCTATATTATTATCAAGTTGTGTGCCACCTTCTTCTCCTATATACTCAGGTAGTTGATGAGCAGTGGCATATGCTTTTTGTGAACCAATATAGTCTGTAAGTTGTTCAATTTCTGGTGTGTCAACAAAAGCACATTGTATTCTTATTAGCTCATTTCCTTGTGTATACAGCATGTCACCTCTTCCGATCAACTGATCAGCTCCTGATCCATCTAAAATGGTTCGCGAATCAATTTTAGAAGTTACCCTAAAAGCAATTCTAGCAGGGAAATTAGCTTTAATAACCCCGGTAATTACATTAACAGATGGTCTTTGGGTAGCTATAATTAAATGGATTCCAATTGCTCTTGCAAGTTGTGCTAATCTTGCTATAGGCGTTTCAACTTCTTTTCCAGCAGTCATAATTAAGTCTGCAAATTCGTCTACTACTAACACAATATAAGGTAGAAATTGGTGACCATCGTTTGGATTTAATTTTCTTGCCTTAAACTTCTTGTTGTACTCAACAATATTTCTACAAGCTGCATTTTTTAAAAGCTCATACCTATTATCCATTTCAATACATAAAGAATTCAAAGTATTAATTACTTTTTTATTATCAGTTATGATTGCTTCTTCAGAATCAGGAAGTTTAGCTAAATAGTGTCTTTCTATTTTATTGTATAAGGTAAGTTCAACTTTTTTTGGATCAACCAGCACAAATTTTACTTCAGCAGGGTGTTTCTTGTAAAGTAAAGATGTCAATACAGCATTTAAACCAACAGACTTACCTTGACCTGTTGCTCCTGCCATAAGAAGGTGAGGCATTCTGGCTAAATCAAAAACTAAGGTTTCATTGCTAATCGTTTTACCAATTGCCACTGGTAATTCCATTTCTGATTTTTGAAATTTTTCAGCAGAAATAACCGAGTGCATAGAAACAATGGTTGGTTTTTTATTTGGCACTTCAATTCCAATTGTTCCTTTTCCAGGAATTGGAGCAATAATTCTTATTCCTAAGGCTGCAAGAGAAAGGGCAATATCATCTTCTAAGTTTTTAATCTTTGATATTCTTACACCTGCATCAGGAATAATCTCATAGAGAGTTACAGTTGGGCCAATTGTAGCTTTAATATTTGAAATAGATATATTATAGTTAGCTAATGTGTCAACAATTCGGTTTTTATTTTCTTCTAATTCGTCTTTATCTATTGTAATTTTTTCAGAATCGTATTGTTTTAACAGGTTTAGTTTCGGAAATTGAAATTTTCCAAGCTCTAATTTTGGATCAAATTGACCAAAATTATCGACTAATTTATCGGCAAGATTATCTGCTTCAGATTTTTCTTCCACAATCTCTTTCACTTCGATGTCAACTTTATCAGTATTTGTGGTTGATTCCTTTACGGGAATAATATTCTTTAGATTATTTTTCTCTATTTCACTTTCAATTTCTTGCTCGATTTCTTGTTCAATCTCTTCATTATTATCTTCAACAGCATTCTCATTAAGCTGATCAGTATCAACATCAGATGCTTTGACACTTTTTGTTTTAAATAATCTTAAGCTTTTTACAAAGTTTACAAATCTCTTAATATCATCTAAACCTAATTTTAATCTAAAAGTTAGATACAACAAAGACATAAATACTAAAAGAAAAATAATTCCTATACTATTAATGTATACATCTAAAAAGCTTACTATTTCATATCCGATAATTCCTGAGTAAATATTACCATAATCCACAAGGCCAAAGAAGATTGAAAAAAGAAAAATTAAATAAAATCCCCATAACCAATTTTTTATCAGTTTTCTTTTTTTGATTTCCAATAAAACATGTAAAGAGCTTAGGAATATTAGAAACGAAATTATAATTGAACTAACCCCAAATCCTTTATAAATAAAAAAATCACTAATAATTCCACCAATCTTTCCTAATGAGTTTGAATTGGTAATGTTTTTGTCAGAAAAGCTATATAAATTACTCTGATCAATTTCTCCCGTAAAAAAATAGGATACAAAAGAAACAAAAAGAAAAACAGAAAGTATCGCCAACGTGCTCCCAATAAAAAGTCTCTTAGCGCTGGAGAGTTCCCTTTTTTCTTTATTTTTTGAAAACGAAAAAATATGCTTCATTTACTTAATATTGGTTTTGTTACTTGCAAGTTAATAATCATTTAATCAAGTATAAACTTTTTAATTATTTTTTATGAGAAGATAATGTCTTTATTTTTATCATAAATGCTGCATAAAACAATGTTGTAACGGGGCTTAACCAATTAAATATTGCATAAATAAAATAATCAGTAACCGAAACACCTAAAACTCCGTAATGATATGCGCCACAAGTATTCCAAGGAATTAAAGCTGAGGTCACAGTACCTGAGTCCTCAAGAGTTCTACTTAAATTCTCTGCTGAAAGACCTTTTTCCTCAAAAGCATCTTTAAACATTTTACCAGGAATAACAATTGCTAGATATTGATCTGAAGCCACTATGTTTATACCCAAACAACTAGCAGCGGTACTAGCGAAAAGTCCAAAAGTAGTTTTCGCCTTATTAAGTAAAAAATCAGTTATTTTCTTTAGAGCACCAATCCCGTCCATAGATCCTCCAAAAATCATTGCACTAATTGTTAAATATATTGTCCATAACATTCCTTTCATCCCACCTGAATTATAGAGTCTTTCAATTCTAGAATTATCAGTTGCAATTTCAGTATCGATAAAAATTGATTGAAAAACCGAGGTAATTTGCGAAGGGTTTATCGATTGTAATACATTATTCTGAAATATTAGAGCAAATAGTACAGCCCCAGCTATACCTAAACTTAAAGCAATGATGGGTCTAATTTTTAAAAAGGCTAACACTATTACCAGAACTGGGACTAAAAAAAGTGTAGGAGAAATATAAAAGTCATTTAAAATTGTTTGAGATAGATTATTTATCTCATTCATCTCTCCGTTTCCACTAATATCTAAATTAAAACTTAGTATTATAAAAATTATAAGAGTAATAACATAGGTTGGAACGGTTGTATAAGTCATGTATCTTATGTGGGAATAAAGATCAGTTCCTGCCATTGCTGGTGCTAGGTTAGTTGTATCACTAAGTGGCGACATCTTATCGCCAAAATAAGCTCCAGAAATTACCGCTCCTGCAGTCATGCCTGCCGAGATATTAAATGCAATTCCAACGGCTACTAATGCGATTCCTACAGTAGCTGAGGTTGTGTACGAACTTCCTGTTGTTAATGAAACTAATGTTGAAACAATTAATGTCAACGGTAAAAAGACGGAAGGATCCACAAGATTTAGCCCATAGTATACCATTGCTGGAATAATCCCACTTACTTTCCAAGTTCCTGCAAGAGCACCAACAAGCAATAAAATAATAATAGGAATGGTTATACTTTTTATACTTTCAATTATTCTTTTTATTATATGTGAAATACTAATATTTTCTAAAAAGCCTAAAAAAACAGCAATAACAGATGAGGATATCAGTAAATAATGATATGTGTACTCCCCAAGCCAATCATTATTTTCAAATGAAATAATATTATAGAATAATAAAGAGATTAAAATTATAATTGGAATTAATGATTTGTTTAAACTAATTTCTGAGGAAGTTGTATTCATCTAAATAAGTTTAAATTCCTTCAAACATTTTTTTATTCCAATATATGTTCTTTCAATATCTTGATCTAAACCAACAGAAAACCTTATCAATCCTTCACTTAAACCCATTTTTCCTTGTTCTTCATCCGATATTTCTGATGAGGTTGATGAGCCAGGGGCACAGAACAAAGTTTTATAAAATCCAAGGCTAACCGCAAGATATCCTAGGTTTTTATCCTGCATTTTCTCCATCAGCATATTGGCTTTTTTTAAACTTCCAACATCAATGGTTACCATTCCTCCGTATCCATACGTTTCATTCATCATTTTGGAGAAAATTTTATGTGAGGTATGTGATTTAAGCCCAGGATAAACAGTTTTAATACCGTCTTTTTCAAATGATTTTGCCAAATACATAGCGTTCTCTCCGTGTTTTTTCATTCTTATGTGAAGTGTTCTCATATTTTTTAAAACAGAAGCTGCTCTTAAACTATCCATTGTTGCTCCCATCAACATAAAAGCACCGTCATTAACGTCTCTCAATGAATGAATGAATTCTTTTGAACTACATACAACCCCAGCAATTGTATCACTTGTTCCGTTAATAAATTTTGTCAAGCTATGTATTACAATATCAGCACCAAATTTTGCAGGGGAAATTGATAAAGGAGTAAATGTATTATCAACAATTAATTTTAAGCCATTTTCTTTTGCAATTTTAGAAAGTGATTCAATATCTGCAACTTCCAAAAGAGGATTTGATGAAACCTCACAGTATATGATTTTGGTTTTTTTCCTGACAAGATTTTTAATTGCATTAATGTTTGTTATATCAACAAAATCAGTTTCAATACCAATTTGTGGAGTAAAGTTTTTTAAAAATGCATAGGTGCCCCCGTATACGGTCCTGCTTGAGATGATATGATCTCCAGATTTGCAAATTTGTAATATAGTAGAGGTTATTGCTCCCATTCCAGATGAAAATACATTAGCAGCTTCTGTTCCTTCCATGGCTGCACATGCTTCTTCAAGATATAAATTACTAGGGGATGAGTTTCTGGAATATAAATAGCAACCCTCCATGTTTCCTTCAAATGTTTGAGACATTGAGTTAGCAGAAAGAAAAGTATAAGTTGAGGAGTCAGATATTGATGGATTCACTCCACCAAATTCCCCAAAAAATTGTAAGTCTTGTATTTTATTTGCAGGTTTAGATTTCATTAAGTTATAAGTGCTTTTAATTTGAATTTTGCACTAATTTACCAAAATCAATTTTAATACTTTAAAAATTATTTTAACATTTAAATATTTGTATTTTTGAATCCTAAATTTGAGAAGTATGAACACGTTTGATGTAATTGTTATTGGTTCTGGGCCGGGAGGTTATGTTTCAGCTATTAGGGCTGCACAATTAGGTATGAAAACCGCATTAATTGAAAAGTATTCGACTATGGGCGGAACATGTTTAAATGTTGGATGTATTCCTAGTAAATCCTTGTTGGATTCTTCACATCATTATGAAAATGCAATTCATAATTTTGAAGATCATGGGATTTCAGTTAAGGGAGAGATTAAGCTTGATTTGGAAAAAATGATGTCAAGAAAATCCTCTGTTGTTGAGCAAACCACAAAAGGTTTAGAGTACTTAATGAATAAAAATAAAGTAACAGTTTTTAATGGTATAGGATCATTTGAAAACTCAAATAAAATTAAAATTCAATCTGATAACAAAACCGAAACCATAGAGGGGAAACATATTATTATTGCCACAGGAAGCAAACCATCGAAACTTTCTTTTGCTGATTTTGATGGTGAAAGAATCATATCATCTACTGAGGCGCTTAAATTAAAAGAGGTTCCAAAACATTTAATTGTTGTTGGAGGTGGAGTAATAGGTCTTGAGCTTGGTCAAGTTTACAGCAGGTTGGGAGCTAAGGTAACCGTTATTGAATATCAAGACAGAATAATACCAAATATGGATGCAGGTCTTTCAAAAGAACTTACAAAAGTTTTCAAAAAGAGCGGTATAAAGATAAATACATCACATAAGGTTACATCTATTGAAAGAAACGATAATTTAGTTGTCGTTTCTGCAGAAAACAAAAAGGGTGAAAATATAAAATTTGAAGGTGACTATTGCTTAATTTCCATAGGAAGGAGTGCTTACACCGATGGTCTTAACCTTGAAAATATCGGTTTATCAACTGATAAATACGGCCGAATTGAAGTAGATGAAAATCTTAAAACAAGTATCCCCAACATATATGCTATTGGGGATGTTGTAAAAGGAGTTATGTTAGCACATAAAGCCGAAGAGGAAGGCGTATTTGTTGCAGAGTTAATTAGCGGTCAAAGACCTCATATAAACTATAATTTAATTCCTGGTGTTGTTTATACATGGCCAGAGGTTGCATCTGTTGGATATACAGAAGACCAATTAAAGGATTCTAACAAAAACTATAAAGTTGGTCAATTCCCAATGAGAGCTCTGGGAAGAAGTAGGGCAAGTTCTGATTTAGATGGTTTCGTCAAAATTCTGGCTGATTCTGAATCAGATGAAATATTAGGAATACACATGATTGGAGCAAGATGTGCTGATCTAATTTCGGAGGCTGTAGTTGCAATGGAATATAAAGCGTCTGCGGAAGATATTGCTAGAATATCTCATGCCCATCCTACTTTCTCAGAAGCAATTAAGGAAGCAGCTTTAGCTGCTACAGAAAATAGAGCTATTCACATTTAAAGTAAATTTTTTATCTATTCATTTCTATTATATTTGTTTTAAACAAAAGAAATGCTACTAGAATTTGAATCTTACATAAAAGATAAATTTCCTTATTTACTCCATGAAAAAAGTATTTTATGCTGTTCTGGTGGTGTTGATAGTGTGGTGTTATTTTATTTAATGCTTTCAGTTTCAAAAGATTTTGTTGTTGCGCATTGTAATTTTAAATTAAGGGGGGGCGAGAGTGATGAGGATGAGGATTTTGTTAGAGATCTGTGTAAAGAAAATTCAATTAAGTATTATTCTAAGTCTTTTAATGTAAAAAAAATAAAGGCTAACTCTAGTAAATCAACTCAGATGATTGCTAGAGATTTAAGATATGATTATTTTGATCAGTTATCATATGATTTAAATATCAAACATATTCTTACAGCACATCACTTAAATGATAGTTTAGAGGGGTTTATCATAAATATTTCTCGAGGCTCTGGATTAGACGGTTTGACTGGTATCCCAATTGAAAATAATAAGATAAAGAGACCTTTAATTTGTTTTGAAAAATCTAAAATTATTGATTATGCAAAATCCAACAATCTAAATTGGAGAGAAGACTCCTCAAACAAAACAGATTCTTATCTAAGAAATAAAATCAGGAATAATATAATTCCTGAATTTGAAAAACTAGAAGGTAATTTTATAAAAAATTTTAAAAATAGTATTTCATATCTGCAAATATCTAACACAATAATTCACGATAAAATTAATGAGCTAAAGAAAAATTTACTGGATTATAGAGCTGATGAAATTGCAATCAAGATTAGAGATTTGCAAAAGATAAATTCGAAGGCTTTTCTGTATTATTTTTTGAGGGATTTTGGATTTATTGATTGGGATAAAATATATAAGTTGATTGATTCACAATCAGGAAAAAAAATATTAAGTGAATCCCATATTTTATTTAGGAATAAGGAGGAGTTGATTTTAAGACCAATTCTGGAAATTAAAAAAATTAATTACATAATTAATGACATACACAATCCTGTATCTGTTAATAACGGTTTTCAAATTCAGTTTAAAAAAACTGCTAAAATCACTGAGGGTAACAATGTTATCACAGTGGATAGTGAAAAATTAAAATTTCCGTTATTATTAAGAAATTTTAAAGACGGTGATTCCTTTTACCCCTTTGGAATGAATGGAAGTAAAAAAGTTGGTAAATTCTTAAAAGACAGTAATATAAATCATTTAGATAAGGCTTCAGTTCCTGTTTTGGTTAACAGGGATAATAAAATTATTTGGGTGGTAGGAATGAGGCTGGATAATAGATTTTGTGTTTCAGAAAATACTCAAGAATTATTAAATATTTTTTATTGTAAAAAAGATTAGTATTTAAGTTTATATATTATTTGAGTAATTTTTTGTTAACCAAAATACTTAATTATTTTTTTCATTATTGAGAATTTTTTTTCGTAAGGAGAATATCTTAGTTTATTATCATACCATGTGCCTCTTTTGACAATTGATTTGTTATGTGTGAATAATTCAAATGAATATTTTCCATGATAAGATCCGTATCCGCTGTTGCCTATTCCTCCAAAGGGTAATTTTGGATTAGCTAAATGAACTATTGTGTCATTCACAGCTCCACCTCCAAATTTATATCTGTTAATTATTTTTTCCTCAAATTCTTTATTCTTAGTAAAAACATAAAGCGCCAGAGGGTTGGGGTTTTTAAATATAATTTCATCGATATCATCTTGGTTTTTGTATGTTAAAATAGGAAGTATGGGTCCAAATATCTCATCAGCCATAATATTGTCTTCAGTATTTGATGTATCAACTAATGTTGGATAAATAAATTTTGTTTTTCTATCATGCTGCCCTCCGAATATAACTTTACTTTCGTTAATTAATTTAATAAGTCTATCAAAGTTATTTTCGTTAACAATTGAAGTGTAATTATTTATCTTATCAGTAAACTTCCCAAAAGCTTCTAAAATGCTATTTATAAGTTCTTTAATCAATAAATCTTTAATTGATTCATGTACAATTAAATAATCAGGAGCCACACATGTTTGTCCAGAGTTTAAAAACTTACCCCAAACAATTCTTTTACTCACTAATTTTAGGTCTATAGAGTCGTCTATAACCGCGGGGCTTTTGCCTCCAAGCTCTAGCGTTGTCGGAGTTAGGTTTACTGCAGCAGCTTTGGCAACAATTTTACCAATTTTAACACTGCCAGTAAAAAATATATAATCCCATTTTAACTTAAGTAACTCTGAAGCAACTTCGGCATCACCTTCAATTACACTAAATACATTTTCAGGAAATACAGCTGAAACAATAGATTTTATAAGATTTGAGGTTGATGGGGTGTGTTCGCTTGGTTTTAATATCACGTTATTTCCACATGCAAATGCTGACATAGCTGGTAAAAGTGAAAGTTGAAAAGGATAGTTCCAAGGAGAAATTATTAAAACCTTTCCATAAGGTTCTTTGTAAATGTAGTCTTTTGAAGGGAAGTTGATGATTGAGCTTGGAATGGATTCAGGCTTAGCCCATTTATCTAGATTTTTAATAAATAAAGAAATTTCGTTTAATAAAAAACCAATTTCAGTAGCGTAAGACTCAAATTTAGGTTTGTTTAGGTCTGATTTTAAAGCATTATATATTTCATTTTCGCGAGACTGAATTGTTTTTTTTAATTTCACTAAATAGTGGATTCTCTCTGAAACATTAAGTATACTGTGTGACTTTATGTGTTGATCTTGAATATTATAAAGTTCCGTAATTCCTAATTTATTTACTGAGTTGCTGACCATATTTTATTCTTTTTAACAGGTGCGTTAATTTTAATTATATTTTTTGTTACTGGATGT
>CACEAZ010000014.1 GCA_902557655.1 uncultured Bacteroidota bacterium
GTAATGCAATGTACAAAAGATCAAGGTGCTGAAGTTTGGGGAGGAATGGGTTTTGCGGTTGATGGTTTCATTAACTTCAACGGAAATAACGTCCTTAGATTAAAATCCTACGCACCTGAAGCTGGTAAAGTAGTGAAGGTAAAACTCGAAACAAGTGCAGGAAATGTCGACGGATTAACATACGAATTTGACATGGTTACAACTGTTGCGAATCATTGGGAGATTCTATCTTATGATTTTTCTGGAGCACCTGACCTTGACTATATAACAGCTATCGTTTTTTATGATTTCGGTAATCAAGATGCTGGAGTATATCACTTTGATGATGTAGAGGTAGGAATAGGTGAATATGTTCAGGGTATTGAAAATTTTGAAGGAGACGTTCCAGAGAGTTTCTCTTTTGGAGGAGTTGGCGGAGTTGAAGTAATTCCTAATCCGGATCCATCTGGAGAAAATACCACTGGAAATGTTCTTCAATTTGTAAAAGACGAAGGAGCAGAAGTTTGGGGAGGAATGGGCTTTGCAGTGGATATTATAGATTTTAATGGTTCAAGTCAAATTCATATTAAGTCATATGCACCCGAAGCTGGAAAAGTAGTTAAGGTAAAACTTGAAACAAGTGCTGGAAATGTTGCAGGACTTACACATGAAATGGACATGACTACTACCGTAGCTAACCAATGGGAAACATTAGTTTATGATTTCTCGGAAGCCCCAGATTTAGAATATGTATCATTCATTGTTTTTTATGATTTTGGAAATACAACGGGAGCTACGTACAGAGTTGATGAAATTCAATTAATTGATTAATAAATAATATTATGAAAAGAATAAATTTTTTACTTATCGTTTTATCTCTATTTGTTTTTTCTTCTTGTGAACAAGAAGATTATGAATTTGGAGATATTGTAAGCCCTACAGGTTTAACTATTTCTGCATCACTTCAAGGTGCAGACGCGGATAACCCTTATGGGGATGGAAGTGGATATGTGACTTTTACAGCTACTGCAGCTGATGCTATTACATATAAATTCATTCGAAATGGTGTAGAAACCATGGTTCCTAGCGGGGTATTTACAACTAGATTCACAACTACAGGTGTTCATATTTATACAATGGAAGTTGTTGCTTCTGGAACAGCTGGTATTATGTCTAACGGAGCTACATCTGTTGAAGTTCTTTATACATTTGAACCACCTGCAGAATTAGTTGCAGCATTAACAACTGGAAGTTGGAGAGTTATGGCTGAATCGGCTGGTCATTTAGGTGTTCATAGTGCAGATTCTAATCATACCGGTATTGATAATGATATTCCTGCTTGGTATAGTGCTGGTCCGTATGACAAAGCTGATACAGGAATGTACGATGATAGAATGGTTTTTTCTTCTGACGGAAGTATCGAATATCAAACTCAAGGAAGTATTTTGGGTAAAGATGTTCCTTTAGAGAGCGATTTTTCAGGTCCACAAGACAGACCACAAGATCAAATCGATGCGGGCGAGTATTTCTACTATGCGACCGATAATTTTACATCAGGCTGGAGTATTTCTGAGCAAGACGGATACTTAGTGCTAAATCTAACTGGAAATGGTTTTGCCGGATTCTATGTTGGAGGAGATCACACATATAGAATAACCAACTGGAATTCAAACGAAATGTATTTGAAAACTATTGGCTTTGATAATAATGCGTGGTATACTAAAATAACTAACCAGGAATAACAATTTTTATAATCTGAATTTATAAGAGAGAAGTTTTATAAAACTTCTCTCTTATTTTTTATATTTGTCAATTACTAATCAAAATCATGAATAAATTTTTAAAATTTGTTTTTTTTACATGCTTTCTTATTCTAGCATGTTGTTCAGATAACTCTACGGATTCAAATTCTGACACAACAATAGAAGAACCAATAATTCCTTATGATTTAACATTACAAATAAATATAATTGGACAAACAGATTCCTTTCCAAACGGAGATGGATCTGGACTGATTACTTGTTCAGCAAATGCCACTGATGCTGTAAATTATGAATTTAGGTTTGGAAGTGGTGTAACCGAACAATCTGAATCTGGACAAATTGAGTATACATACACTGATCAGGGAATAAATTCATACACAATATATGTATATGCATATTCTTCAACTGGACATTATACTAGTACTTTTTATACTTTTGATCTTTTTGTAGAAGCACAAACACCTGAAGCCTCATGGTCTGAAGAATTTAATTATAATGGGGCGATTGATTCTAATATTTGGACCCATGAAATTGGCAATGGTGAATGGGGATGGGGAAATGGAGAATCTCAATATTATACCAGCAGTTTAGATAATGTAAGGGTTGAGGATGGGTTGTTAAAAATAACCGCTAAAAGAGAAGATATTGCAGGATTTGAATATACCTCTGCAAGGATAATTTCTAGAGACAAATATGAATTTCAATATGGCAGGGTAGATATAAGAGCAAAGCTTCCTACAGGTGGTGGTACTTGGCCTGCTTTGTGGCTTTTGGGAGCTAATCACTCTGAAGTTGGATGGCCTGCGTGTGGAGAGATTGATATTATGGAACATTGGGGTCATAATCCTACAGTTATTTCATCTGCTCTTCATACTCTTTCAAGTTATACAAACACTGTTAATCATGCTGAAACTATAGTCCCTGACTATGATCAAGAATTCCATGTTTATTCTATGGATTGGGATGAAAATAGAATCCAATTTTTTGTTGATGATGTATTATATTACACATACAATCCGTCACCTAAAACAGACGAAAACTGGCCATTTGATCAAGAAGCATTTTTTATTTTAAACGTTGCTGTTGGGGGAAGCTGGTTTGATATTGACCCAGAATTTAGTGAGTCAACTATGGAGGTTGATTATATAAGAATTTATCAGTAAAAATTATGAGAAAAATTATTTATACCCTTATTACTTTATTATTTGTTGTTTCATGTGAAAATTCTGATGTTTCAGAAAAAGAAAAATTTATTGAAGATCTAATATCTAAGATGACTATAGCTGAAAAAGCTGGCCAAATGAATCAATATAACGGTTTTTGGGATGCAACCGGTCCGATGCCTGAGGGTGATTATCAAAAGAAAAGATACAACGAATTAAAAAATGGCCAGGTTGGTTCGATGTTGAATGTTATAGGAGTGGATGAAATATATGCACTACAAAAGATAGCAGTAGAAGAAACGAGATTAGGTATTCCTTTAATTTTTGGTCACGATGTAATCCATGGATATAAAACTATTTTCCCGATTCCTTTAGCAGAGTCGTCAAGTTGGGATTTAAATCTAATGGAAAAATCTGCAAGAGTTGCTGCAACCGAAGCAAGTGCTGATGGTCTTAATTGGACCTTTGCTCCAATGGTTGATATTTCTAGAGACGCAAGATGGGGTAGAGTAATGGAAGGAGCTGGTGAAGATCCTTATTTAGGGAGTCTAGTTGCAAAAGCAAGAATTAAAGGTTTTCAAGGGACTGATCTGAGCGAAATCAACTCAATTGTTGCTTGTGCAAAACATTTTGCTGGTTATGGTTTTTCTGAAGCGGGAAGAGATTATAATACTACAGACTTTAATCATTTTACCCTTCATAATACAATTATGCCTCCCTTCAAAGCAGCAGTTGACGCTGGTGTGAGGACTTTTATGAATTCGTTTAATACTTTGGATGAAATACCTGCAACTGGACACATACACATTCAGAGAGATATTCTAAAAGGTGATTGGGATTTTGACGGATTTGTTGTTTCAGATTGGGGCTCAATAGACCAAATGATTCCACATGGATTTGCAAGAGACGGAAATCATGCAGCTGAATTGGCTGTTATTGCGGGTTCCGATATGGATATGGAATCAAGCTTGTATGTAAGTAAATTGGTTGGTTTGGTCAACTCTGGAAAAGTAGATATTAATTTGATAGACGATGCTGTAAGAAGAATTCTTAGGGTTAAGTATGAATTAGGCTTATTTGATGATCCTTATAAATATTGTAATAATGAAAGATCAATTCAAGAATTAGGCTCTGACCAAAATATGCAGGTAGCTCTTGAAGCAGCAAAAAAATCTATTGTTTTATTAAAAAATAATAATCAATTATTACCATTAGAAAAAGAAGGTGAAAAAATAGCTTTAATCGGCCCGTTAGCAGATGATAAAAATAGCCCACTTGGAAATTGGAGATCTCAGGCTGTTTACAATTCAGCAACTTCTGTTCTTGAGGGGATGAACAAATATAAAGGTAATAGAACTGTATTCGAAAAAGGAGTAGAGCTTTACTATGGTAAAACAAACTTTCATAACAGAGTTAAATTAAATTATAATGATAGGTCTGATTTTGGGAAAGCAAAATTGGCAGCAGCCACCTCAGACGTAGTGGTTATGGTTATGGGGGAAGAAGGCCATCAGTCTGGTGAAGGACGAAGTAGAACAAATATTAGATTGCCAGGTTTACAGTTGGAGCTCTTAAAAGAAATTTATAAAATTAATCAAAATATTGTTTTGGTTGTAATGAGCGGAAGACCTTTAGACCTATCATGGGCTGACAAAAATATTCCGTCAATTGTACAAGCTTGGCACCTTGGTTCAAAATCTGGTGATGCAATTGCCCAAGTATTATACGGAGATTATAATCCATCAGGTAAATTAACAATGTCATTTCCAAGAAATGTTGGGCAGGTCCCGATATATTATAATTTTAAAAATACGGGAAGGCCTAGCACCTCCATAGAACAGGTTACTAATTCGGGTTATGCTGATGTTGAAAATAGTCCTTTGTATTCGTTTGGATACGGATTAAGTTATACTGAGTTTAGTTATTCTGATTTTGAAATTAGTTCTGATTCAATGACTAAAGATTCTAAAATAAATGCTTCGGTAACTGTTTCAAATACAGGAAAGTTTAAAGGTGAAGAAGTAGTCCAGCTTTATTTAAGGGATATAGTTGGAAGTATTGCAAGACCTATGAAAGAATTAAAAGGATTTGAAAAAATTGAATTAGCTCCAGGAGAATCTAAAGTTGTTAATTTTGAAATTGATAGTTCTTTATTAGAATTCTATACATATGAAAATAAATGGGAGGCTGAAGATGGAAAATTTCATGCTTTTATTGGAACAAATTCTGATGTAAGCGACTATAAAGAATTTCATTTAGTTAAGTAAAATGATTACTTTAAAAAAATTAGCTAAAGAACTTAAGGTTTCTATTTCGACAGTTTCGAAAGCATTACGGGATAGCCCTGAGATCAGTGTTGAAACGATTGAAAAGGTTAAATATCTTGCAAATAAATATAATTATAGACCCAACAAAATAGCTTTAAGTCTAAAAAGTAATAGAACATTAACGATTGGTGTTATTATTCCAGATATTTTAAATAGGTTTTATTCAAAGGTGCTAAATGGTATTCATGATTCTGCCGATCAATTTGGTTATGATGTGATAACAATTAATACAAAAGAATCTATGCTAAAAGAGGTTGATAGTCTTCAAATTTTTTCAAGTGGAACTGTTGACGGGGTTATTATAGCTATGTCAGAAGAAACCTTAAATAAAAATGACTATTCTCACTTAAAGGAGTTTATAATGAAAGAAACGCCCATAGTTATGTTTGATAGAGTAACAGATAAGATAAATTGTGATAAGGTAATAATTGATGATTTTGACGCAATCTATAACGAAGTCAAAAGCTTAAAAGATTTAGGAAGAAAAAAAATTGGATTCATTAGCACAATTAATGAATTAAATGTTGGTAAATATAGAGCAAATGGATTCAGAAAAGCATCATTTGATTTCTTTGGTAAATTTGATGAAAATTTAATTTTGAGAATATCAAAAAATCGAGATAAACATATAGAAATTGAAAAATTTTTAAAAAAGAATAAACCAGATGCAATTATTTCAGCTGATATCGTATGTGGAGTTATTTCTATTAATATTGCAAAAAATCTAAATATAGAAGTTCCCAAAGAATTATCTGTAGTTGGTTTTGGAGATAAGACAATTTCTGAGTATTCAAGTCCTAAACTAACAACTATTTATCAGCACGGAACTGAGATTGGAAACAGATCCGTTGAACTGCTTGTAGACAGAATGAATTCTAAATGGTTCGGACTAAATAAAAATCTAAATTCTTATACAACAGACATTATCCCAACTTTAACAATTGGGGGAGAATCAAAATAAGTTATTAAAATTATCTAAAAATAATTTTATATAAAGTACAAGGTAAACTATAGATATAAAAGCTTTTGAAACTCCTGAAACTATCAAACCTAAAAATACACCTACACCTGCCTTAAAAGATTTTTTAAAATTTTTGTTTAATAACAATTCCCCTGATATAGCTCCAATTATGGCTCCAATTATTATTCCAAAGGGAGGGGCAAAAAGACCTATAATTGTTCCGATTGAAGCTCCAATAATTCCATATTTACTGGCTCCGAATTTTTTAGAGGTATATATGGGCAATATGTAATCTAAAATAAAAATAATCAAGGCAATAATAAATGTAGTAACTAGTAGAGTAGTATTTACTTGAACATCAGAGATTATGCTGAACAAAAATAGACCAATCCAGGAGCTTAGGGGTCCCGGTAAAATAGGTATTACGCTTCCTATAATACCAACAATCATTATAGCAAATGATAATATTAACAAAAATATATCCATATTCTATTTAAGATTTTTTTAAATAAATAAATTAACTTTATGAAAATATATAATATTAATTTATTGTGAGAAAAACCTCATTAATTTTTTCTTTTTTTTTCTTTTTAGCATGTGATTTAGATTTTAAAATAAGCAAGAAAATAACTGTTGATGAGTTTATTAATGATGAAATGAAATCATTTAATTGGTCAGAAGTTGATCAATTTCCTGTATTTGAAAATTGTACACAAATCAATGAAACCAGTAAAAAAAATAATTGCTTTATAAGAACAATTTCAGACAGTCTTAGTTTAAATTTCATCAAAAATGATTTAATTTTAAACAGAACATTAATCGATACAGTTTTTATAAAATTTAAGGTTGATAAAAAAGGAATTATAGAAATTGAAAATATAGAAATTGGTGAAAAGATATTGCCATATAAAGAAGTGATAAATCAGTCTTTTGTTAAGACTGCAGCTAATTTGCCAAAATTGTACCCAGCAATAAAGAGGGGTCAAGAGGTTGATGTTACTTTTGATCTTCCCATTCTTGTATCAACTGAATAAAAAATAATGGCTGAAAAAATTATTTTAGGAATTGACCCTGGAACTACAATTATGGGTTTTGGTATTATAAAAGTAAAGGATAGAAAAATGAATTTGATTCTGATGAATGAATTGAATCTGACTAAATATAAAGATCATTATTTAAAATTAAAGTTGGTTTTTGAAAGAACCATATCATTAATCGAAGGATATAACCCTGACGAAATTGCCATTGAAGCACCATTCTTTGGTAAAAATATTCAAAGTATGTTAAAATTAGGTAGAGCCCAGGGAGTTGCTATGGCAGCTGGTCTTTCAAGAGAAATACCAATCACCGAATATTCTCCTAAAAAAATTAAAATGGCAATCACCGGAAACGGAAATGCTAGTAAAGAGCAAGTTGCTAAAATGCTTCAAAATTTACTAAGTATTGAAAAACTCCCGAAGAATCTTGATTCAACAGATGGCTTAGCTGCGGCAGTTTGTCATTTTTATAATTCTAATAATAGCTTAGGGGGTAAAAAATATTCTGGTTGGGCCAGCTTCGTTAAAAAAAATCAAGATAAAATTAAATAGTTATAGCAAGTATTTATATTCATATACCATTTTGTAAAAAAGCTTGTCACTATTGTGATTTTCATTTTTCAACCTCTTTGAAATCAAAAGATTTAATAATAAGATCAATATGTGATGAGATTAAATTAAGATCATCTGAATTAAATGAGGATATTCATTCAATTTATTTTGGGGGCGGAACTCCTTCTATAATGAACAAATCAAATATTTCTTTAATATTAAACACAATTCACGATTCATTTAAGATTATAAAGAATCCAGAGGTAACTTTAGAATGTAATCCTGATGATATCAATTTAAGTAAAATTGAATCTTGGAAAAGTAGTAAAATAAACAGAATAAGTCTAGGTGTGCAATCTTTTAATAGTTCTGATTTATTATTAATGAATAGGTCGCATAGTTCTGATCAGGCACTATCATCTCTCAATTTAGTAATGCAAAATTTTGAAAACTTCTCAGTTGATTTAATCTATGGAATCCCAAGTTCTTCTATTAGTCAGTGGAAAAAAAATCTTGAAATACTGATTGATAATAATGTTCCTCATATATCAACATACGCTTTAACAGTTGAGCCAAAAACAGCTCTTAAAAAATTAATTGAAAACAAGAAAATCGATCAAATTAACGAAACTGATCAAAGAATTCAATATGATTTTTCATTCAAAACCTTATCTGATCTTGGATATATTAATTATGAATTTTCCAGTTTTGCCAAACCAGGTTTTGAGTGTCAAAATAATTTGGGGTATTGGGGCAGAAAAAAATATATCGGATTTGGACCTTCTGCTCATTCATTTGACGGAAAGTACAGGAAATGGAATATCAGTAACAATCAACTTTATTCTCAAAGTATTGAAAATAAAAAATTGCCTCAGAAAACAGAATGTTTAAATGAAAAAGATGTTTTCAATGAAATAATGATGATAGGTTTACGCAGATCAACAGGAATTAACATTGATGATCTAAAATTAAAGTTTGATCAAAAATTTATAGATCATTTTTTAAAGGGAATATCTTTGAAAATAGACGAGGGCATTTTGATAAAAAAAGAAAATAAAATTTACACTTCCGATGAGTACAAATTTATGACCGATGGAATAGCGTCGGATTTATTTATAACAGATTAGTCAAGAATAAATAATTTAAAAAACATTATCTTGAATAGATAAATTTTATTTTATGGAATGGAAAGGAGTCATGCCTGCAATTACTACCAAATTCAATTCAAGTAATAAGTTAGATCTTGATTTATTTAATAAGAATTTAAGTTTTCAAATTGATTCTGGTGTAAATGCAATAGTCTTAGCAGGTTCACTTGGGGAAGCTAGTACACTAAACCAGGAAGAAAAGAATATTTTAACCAAAAGCACTGTACAATATGTACAAGATAAAGTGCCAGTTGTGGTAAATATTGCTGAGCAGGGTACTTTAGATGCAATAAAATGCGCTGAAGATGCTGAAATCCTTGGGGCTAAGGGTTTAATGGTATTACCTCCAATGAGGTACAAGTCTGGAAGAAATGAAACAATTGATTACTTTAGGTCAATAGCAAACTCAACAAGTCTTCCAATAATGATTTACAACAACCCTGTTGATTATGGAATTGAAGTAACACTAGACATGTTCGATGAATTGTTAAAATGTGAAAATATTAAAGCTGTCAAAGAATCAACAAGGGATATTTCAAATGTGACAAGATTGAAAAATAGTTTTGGATCAAGATTAAAAATTATGACGGGAGTTGATACAATTGCTCTTGAAAGTTTATTAATGGGAGCTGACGGATGGATCGCGGGTCTTGTATGTGCCTTTCCAAGGGAAACAGTTGCAATTTACAAACTACAAGAAAAAGGAAAAATTAAAGAAGCAATAGAAATATATAGATGGTTTCTTCCCTTGTTAGAGTTAGATATAAACCCTAAGCTTGTTCAAAATATTAAATTAGCAGAAACCATTTTAAATATCGGATCTGAACACGTAAGATTACCTAGAAAACCTCTTTCAGGTACTGAGAGAGTAGAGGTGTTGAAAATTATTAACACAGGAATTAAAAACAGACCAGATTTAACAAAATATAATTTTTAAAAAATGATTTCAGGTAAAAACCAAATCGGAGAAGATTTGTCTTCGGATTCTAATGTAACTTTTCAAACATTTGATCCTAAATTAAATATTGAAAATGACACAATATTTTTTGAAGCAAGTGACACCGAAATTCGAAAAGCAACAAAACTTGCATCAGATGCATTTAAAATTTTTAAACAAGTTTCAGCAAAGAAAAGATCAGAATTTTTAATACAAATTTCTGAAGAGTTAAAATTAATTTCTTCTGAAATTATAAACATATATTGTTCTGAAACAGGATTGCTTGAAGCAAGATGTTTAGGAGAACTAGGAAGAACTATAAATCAACTTATAATTTTTGCAGAACTACTCAAAGAAGGAAAGTACCAAGAAGTTTCTATTGACAGTCCAATTCCAAACAGAAAACCTTTGCCAAAACCAGATCTTAGAAAAATGTTAATGCCAATTGGCCCTGTTGTAGTTTTTGGTGCTAGTAACTTTCCCTTAGCCTATTCAACTGCTGGAGGTGATACAGCATCTGCTTTAGCTGCAGGATGTCCAGTTATTTTGAAATCTCATCCGATGCATGCTGGAACAGGAGAGTTGGTTTCATCAGCAATTATAAGAGCAGCAAAAAAAACAAATATGCCCAATGGAGTTTTTTCTAATTTAAACAGTAAAGGAATTGAGGTTGGTATTAAATTAGTAAATAGTCCTCATGTAAAGGCAGTTGGTTTTACTGGAAGTTTAAAGGGAGGTAGAGCGATTTATGATTTGGCATCAAAGAGAAGACACCCGATTCCCGTATTTGCTGAGATGGGAAGTGTTAATCCGGTTTTAATTTTTCCCAAAAAACTTGAAAAAGAATATGATAACCTGGCTAAAGAATATGCCAAATCAATTACTGTTGGTTCTGGACAGTTTTGTACAAATCCAGGAATTATAATTTCTTTTGAATCCGATATTTTTGATCTTTTTATAAAAAAATTGATTGAGGAAATTGAACAAATATCTCCTTCATGTATGTTACATCCTAATATTTATAATGCATACAATTCAGGATTAGAAAAAATTAAACAAAACAGTAATGTATCTATACTTACTCGTGAAATAAATATAATAGATAAAAATTATCCGCAACATGTTATCTCACATGTTAGTGCTGAAAAGTTTATAGAAGATAAAAGTTTACAACATGAGGTTTTTGGACCTTGTTCATTAATTGTAACATGTCAAGATTATAAGGAGATGTATGCTGTTATAGAATCTTTAGAAGGACAGTTGACAGGTACAGTACTAGCCGAAAATAATGATACTATGTTAACTCAAGAAATTATTGATACTTTAGAACTAAAAGTTGGTAGAATTATTTTCAATGGTGTACCAACAGGTGTTGAAGTTTGTGAGTCTATGACCCATGGAGGACCTTACCCGGCTTCAACTGATAGTAGATTTAGCGCGGTTGGTATTAATTCGATAAAGAGATGGTTGAGACCTGTAAGTTTTCAAGATTTCCCTGAAAGTTTATTACCAGAGGAATTAAAAAATGGAAATCCCTTAAACATAAAACGTAATATAAACGGTATTATACACTAAAATGAGATCTTCGATTTTAAAAATTAACAAATACATGAAATACAATTATCTTTTTCTAATAATTTTTATTTTCTACTCATGTAATACAAATCAGCATAAATTAGAAGGTATTATTGAAGAATATCAAAACCATAAAGGATACGATCATGATGAGTACCCACTTGGAAATTTTTCTGAAGATTACTTTAAGAATGAAAAAGAATTCGCAGAGAATCTTTTATCAAAAATGTCTAAGATAGATGCAAATAAGTTAGATGAAAACGATAATATTTCTTACGAATTATTATCCTTTGAGCTACTTGATATAATAGCTTATTATGATTTTGAAAGATTTCTAAATCCTCTATTATCTGACTCAGGTTTTCACTCTAGTTTGGTCTATCATGTTAGGCCATTATATAATTATGAGCAGATTAAAAATTATTTAAATAAACTTAATTCAATTCCTCAATATGTTGATCAGTATTTACCCCTTCTAAGAAAAGGAATTGAAAAAGGAGTTTCACAACCATTGATAATTTTTAAAGGTTATGAATCTACTTACAACGATCATATTACCGATGATTATAAATCAAATTATTTTTATTCTCCGTTCAGTAACTTACCAAAAGATTTATCTCAAACTCAAAAAGATTCTATTTTAATCGTGGCCAAAAAAGCTATTGAAAAAAATGTGGTTCCACAATTTATTAGGATTAAAGACTTTTTTGAAAATGAGTATTATCCAAATACAAGAAATAGTATTGGAGTTTCAGAGACCCCTAATGGATCAGAATTTTATCAAAATAGAATTGATTATTACACAACAAGTAAGACGTATAATGCCGATAAAATACATGAAATTGGATTAACCGAGGTGGCCAGAATAAAAAAAGAGATGATTGAAATCATCAAAGAATTAAATTTTAAGGGTTCTTTTGAGGAATTTTTCAAATTTTTAAGAACCGATGACCAATTTTATGCGAAAACTCCAAAAGAGCTACTTATGTATGCAAGGGATATTTCAAAAAGAGCAGATGCACAGCTTCCAAGATTTTTTAAGACTCTCCCAAGAAAACCATACGGAGTTGCACCAGTTCCTGATGCTATAGCTCCAAAATATACTGGAGGAAGATATGTTGGTACTTCAAAAAATAGCACAGAACCTGGTTATTATTGGGTAAACACATATGATTTAAAAAGCAGAACTCTTTACACAATTCCTGCTTTAACAGTACACGAGGCTGTTCCCGGACACCATCTTCAAAATGCGTTAAATAATGAATTAGGAGATAGCATACCGCAATTTAGAAGAAATTTATATTTATCAGCTTATGGTGAGGGTTGGGGTTTATACACAGAATTTTTAGCTGATGAAATGGGGATTTATACAACTCCTTATGAAAAATTTGGCAAGTTTACTTACGAAATGTGGAGAGCTTGTAGACTAGTAGTAGATACTGGTATTCATGCAAAAGGCTGGTCACGCGATCAAGCAGTTAATTATATGTCAAGTAATACTGCATTGTCACTTCACGAAGTTAATACCGAAATAGACAGGTATATTTCTTGGCCTGGGCAAGCATTGTCATATAAAATAGGTGAATTAAAGATTAGAGAATTACGAAATAAGGCGAAAAATAAATTAGATCAAAAATTTGATATTAGAGATTTTCATGAGATTATCTTAGAATATGGAACAGTAACTCTGTCAATATTAGAAAATAGAATTAATAATTATATAGTTAATAAAATCAATGAGTAAATATATTTTCGAATGTATTGATGCACACACTTGTGGTAATCCGGTAAGATTGATTTTAACAGAAAATCCAAAACTCAATGGAAAAACAATGAGTGAAAAAAGATTGGATTTTTTAAAAAATTATGATTGGATCAGAAAATCTTTGATGTTTGAACCAAGAGGTCATGATATGATGAGTGGGGGAATGATATATCCTCCAGAAAACTCAGAAAATGATTTTTCAATTTTATTTTTAGAAACTTCTGGATGTTTACCTATGTGTGGGCATGGAACAATTGGTATCGTTACTATAGCACTTGAAGAAAATTTAATAAAACCAAAAGTTGAAGGGGTTCTAAAAATTGAAGTTCCTGCTGGAACAATAGAGGTTAATTATAAAATAAAAAATGAAAAAGTAGAGTGGGTAGAAATCATAAATGTAGATAGTTATCTTGCTGATTCAAATTTAATGATCCATTCAGATTATTTGGGTAAAATTAAGTTTGATGTTTCTTATGGGGGTAATTTTTATGCGATTATTGAACCTCAAAAAAATTATTTTGGATTAAATAATTATCGAGCTGAAGAACTTATTTCTTTTTCCCGTGAAATTAGAGATAAGATTAATAAAAAATATGCAAATAGATTTATTCACCCTATTGATAAATCTATAAGTGACGTGTCTCATGTTTTATGGACAGGTCAAGTACTTAATGATGAATCTTCATCAAGAAATGCGGTATTTTATGGAGATAAAGCAATTGACAGATCTCCATGTGGTACAGGAAGTTCTGCTAGAATGGCGCAATTATTTTCACAAAACAAACTAAAGGTTGGAGAGGTTTTTATTCATGAAAGTTATATTGGATCAAAATTTGTTTGTAGAATTCAAAAATCTTCAAAAATTCATAATATTGACGGGATTTCGCCAGTTATAAGAGGTTGGGCTAAAATTCACGGCTATAATAAAATTATTGTCGATAGTTCGGATCCTTTTTATCAGGGATTCCAAGTAATATAAATATGTCTAAAAAGGTATTAATTGTCGGAGGCGGGATTATTGGAATATGCTCAGCATATTTTTTAAAAAAAGATGGTTTTGATGTAACTATCGTTGACAAATCAAGTATGAACACTGGTGCGTCATATATAAATGCAGGATATTTATCTCCTGGCCACATAATTCCTTTGGCATCGCCTGGTGTAATAAGTCAAGGTCTTAAGTGGATGTTTGATTCTTCAAGCCCTTTTTACATTCAGCCTAGATTAAATATCCCATTTATTAAATGGCTACTTGCTTTTAATAAGTCTTGTAGTGAAAAAAATGTTGAAAACTCGATTAGACCTATTATTGATTTATCAGTTTTTAGTCAGGAATTATTAAATCAAATCAAGACTGAAAATCAAATGACATTTCACTATGAAAAAAAGGGATTGATGATGTTGTGTAAATCTGAAAAGTCATTATGTAAAGAAGAGGAAATTGTAAAAAAAGCGGTTGAAAGTGGATTAAGCGCTAAAATGTTAAGCGTTGATGACATAAAATCAATTGAGCCTAACATAAATATTGACACAATTGGCGCTGCTTATTTTGGATCTGACCATCACACAACACCTGGAGAGCTGATTTCTGAATTAAAAAAATTCATTCTTGATAACGGAGTAAATTGTTTAAAAAATACCGAAATTGAAAATTTTGAAATAGACAGAGACAAAATAAAATCGGTTAAAATTTCTGGAAAGAGTGTTAGATTTGATGAATATGTTTTATCGGCTGGAACTTGGACATCTAAAATATGTAATAAGTTAGGAATTGACCTGCTTTTACAGGCTGGAAAAGGGTATAGTATAAATCATCATAAACAAACAGGAATAACATGTCCAGCAATTTTAGTAGAAGCTAAATGTGCTATAACTCCAATGAATGGATTTTCCAGATTCTCTGGAACAATGGAGATTTCTTCTATTAATAACAAATTAAGAATGAATAGAGTAAATGCTATTGCTGATTCAGTTGAATCATTCTATCCATCAATCAAAATCCCTCAATCTGACAGAAAAAGTGCTGGTTTTGGATTCAGACCCATATCGGCTGATGGCTTGCCATATATTGGTAGAACAAAAAAATTAAAAAATGTATTAATTGCAACTGGTCACGGTATGATGGGGTGGAGTATGAGCACAGGAACAGGAAAGATTATTTCCGAGTTAATTTCCGAAAAAAATACTTCTGTCAATATTGATCGATTTAATCCAAACAGAAAATTTTAATCATACTTTAAAAAATCCTCTTTCAAAACTAAATCAAGAAAAAACAATAAATTATCTGCGTCTTTTTTGTTAAAAATCATCGGTGGTTTAATTTTTATAACATTATGATCAATTCCGTCATTACTCATTAAAAATCCAAGATCCTTCATTCTGCTTTTTAAATATATTGCTTTGTCTTCTAAAGGATTTAATTTTTTATCAACTAATTCAAAACCAAGAAATAACCCTTTACCTCTAACATCCCCTATTATTGGATGTTTGGATGCTAAGCTACATAAGCCCTTTTTTAAATAATTGCCGATTGTCAAAGCATTTTTTTGTAAATCTTTTGATTCTATCTCATTTATTACTTCAGATGCGATTTTACAAGACACTGGATTTCCGCCAAAAGAGCTAAAGAATTCCATTCCGTTATTAAATTTTTCTGAAACTTCATTACTACAGACAACAGCTCCGATAGGGTGCCCGTTACCCATTGGTTTACCAAGTGTAACTATATCAGGAATTACATCATATAATTCAAAACCCCAATATTTTTCTCCAACTCGTCCAAAACCGGTTTGCACTTCATCACATATTAGAAGAATATTATTTTTAGCAAATAATTTCGCACACTTTTTTAGGAATGTTTTTGGAAGCTCAATCTGACCTCCACAGCTTAAAATGGGTTCAATTATCATTGAACTAATTTTATTTTTTTTCATTTTTGACTTTTCAACGATATTTTGAACATATGAAAAATATTTTTTAGAAGTATTTTTTCCACGATGTTTTCCGCGGAATATGTCTGGCATTGGTATTTCGTAAATGTTTTTTAATTTGCCTCTCCCTCCCTTACTCATATATTTATAGTTGCTTAGATTTATCGCGTAGTTTGTATTTCCATGATATCCACCTTTTGAAACAATATGATTATTACTATTTGTATATATTTCACTCATTCGGATTGCTAACTCGTTGGCTTCACTTCCAGAATTGACAAAATATATTTTTGATAATTTTTTCGGAAATTTTCTCAATATCTTTTCACTAAGATCTAAAATCTCTTCGTGTAAATATCTAGTATTGGTGTTTAAGACCCCCAATTGTTTTTTTGCAGATTTTACAACATTTATATTTTGATGACCAACATGTGCAATATTATTTACTGTGTCCAGATACTTACGACCATAATTGTCAAATAGAAATTGATTAAACCCACGAACTATGTGTAAGGGAGTTTGGTAGCTTAACATCAGGTTTGCACCTAAATATTTTTTCCTTAGTTTAATTAATTTATCATTTTCTTGTACTTTTTTTCTAAGCAGCTTAATATTCAAAATTATTTCTGGATTGGGACAAATACTTGACCAAACATCCTTTTCATTAAAAAAACAAACACCTGGAAAATCATTTTTGAAATTTAACAACGTAAGCATTATTTGAAAATGTAAATGTGGTATCCATCCTCCATTTTCTTTATTATTTCCTGTTTCACCGATTTTTTGGCCTTTCTTAATTTTTTGGCCTTTCTTAATTTTTGATTTTTTTTGATCTGATAAATGTCCGTAAAGCGAGTAATATTTAATGTTATTTATTGAATGTTCAATAATTATTAAACCTCCATAACCTTTTTTAGTTTTATCATTGGTTATAATTTTTACAAAACCATCCATAATGGAATAAACTGGGGTTTTTTCATTTACCCAAAAGTCAATTCCTAGATGAGTTGTCCTATTTTCTACTCCATTATCTGTAATTTTTTGATAATCTAATGAATCATAAACAGGTCTTACCTCTAAATATCCACCGCATAATAATTTATTTTCAGAATTAGATTTTAACTTTTGTTCAAATTTGTTATTATCTATTATCATTTCATTATCAAGCCATTCACTGGAAACACTCATATCAATCGCTTTTGGATCTTTTTTGTTTAAAGTTTTAAAAAGTATATCCAATGAAGAATTATTTTCCTTGATTATTGCACTAAATTTCTTTTCATTTTTGTGAGGGGAATATCCACATGATTTTCTAAAAAAGCATATAGCTAATTCTTTATTAATCTTAGACCAATTTTTGAACAGTAATTTCATATCATCTTGGCTAATAACTAAATATTTATTTTCTCTATTATTTTTTTTGTTTAGACTTGATTTAATTAACGAGACCGTGATTCTCATTAAGATTAAATCGTATAAGAAATCAATTTCCTCTTCTTTTATTTTTAAACTATTGTTGAATCCCTCTAAAACCTCACAGGCTGATATTAAAGGATTCTTGCTGCCAATAATTGAATAAGTGCAAAGTATGGCAACTTCGTTAATTAATTGAGTATATGTGCAATCCCCAAAATCGATTATTCCATTAATGCTAGGCACTTTTAAATCCTCAGAAACAATGATATTATTATCGTTGATATCATTATGTATAATCGACTTCCTAAGTTGTTTGTATTTTTCTTCTTGATGTTTAAAGTTAGATATGAGTTTTTTAACAACATTCCTTTTTGAAATGTCAATTTCGTTCATGTATTTTTCAGTCCATAAAAAATTTTGTAAATCCCAATCAAATTTTTCTCTGAAATACCCTTTTTTAACTCTTTTTAATTCATTTAAAATTTTAGCTGAAACTTCACCAAGTTCAAACCTTAGCGATTTATTAATAGGGTTTACTTTTGACCATAATCTCCCTTCAATCCAACTGTTCATTCTAAAGAATCTTAGATTATTATCTTTATCTTGAAAGGATCCAATGACATTACCATTCAATGTAGGTGTGTTGTTAGAAGTTTTTTTATTTTTTTTAAGTGAATAAAGAATATCAATCTGAAATTTTACAAACTCCTTGTCGGTATTTTTGGAATAAATTTTAAAAAAAAATATATTGTTTTTTGAAACTATTTTAAAGTTGTCATCAATTTCACCATTCACTTGAATTGCTTTTGATCTAATTTTATAATTAGAAAAGACAAGTTTTTCTACAAAGCCTAATTCAAATTTGTTTTTCATTATTTATCCGTTGGCTATTTGTTATTAAATTACCAATTACTGTTTTTAAAAACAATATATATCTTCCAATTCTCAAACTATTGTTTATATTTGCCATTCAATTTTGCGGGCGTGGTGGAATTGGTAGACACGCTAGACTTAGGATCTAGTGCCGCAAGGTGTGAGAGTTCGAGTCTCTCCGCCCGCACAAATTCTCAATTTATCCCTTAATAAAGACTTATCTAGTCTTCTGCCAAATCAAGAAAAAAAGTTTATTTTTATCAAATGAACCTTAGCTATTTTAAATCTGGAAAAATAATAAATGAAATCTCTCAAAAAACATATTCATGGGATTCACCAAGTAATATAGCACTGGTTAAATATTGGGGAAAAAATAAAGATCAGACTCCTAAAAACCCATCGATCAGCTTCACATTATCAAATTGTAAAACCACAACTAAAGTAGAGTTTGTGAAATCTAGTTTGAAATCAAATTCAGTTGATTTTGAGATTATTTTTCAAGGTCAAAAGAATAAAAATTTTAGACCCAAAATTGAAAAATATCTTTCCAAAATTTTAGAATATTGTCCATATTTGACCAATTATCAATTAATTATTAATTCAACAAACAGCTTTCCACATGGCAGTGGGATAGCTTCTTCGGCGAGTGGTATGAGTGCACTTTCTCTTTGTATTTTAAGTTTTGAAAAAGACCTGACAGATCTCAATAATGAAGAGTACTTTTATAAAAAAGCATCTTTTCTTTCAAGGATTGGTTCTGGAAGTGCATGTAGAAGTATATATGGGGGTGTTAATCTTTGGGGAGCTAATGATGAATTTAAAAATAGTTCTGATTTATACTCGATTAGGTTAGAAGAAAATATTTCTTCTAATTTTAATAATTATCGCGATACGATATTAATCATTGATAATAACGAAAAGGAAGTTTCAAGTTCCGTAGGTCATGAACTTATGAATGATAATCCCTTTTCGGAGCTACGCTTCAGTCAAGCTTTTAAAAATATTTCTAAATTGAATTTGATTTTAAAAGGTGGAAATCTGCATGAGTTTTGTTTGTTAGTTGAAAGCGAAGCGCTGACTCTTCATTCTTTAATGATGAGTAGTGATCCTTCTTATTTATTAATGAAGCCTGAAACTTTAAGTGTAATTAATGAAATTCAGAAATTCAGAAAATCATCTAATATTCCTGTATGCTTTACCTTAGATGCTGGAGCAAATGTCCATGTTTTATACTCTGATAAAAATAGTCATGAAGTCTCAGATTTCATTAAAAACAACTTATCCAGTTATTGTGCAAACGGTAGATTTATCGATGATATAATAGGAAAAGGTCCCAAGCAAAACTAAATTTGTATATTTGAATCAATGAAAGGTCCTTTATTTTATTCAAAGATTTTATTATTTGGAGAATACGGTATAATTGAAGATTCAAAAGGCCTATCTATACCTTATAACTTTTTTAATGGTGCTTTAAAAATTGCTGATTCCTCTTGTGAAGAATCAAAAAAATCAAATTTAATATTATCTCAGTTTTCTGCTTATTTAAAAACCATAGATATTGACCTTGATTTAAATTCCTTTGATAATCATATCAAAAAAGGAATGTATTTTGATTCATCAATTCCTAAAGGATATGGAGTAGGTAGTAGTGGTGCTCTTGTTGCCGCTGTTTACGAAAAATATGCAAATAATAAAATCACTGTTTTAGAAAATTTGACAAGGGAGAAGCTTCTAGTCTTAAAAGCAATTTTTTCTAAGATGGAATCTTTTTTTCACGGTAAGTCATCTGGATTGGACCCATTGAATAGCTATTTGAGTATTCCGATTCTTATTAAGTCCAAAAATGACATTAATGTAACGGGGATTCCCAGTCAAAAATCCAACGGTTCGGGTGCGGTATTTTTATTAGACAGTGGTCAAACTGGATCCACAGCTCCCATGGTAAATATTTTCATGGAAAAAATGAAAAAAGAAGGTTTTAGAAATATGCTAAATTCTCAATTTATAAAGCATACAAACATTTGTGTAGACAGTTTTTTAAACGGTGATTTACATAATCTTTTTAAAAGCACTAAGAAGTTATCTCAAGTTGTTTTTGAAAACTTTAAACCGATGATACCAAAAGAATTTCATGATCTATGGAAAAGTGGAATTGACAATGGATCTTATTTTTTAAAACTTTGTGGTTCTGGAGGGGGAGGCTATATTTTAGGATTTGCGCCTGATATCGAAGAAGCTAAAAAGGATCTCGCAGGTTATCATTTAGAAGTTGTTTATCACTTTTAGATATCATGTCATCTAAAGCTAAACAAAGATCAATTCTTTTTAAATTTTTAAGTATTTTTTCTGTCGTTAGAGGATATAATATTTTGCTTATTGTTTTTGCTCAATATCTAACCTCCGTTTTTATTTTAAGTGATAAAACATATTTTGAAGTTCTTTTTGACAAGAGTTTATTCCTTATAATTTGTTGCTCATCTCTGTCAATTGCTTCCGGTTATATTATCAATAATTTTTATGACGAAGAAAAAGATCTTATAAATAAACCCGTTAAGTATAAAATTGATGATGTAGTAAATAACTCAACAAAACTTAGGTTTTATTTCTTCTTAAATTTTATAGTAGTTCTAATTGCATCATTCATTTCTTTGAAAGCGGCGCTATTCTTTTCAGTTTACATATTTTTTCTATGGTTTTATTCTCATAAAATAAAGCGTTTAATATTTCTTGGAAATTTATTTTATTCCTTATTAACGGTTACTCCATTTTTTGCAATTTTGCTTTATTTTAGAAACATAGATCTAATAATTATTGCTTATGCTTTGTTTCTATTCTTTATGTTATTACTTAAAGACATTACCAAAGACTTAAAAAATTTAAAAGGAGATTTTTCTCAGGATTATAAAACCATTCCTGTAGTATTTGGTGAGAGTTTCACAAAAGCTATAATCTCATTGATAGCTTTCATAAATATATTCTTGCTCTTTAATTTGTATTTGAATTTTTCAAAGGGATATATGGCCATATTTTATGCCGTTTCTTTGATACTACTACTGGTTTTTTTAATAAAATTATTTCTTTCTAAAAAGGTCTCTGACTATTTATTATTGCATAATATTTTAAGATTTGTAATTGCATTTGGAGTCTTTTCTATTATTTTTCTTGCTTTCTAATTTCAATTATTAATAGACAAATCAATATCTTATTTATTCATTTAAAATATGTTATATGTTGCGTATATTTATATAAACAAATTTAAGCCATGAAAAGAAACTATATAATCTTACTTCTATTAGTTTTTACCTGCAATTTTATTTTTTCACAGTCTCCAGAAATTTTATTAAATGGGACAGTGAGCGCTGAAGAAAGCCAGATAAAAAATGTTGCTGATCCAACAGACCCTGGTGATGCTATCAACAAAGGATATCTCTCTGAAATGTTTGAATCTTTGCAGTCACAAATTGACGGTTTAGAGTCTCAGGCTGAGGATTTACAATCACAAATAGATTCTATAAATGGAGTTGTTAAAGTTGTTATTTCTGCTATTGCTACAACTGGCACTCATGGTTCACGTTTTTATTTTGATAGTGCTAGTTCTTTTAATGGAGAGGATACATATGACTTCTCCTATGGCAATAATGGTTGGCAAGGATGGGGCGGAAATTCTCTCGTTGATCAGGGGTTAAATCCCAGATATATTGTTTCTCAAATTTTAAGTAGGGTCCCAGCTGATGGAAGTGTTTTTGCAGATTACGAGTTCAATAGTTATTTTTCCATTGGAGACTCTTTTGGCTTTATAGATTTACCAAATGTTTTAACTTCTGATGATTACATAATCACTGATTTTAATACTTCGACAAATTTTGATGTAAGAATAAACGATGCTGATTTAGAAGGTGAAGAGCTAGTAGTTTCATTATTGGAAGTCCCTGATTTAGGAACTTTGACATTAAATGATAATGGTACACTCACGTATACACCTGCTGCAGATTTTTCAGGTGAAGTTCAATTTACTTATGATGTTACAGACGGAGTGAATATAGCAAATGCAACCGTAAAAATTTTGGTTAAAGAAGAAATACTACCTCAAGAAAATATTGTTATTTCTGGTATAGCTGTTACTGGACCTGGGACTGGGTCTAGATTTGTTTATGACAGTGTAACTTCCGAAATAGGTTATGATACTTTTGATTTTGGTTATGGTAATAGTGGTTGGCAAGGTGGTGGAGGTAATACACTTATTGAACAAGGTTGGAATCCTAACTACTTAATTTCTCAGATTTTGAGTATGGTTCCAGCTGACGGCAGTGTAACTTCAGTTACTGAATTTAATTCATATTTTTCTGTTGGTGATATATTTAGTTTTACAGGTTTATCAAATGTTTTAGCAGCAAATGATTACTTTAAAACTTTATTCCAAAGTTCAGTAACAATTGATGTTAGAAATAATGATGCTGATTTAGAAGGAGAGGAACTAATTGTTACTGTAATTGATGGCCCCAATTCTGGGACGCTAATATTGAATGAAAACAATACACTTTCATTTACACCAGCTGATGATTTCTCAGGTGAAGTACAATTTACTTATCAGGTAACCGATGGTGAAAATACTGCAAATGCGGTAGCAACAATTTTTGTTGAGCCTCAAATTGAACCTCAAGAAAATGTAACACTGTCTATAATAGGTTCAGCTGGTTCTAATGTTTCACGTTTCTGGTTTGACAGTCATACTGCCTCAGGAGGTGAGGATACATTTGATTTTATATATGAATCTTCCGGTTGGCAAGGTGGTGGAGGTAATTCATTGACATTACAAGGTTTAAATCCAAATTATATTATATCTCAAATATTGAGTGTAGTTCCTGCTAATGGTAGTGTAATATTATATAGTGAATTTAACACTTATTTTTCTGTAGGTGACTCTTTTAGTTTCTCTGGATTATCAAATATTTTGACAAACGATGATTACATAATAACAGATTTTAACACATCGATTGATAATTTTGATGTAAGATCTAATGATGCTGATTTAGAGGGTGAAGAGTTAATAGTCACATTATTGGATGGCCCTGCATCAGGAACTTTGACACTGAATGAGGATGGTACATTCTCATTTATGCCTGCTACAGGTTTTTCAGGTGAAGTTCAATTTACTTATCAAGTAACTGACGGTGAAAATGTAGCAAGCGCTACATCAACAATAAAAGTTAGAGATGAAAACTTTGATTAAATTTAAAATATATATGAAATATACTTATACACTAATTATCGGATTGTTGTCTACGTTAACTTTTTCGCAATCTGCTGATATTCTATTGAATGGTACTGTTAGTGCTGAGAATAATCAAATTAAAAATGTTGCTAATCCTACTGAGTCTGGTGATGCAATAAATAAATATTATTTTTTACAAGTTCTGGATACTACAATTGTTTCTGCTAATCTTCAAAATGTTTTGAATGCAGGCCCAAACGCAAATTTAACTCTCGATGCTGATGACAATGATGGGCTTGATTTAATTTTTTCAGTAGATGGAGATAATTATATGAGATACGAGGGTTTTACTAGCACTATCAACGTGGGAAATGGAGAGGCTTATGCAATTTATGCTAACGCTTCAGCTCCCAATCTAGGTAGAAATCATGCAATTCAAGGTACGGCTAGTGGCGGCGAGGAATTAAATGTAGGTTTAATTGGATTATCCGAAGGAGATGGTAATGAGACAACAAATATGGGTGTTTGGGGTCAAGCAAGATATTCTCCTGGATCAAATATTGGTGTTACTGGTTATGCTCATTTTGAATCTGGTGCAAATACGGGTTTATATGGGTCAGCCATGAATTCCTCAAATTTAAATATAGGAGTATCTGCTGAAACTAGTGCAAATACATCCCACACTGGAAATAATTATGCATTAAGGGCAAGCGCAATGTCTGAATCTGAAAATGGTATTAATTACGGAGTTTACTCTGTCGCTGGTGGTGGTAGCGAAAGTTATGCTGGATTTTTTATTGGTGATGTGAAAGTTTCTGAAGGTAAAATCAATAGTGATGTTACATTAGTCAACCCTCCTGTTGAGGATATGGATGCAGTGAATAAATCTTTTCTATTGGGATTATTAGAAGCCTATGAATCTCAGATTGATGATTTACAAACTCAGATTAGTAATTTACAAACTCAATTAAATAACCTAAATGCAGCTGAAATTCCTACTGAAGGATTAGTTGCATATTATCCTTTTAACGGAAATGCAAATGATGAAAGTAGTTTTGATAATCACGGAACTGTCAATGGCGCTACTCTGACCAGCGATAGATTTGGTAATAATGCAAGTGCGTATTCTTTTGACGGAATCGACAATTATATAAATTCAGATTTTTTAATAAGTGGACAAAACACAATGACATTTTCCTTTTGGTCAAAAACAACTCAGGCAGATAATGAAATGAGTGTAATAACACAAGATTGTGGGAGTGATTGTTATGAGGCTTTTGCATTGGTGCTAAATAAATTTTTAAACTCTGCAGTCGAATGTGAATTTGGTCATATGGATAATTCACCTCAGTCTTTTGCATATGCCCAGGCAGCTCACTATGGAACTGTTAATATTCAAAATTCAAATAGTGGATGGAAACATTATGCTATTGTAATTGGATTGGATAACAACTTTTCATATTATAATTTTAAATTATATGTTGATGGTGTACATTATGATACAAGTTGTGATCACAACTGGGGTGGATGGGAATACAATTACCCAAATTATCCATTCGTTATAGGAAAGGGAAATGAATCCATTATAGGAAGTTTCTTTGAAGGAGAAATTGACGATGTAGCTATTTGGAACAGAGCATTATCAGATGAGGAAATTGCTAATTTATACGATCTTTAAAATCAAACTATGAAAAAATATTTTATCTTTTTATTAATTACAGGCTTTTTTACCTTTTCGGCTTTTTCCCAATCTGCTGATATTCTATTGAATGGAACAGTCAGTGCTGAGAATAATCAAATTAAAAATGTTTTGAATCCAACAGATTCTGGAGATGCGGTAAATTTAGATTACTTAAATGAAAGACTAGATTTTTATCAAAATCAGATAGATGATTTACAATCCCTATTAGATAATTTGCAATTACAATTACAAAATGTAGTTGATCAGGACGGAAATACTTATTCGTATCTTATTTATGGTGATCAATCTTGGACAGTTGAAAATGCACAGATGATTACGTATCGGGATGGAACTCCAATACCACAATTGTCTGATCAACAAGAGTGGGCTGATACTACCACCGGTGCTTGGTGTTATTTTGACAATGATCCGTCTAAAGGGATACTTTATAATTGGTACGCAGTTGCAGGCATACATGATAATGATCCTAATACTCCTAATAAAGAATTAGCTCCCGAGGGTTGGCATGTGGCAAGTTACTCGGAGTGGGAAGAATTACAAAGTTTTTTAATCGATGCTGGCTACAATTTTGACGAAAGTACAGAGGGAAATAAATTAGCCAAGGCAATGGCCTCAACAACTGGATGGTTAGAAGGTGGGTCTTCTTCATCTGAGGGCAGTGTATTAGAAATTGGTGATCCTGGCTATGACCAAATTACTAATAATAGCAGTGGTTTTGATGCTTATCCAACAGGCGGCAGGCGTTATAATAATTCAAATTTTTTTAATCACGGAATTGAAAGTGGTTTTTGGAGTTCAACCGAATCAACAGAACAGGAAGGTAAATCATGGCAATTTCATTTTTATATTGATGGTGTTTATACGAGCATGCTTGAATGGTATAAAAATATGGGTTGGGCGGTTCGTTTTGTAAAAGATTAACTTATAACCTAATATTTCTATACAAAAAAGGTGTTCTTTTTAGAACACCTTTTTTGTACTCAAGGTGGGAATCGAACCCACACTCTTAAAAAGAACTGGATTTTGAATCCAGCGCGTCTACCAATTCCGCCACTTGAGCATTCGGGCAAAAGTAAAAAAAATATTATGTATTAATGAAATTCCTAAATTTAAAATTTCTATTTTTACGATTCTATAAATTTTTTAATTTAATCTACTAAAAACCAACAAAATACAGTGCCTGCAGCTATCCTAAAACCAAAAATATTTAACTGTACAAACAGTTTAGAATTAGCAAAAAAAATATCAAATTCATACGGAGAAGATCTCGGAAATGTGATCATTTCAAGATTTTCAGATGGTGAATTTCAACCTTCATTTGAAGAGTCAATTCGTGGAACAAGAGTTTTTATTATTGGCTCAACAAACCCCTCTCCTGAGAATTTAATGGAAATGCTTTTAATGCTAGATGCATCCAAAAGAGCTTCTGCAAGACATATAACAGCTGTAATTCCTTACTTTGGTTGGGCGAGGCAAGATAGAAAAGACAAACCAAGGGTTCCAATTGCTGCAAAAATGATTGCAAAAATGATTGAAACTGCCGGTGCAACACGATTAATCACAATGGATTTACACGCAGATCAAATTCAAGGTTTTTTTCAAATCCCTGTTGATCACATGTATGCATCCACTATTTTTATTCCACATATATTAGGTTTGAAATTAGACAATTTATGTATAGCTTCCCCTGATATGGGTGGTTCCAAAAGAGCTTATGCATATTCAAAAAATCTTAGCTGTGATGTTGTAGTATGTTATAAGCAAAGATCAAAAGCAAATGTAATTTCACATATGGAGTTAATAGGTGAGGTAAAAGGAAAAAATATAATATTAGTTGATGATATGGTTGACACTGCTGGAACCTTATCAAAAGCAGCAGATTTGTTAATTGATAGAGGTGCAGTAAGTGTTAGAGCAATCTGTACACACGCTATATTATCGGGAGATGCTTATTCTAAAATTGAAGCATCTAAACTTGAAGAGCTTATAGTTACAGATTCTGTTCCAAATATTAAGCCTCATTCTAAAATAAAAGTATTATCTTGCGCCGATTTATTTGCTGATGTTATGGATAAAGTCCATAACAACAAGTCAATAAGTTCAAATTTTATAATGTAAATAATATTTAAAAATGAAATCAATTACAATCAATGGATCTAAAAGAGAAAGCGTAGGTAAGACTTCTACCAAAGCACTGCGTAATGCTGGAGAGGTTCCTTGCGTTTTATACGGAGGAGACGGGCCAGTGCATTTCTCAGCACCAGAGTTGGCATTCTCTAAACTTGTATATACCGCAAACGCATATACAGTTGTAATTGCCATAAACGAAAAAGAATCTTACCCAGCTGTATTACAGGATATTCAATTTCATCCTGTTACGGATAAGATACTTCACATAGACTTTTATCAATTATTTGATGATAAGAAAATTGCAATGGATATTCCTGTAAGAATTGTAGGAAATTCAATTGGTGTTAAATTAGGAGGTAACCTTCAAAGAAATAGAAGAAAACTTAGAATTAAAGCACTTCCTGCAAATTTACCTGACTATATCGAGATAGATATAACTGAACTTAATATTGGAAATAGAGTTTATGTAAAGGAAATACTTAATGATAGCTATGAGTTCCTTCACCCTGATAATACGGTTGTATGTCAAGTGAGAAGAGCTAGAGCTGCTTTAGTTGCAGAAACTGAAGATGAAGAAGGAGAAGGTGAAGAAGGAGAAGGAGAAGAGTCTTCTGAAGAAGGTACTTCTGGGGATGGAGCATCTGAGAAAAAAGATGAATCATCTGCTGGAGATGCACCTGCAGAATCATAAATTAATTAGATATTAATTAGTAAAAAAAGCATTCTGTATTTATTCAGAATGCTTTTTTATTTTTGTATTACAATAAATCTAAGAAAATGAATAAATTTTTAATTGTTGGTTTGGGTAATCCCGGCAGCAAGTATCAAAATACGAGACATAATATCGGATTTGATATCTTAGATTTTATTTCTGAAAAAAACGAAACTGACTTCGAAACTGAAAGACTTGGAGATTTATCAAAAATATCTATTAAAGGGAAAAAAGTATTTTTGTTAAAGCCTTCAACTTTTATGAATTTAAGTGGTAAAGCTGTTAAATATTGGATGCGTCAAGAAAACATAAAAATTGAAAATTTGCTTATCATTAGCGATGACTTGAACTTACAACTTGGTAAAGTAAGGTTGAGGGCGTCAGGTAGTAGTGGAGGCCATAATGGATTGAAAAATATTGAATCTATTCTAAATTCTAAGAAATATGCCAGATTAAGAATAGGTATATCCAATCCAAATGAAAATTTTAATAAGGTTGATTTCGTTCTAAGTAAATTTAACGAAGAAGAGTATGATTTATTAAGTTCGGAATTTTCAAATATAGCTAAGCTCATAAGGTCTTTTGTAATAAGCGGTGTTGACCAAACAATGAATAATTTTAACAACTAAAGATCTGTCCAATGGTTTCATTATCTATTAAGGATTATGATTTAAAATCTCCATCTGTTATCACTGTTGGTACATTTGACGGAATACATCTTGGTCACCAAAAATTAATTAAAAGGGTTTTAGATATTTCAAAAAAAGAAAACCTAAATTCAATTATTTTAAGTTTTTATCCTCATCCTAAAATTGTTTTAAATAATAATCCCGAAATAAGTTTATTAAACACACTGGAAGAAAAAAAAGAAATTTTAAACAGTTATGATATTGACTACCTAATCTTAAAAGAGTTTACGAAAGAATTTTCCAGATTATCTCCATTAGAATTTGTTAGAGATATTTTGGTAAAAAAACTAAATGTTAAGCATATTGTTATAGGATATGATCATCATTTTGGAAGAAATAGAGATGCAAGTGTATCACAGCTAAAAGAATTTTCTAAAATTTTTGATTTTAAGGTTACGGAGGTTAAAGCTTTAGTTGAAAATAATATTTCTGTAAGTTCTACAAAAATTAGAGCTTTTATAAAAGAGGGAAATTTTATTAATGCAAATAAGTTTCTTGGTTACAATTTTATTTTTTCAGGACAAGTGAATAAGGGTCTAGGAAGAGGAAAAAAACTAGGTTTCCCCACGGCGAACATAAGTATTGATAAAAATAAAATCAAACCTGGGAATGGCGTATATTTTATTTATTCTGAATTCAACCAAACTTTTGTCTATGGAATGATGAATATTGGCTCAAACCCTACATTTAAGGACAAGAAATCATCTATTGAAATTCATTTTTTTGATTTTACTGAAAATCTTTATGATTTAGATATTTCTGTGAGAATCGTTAGCAAAATTAGAAATGAAATTAAATTTAAGAGTGCTGATCATTTATCAAATCAGTTAGAAAAAGATCAAAAAAAATGTATTGAATTAATTAGTATACTAAAAAAAACCACTTAAATTTATTTTATGTTAAAAACATCATACATAATTGAGAATAAAAAAGAAGTGATTGAATCTCTAAAAAAGAGAAATTTTAAATCTGAAGTTTTAATCGATGAATTGATATCATTTGATAATAAAAGAAAAGTTTTACAAACAGATTATGAATCAAAACTTTCAAAATCTAATTCTATTTCAAAAACCATTGGTCAATTGTTTAAAGAAGGAAAGAAAGACGAAACTGTTATTTTAAAAGAGGAGAGTTTAAAAATTAAGCAGGAAACAAAATTGCTTTCAGAAAAACTCAACGATGTAAAAACAAAAATTGATAATATTCTCTACCAAATTCCAAACGTACCAAATAAAAATGTACCAACCGGGAATACTCAAGATGATAATGTTGTCATATTTGAGTCTGATTTAAATATAAATCCTAACTCAAATATTCCTCACTGGGAGCTAGCTGAAAAATATGATATTATTGATTTTGAAATGGGTAATAAAATAACTGGATCGGGTTTTCCGGTTTATAAAGGTCAGGGAGCTAAACTCCAAAGAGCACTTATTTCATTTTTTTTAGACTGCAATATTTCATTCGGTTATGAAGAAGTTCAGGTACCTCATCTGGTAAACGAACAATCTGCTTTTGGAACAGGTCAGTTACCCGATAAAGAAGGTCAAATGTATTCCATCCCTGAGGATAATTTATTTTTAATACCCACAGCTGAAGTTCCCATTACTAATATTTTTAGAAATGAAATTATTGATGAATCAAAATTGCCAATTTTAAAAACAGGATATACTCCATGTTTTAGAAGGGAGGCAGGAAGTTACGGATCTCATGTCAGAGGTTTAAATAGGCTTCATCAGTTTGATAAAGTTGAAATTGTTAGAGTTGATCATCCCGAGAATTCATACAATTCTTTGGAATTAATGAAAGATCAAATTAAAAGTGTTATTGAAAAATTAGGACTTCCTTTTCGAATAATTACTCTTTGTGGTGGCGATTTAGGATTTACTTCTGCACTTACTTATGATTTTGAGATTTATTCCCCAGCACAAGACAAGTGGTTAGAGGTTTCATCAGTTTCTAATTTTGAAACATTCCAATCCAATAGATTGAAGATTAGATATAGAAATTCTGAAGGAAAGACAAATCTTGCTCACACATTAAACGGAAGCTCTTTAGCCCTGCCTAGGGTATTAGCCACATTGATTGAAAATAATCAGTCTGATGATGGAATTAAAATACCAAAAGTATTACAACCATACACAGGATTTTCCTTAATAAAATAATCTTATTTTGAAGTTTGTAAAACCAAAGAAATCATTAGGTCAACACTTCTTAAAAGATAACAACATTGCAAATAAAATAGTCGATTCTTTAGATGGTAAATCTAAAAATATTTTAGAAATAGGTCCAGGAATGGGTGTTTTAACCAAGTTTCTTCTTAAAAAAAAATATAATTTAAGGTTGGTTGAGATAGATAGTGAATCTATATCATTTTTGATTGAACATCTAGGTGTTGAAAAAAGTATAATTATTGAAAATGATTTTTTAAAGCTAGACTTAAACAACGTTTTTAGTGGTAATAACTTTTCTATAATTGGAAATTTTCCATACAATATTTCTTCTCAAATAGTTTTTAAAATTTTAGAAAATAGAAATATAATCAAAGAAATGTGTGGTATGTTTCAATACGAAGTTGCAGAAAGAATATGTGAATCAGAAGGATCAAAAAAATATGGAATTCTTTCGGTTTTGACTCAAGCTTTTTTTGAAGTCAGTTTTTTATTTGAAGTTTCTAACCATCTATTTATACCTCCCCCAAAGGTAAAGTCTGCTGTAATTACATTAAGAAGAAAAGATGAAATAGAATTAGGATGTGATGAAACTTTATTTTTTAAAATAGTAAAATTATCTTTTCAACAAAGAAGGAAAACAATCAGAAACAGCTTAAAAAAAATTAATTTAAGTAATAATTTAAGAGAAGATAGTATCTTTGATAACAGACCAGAGCAACTATCTGTTAATCAATTCATTGAATTAACTAAATTAGTTCAAGGTGATTTAAAAATGTAGATTTGAAAAAAACTCAAAAACATACAAAATTTAAACTTACTGAAGAGTTAATAAATAAGATTATTGATTTTATAGATACCTCCAGCGATAAGTCTATAAAAGATATTTTTATTCATTTTCACCACGCTGATATTGCTGAAATCCTTGAAGAATTAAATTCCTCACAGGCTACATATATAATCAAGCTGTTAGACTCTGAAAAAACTTCAGATGTTTTGATGGAATTGGATGATGATTACAGAGAAAAAATATTAAAAAATCTATCGATTAAAGAGATAGCTGAAGAAGTTGAAGAACTAGATACGGATGATGCTACAGACATTATTCTTGAATTGCCCGAAGAAAAACAGAAAAAAGTAATATCAAAAATTGTTGATGCGGAACATAAAGCAGATATTAAAGAACTTCTTAAGTATGAAGAAAACTCTGCAGGTAGCTTGATGGCTAAAGAATTAATAAAAGTCAATGAAAACTGGTCCGTAACTAGATGTATAAAAGAAATGAGACTACAGGCTTCTGAGGTCACAAGAGTTCATTCGGTTTATGTGGTAAACAATGGTAATATTTTACTTGGAAGATTGTCTTTAAAAGATTTATTGGTTGCTAATACAAAATCTAAAATTAAATCTATATATAAGTCAAATGTTGATTATGTTACCGATACAGATTCGGCAGAACATGTTGCAAGTACTATGCAAAAATATGATTTAGATGCAATTCCTGTATTGGATAAAAATAAAAACTTGTTGGGAAGAATTACAATTGATGATATTGTTGATTTAATTAAAGAAGAAGCTGAAGAAGATTATCAATTAGCAGCAGGTATTTTACAAGATGTTGACGTTGATGATTCAATATTTGAACTTACTAGAGCAAGACTTCCTTGGCTAATCGTCGGATTAATTGGAGGTATCGGTGCTGCTTTTGTCATGGGTGGATTTGATGAAATTTTGGCTCAATATGAAATATTATTTTACTTTACTCCGCTTATAGCAGCAATGGCTGGTAATGTTGGTGTCCAGTCTAGTGCAATTATCGTACAAGGTTTAGCTAATGATGAAATTAAAGGCAGTATAAATAATAGACTTTTTAAAGAAACTCTTTTGTCGATATTAAATGGGTTAATTCTCGCTCTAATACTTTTTATCTTTATTTATTTTTGGCAAAGTGATTACAACCTAGCTCTTGCTCTCTCAATTTCATTGGTTTCTGTTATAATTGTTGCCGGAATAATTGGAACATTTATTCCTTTATTTTTAAATAAAAGAGGTATTGATCCTGCTATCGCTACGGGTCCTTTTATAACTACCAGTAATGATATCTTTGGTATTTTAATCTACTTTTGGGTTGCCAAATTAATGTTAGGTATTTAAAATGAAAAACATCCTAGTTCTTTGTACTGGTAATTCTTGTAGAAGTCAGATTGCTCACGGATATTTAGATAAAATTCTAATTAACGAAGCAAAAATATATAGTGCTGGAATTGAAACTCATGGTTTAAATCCATACGCTGCTAAAATTATGAAGATGGATGGTATTAATATAGATAATCACACTTCTAATTTAGTCGACGAATATTTAGAAATTGATTTCGATTTTATTTTAACTGTATGTGACCACGCAAATGAAACATGCCCTTATATTCCTTCTAAAAATGCAGTAAGGATTCATCAGAATTTTGAAGATCCTTCGAAATTAAATATCCTCCAAGAGGATGAAAAAATTCAAAAATATATCCAGTGTAGAGATAAAATAAAAGACTATTGTAAAACATTTAAATCAAAATATTTTAAGAATAATTTTTGAGATTATCGTCTGAGAGATGAACAATACTCCATCCTTCAACAATTTCTGCACCCTTACTTTCGTAAAACTTTATAGCACTTTCATTCCAATCAATTACATTCCATGAAATTCGTTGTGCACCAATTTTTTTTCCGTATAAAATCACTTTATCAAAAAGCTTTCCTCCAACACCTTTATTCCTCATTTTTTCTGTAACAATTAAATCTTCAAGATGTAATGTTTTTCCTTTCCACGTTGAGAATCTGTTGTATATAATCGCTGCGCCGACAATGGTATTTTTGACCTCAGCAACAAAGCATTTAAAAAGAGGAATTGTTTTTGAAAAGCCCATTTCTTTTAATTCCTTAACGTCTATTTCAACAGCATTGGGTTCCTTTTCATAAATGGCAAGTTCAACAATCAATTTGTGAACAAAAGTCATGTCTTTTTCTAAAGCCTCTCTAATTAAAATTTTCATCACAATAATGTAACTATTTTTTTATAAAAAATATTTATTTTCTAATATATTTGCCCAAAATTTATTTGGTGACAAAAAATAGCTTGCTCACAAACTTTAATGGGTCTTTAAATTTAGAAAGACTGGGGGAGCTTATATCCAAAAATGAAATTACTTCATTAAAAGGACTTTTTGGATCTTCGCTTTCATTTTATATTTCTGCCTTATATAAAAAATTGTCATCTCCTTTTATTATTGTATTTAACTCAAAACAGGAAGCTTTGTATTTTCTAAACGATATCGAAATACTTAACCCAAATAAAAAAATATTTTATTATCCTGAAATTTCTAAAGAGCCTTATTCAGAATTAAAAATCAATAATTATAATTTATTACAAAGAACAGAATTAATAGAGCATTTGAATTTTTCTAAAAAAAACAATTCGATTATTGTCACATATGTTAACGCAATTTCTGAAAATCAAATTAGCAAACAAGAACTAAAAAAAATTTCAATCAGTTTAAAAGTTGGTGAAAATATTTCATTTGATAATCTAAATGAACAATTATTTGAATTTAATTTTAGGAGGGAAGATTTTGTAATAGAGCCCGGTGAATTTGCTGTAAGAGGAGGTATTTTAGACATTTTCCCATACTCAAGTCAAACTCCTTTTCGGATTGAATTTTTCGGAGATGAAATAACGAGAATACGCTCTTTTGACATTGACAGTCAAAGATCTGAAGAAAATCATAAGTCAATTAAAATAATTTCAAACACTCAAGTTTCTAATAATTCAAAAGCTGTAGGTAACATTTTTAATATTCTGCAAGAGAACACTTATGTTTTTATGCAAAATTTAGAAATTTTTTACTCAGAAATAGATAAAATTTTATCAAAGGCAAATTTGAATTTTGAAAAAATTATAGATAAAGAAAATCAAATCAAACCAGATAAATTATTTGTAGATCCCATTTTGCTTAAAAATGAAATTAAAAATTTTAAAATCATTGAATTTGAGAGTAATACCTCAGATGATAATTTGAAAATCAATATTCTACCCCAACCGTCTTTTAATAAGAGTTTTAATTTTTTAATTGAGGATTTAAATAATAAAAAAAAATTGGGTTATAGTCTTCATTTATGTTGTACCAATACACAACAGAAAAACAGACTTAATCAGATTTTTACAGATTTAAATAATCGGGATATAATTAACCCTATTATTCTTCCTATTTCTAAAGGCTTTATAGATAATTCTGAAAAAATATTGTTTTATACGGATCATGAGATTTTTGAGAGATATAATAAATTTAAATTTAAGAAACGATTTAAAAACAAGTTGTCAATAGCAATGAAACAACTTAATCATTTGAATAAGGGTGACTTCATTACTCATATTGATCATGGGATTGGAAAATATGCTGGATTACAAAAAATTGAGGTTGACGGTAATCTGCAGGAATCAATTAAAATTATCTACGGGGAAAGAGATATTTTATATTTAAGTATTCACGCAATCCATAAAATTTCTAAGTATAACGGAAAAGACGGAAAAGTTCCACGATTATATAAGTTGGGTAGTAAGGCGTGGGCTTTATTAAAACAGAAGACCAAAAAAAATGCAAAGAAAATAGCATATGATTTAATAAAGGTTTACGCAGAAAGAAAGCAAAAAAAAGGATTTAAATACGATCAGGATAGTTATTTGCAAAATGAACTTGAAGCTTCATTCATCTATGAAGACACCGAAGATCAAATGAAAGTCACAAGAGATATAAAAAATGATATGGAGAGTGATCAGCCAATGGATAGACTGATATGTGGTGATGTTGGTTTTGGCAAAACAGAATTAGCTATTCGAGCTGCTTTTAAGGCTGTTGATAATAATAAACAAGTTGCAGTGTTAGTTCCCACTACAATATTAGCATTTCAACATTTTAAAACATTTAGTAATAGATTGGAAGACCTTCCGGTTTCTGTAAATTATTTAAACAGATTTAAAACAAACAAAGAAAAATCTGAAATTATTAAAAATCTTGGCGAGGGTAAAATTGACATTATAATTGGCACTCATCAGTTAGTGAATGAAAAGATTAAGTATAAAAATTTGGGATTATTAATAATTGACGAAGAACAAAAATTTGGTGTTTCTGTAAAAGATAAAATAAAATCTGTCAGAAAAAATGTTGATGTTCTAACATTATCTGCTACTCCAATTCCAAGAACACTGCAGTTTAGTTTAATGGCCGCAAGGGATTTATCATTGATAACAACTCCACCACCAAACAGACATCCAATTGAAACCTCAGTAATAAGATTTGATTCAAGTCTTATAACTCAATCCATTAGATACGAAATAGAAAGAGGTGGTCAGGTATTTTTTGTAAATAATAAAATACAGAATATTGAGGAAATATCTAATCTTTTAAAATCCTTAGTGCCTGAAGCAAAAATAGCTGTCGCTCACGGAAGGTTGAATGGTAAAACTTTAGAATCCTTAATGATTAAATTTATCAATAAGCAATTTGATGTATTGGTTAGTACTACAATTATTGAAAGTGGACTTGATGTGCCTAATGCAAATACAATATTTATAAATAACGCAAATAATTTTGGCCTTAGTGATTTACATCAAATGAGGGGAAGAGTTGGAAGAAGTAATAAAAAAGCTTTCTGCTATTTAATTACACCAGAATTTTCAAAGATGACAGATGAAGCTAAAAAGAGAATTACAGCTCTCGATTATTATTCAGAATTGGGAAGTGGATTTAATATTGCAATGAAGGATTTAGAAATCAGAGGTGCAGGAGATCTTTTAGGAGGTGAACAGAGTGGTTTTATTAATGAAATGGGATTTGAGACATACCAAAAAATACTTGATGAAGCCATCGATGAACTTAAAAAAGATGACTTTAAAGATTTGGATTTAGATAAAAATAAATTTTCTAAAAAAACAAATTTAATTTTTGAAACTGATCTTGAATTAATGTTTCCAAATGATTTTATTAATTCTGGTCAAGAAAGACTTAATCTCTATACCAAGCTTAATAAAATCAGTTCTTTTGATGAATTGGAAGAATTTAAACAAGAACTTACAGATCGTTTTGGTAAACTTCCAGATATCGTAGAAGAGCTACTTAAGAGCATAAAATTGAGGTGGATATCTACTGAACTAGGTTTTGAAAAAATTGTTTTGAAGAAAGAAATGTTATTAGCATATCTTAAAGATTTTGAAAATAATAATCAAAATAAAAATATAGAAAAAATATTTAAATATTCTAAAAAAAATAATTCACTAATTTCTTTTTCGCAAAAGAAAACGTCAGATGGAGAAAGATTTATAATTAAGTTAGTTGATATAGATTCTATCTCAAAAGCAATTAAAGTATTAAATGATATGAATAATTAATTAGAAAAATTAATTGTGCTTTGTTGTTTTGAAACCTCCAAATTAATTTCTCTTCCAAGAATCATGGGGTAGTTTTTTTCACCATGACCAGCGGGAAAACCAAAAGAAACTGGGAAATCATATTCCCTAACGATATCTAAAATAAGCTCTTTTAAATTTCTGCCAAATGGAGTTGTGTTTTTCCTAATATCTGTAAAATCTCCAACGATCAGTCCCTTGCAATTATCAAAATAACCCGCTCTTTTCAAGGATATTAGCATTCTATCGATGTGATAAAGATATTCACCAAGATCTTCAATAAAAAGTATTTTTCCGTCCGTATCGATTGACGATTCGGATCCTAACAAACAGTGAAGTAAGGTTAAATTTCCGCCTATTAATTGACCATTGCTATTGCCCTCAATATTATAATTATTTCCTTCAGTAGTATAAGATAATTTTTCCCCAAATAAAGTTTTTTTAAGCAGTGAAATTGATTCGTTATTATCAACATCTATTTTTTCAAGACTTTTACACATTATTCCATGAATGGATTCACTTTTGTTATTGTGTAAATCGTTATGTATCGCGGTTATATCAGAGTATCCAATAATCCATTTCGGATTTTCTTTATACTTTTCAAAGTTTAAATTATCAATTACACGCATTGCGCCGTAACCACCTCGAGCACACCAAATTGCTTTAATTGTTTTATCGTCCAGAGCCAATTGAAAATCTGCACTTCTTTGATTATCAGTACCTGCAAAATGACCATTATCATTAAATACATTTTCCCCAATAACAACTTCTAATTCCCAACTTTTGAGAAGGTCTTTCGCCTTCAGAATATAACCGTTATAATTTTTTAAAACACCCGAGGGTGCTACTATTGCAACAGTATCTCCTTTTTTTAAATATTCAGGTTTTATCAATTTATTATTTGTTATTGATTGTGAAAATAAATTAAGATTATTAAGAAATAGTATTAAAAAAATTATACCAAATTTTAACTTCATAATACTATCTTTTAAATTAAGAAGAAGTTATATTTTACTTCATATTTATAATCATAAATGATTACTTTTACTAATATAAAAAATATTCTTGAGTAAAACTTACACCATAACAGCCGCCTTACCCTACACCAATGGTCCAATTCATATAGGGCATCTTTCGGGGGTGTATATTCCTGCTGATATATATGCAAGGTTTTTAAGAATTACAGGAAATGATGTTATATATATATGTGGAAGTGATGAGCATGGAGTTCCAATTACCATAAAGGCAAAAAATGAAAATAAAACTCCTCAGGAAATAGTTGACAGATATCACAAAAATATTAAAGAATCCTTTGAAGAATTTGGTATTTCCTTTGACAACTATTCAAGAACTTCAGAAAAAATTCATCACAAAACTGCTTCTGATTTTTTTTTAAAATTATATAATAATGGTTCTTTTAAAGAAATTACTTCCGAGCAATATTATGATAAAGAGGAAAATCAATTCCTCCCCGATAGATTTTTAATAGGCACATGTCCAAAATGTGGCTTTGAAGAATCTTATGGTGATCAATGTGAAAAATGTGGAACGAGTCACAATTCTAGTGATTTAATTAATCCAAAATCTTCAATTACCGGAAATGTCCCTTCACTAAAATCAACAAAACATTGGTTTTTAAAATTAGATTCTTTTCAAGAGTTTTTAAAAAAATGGATTTTAGAAGAAAATAAAAATTTTTGGAAACCAAATGTATATGGCCAATGTAAATCTTGGTTAGACGATGGTCTAAAGCCAAGAGCAGTAACCAGAGATTTAGATTGGGGCGTACCTGTTCCTATTAATGAAGCAATTGGTAAAGTTTTATATGTTTGGTTTGATGCCCCAATTGGATATATCTCTTCTACCATTGAATGGGCTAAAAAAAATAATAAAAGCTGGGAAAAGTATTGGAAGGATGAAAAAACAGAATTGGTTCATTTTATAGGAAAAGACAATATTGTTTTTCATTGTATTATTTTTCCTTCAATGCTCAAAGCACACGGAGACTATATTCTTCCAAAAAATGTTCCTGCAAATGAATTCTTAAATCTAGAGGGTTCAAAAATTTCAACCTCAAAAAATTGGGCGGTTTGGTTACCAGATTATCTAAAAGATTTCCCTGAAAAACAAGATGTTTTAAGATATGTTCTTACAATTAATGCACCTGAAAACAAGGATAATGATTTTACTTGGAAGGACTTCCAGAACAGAAATAATGGAGAGCTAGTAGCCATTTTGGGTAATTTTATAAATAGAGTAGTTGTTCTAACTAAAAAATATTACGATTCTGTCATTCCTAATCCTAATGAATTAAATGATGTTGATAATGAAGTCATTGTTTCTGTCTATGAATCTGTTAAAAAAATAGAAAATTTAGTAAGTCAATTCAAATTCAGAGATGCATGTGCTGAGTTTATAAATATTGCAAGATTTGGAAATAAGTATTTGGCCGATGAAGAGCCTTGGAAAATTATTAAAGTTGATCCTGAACGGGTCAAAACAATTTTATTTGTTGGTTTACACATATCATCAATTTTATCCATTGTTTCGGAGCCATTCCTCCCCTTTACATCAAAAAAAATTAAGTTTATATTAAACTCACATGATCATTCTTCAAAATGGACTTGGGAAAATTTAGTAAATGACAAGTTTTTAATTACAGAGGGGGTTACTATAAATGAGCCAGAGCTATTATTTACAAGGATAGAAGATTCTGAGATTGAATATCAGATTGATAAATTGAAAAACAACAATTAAGATTTTGTTTCTTTATATTCCGTCTCCTCTAAAACAATTTTTGAAATTATTTCTTTCATAATTTCAGAGGTTCCTGCCCCAATTGTACCTACCCTAGAATCTCTGTACATTCTTGCCATCGGATACTCTTCGCTAAAACCATTTCCTCCAAAAAACTGTAAACATTCGGTTGAAACTTTTTCGTGTAATTCTGTAGCTAGAAGTTTAGCCATTGAGCAAAGTTTAACATCATATTCATCTTTATTATATAATTCACAGCAGTAATATCCAAATACTTTTACAGACTCAATTTCTGATGAAAGTGTGGCTATTTTATGTCTTAGGACTTGAAATTGATCAATTGTTTTACCAAATGATTTTCTTTGCTTCATATATTTTATAGATTCTGACATAGCATATTCCATGGCACCAATACAACTAGGTACAAAAATCAACCTTTCAAGTTGTAATCCATTCATTAGATAATAAAAACCTTTT
>CACEAZ010000015.1 GCA_902557655.1 uncultured Bacteroidota bacterium
TAACGAGTTAGTTAACGCTCCAGAAAATGTTAATTTAATTGGAACTAGATTAAACTTATTTCTAAACAAGATCTATATAAACTTAGAAATTGCAAAAAAAGGTAAAGACGTACTTGTAAACGAAGAGCAAATAGTTTCAGCAAAGAAGTATGACGGTACTGCTATGCAAATTGATTTTGGATACTCAAGAAAAGGTTTAGGAATTAACTCAAGTTTTAGGAGGTTAGAGAATTTTAATTTTTACTCTGACAGATTATCAGAGGGGAATATTTACAATCAACAAACAATTAGCTTCACTCCTGCTCTTAGTAAACAACAGGATTACATGTTAACCAATATATATGTATACAATTCACAGCCTAGATTAGTTATTAATGATATTGAAAAAAGAGTTGGAGAAGTTGGTATACAGAATGACATCTTTTACACCTTTAATAAAGAAAGCCTTTTAGGAAAATATAAAACGAAACTTGCTGTTAATTTTTCATACTGGAGCTCAATTGAAGCAAACTTCAATTCTGATGACTCATATGATGTTGAGTTTATCGGCAATGGTAAACGTCTTTACAAAGACTTGAATTTTGAAATCAAAAACAGATGGAATAAAAAAGTGAGTAGTACAATAACATTTGTTGATCTAAGTATTGATAAAGGTGTCACATTAGGTGGGCCCTTAGGAGTTCAGGGGAATATAGATGCTCGTATTGGTGTTTTTGAATTAAACTTTTTAGATAAAAACAATCGTAACAACAGAGTTGTTGCTCAGCACCTCTGGACAAATGATGATAAAAAAGAATGGTTAGGATTAGTTTATGAATATGCTGTTTCAAATAAATTAAATGTATTCGTTTCTGATATTTGGAATTACGGAAATGAAAACGATTTACATTATTACAATATCGGAGGAAGTTACTCGAATGGTCCAAGTAGAATCAGCCTAAACTACGGGAGACAAAGAGGCGGTCTAATATGTGTTGGGGGGGTATGTAGATTTGTGCCCGAGAGCAATGGATTCAATCTAAATTTAAGTTACTCTTTTTAACTAGAAAATAAATTTCTTAAAATGATGATTTCCGTCAGAAAATTGAAATTTAAAAATGAAAACCTTTCCTTCTAAATTTTGATTAAAAATTGAATTCACTCCAAAATTAAGTTCATGTGTGTTAACTAGTTTTCCCTGAATATCAAAAATCTCTAACTTACAATCTGTTGGTGAAATGATGCTTAACAATTTGGAATTATAAGAAATTTGAAAATTAGTATCATTTACATCCGTAACTGAAAGAGTCGAAGAGTAATAATAACCTATTGTATAATCAGTTTGTAACTCAGCTTGACTTACAACCCCATCACCATTTTCATCAGAAATATAAAATCTAAAGGTATACTCAACAGGAATATTACCATCTCCAGGATCGCTATTAAAAAAATGGTCTCCGTCTGCTATCTGGGTTTCACCGGGTCCAATATAAACAAATGGCTGAGCATTATTTATAGGATATGATTGTCCCTGCGAAATACCAAAATAACATTCACCAAAACATAATTCCATCATACTACCGTCAGTTCCTGAAAAACTTTCAACCTCTACCCTAACCCTTATGGTTTCTGATGTATTATTTCTAACTTTATATGTAAACGAAGCATCGGGGTATTCTAATGTGTCAAACTGTAAAATCTGGTTATCATAAAGAGTATTACCGTCAAGATCTTCAACAGTAATGGCATATTCAACTTGAGAAAAAACATTTACAGAAACAAATATCGAATATGCAAACAATAATAATGGAATTTTTTTCATTAATTTAGATTTCTTTAATTAGATTTCCAAATATACTAATAAGATGACTACAATGAAAAATTACAAATATTTATTACTATTTTTTTTAATATCAACTCAAGCCTATTTTGCGCAAACTTTTGTTTCTACAAGTCCCGAAAACAAAAAAGCATTAGTTGAAAAATTCACTGGAATTAACTGTAATTACTGTCCTTGTGCTGACGTTACAGTATATGGAATGATTGAAAATAATCCTGATAATATTATTATGTTAAAAGTTCACGAAGGTGGCTATGCAGTTCCGGGATCAGGTCAGCCAGATTTTAGAACTCCTTATGGGGATGCACTTTCTAGTCAGGCAAATAATACTGGTAACCCAGCTGTTTCAATAAATAGACATTTTTTCCCCGATTATACCAGTAATGGAGGGACGGCTATTGGGGGTTGCTATTCTAATGCAAGTGGTGTTGCAATGCAAGGTCCACCAACATACGCCATTGATGAAATTTTAACAGAATCTGCTTATGTAAATGTAGCGGCTGAGGCCGTTCTAAATTATTCATCAAACACATTAACAGTAAACACCGAAATTTATTATACCGCTGATAGCCCAAGTTCTGATAATTTCCTGCAAATAGCCATAGTACAAGACAATACAATTGGATATCAAGCTGGATCCTCCCTAGCTGCAGGTGGTGCTAATTATGTTCACAATGACAGACTTGTTGATTTTATTACCGGTCAATGGGGTGAAGAAATTAATTCAACAAACTCAGGTAGTTTTATCGAAAGAACCCATACATATGAAATTCCAGAAAGCTATAATGACATCCCTGTAATATTGGATGACATCAAGGTTATTGTTTATGTTACTGAATCAACTCAGGAAGTTATAAATGTTAGTAGAGCTGAAATGCAATATGATACTCTTTCTTATGATTTATCAATTGATTCTATTGACAGCCCTGTTTTTGCTGGTAATCTTTCCGATAATGAAAATGTAACAGTAACAATTTCAAATAATGGTGACAATGACATACCAAACTTTGAAATGTCTTATGATGTTGACGGTGTAAATATTTCAACAGAAAATTATACAGAGTCAATTTCATCTAACGAAACAGTACAATTTACTTTTTCAACTACACATGATTTTAGTCAAATTGGAGATTATAATCTAACAGTTACTGCTGTATTTGACGAGGACGAAAATCTGAACAACAATTCAATATCTCAATTAATTACAAATGTTGGTGGAGGAGACTGTCCAGACGAATATGGCCCCCCAATTATATGGAGAGAAAATTTTGAATGCTATGAACCATTTATTTTTGAAAATATTGGGGATTGGTTAGTTTATGATATCGATCAATTAGCAACATACGGTTCAAATGCGATGGATTTTCCTAGTGAAACATATTCTGGTGCAGGTTTTATTTATAACCATGCCATTGCAACTGTTTCTGATGAAAACACAAATTCTCAAGAACCTGAGTGGTGGGATACTTACGAGGGTAATCAAGGATTATATTTTGTGTCTGGCGTGCCCTCTGGTTCTACAACTCAAAATAACGATTGGATGATAAGTCCTGAATTTTCACTTGTTAATGTTGAATCACCAACATTAAGATTCATGGCAAAAACATTAAAGGATGATTGGGGGCTAGAAAGATTTAAAATTGGTATCGGTAATTCAACTAATTATAATGATTTTACAACTATTTCTGAAGGAGCTTATCTAGAAGCGCCAACAGATTGGACATTATATGAATTTGATCTATCTGCATATGAAGGTCAAAATATTAGGATTGGAATAAATTATTTAAGTAATGATAAATTTGTTTTGCAAATGGATGAATTCATCGTGGAAGGAACCCTTGGATTTAATGAAAATGAAATATTAAACTTTGAATATTTCTATAATCCTATATATAATATGTTAAACCTAAAATCCGACGAAATATTAAAAAATATTAAGATTTACAATAGTATCGGTCAATTAGTGATAGATGAAAATATTAATAGCTCTAGTTTTTCAACAAACTTAAGCATGTTGTCATCGTCAATTTACTTTGTAAAAGTTGAAGGACAAAATGGTATCAAATCCTTTAAGTTAAGAGTTCGTTAATTTAGCTGGGAAGTAGATAATTTTTTTATCAATAAAATATTCATTGTCTATCACCTCTTTAATAGGAAGTATTGTAAAATTTTCTAATGAGGATAATTCGTTACTTATATTGCCCCCTTTTAATGCTATAATTCCATTTCTTATCGAATGATTAGATTTTTGATTAAAGCCATTCTTAGACCAGGCTATTATATTAGGCATTTTTGCAACAGCACGAGTAACCATAAAATCTACCTTAAGATCTAATTTTTCGACCCTAGAACAAAAAGTAGTCACATTATTTAATTGCAATTCCTTTACAACATTATCAACAACCATGATTTTCTTTTTTATACTATCAACTAATATAAAGTTGCAATCAGGAAATAAAATTGCAAGAGGAATTCCAGGGAACCCACCACCGGTCCCAAGGTCAAGTATTTTGGTTTGATTTTTAAATTTTATAAATTTTGCTATGCTAAGTGAATGAATAATGTGTCTCAAATTTATATTTTCAATATCTTTTCTAGAAATAACATTAATTCTTTGATTCCAATCTTCATAAATAGGTTTAAGCATAGAAAATTGTTCTATTTGCTTCTTATTTAAATTTGGAAAATGATCTAAAATTAATTTCATAAATAAATTTATTTAACAAAAGTATAATATTGTAAACAATAATTTTAATAATTCCTTTAAAGGGATTATTTTTAAATCCAAATTATTTTTATGCACCAATATTTGTCAAACAGAGTAAAAAACCTTGCTACTTCACAAACTTTAGCCATGGCTGCAAAGGCAAGAGAATTAAGATCTCAAGGGAAAGATGTAATAGGATTGAGTTTAGGAGAGCCTGATTTTAATATACCTGATTTTATTAAAGACGCAGCTAAAAATGCTATTGATGAAAACTACAATTCTTACACTCCAGTTGACGGATACGGTGAATTAAAAGAGGCTATTGTTACTAAATTCAAAAGAGATAATAATCTTGAATACTCTGCTTCAGAAATAGTTGTTTCTACGGGTGCTAAGCAAGCACTTTATAATATTGCATCTGTATTGATTAATCCTGGAGATGAAGTAATACTTCCATGTCCTTACTGGGTTAGTTATTCAGACATAATCAAGCTTAAAGGTGGCATCCCCGTTGAAATCAAAACAAGTATTAAAAATAACTTTAAAATGACAGGGAAACAACTTAAGAATTCAATCAACGAAAAAACAAAAATGGTTTGGTTCAGTTCTCCATGCAATCCTAGTGGATCCGTTTACAATGAAAAGGAATTAAAAGAAATAGTAGATGTGTTGGAATCGCACAAAAATATTTTTGTAGTGTCTGATGAAATATATGAGCATATCAATTATAAAGGCGAGCATTTAAGTATAGGATCATTTGATACAATCAAGGAAAGAACTATCACTGTAAATGGCGTGTCTAAAGCTTTTGCAATGACGGGTTGGAGAATTGGATACATTGGAGCTCCTGAATGGATAGCTAGAGCCTGCAATAAGGTACAAGGTCAAGTTACCAGCGGAGCAAATTGCATAGCCCAAAGAGCGGTTATTACCGCTCTAAATGAAAATCCTGACAAAATTGAATACATGGTTGAAGAATTTAAATCAAGAAGGGATTTAATTTTAAATCTTTTAAATGATATTGAGGGATTTGAATGCAATGTCCCAGATGGTGCATTTTATGTTTTTCCTGATATATCTTATTTTTTTGGAAAGGAAATTTCTGGAATTAAAATCAATAATGCATCTGATATGTCAATGTTTTTGTTAGAAAAAGCATTAGTTGCTACAGTTACGGGAGATGCTTTTGGCAACCCAAATTGTATTAGAATTTCATACGCTGCCTCAAAAGAGAAAATTATAGAGGCGGTAAATAGGATAAAAAAATTACTGAAATAAATATTTACCTATTTCTCCAAAAATAAGGAGTAAAAATAATTAGTACTGTAAATAACTCTAGCCTACCAAGAAGCATCAAAAAGGATGACCACCATTTAGCTAAAAGAGGTAATTCCGAAAAAGTATTCATTGGACCATAGGATCCGATAGAAGGCCCAACATTTCCTAAACTTGATGCTGAAACTCCTAATGCTGACTCAAAATCCAAACCAAATAATGCAAAGACCAAAGTTCCTATAATAAATGATAACATATAAACAATAAAGAAACCTAATATGTTATATGTTATTTCATTTGAAACAGATGAAGTATTATATCTTAATGGGATAATTGCGTGTGGATGTAAGATTTTTCTAAACTGTAACACACCATTTTTTATGATCAACAAATGCCTCATTATTTTAAATCCACCTGATGTACTTCCTGCTGAACCTCCCAAAAACATCATTCCGAAAAACAATAATAAAAGTAAAGGAGTCCAGGATGTATAATCAGCTGTTACAAAACCAGTAGTAGTAATAATTGAAACAACTTGAAATAAAGAGTGCCTAAAAACACCTTCAATTCTTTGAATTTGTGAATCAAAATCGGATAAAAAATCGGTACCGATATAAAGAACCAAAGCTACTGAAATAGTAAACCCAATTATTAAAAAAGAATAAACTTTAAACTCCTCATCATTATATATTTTTTTAAAATTTAACTTAAATCCAAAATAGCTTAAAACAAAATTTGTCCCCGCAACAAACATAAAGAATATTACGATGTACTGAATTAAAGGATTCGAATTCCAATGAGCTAAACTTTCGTTTTTAGTTGAAAAACCTCCTGAAGCAATATTACTCATTGAATGATTTATTGCATCAAAAAATGACATACCCGCTAGTTTTAAACAAATGGTTTCAATCAGTGTATATGATACATAAATAAGCCATAATCTCTTAGCTGTATCTGTGATTCTAGGATGTAATTTATCAGTACTAGGGCCAGGTGATTCTGCACTGAATAACTGCATGCCTCCAATTCCAAGTAAAGGAAGAATAGCGATTGCAAAAACAATCATTCCCATTCCGCCTAACCAGTGTGTTATACTTCGCCAAAACAATATTCCTTCTGGTAATATCTCTACATCGTTTATTATAGTTGCACCAGTGGCAGTAAACCCTGAAGTTGTTTCAAAAAATATATTTGAAAAACCATCAATTGTTCCCGTAAAAATATAAGGAATTGTTCCTGAAAAAATCATAGCTAACCAACCAAGTACAACAATCAAATAACCTTCCCTCTTATTGATTTGTTTATCATGATTTCTATTTAGTAAAAGCATTGCCAATCCAACCAATGTAACCAATACCCCAGACATCAATAAGCTATATGTGATACCATCCTGATATATATAACTTAACAAAGCTGTAAGAAACATAAACCCTCCATTGAAAAGAAGTAGAAATCCTAAAAAATAAACAATAATCTTCGTGTTAATTTTCATAATCAAATTAGAAGAGTTTTTCTATTTTATTTATCGAATCGTTTAAACAACATACAACAATTCTGTCCTGACTTAAGATTTTGAAATCACCCAAAACAATATAGCCCTTGCCGTCTCTTATAACCCCAGAAATGATAGCACATCTTGGAAATTCAAGATCCTTAATTATTTTATTACAAACCTTAGAATCTTCATTTACAACAAATTCTAATAATTCAGCATCCATATTATTAAGTTGAGAAATCGCTACAACTTCAGCTTTATGAACATGTTTGGATATAGCATCTGCAGCTAATAATTTTTTATTTATCAATGTATCAATTCCACTGATCTGGGTCAACTTATAATAATCCAGATTATCTACCAGTGCAATGGTTTTTAAAATACCTTTGGATTTAGCTATTAGACTAGACATAATGTTAGTTTCAGAATCTCCAGTAACGGCTATAAAAGCATCCATTTGATCTAAATTTTCTTCCTCTAGAAGCTCTGAATTAGTGCCGTCTCCGTATATTACCAAACAATCTTTTAAATCCTCTGCTAATTCCTCTGCTCTTTCCTTATTAATTTCAACTAATTTGACATTTATATTGTTTAACCCAAGGTCTTCAGCAACTTTTTTCCCAACTCTTCCACCTCCAAGAATCATAACATTTTTAATTTCTTCATTATTTTGTCCCGAAAGTTTAAGTAATTCTTCTTCACCACCCGGCTCGGTCATAAAAACTATATGATCACCAGAATGAAAAACAGTATCACCTCTTGGAATTATAGTTTTATCCTCTCTTTTTATTGAAATCGGAAAGAAATGAGTTTCTGGAAATATTTCAGCAGCTTCAACAACAGTTTTTCCTACAAATGTAGATGTGTGAGTTGCACTAAGTCCTAAAGTAATTAGAGCACCATCGTCAAACTCAAAAGGGTCGGTAAATTCAGCCCTATTAATTACCATTTTTATTTCCTTAGAAGTTAAAAGCTCAGGCGATACAAGTTCACTGATTCCTAAAGCCGAAAAATCGACTTTTTCATTTTGAATCAATTCAGGATTAGAGATCCTCGCAATCGTCTTTTTTGCCCCTAATTGTTTGGCTAAATAGCACGCTGTCAGATTAATCGACTCAGATGCAGTGACTCCGATAAATAAATCAGATTCAGAAATATTAGCATTATTTAAAACTGAAATAGATGTACAATCTCCTTGAACAACTTTAATATCTAATTGGCTATTAGGGAAAGTTAGTTTTTCATCATTTGAATCAATCAAAGTTATTTCTTGAGACTCATATGATAATAATTTTGCCAAATGAGATCCAACTTCGCCAGATCCAGCAATTATTATTTTCATTGTTATAACAATTATTACAAGCAAATATAAATTATTTTACGTAATTGTGATGTTTTAAGATGATTTACTGAAGGACAATAAAGTTAAATTTTATAGGTTATTTTATTGTTATCAAAACAAATTGAATATCGATATTTGTATTAGGATGAAAAGAATTATCACACTTCTTGTACTTTTTTTTATAATTCACAATTGTAGTGCACAACTATTTTCCAAAAAAAGGGTGTTAAATAATGAAAACTTTGATAAACCTTCTTTGTCATGGGGCTATTTTTTAGGAATGAATAACTACGATTACAACTTTGATTACGTTTCAGACACATATGATATTCAAACCGAAAAAACATTTGGTTTCAATGTAGGTCTTATCGGAAATTTTAGAATATCTGAATACTTTGACCTTCGTCTTGAACCTGGATTAGTAATGTCTAATAGAAATCTCCTTTACAACCCGTTAAGTTTTAACCAAACTGAATTTCAAGAAAATATACATAAGCGAGAAATAAAATCAACATACATACATTTTCCTTTAATTCTAAAGGTTTCTGCAAAAAGACTAAATAATTTTAAACCCTATGTATTAGCTGGTATTTCAACAGCTATAAATCTTTCCAGTAAAGAAAAAAGTGTGAATGATAATAGTTTGGGTGAATTTAGGACCAAAAAAAGTGTTTTCTTTTATGAATTAGGCTTTGGTGTTGATTTGTACTTGGAATGGTTCAAATTTAGTCCAAGTATTAGAGGTGTTTTCGCATTAAGTGATGAACATGTTCCGGATAATGATCCTGCGAGTCCATGGACTAATAATATAGAATTTATGAAAACTAGCGGAATCTTAATCAATTTCACTTTTCAGTAGTTTTATGTTTTAGCTCTGAAAGAACGATTGCAACAGAATTTGCAACATTTAAACTGTCAATATTTTTATTATATCTTGGAATTGTGATTTTTTCAGTAATTTTTAGAGATAAATTATCGCTGAATCCGTTAGATTCACTACCAAAAAAAATAATTTGATTTTTGTTAAAATTATAATCGTTTATCTTCTCTCCCTCTAAATCAGCAGCAATCAAATTATATTTTTTATTTACATACAAATCATCAAAACTTTGATAAGTAACATTTACCCTAGAAATTGATCCCATTGATGCTTGAATGGTTTTTGGATTAAAACAATCTACACTATTTTCACTACAGATAATATCCCTAATTCCAAACCAGTCACATAACCTGATAATTGTTCCAAGATTTCCCGGATCGTTTATTTCTTCAAGAGCTATTACATTTTTACTAAAATCAATATTAACAGGTTTAGGAATTTTAAATAAGCCCACTACTTTATTGGGAGTTTTAAGTTTACTGATTTGTTTTAATTCTTGGTTTTTTATAATTGTATAGTTTTCTTTTAAATCATATGTGTCAATTGTAGAAAATAAATGGAATAAAGTTAAATTAGAATCCAGTAATTCATTCACAATCTTTTCACCTTCAACAATGAACAAATTATGCTTGATTCTATTTTTTTTTAAGCCTAAAGACCTAATTAATTTTATTTGATTTTTGGTAATCATATTGTTTGTTATTGCTAACTTTACATTCTCTAAAATTAATGTAAACTAACCGCATAACATAACTATTCTTTATGAATCATAACATCAAACCAGGAGTTGCTACTGGTGATCAAGTACAGGAAATCTTCAAACTAGCAAAACAAAAGAAATTTGCATTACCCGCTGTTAATGTAATTGGCTCAAGTAGTATTAACGGAGTTTTAGAAACTGCAAAAAATTTAAATGCGCCTGTTATCATTCAATTTTCCAACGGTGGTGCCTCTTTTAATGCAGGTAAAGGATTAAATAATGAAGATCAAAAAGCTGCAATAGCTGGATCAATAGCTGGTGCTCATCATGTACATGAAATGGCGAAGGCTTATGGAGTTCCTGTGATACTTCACACAGATCACTGTGCAAAAAAATTACTTCCTTGGATTGATGGAATTATGAAGGCAAATGAAAAATGTTTTGAAGAAAAAGGACATTCCCTATTTAGCTCACATATGATTGATCTTTCAGAGGAACCAATTGAGGAAAATATAGGGATTTGTAAAGAATATCTAAAAAGAATGTCAAAAATCGGAATGACATTAGAAATTGAATTGGGAATAACAGGTGGCGAAGAAGACGGAGTAGACAACAGCGGAGTGGACGAATCAAAATTATATACTCAACCTGAAGAAGTAGCTTATGCTTACGAACAATTAATCCAGGTTAGTGATAAATTTACGGTTGCTGCCGCTTTTGGAAATGTGCATGGAGTTTATAAACCTGGAAATGTTAAACTAACTCCTAAAATACTTAAGAATTCACAGGATTTCATTTCTCAAAAATTTAATGTTCCGCACAATACAATTGATTTTGTTTTTCACGGCGGGTCTGGATCTACAGTGGAAGAAATCAGAGAGGCTATCGGATACGGTGTTATTAAAATGAATATTGATACCGATATGCAGTATGCATACATGTCAGGAATCAGAGACTATTTTTCTGAAAAAAATGAATACTTAAAAGCCCAAATAGGAAATCCCGATGGAGATGATGTTCCTAACAAGAAATATTACGATCCAAGAAAATGGATAAGAGAAGGAGAAAATGCCTTTGTTAAAAGACTTGTTAAAGCTTTTGAAGATTTAAATAATGTAAATACATTATAAATTTTTAGATTTGTTAATCATCTAATAAAGATTTATGGCTTGGTTTAAAAGACAAAGCAAGGGAATACAAACTCCAACAGAGAAAAAGAAAGACATACCAAAAGGTTTATGGTATAAATCCCCTACTGGAAAAATCGTTGATACAGAAGAGCTGCAAGACAACTTTTATGTTAGTCCAGAGGATGATTACCATGTAAGAATTGGTAGCAGAGAGTATTTTTCAATAATTTTTGATGGCAAATTCAAAGAATTAGATGCTAATTTAACTTCGAAAGATCCCCTTAAATTTGAGGATAATAAAAAATATACAGATCGTTTAAAGGCAGCTAAAAACAAAACTAATCTAAATGATGCAATCAGAACTGCAGTTGGTAAATCAATGGGTAAAGACATTCTTATTGCGTGTATGGATTTTAGTTTTATAGGAGGCTCCATGGGTAGTGTAGTAGGTGAAAAAATTGCAAGAGCCATAGATTATTCATTGCAAAAGAAAATTCCTATAGTAATAATTTCGAAGTCTGGTGGTGCTAGAATGATGGAAGCAGCGATTTCCCTTATGCAACTAGCTAAAACATCTGCAAAACTTGCACAATTATCAGATGCCAAAATTCCTTACATATCTCTTTGTACTGATCCAACTACTGGAGGAACAACCGCTTCATTCGCAATGCTTGGTGATGTAAATATAGGTGAGCCTGGAGCATTGATTGGTTTTGCAGGACCGAGAGTAGTAAAAGACACAACAGGAAAAGATCTTCCCAAAGGATTTCAAACCGCTGAATTTGTACTTGATCACGGATTCTTAGACTTTATTTCTCACAGGAAAGATCTTAAGAAAAAAATAAACCTTTATTTAGATTTAATCCTCAATAAACCAATCAGAGAATAAAACTTTTATTTTTCACCCAATCATCTAATTTTTACTATATTTGCGCCGCTGATAACAGCATACATAATAATCATTTAAATAATATTGGAATGTATTTAACAAAAAAACACAAAGAAGATTTATTCAAAAAGCACGGAAAAGATGCTAAAGATACCGGAAGTGCTGAGGGGCAAATTGCCTTATTTACTGACAGAATAAATCATTTAACAGAGCATCTTAAAAGAAATAAGAAAGATTATAACACGGAAAGAGCCTTAGTAAAGCTTGTAGGAAAAAGAAGAGCACTATTAAACTATCTTACTAAAAAAGATGTTTTAAGATATCGTGCAATTGTAAAAGAGTTAGGATTAAGAAAATAACTCGTTTCTATATTTTGTTTATAGTTATTCATTGGTAAAAACCACTTCAACACACAATTTAATTTAACCAAAAAATAATTATGATACCTAAAACGTATAAAGAAGTAATTGATCTAGGAGACGGAAGATCCATTTCAATTGAAACAGGTAAATTAGCAAAACAAGCTCATGGATCTGTCGTAGTTCAAATGGGAAAATGTATGTTATTATGTACAGTTGTCTCGAATTATAAAAGTGCAAATGTTGATTTTTTACCACTTACCGTAGATTACAGAGAAAAGTTTGCTGCAGCGGGGAAATACCCAGGCGGTTTCTTTAAAAGAGAAGCAAGACCAAGTAGTGATGAAATTTTAACAATGAGACTTGTTGATAGGGTTCTAAGACCTCTATTTCCAAAAGATTATCACAATGAAACTCAGGTAATGATTCAATTAATGTCTCATGATGAAGATGTTATGCCCGACGCATTAGCTGGCTTAGCAGCATCTGCAGCTATACAGCTTAGTGATTTTCCTTTTGAATGTGCTATTTCTGAAGCTAGAGCTGCAAGAATAAACGGGGAATTTGTTATAAACCCCAGTAGAGCACAACTTGAAGAAGCTGATATCGATATTATGGTCGGTGCTTCTAAAGACTCTGTAATGATGGTTGAAGGGGAAATGGAAGAGTGTTCAGAGGAAGAAATGGTTGAAGCAATTAAATTTGCTCACGAATTCATTAAAAAACAGTGTGATGCTCAAGAAAAATTAGCCAAAGCTTTTGGTAAAAAAGAAACTCGTGAATATGATTTAGCTGAGGAAGATGAAGAATTAATGAAAAAAGTCAATGACTTTACATATAAAAAATGTTATGATGTTGCAAAACAAGGCTTATCAAAAGTTGAAAGAGGTGAAGCATTCGGAGCAATTAAAGATGAATTAATGGAATCTTTTTCAGAAGAAGAATTGGAAGAACAAGAAGATTTAATAAAAAAATATTTTTATAAATCTGAAAAAGAAGCGATTAGAGATTTAACCTTAGAAAAAGGAGTTAGATTAGACGGAAGAAAAACAACGGATATTAGACCTATTTGGTGTGAAGTTGATTACCTACCCTCTACTCATGGTTCGTCCTTGTTTACAAGAGGTGAAACACAAGCATTAGCAACTGTTACTCTTGGAACTTCTAGGGAAGCAAATCAGATTGACTCACCTACATATGAGGGTGAAGAAAGATTTTATTTACATTATAACTTCCCTCCTTTCTCAACGGGTGAAGCTAGGCCTCTAAGAGGAACTTCAAGACGTGAGATAGGTCATGGTAATCTTGCTCAAAGAGCATTAAAAAGAATGGTGCCTTCAGATTGTCCTTATACTGTAAGAGTAGTAAGTGAGGTTCTTGAAAGTAATGGATCGTCATCAATGGCGACAGTTTGTTCAGGAACTATGGCTCTAATGGATGCAGGGGTTCAACTTAAAAAACCTGTTTCAGGAATTGCAATGGGATTAATCTCTGACGGAAAAAAGCATGCTGTTTTAAGTGATATATTAGGAGATGAAGATCACCTAGGTGATATGGATTTTAAAGTAACTGGAACAGCAGACGGTATTACCGCTTGCCAAATGGATATTAAAATCAAAGGATTATCATATGAAATCCTAATTGAGGCTTTAAATCAAGCAAAAGACGGAAGATTACACATATTAGAAAAGCTTACAGATACAATCAAAGTTCCAAACGGAGATGTAAAAACTCATGCTCCTAAGATGATTACCAGAAGAATTCCTGGGGATTATATTGGAGCATTAATCGGTCCTGGTGGAAAAAATATTCAGGAATTACAGAAAACAAGCGGTTGTAGCTTGGTAATTAACGAAGATCCAGATACGGAAGAAGGAATTGTGGAAATATTAGGAACGGATCAAGATGGAATTGACATGGTATTATCAAAAATTGAATCCATGTTGTTTAAACCTGAGGTTGGCAGTGTATATGAAGTTAAGGTTATTAAACTCCTAGATTTTGGTGCTGTTGTTGAATACATGGAAGCACCAGGAAATGAAGTTCTTCTTCATATTAGCGAGCTTGCTTGGGAAAAAACAGATAAAGTTACCGATGTTGTAAACATGGGTGACACATTAGATGTTAAGTATTTTGGAGTTGATCCTAGGACAAGAAAAGACAAAGTGTCAAGAAAAGCTTTATTACCAAAGCCCGAAGGCTATGTTGATAAGCCTAGGAAAACTTTTAACAGAAACAATAACAGAAAAGGTTTTAATAAAAAATAAATAATACTTTTGTAAAGTTTTTATTTTTAAAATCCTTTCTATATAATTCATTATGAGACAATTAAAGATAACCAAACAGGTAACTAACAGAGAAACAGCCTCCCTTGACAAGTACTTACAAGAAATAGGTAAAGTTGATCTGATTACAGCCGAGGAGGAAGTTGAATTAGCCCAAAGAGTCAAACAAGGAGACCAATTGGCCCTTGAAAAACTTACAAAAGCTAATTTACGTTTTGTTGTCTCAGTAGCAAAGCAATATCAAAATCAAGGGTTAACTCTTCCAGATTTAATAAACGAAGGGAACCTTGGTTTGATAAAAGCTGCACAAAGATTTGATGAAACTAGAGGTTTTAAATTCATTTCCTATGCGGTATGGTGGATTAGACAATCCATTCTACAGGCCCTTGCTGAGCAATCTAGAATTGTTAGACTTCCTTTGAATAAAATTGGATCAATTAACAAGATAAATAAAACTTATGCCTTTTTGGAGCAATCTCACGAAAGGCCTCCAAGTGCAGAAGAAATTGCAAACGAATTAGATATGACGATTAACGATGTTAAGGAGTCAATGAAAAATTCTGGTCGTCACGTTTCTATGGATGCTCCTCTTGTTGAAGGTGAAGATTCTAATTTATACGATGTTCTTAGAAGTGGTGAATCACCAAATCCTGATAAAGAGTTAATTCATGAGTCTCTTAGAACAGAAATTGAGAGAGCTCTTGAAACATTAACCCCAAGAGAAGCAGATGTAATTAAACTGTATTTTGGCCTTGGAAATCATCACCCTATGACATTGGAGGAAATTGGCGAAACATTTGATTTAACTAGAGAAAGAGTTCGTCAAATTAAAGAAAAAGCCATTAGAAGATTAAAACATACTTCAAGAAGTAAAATCTTAAAAACTTATTTAGGATAAAATTTAAAATGATTCCATTAATAATTACCTTTATTAAAATTTCTTCTTAATGGGTAATCAATTAATAGCTCCTTCTATTCTTTCTGCTGACTTTTCAGATTTAAAAACTGATATAACGATGGTAAATGAAAGTGAGGCTGACTGGTTTCACATTGACATTATGGACGGTGTTTTTGTGCCAAATATTTCATTTGGGATGCCTGTTTTGAAATCTATTAATGAGTATGCTAAAAAGCCCTTAGATGTTCATTTAATGATAGTAAATCCAGAAAAATACGTCAAAAAATTTGCTGAATTGGGTAGTGATATTCTTACAGTTCACTATGAAGCATGTATGAATAATATGAACGAAGTAATAGATGGCATTAAGAAAAACGGTATGAAGGCGGGAATAGCAATAAACCCAGATACTGATGTTAATGTCTTAGAAGAATTTATAAAGGATATTGATTTGGTAATTGTAATGGGGGTATTCCCAGGTTTTAGCGGGCAAAGTTTTATAGAAGAAACATACCAAAGATGTTTTGAGGTAAAAGAGTTAATAATTAAAAATAATTCCAGTGCATTAATCGAAATTGATGGAGGAGTCACTGTCCACAACGCAAAAAAACTTCTTGATAATGGAGCAGACGTTTTAGTCTCTGGGAGTCACGTCTTCAAAGCTGAAAATCCTATAAATGTTATTAAAAAGTTAAAGAAAATTTAACAGTTTAATAATCAGACATTTAAAGTCCTATTATTTATACTTACAGAGTAAAATAGCAGACATTGTATTAATAATACCCGACATTGTATTATTTTTTATATATATTTGACTTAAATTATAATTTAGGGGATGAAGAGTCTTTTTGTGTATTTTTTAAGTCTTATTTTTGGATTCAACGCAGCCGATTCAAATGAAATTAACGGGAATTTTGTTTTTGAAACTGATATAGAAAAAAATGAGCTCTACATATTCAATAACAATCTAGAACTTAATACTTATTCTCTTGAAAGTGGTATTTTAAAATCTTCAATTCAAATAATTACAGAAAATTCTGAAGAAATAGAAAACAATACATGGAGTGGTTTATATGAAGCATTTAAATTAAATCCAGATGTTGTAAACGGCCTACTTAGTAATCTTTCTCTTAAAAAATTTAACGATAAATTCTATCTTTTTCATGATGGTGGTGGCCTATTTCTTGAAATTGATGGTGAAAATTTAATCAGAAAAGATAATAGTTTCCCTTTTATGAATAAGTTCTTTGGTGATTTCATCAATTATGATGGTAAAATTTATCATTTTGGAGGATATGGATTATTTAGAACAAATAACGCACTATTATTATTTGACGAAGGAAATTCAAATCAATGGGATGAGATCACAAGTAAAAATAGTGTGCCAGAAGAAATTGAAGACGGAATAGCATCTTTTTCTTCTTTATTAAATGATAATGACTATTATGTAATTGGAGGAAATAGCTCAAAAAATAATGACCAATTCTATAACCAGTCCATATTAAGATTTAATTTCGAAAGTTATGAGTGGAAAAACTTAGGAGATATAAATTTAGATTTTTTTAATAATCCTCTTATAATTCCTGCTGAAACATGTTTTTATGTTTTTGGTCAAGATTTTTTTTATCAAATACAAATATTAAAAGAAAAAATAATAAGATATAATTATAATAATGATTTTAATTATCAATCTGTTGGAAACAAATTCCCTTACAGTAAAGAAAATAGATCATTTATGTCTATTGATAAAAAAGGAAAGGAATTTGGTGTAATTAATATGCATGAACTTGACAACAAGTATATCCATGCATTTAAACCGCATAATGGAAAAACCAACACGTGGATACTTAATAAATTTAAACTGACCAATATTATTGATTTATCATCAAAAAATGAAATTCCCCTTTTCAAAATTGAACAATCTAGAAATCAGTTTTTTATTCCACTATTGATTGTATTGTGTATTGTCATAATTAATATTCTTTACAAGGGAATTAAGAAAGATAAGGTAGCTATCCCAGCCAAACTATATAGTTTTGAAGATGATCAGTTAATGTTTTTAAATACAACAATCAATTTAGACAATAATTCAATTGAAATCATAAAGATGCTTTATGAGAATGATTCAATTACAAGTAATGAAATTGTAGCAAGATTGGTTGATAACGGTCTATCCTATGATTATGCTTCAAAAGTTAAAAACAAAATTATCGAATCACTAAATGAAAAATTTGAATTTATCACAGGATCAACTACACCATTTATAAATATTAGCAAAAGCTCTCAAGACAAAAGAATACAAACCTTGAGTATGCTTAAAAACTAGTTTTTAATTCTCCTTTTCATATATTCAAAGAAAATATACCAAAATAAACTCATGGTAATATATATTATTGTTAGTACTTCTGAATTAAAATTTTGTTCAATTAAAAATATTACTATGCAATTAAACCAATTAATAAAGGTTAAAAATAATGAGGTAGTTAGATGTGACATACCACTGTCTAATAATATATGATGCAAATGGTTTCTGTCAACACCAAACGGGGATTTTTTATTTGATATTCTAACTAGAATTACTCTAATTGTATCCAAAACAGGAATTGAGATCATAGATATTGCAATAACAGGGATGTTTTCAAGTTGTATTGAATATACCTCAACCAATTTAGAGGTTGGTGCACTGGTTATGTAGGTAATAAGGAATGTTGCAATCCAAAACCCTATAAATAAAGACCCTGCATCACCAATAAATAATTTTTTTCCTTTCGAAAAATTATATCTAAGAAATATTATACTACATCCAATTATAATTACTGAAACAGAATTTAGGGTATAATACCCATTAATATCATTGTTATATAATAATGAAAGGAAAAAGAAAATTGAAAATATTGCAAGATATCCATCAATTCCATCGGTTAAATTAATTGCATTTATAATTGATAAATAGACAAAATAAGTAAAAAATAATCCAGGAATGAATCCAATATTAAAAATACCTAAAAATCCATTTAAATTTTGAATAATAGGTAAGGTAGCATTTGAATAGAGTAGCATTAAAATCAAAAAACTTAGGATTATATATTTGTTGAATGCCGAAACCTCAAAAAAATCATCATAAAATCCGATTATAGAAACCAGGATTGCTGTACCTACAAGTGGGCTAAAATTAGAAAATTCTATAAAGTCTAAATTGTCCAAGATTAAAGCAGCAACCATAATTACAGCCGCATACACAACTCCTGCACCTGTGAATACCAATCCTTTATGGGTAGTCCTTAAATTAGATGATTTTAATAAATTATATCTTTTTGCAAATCCAATATATTTTCTAAAAATAAATCTAGATAAAAATATAGTAGCCAGTAGTAAGCCTACATAGTAATATAAAAAAAATGTAAACTCTAAATTCATATTCAAATTTACTAATTAAAATAGTTTATATTATATTGTAAAATAAATTCTTTATAATAATTATCTCTTAGATATAATTTAAATTTATGCTCTTTAACCTTTTTAAATCAAAGCCAAAATTAAAAGAACTAATACCAAAAGGGTTTGTTGATATTCATTCTCATATTTTAGCTGGAATAGACGATGGGCCTACAAAAATTCAAGAATCTTTGAATTTAATAAATGAAATGAAAAAAATTGGATTTCAAAAAATTATAGGCACACCACACACATACAATGGTCTATATGACAATACTAATGAAACAATTAAAAATAGCTTTAACAACTTAAATGCCAAATTAAATAATGATATCACAGTTTCATATGCCTCAGAATACTTATTAGATATTTCAGTAATTGAAAAAGCAAAAAAAGAGAAATTACTTACAATAAAAGACAATTACGTGTTAATTGAGATGAGTTTTATTTCAATGCCTATTAATTTTAAAGAAATGATATTTGAACTTAAAAAATTAGGTTATATTCCTGTTTTGGCTCACCCGGAAAGATATAGATTCTTGTTTAAAAAACTTAATGTAATTGAAGAAATAAAAAAAATGGGCTGCTATTTTCAATTAAATTTACTTTCTGCAACTGGGTATTACGGAAATGATATTTCAGCTTTTTGTGATGAATTATTAAAAAACAACTTAATAGACTTTACTGGAAGTGATATTCATAATATTCACCAGGTGAATTGTTTTAGTAAAAAAATTAAAATTAAAGAACTAAATAAGTTAGAAGAAGCTTTAGAAAATAATCAATATTTTATTTAAGAAATTAAATTATACTATTCATCCTCTGAATAACCGTATCCATAACCATAATTATACTGATATCCATACTTATATCCGTACTGATATCCGTATTTATAACCATATGAAGTACTTGAGCCAACAGAATTTAAAATAATATTCATATTTTTTAACTTGTCTTCATTTTTACATTCATTAATGTAATCGGTAAGTTGAATATCAGTATAATTTGATCTAACAACATAAGCAGTAGCATCAATATATTTTGATATCTCGAAAGTATCTGAGACAAGCACACAAGGTGCAGAATCAATAACTATATAATCATAAATCAACTTTAATTCATCTATCAATTTTGCAAATTTATTAGAAGACAAAAGCTCATTCGGATTTGGAGGTATTGAGCCGGAAAGCATTATCTCTAAATTACCTTGTTTGATAAGGTACTTTTTAAAATCGGTTTCATTTTTATAAATATAATCAGACAAACCAGCGACCTTGTTCTTATCAAGGTTTAAAAATTTATGTATCTGAGGGTTTCTCAAATCAGCACCAATTAAAAGAACTTTATTTTCAGGTGAGCTTAGGTTAGCAGCTAAATTAACCGAAACGATAGTTTTACCCTCACCCTTTATCGACGATGTAACTAAAATAGTTTTATTTTTATCTTTATTTGTATCCTTAAATAATATAAAATTTAAATTAGCAATTGTAATTCTAATACTTTCCGAAAGAATATTTCTAGAAGAACTTGTTAAATTAAATGATTTTAATATTTCATCTGCTTTAATATAAGGGATTTGACCAATTACGGGAATGTCATTTAGAAACTTAGAAATCTGGTCCTTTGTGTGAATCTTTGTATCTAATGTGAGCCAAATAAATAAAACAATAAATGGAAACGCAATACCAAAAGCAAAGGAAAATAGATATATGAACTTAGGGTTTGGTGAAATTGGATAAATAGAGGTGTTTGCAGGATCAATAACTTTAATTGAAGGAGAGGTTACCGCAAAATTAATAGAAGCTTCTTCTTTTTTTTGAAGAAGCAACACAAATATAGCTTCCTTGACCGACTGTTCTCTTTCGATTGATCTCAATATTTTTTCATCCTCTGGTAAGGCTAGTACTTTATCTAAATATTGATCACTTTTGTCCATTAATAAATTCTTATTCAGATTAAGTTGTGATTCAAATGCTTTGATCGATTGGATGATATTTTCCTTAATTATCTTAATATTATTTGAATAAGCATTTAAAACAGGATTGTTTTCTCCAGCACCAAAACTTACTTTATTTTTTTCGATAATTAGTTGGTTGAATTGAACAATTAGGTTATTGAGGCTCTCATCTTCAAGACCAATATTAACCGGTAATAATTCTGCTTCCTCACTATTTAGAGTTTCAAAAAGTAATTGCAGTATTTCAATTTGGGTACTTACAGAAAGTAATTGCTCTTCAAATCCCATTTTTTGATTTATAGATATTTTTGCAGATTCCCCTATCTCAATAAGTTGATTATCAATTTTAAATTGTTGCTTTGCACTTTCAACCGATTCCAAATCTTTTGTAATGTCATTAATCCTGTTGTTTACAAAATCAATTGTTCTTTTTGAATTTAGCCTTCTATCATTAATTCCATCCAAGTCAAATAAATCAACCAATTTGTTAAGAATATTTGAATTTTTAGTTATTGAATTCCCTCTTAGGGTCAGAGAAAGAATATCACTGTCGTTACCAACCGACTTAACAATTATACTTTCTTTGTATGAAGAAACAGTATTTTTAAAAGGAAAAATTTCTAGTCTAAATGATTTATCAAATAAATCTGATACGTTATTTAGTTCATTTACACCAAAATAGAATGGTAAATCTAGACCTGAGGAGTTATATTTATCAGTAGCGTACTCTTTTTCATTAATATTATCAATAATTTTTATGCCATCTTCACTTATATAAATATCATACTGATTAAGTTCTTGAGTTTGGGTTAAAAAATCTTTATCAACAATTAATGTATGATCTGAGCCATCAATCCAATTATCGGGATTTATTTCGTGAAGCTTATTATAATTTAAATCATAGTGTTTTAATTGTAAATTAAGTTTATTTACAACTTTACCAATTAGGTTAGTTGATTTTAACAACTCAATTTCATTTTCTAAATTTATCATTGACCTATTGAATATTGTCATAGCCGTTGGCAATGCTAAATCTCTTTCCTGATCTAGCACCTTTATTTTTGCATTTGTTTCAAATACAACTGGTGTATATCTGATATAAGTAAATGCTAGTGCAGTGAAAATAAATACTGAAATAACAAAAAAGGGCCAAAAACTCAAATATCTAAAAATTTCAGACTTTAATTCAGCAGCATCGAATTGATTTTTTTTATCCACCATCTTTAATTCTGAATTACAATTATTGAAGATAAAATAAAAGATAATAAACTAATTAGTGTCCCTGAATTTCCAATTATTCCTGCATTTTTAACTTTTGTATTGTTAGGATTAACTATTATGATATCATTGTTTTTCAACAAGTAGTAATCAGAGCTTACAAGATTTCCTGAGGTTAAATCTACATCAAAAGTATTTCTTTTATTATCTACTTCTCTTATGATTTTAATATTTTTTCTGTTTGCGGTGATTTCTAACCCGCCAGAAAGGCTAATAGCCTGGAAAATATTAATATGGTTTTCAAAAAAATTATATGTGCCAGGCCTTTTGACATCCCCAATAACGGTTATTCTTGCATTGAGTAGTCTAACGTGTACGGTGTGATCGGTTAACTGATTTCCGTCTAATAATAGTTTATATATTAAATTCTCAATCTCATTTGTTGATTTATCAACTACATTAACTTTACCTAAAACAGGAAAGTTTATATTTCCATCTATATCAACTAAGTAACCTTGAAGTTTAAGCATTTCTGGTGAAGATGCAGCAATTCCTGTAGAAATTATGTTGTTATATAGAATGCTGGTTTCTTCACTAAGTGTTCTGACAGTAATTTTTAATATATCGTTAGGCTTGATAAGAATTTCTTCGTAAGTAAAATTTTCAGTATCTAAATTATCAGAGTTTTGCAATAATAAAACTGATTTTTTAGATGAGCATGAGCTTATCAATAAAAAACAAAGTAAAAAACAAAGTAAAAAAGGGTGTTTTTTCATTTAATTAATCATATTGGGAGAGCGAAAATACAAAAATTTAAATACTTTTATAAAAATTATATTTTTTTTGGATAAAACAGAATTTAAAAAATCAAATTTAAATAACATTCTTACAAAGATTCTCTTTAAAAAAAAAGGTTTTTTTGATTTAAGATCTTCAACTTGGGATGAACTTTTAAAAAAATCAAGTTCACAGTTAGTCCTTCCATCTTTTTATATTGCGCTTAGTAAACAAAAAAAAATAAATGCAAATGGTGAACTTTTAAAATACTGCAGAAAAATTTATGAACTTAATTTTGCCAGAAATGAGCAGCTCTTAATTGAATTAAAGGAAATTTCATCAATTTTAAATCAGAATAAAATAAATTATATTTTTTTAAAAGGATCTGCATTACTTATATCAAAATGTTATGTCAATTTAGACAGAATGATTGGAGACATAGACATATTAGTGGGCAAAATGGACTTAATTAGAGCGGCTAAGGTTTTAAAAGAAGTGAATTATAAATCTAAGACTGACATAATTTTTTCATATCAAAAACATTATCCTAGATTAATAAATAAAAAAAAATTATTTGCAATTGAATTACACAGGGATTTGCTCGATAATAATAAAAATCTATTAATGGCTGAGGAAGTTCTAAATTCTAAAGTTTATTACGATAATATGCCTGTCGCGTCTTCATATTTCCAGGCTCTTAATATTATTTATAATTTTCAGATTAATGATTTTGGCTATAACACATGTGAATTTAACATAAGGGCATTAATCGATTTAAACGAACTATATTCAAAGTTTAAAATAAAAAGTTTACCAGTCAATAAATATATAAAAAGGGTTCATTTGCAATTTAAAAAATACAATAATAAACGATTAATTTTAGGCATTAACAAGGTTAAAGAAAATAAAATAAATAGATTTAGAATTTTATTAAAAAAAAGAATAAAATTATATAATCGCGTAGATTTTTTAATTAGTTTTACACTTTCTAAAATTCCAAAAAGAATATCACAGATTAAAGAGTTTATTTACAACAAAAAATATAGAAATATAATATTTAGAAGAAATTAAAGTGCTTAAAATTGGGTTAATATCATATAACACTAATCATCTAAAATCTGAAGAAGTATTTAATAATATAATCTCTAAGAAATACGAACTTACAGTTTTTTTACTTCCTTTTATGGAAAGAAAAATTAGAGATGTGTTATTCAAGCACAGACCTGATCAATCTAAAGCACAAAATCTTGGTTTAATTGCCACAAAAAATAATATTAAAGTTATTTATTGTAAAAATGATCTAGATATATACAATGGGCTAGATTACTACCTAATTCTAGGAGCAGGAATAATCTCAAAAGAATGTATTAAGGGCAAAAAAATAATAAATTGTCATCCGGGAATTATACCCTCAGTGCGAGGTTTAGACTCTTTTAAATTTTCAATATTAAATAATATTAGATTGGGAATTACTCTACACTACATTGATGAAAACGTAGACGAAGGTGAATTAATTTCTACATTTCAAACACCTGTATACAAGAATGATACATTAAAAACTCTCGCAAAAAGACATTATGAAAATGAAATACGAATACTCTCTAATTTTGAAGAATTCATAAATAATAATCAATTTTTAAAAGAAACTTTTGAAAAATTACCAGCCACAAGAAGGATGTCAAAAGAATTAGAAGAGATGATGCTTTTAAGAGCAAAAGAATATATTGAAAATTTTAGTTGAGGAACTAAGCACTTCTTGCCCCTTTGAAAAAAATATTAAACATACATTTGAAAAAGTACTTTACATCAGTTTTAAATGGTTCTTTTTCATACTGATTTAAGTAATTCAATTCAGATGCAATAATTTCTTCAAGAGTTTTAGGAAGGTCTGCATAAAATGGAGGAATGAGTCCAGGCTTGAATTTTATTCTTTTATTTTTTGCTTCATCAGTGTACAATCCAAAATAATGTTCACTTAAGGGTCTAACACCAACAATTTTCATTTCACCTCTTAACACATTTATTATCATAGGAAGTTCATCTATCCAAAACTTTCTTAATATACTACCAAAATAAGAAACCCTAAAATCATTTTTAATTTTACCTCCATCCCTTAACGCAAAATTTTCATACATATATTTTTGAAGGTACTCTGAATAAGGTCGCATTGTCCTGAACTTATAAACGTTAAATATTTTATTATTAATTCCAACTCTTCTTAATTTAATTAAAAATGAAAAAGACGGATTTAGATTATAGTCAGGCTCTTTTATCTTTTTTGCAACAAAAAATATTGTGAAGTCAAGATCGATAAAATCAGTAACTTCATACCCGCATGAATAAAGCCTTCCAAATACTTCTGCTCTAGAAATTAACCTTCCTTTACCAAAGGTTGATAGACCATATAAAGTTTTTGATATAATCTTATATTTTTTTAAAAAAAAATAAAATGATTTAATAATACTTAGCTTAGATAAAGTATCAAATATTAAAATAATGATAAAAACTAAATACCCGATTAAAAACGGAAATTTCTTAACAAATAAGTTCTTGATATGTGAGTGGGTTGTAAAATTTCCAATTAAAAATCCTTTGTTCTTAATAGACTTATTTCTTCTTTCTAGATAAGAATTTATGTATCGTGATTGATTTAGTTTTTTTAGATTTAATATAACGTCATATTCTTGAAATAAATCAGCAAAGTTATATTCATATTTAATTTTTAAATTCTCATTAGAGATATATTTATCTATAAATGAAATAAATTTTTTGTCACAAAAAAGATTTTCAATGACTTTTTTATCGTCTGAATTTAATTTATCGTAGTCTTCAAGTCTATTATTTATATCTATCAAAATTCTTTAAATACGTTTTTCAGATTTAATCAATTTAATCAGAAAATCTGTTAAATCAATTTTTTCTGACAACATTTTGTTTTTTTTTGTTTGATGGTTACTTTTTAAATTTTTAGTTAATAATAACTTATCCAATTTCTTAAAAAAATCTTTTTTTGCACTAGTCTTATATCCGTAACCAAGTAGATATTTATTTTCCAATTCATCAAGATAACTAATCTTACCAACAAAATCATTGAATCTTAAAAAAGGTGTACCCAAAACACCTGCCTCAGCTGACATTGTTTGACTATCAGAAATTAATAGGTCAGCAAAAGACAAAACGTGAGGCATTTCGTTTACATTAATTTTAATTCTATATTTTTCAAATTCATCATTTAGTCTTCTTTCGGAGCTAATATATACTTTTCCATGTTTCTTGAGTTTATTTATTATGATTGAAACGTCTTTGTTATTTAACCCCTTTACGCCAACATCGTGAGTTGCTTTAAGTGAGACTAATCTTATCAAAAAATATTTTTGTTTGGTAATATTGTGAAAAGTAATTTTTTTTATGTCAGGTTTAAATTTATTTGGGTGTAGATAGCCTAATTCTTTATATCCATCAAACGGGATTTTTTTGTAATTGAAAAATCCCATATTTGAACACCTTGGAGATAAAATTTTATCACAAAAAATATGTTGAATAAAAGTTTCAGGAACTGCAGTTACATCATCATCCTGGAATAAAAATGTTTTAACTCCCAAAAAAAAGCCGTTAATTCCAATTAAATCATCAGTGATAAATAAATCATATTTTTTTCCTTTGGTAAATTTAAATATTCTGTAAACTGTTGTGAAAATATTAATAAATGCACTTAGATAAACTGGAATAAATTTTATTTTCCTACCATTCGGAAATAGGTTATGATATTTCCACCCCTCATTAATTACCAATTCCTCTAAAATATCTTTACTTGAAATTAAAATATCGACATTATGTCCTTCAGATTTTAAAATATTTATTGTGTTTCTAAACACATGAAAATATGCTGGGTGAATAAAAAAAAATAAATAATTTTTCATTAGTTAATTATAAATTTTCTTAAAATAGGACCAAAAAATAAAGATAATTTATAAGGCAAAAGCTTCCAAATTTTTGATAAAAATTTAAAACTTCTGATATTCTTTGTTGGTTTCGCATAATTGAAAAAAATTGGAACGGAAGAAGTATCACCCCATTGCTGTTTAAATTTTAATGACCCACTATTAATATCACTTCTTCCAAATGAAAATATTTTCATTTTTTTTGAAATTGAGTACTTCATCATTTCATTATATAATACCATATTAGGATTAAGCTTATTAAACCTTGTATCAGTACTTGCCCACATTACTTCAAAATACTCCTGAAATGAAAAACATATTGACGAACCAATTACTAGATTGTCTTTATAAACTGTAAAAAATGAAATTGATTGAGGCGGATAGATCTCTTTAAATTTCAAAAAATATGAAATTCCATTTACAGGTGTACCCAACCGGTGTAAATTTTTAGAATATAAATCATAAAAATCAATTATTGCATTTTTAGAATTAATTTCGATATTTAATCCATTCTTATAACCTTTTTTAATTTGACTTCTTAGTTTAGATTTAAAACTGTTTAATAAAATGTCATAAGTTTCAGGAAGCTTCTTTTTCACAATTATTTTTTTTGTGTAAACATACTCTGAAAATTTGTGATAAGATTTAACTTCAAAATCGAAATTTTGTTTTGAGAAAAATAAATTATATATGTGGTTAATTTCACAATTGTTATTTTGGAACAAAAAAATTCCACCATTACTTAGAACCGGAAGAGAATAAAATTTATTTCGTTTTTTCAAGCCTACTAAAAGACCTATATTTCTGTTAGACTTACTAATTACATAGTATTCTATTTTCATTTTAAAAAGCTCTGAAAGAATTATCCCAAAGTGTGGGCTGAGTGAAATACAAAATGAATCCCTATTAACCTTTTTTGTTAACTCATTCCATTCATTAATACTACTCGAAATATTTATCTTACTGAAACAAATCATTAAATTAAATTGTTTTCAAGACAATAATCTTTTATTGTACAAAATCTATAATTATTCTTTTGAAAAAAAGAAATTTCTTTCTCATATAAATCTAAAGCCCTGATTCCTAAATTTTTAGATTTTAGCTTAGACCTCAGAAAATCCTGAACAAAATATGAAATAAAATTACTTGATCTTCTATTAATTATTCTCTTTTCATCTGTTTCATCAATTAATTCATTTGGGTGGATATCAAAAACAATAGGTTTTTTATTTATTAAACTTTCATAGTGTAATAGTCTTCTTTGGAATGAAGTTATTATCGGGAAGATTCTCATCGTTGTTCCCAGATAAGGTAATCCTGTAGCACTAAGTGGAACTTCAATAATTCCGTCTTTGCCATAACTGAATATATTATCAATTGAGGAAACGTAGGGAAGCCTTGGAGAAAGCAACCAATTAAGTTTTTTTAATGCACCAAAAGAAAAAAACATATCAAATCTCTGAGAAGCAACCGAACTATCAATTTTAAATCCAGTTTCCAAAAGCGCTCTGACGGTTTTTTCATTTGTTCTTAAAGCAGGAGCTCTGAAGGAAATAACCTCATCGGAAATAATATCTTCAAGAATTTTTTTTGATTCTTTTAAATGCTCAATCTGAGAGTCTAAACTCATAACATCAAAACCAAACTCTTTTTCATGTCTTAACCCATGACTACCAACTTCATGACCATCTTTTAGAACCATTTTTACAATGTCGGGAATCAATTTAGCAATGTGTCCTGTAAAATAAAATGTTGATTTCACATTATACTTTCGGTAAATATTTAAAAGCAAAGGCATCCCCTCTTTATAAACCTTATAACCTGTACTATCTCTTAGATCGTTATGCCAGATTGAAGTAGTTTCAACATCATTTGTCAATAAACAGTATTTGATATTATTAGCCATGTTTTAAAATATTTATTATTTTTTGACTGGATGTACCATCACCAAAAGGTTGCTGCCAGTTTTGTGGATTATTTTCCCAATAATTAACTGCTGAAATTATTTGTTCTTCGTTTAATCCTGTTAATATATTTGAACAGACATCAATTGTTTCAGGTCTTTCGGTATTTTCTCTTAGAGTTACACAGGGTTTTCCTAAGATACATGCCTCCTCTTGTATACCACCAGAATCTGTGAAAATTAAAGACGAATTATTAATTAAGGACAAAAAATCAAAATATCCTAGTGGATCCATTAATCTAATATTATGAGTTTTAATATTCATTTCTTTAATATTTTTTTTTGTCCTTGGATGAACTGGAAAAACAATTTCGTAGTTATATTTTTTTGAAATTAAACTAAGAGATTGAATTATTTTTTCTAAATTTTCTTTATCATCAACATTAGACGGTCTATGCAATGTTACTAGCGCGTACCTTTTATCTAAAGAAAATTTTTTGTGAATTTCAATATATTTAAACTTATCTAAATTTATCTTTATAGAATCAGCAATCGTATTTCCTACAACAAAAATTTTTGAATCTGAAATACCACTTTTACGTAAATATGATGCGGAAGTTTCGGTAGGGCAAAAACAGAAATCACTAATACTATCTGTTATTATTCTGTTAATCTCTTCAGGCATACTATAATCAAAACTTCTTAACCCCGCCTCAACATGTCCTAATTTAATTTTACATTTATTAGCAGCTAAAGCAGCAGCTAAAACTGTATTAGTGTCTCCTTGAACTAAAATAAAATCATAACAATTCTTTATAAATATTTCACCACATTTTTTCATAATTTCAGCAATTTGAGCATGAGGTTTCTTAGATTTTACTCCTAAATTTATTTTTGGATATTCAATTCCTAGGTCTTTGAAAAAAAGTTTATCCATATTTTCTGAATAGTGTTGTTGCGAATGAATAATATCATGTTTAATATTTTTCAATTCGCAATATTTTATAATAGGAGACATTTTAATTATCTCGGGACGAGTACCTACAACAATTGCTATTTTCATATTAAATTTTTTGTTTCTTTATTGAGCAACTCAATTAATTTAAGTTTGTATTTTTTAGGATTAAATTTATTATCAAAAGTAAACTGAGCATTCTTGCAAAGCCTCTTATAATCTTGGTCATCTTTTAAAACTAAATCAAGGTAAAACTTTAAACTTGATAAGCTATCGGCATCAAAAAGATATCCATTATATCCGTGAGAAATTACCTCTTCCATTCCTGTTCCTTTTGTACCTACAGCTGGGATTCCAATCGAAAAACCCTCTAATATAGACAAAGGAAGTCCTTCCCTCGAGGAAGGTAAAACTAATAAATGACTAATACTTAATATCTGAGCTACAGAGTACTTTTTGGAAATTATAAATACCTTATCTGATAGCTCATGTTTTTTTATTTTATTATTTAAATCTTTTTCAGTTTCACCAAAACCATATAGAATCAAAACAATATTTGCAGATTTCTTTAGGGAAAGTTTGAATGCATCAATAAGAAATTCTTGTCTTTTTATTTTTCTAAAGTGGGCTACACAAGTGATAATTTTTTTTTCTGAAATTTTTAATTCAGATTTTATTCTTTTTATTTCTTCAACACTAATTTTATCGACTTTTTCAATAGCATTTAAAAATACTTCAATTTTGTTTTGATTAACATGAAGTTTTTTAATGAAGTGATTTTTAACTGTTTCAGAAACCGCCCATATTTTGTCTCCATAAAAATCAAAATTTAAAAATAATTTTTCAGAGGTGGCGTGAGCGATAAAAACTACTTTAATTTTAGTTATTTTTTGGATAAAATAAAATAAAGGTGACAAATACCTGTGGTGATTGTATATTAACTCCACCTTATTTTTTTTTATAATTGAAAAAAATCTAAAAAAAACCTTAAAATAAGAAAATACAGCTGTAATAAAATTCTTATTTAATCCTAGATCAAAATTTATGTAATCAACTTCTTTGTTAATTGTATTAGAAAATTTTCCATCACCAGCAAGAACGATAACATTATGACCATCTGAGGCCATGATATTAGCCATGTTTATTAGAACTTTTGCAGCACCTCCTGGAGATAGATCTGTGTAACAATGTATTATATTCATTCCTAATAAAACTTACTTAAAAAATAGCCAACTCCATTTATGTGATTTCTCAAACTATTATTACTAAAATTTTCAACGATAATTCTTGGAATTGAAAATTTATTTTCATCTTCTAAAAAGAAAGGTTTTAGATAAGTTGTAGCCGCTGTATTAAACCCAATCTTTTTAGCTGCATCATGCTCTCTCTGTTTACACTCCCTTAATGTACCGAAAGGATATGCAAAATGTTTTACTTTAATATTTAGCAGTTTCTCTAAAAAATATTTACTTTCTGAAATTTCATTTTCCATCTGATGATTTGTAAGTGAATTTAGGTTAGGATGATTTATGGTATGTGCTCCAATTGTTATAAGCTTATGACTACTTAAATATTTTACTTGAGTTTTATTTAAACATATATTGATATAATCAATTTCATTTTCAGAAAATTCATCAATAAATGAATTAATTTTATTTGAATTAAGGGATAAAATATATTTTCTTAATTTCTTAAAACAATATAATTTTTGAAAATAATTATTGGTGTTAAAATTAAATACTTTTCCCTCATATGAAAATTCAATTTTTGATTTCTTCTCTATATTATCCCACAATTCATACCACCACATTCTACCATCACCTTTTAAGAATTTGGTTGTAATATATATAGTTGCAGGAATATTATACTTTTCAAGAATAGGAAGAGCATTTATTAAATTATCTAAATAACCGTCGTCAAATGTAATTACAAGCGGGGTTTTGGTTGAAGAAATAGTATTATATAAATCATCAAATGAAATAATATTATAATTTTTAGAAAGGTATATCATTTGTCTTTCAAAATTACTTACAGAGACCACTAAAGGATCTAATGGGCTATGTT
>CACEAZ010000016.1 GCA_902557655.1 uncultured Bacteroidota bacterium
ATTTGCTGCAATTTGAAATACACCAACACGATGACTTCTTGCAGGAGAAAAATATTCGCTAACAAACCAAAACTGTTTATCATTTGATGGATCAACACTCATGTGTGCATAATCTGCATATCTTAAACTTGTACTATTTCCGTTACTAATTACAAAAGTTCCTTCCTCAACAGTCATATCGCCAAGTGGATCATTGGCATACCTTCCTGTATATCTAAGTGAAACAGGCTCGGTTAAGCTCATTGATGAATAACCTAAACCAATATTTCCTTGTAAATCCATTGACATAGAGCCCATCCAAGCGTGTCTTCCTTCAGGTGCCGTGTATGTACCTTCTTGAAAGATTTCCCATGGCTGTCCATCATCAGATTGACGCAATTCATACCATCTTATAGCTGCAAGCTCTTCATTACCCGCTGCTGCATCAACTACAAAATTGAATATAGCCGAATTATGAGTTGGAAATTTTCTGTACTGTGCTTGATTCATAACTGTTGCCTGAACAGCATCAATATCAGTTCCGTTAGGTTGAGTTAAGTTTGAAAAACTACCTCCATCAAATACGCTATTAAAAGGTGTTGTAGACAACTCAACAGGATTTGATATTTGCGAATTCGAAGGATTATTCCAATCTACATTGACATTCCATAATTTAATGTGGTCATTATCTACACCAAACCATGCATCATCCTGAAAATAAATAAGCGTTGCATTTCCAACTCCTGGATGATTATCATCAACTATATCTAAAATTTGAGCTGAAGCAAATCCGCTTGTAGAAATTGCCGGTATATTAAATGACTGCATTGATGCAGATGTATCACCGATTAAAATTTTATCTCTTTCTAATGCGAAGAGATTTGCAGGATTAATAGTCAAATAATATGCATCAGACCATATTGAATATTTAGGATAGTCTGGAAAGCCACCCGTAGGGAAAGAATTACTTGAAGCGTTGTAAACATGCCATCCCCCATTAACAGGATCATTAGAAACTGAAACTGCAAAATTTACAGCACTATTACCCATTGATGATATAATATAGCGATCCGCTTGACTGTCGTATAATGTAATGGGATCACCTACATCTTGAATAAAGAAATTACCTAAACTTGCTGCAGGTATAGCAGGTGTACCGTCTAAGTTAAAAATTCTAAAAGAAGAATTCCAAGCTGTGATGTAATAGTCTCTTCCAACTTCACCTGTTGGATCACCAGGTGTAGCGGTGTTTGAAGTTGTTAAAAAATCTAAAATAGGCTCTCTGTTTTGTTTTTGGTTATTTTTTTCTACAAGATTTACTAACGGATCCGGTCCCTTAGGTAGACCTTTACCTGGAATAACTTTATTACCTCTCATTTTTTTATCAGATCGTTTCATTTTGAAAAGATTAGGATCTGAGGGAATAAAAGTTTCATTATTTATTAGCTCCTTGATACTGGGTACATATTTATACTCAAGCGTAACGGTAGAAGTAACTTTATATGTGTCTTTTGCTTTAGGCAAAGGAGGAAATTTTGTCTGAGAATTAACAGTAATCGAAAAAATAAAAAAATTAAAGAATAATAAAAAGCTAAATAGATTTTTCATAAAGAGTGTTTTTTTACAAGTTTAAGGACATAAAAATATAAGCCCTTTTTTTGGGTGGGGCAATTTAGGGTTTTAGTCTTAAAAATAAAAGAAATTAATCGAAGATTTAGACAAATAGTTGACAGACAGTTAACCAATATTTTTGATTACAGAATTAAAAACTATTTAAAGGTAATTGGATATGTTTACAAGTTTATCAATTTCAGATCTAATATCTTTAATCTTTACTCTTTTTTGCCTCATTGAATCTCTATCTCTTATTGTTACAGTATCATTATTTAATGAATCATGATCTATTGTAATACATAAAGGAGTCCCTATAGCATCTTGTCTTCTGTAACGTCTTCCGACTGCGTCTTTTTCGTCATATGAGATGTTAAAATGAATCTTTAAACTATCATATAATTTTGTTGCATATTCAGAAAGGCCATCTTTTTTTACCAACGGCAATATAGCAGCCTTAAATGGGGATAAAAAAGGAGGTATTTTAAGGACGGTTCTTACAGAGTCATTTTCAAGCTTTTCTTCATTGAAGGAAGATGACAAGATTGCCAAAAACATTCTATCTAGCCCAATTGATGTTTCTACCACATAAGGAACATAGCTTTCATTTTCTTCCGGATCAAAATATTTAAGTTTTTTTCCTGAGTGAGATTCATGTTGAACTAAATCAAAGTTAGTTCTGGAGTGAATTCCTTCCAATTCTTTGAATCCAAAAGGAAATTTGTATTCTATATCGCATGCTGCATCTGCATAATGAGCTAATTTATCGTGATCATGAAATCTGTAATTATCTTTGGATATTCCCAAGGACTTGTGCCAATTCATTCTTGAATCTTTCCATTTGTTATACCACTCAGCTTGTGTTCCTGGTTTTACAAAAAATTGCATCTCCATCTGTTCAAATTCTCTCATTCTAAAAATAAATTGCCTTGCAATAATCTCATTTCTAAATGCTTTACCAATTTGTGCAATTCCAAAAGGAATCTTTTTTCTTGAGCTTTTCTGAACATTTAAAAAATTTACAAAAATTCCTTGTGCGGTTTCTGGGCGTAAATAAATTTCTGATGACGAATCTGAGCTAGCTCCAATTCTTGTTGAGAACATTAAATTAAACTGCTTAATTTCAGTCCAATTTCTAGATCCAGAAACAGGATCAGATATCTCCAGATCTTCAATTAATTTTTTTAAGGCTTTTAAATCATCATCTTGAAAACATTTTTTCATTTTTTCAATCGCATGATCTATCTTTTGTTGATTATCTAACACTCTTTGATTTGTTTTTCTAAATTGAATTTCATCAAAAGAGTCTCCAAATCGTTTTTGGGCCTTTATAATTTCTTTTTGAATTTTTGATTCTATTTTGGCTACATAATCCTCAATTAAAACATCTGCCCTATATCTAAGTTTTGAATCTTTATTATCAATCAAGGGATCGTTAAATGCATCAACATGACCCGATGCTTTCCATGTTTTGGGATGCATTAATATTGCTGAGTCAAGTCCCACAATATTATCATTCATTTGAACCATTGAAGCCCACCAATATTTTTTAATATTATTTTTTAATTCAACACCATTTTGAGCATAATCATAAACAGCGCTAAGTCCGTCATAAATTTCACTGCTTTGAAAAATAAAACCGTACTCTTTTGAATGGGATATAATTTTTTTAAAGTTATCTTGGTTAGGATTCATTTCACAAAAATATAAAACGCATTTAACAAAGGAATGCTTTTTTTAAAATTATGCGTTTCTTTGTACTGAAGAAAATAAAATGTTAAAAAAAGTTTCATTAATTATCACGTTGGTTATAGTAGGTTGTGCCAACAGAGGTACACCAACCGGAGGAGAAATTGATATAGAACCCCCGATTGTTTTGAAAGCTAATCCTCCAAATTTTTCAACAAATTTTATGAGCGATGAAATTGAAATCTTTTTTAATGAATACATTCGTTTAAACAAGTTACAAACTGAATTAATAGTTTCCCCTCCAATTGATCCGCTTCCCTTAATTATGCCCATGGGCTCTGCAGATAAATTATTAACTATTTCTGATTTAGATTCATTGAAGGATGATACAACATATAGTTTTCACTTTGGTGAAAGTATAGAAGATAATAACGAAAGAAATCCATTAATAAATTTTAGATATGTTTTTTCTACTGGAGAGTACATTGATTCATTGAAAATTAAAGGTTCTGTCAAAGATGCTTTTGAGCGTGAAATAAGTGAAAATATAAATGTTTTACTATACGAAATAGACTCATTATTTAATGATTCTGTTGTTTATAAAAGAAAGCCTAAGTATGTTGCAAAAGTTGTTGATACTACATCTCAATTTCAAATTCAAAATGTAAAAGAAGGAAAATATCTTTTAATCGCGTTAGAGGAAGAAAATAAAGATTATACGTTTCAAACTAAAGAAGACAAAATAGGATTTTCTAAAAACTTCATTGATTTACCAAAAGACAGTATTATTAATATCACAATTTTCAAAGAAACTTCTAAATTCAAATTGGGAAAACCCAAGCAAAAAACAAATAGATCATTTTCTTTTGGATTTCAGGGAGAATATGAAAGTATTCAGATAAAACCTGTAAATTTGAATTCGTCAAATTATTCAAGTCGGATAACAAGAGAAAAAAAATCTGATAGCTTAATTTATTGGCTTAAGACAGATCAAAAATTTGACTCGATAGTATTCAATGTATTCAATGATAAATTTTCAGATACCTTAAAGCTTAATTTTAGAGACAAAGAAAACGACTCATTAGTACTTAGTTCCAAACAAAATAAAATATTGAAATTTAACGACAATTTCAATATCAGCGGGAGTTTACCGTTGGAAAAAATTCAAGATAGCAAAGTGTCTATTTTAAATAAAGACTCATTAAATATCGAGTTTGAAACTAAAATTGATTCAATCAATAATCATTTTAGTTTAATTTTTGAAAAAGAGGAAGAACAGGAATATAATATAAGCTTATTTCCTGGAGCCATAACCGATTTTTTTGAAAATGAAAATGATACGTTAGTATATAAGTTAAAAACTAGAAAATACGATGATTATGGAAATCTTGAATTAAACCTTACCAATGCCAAATATCCCCTAATTATTCAACTTGTATTATCAACGGGTGAAATGAAATATGAAAAATACGAATCTAATAATTCAAAAATAAATTTTGATAATATCGATCCAGGAAAATATTATATTAGGATAATATATGATCAAGATAAAAACGAAAAATTTAGTACAGGTAACTACCTTGAAAAAATTGACCCAGAAAAGGTAATCTATTACCCTGATCAAATTGATGTAAGAGCGGGATGGGATTTAATACAAGAATTTATATTACAATAATTATTTTTTAACGGAAGCTTTCATTAATTCTCTATTCATTCTAGCAATATTGTCAAGAGAAATTCCCTTAGGACACTCGACTTCACAAGCTCCAGTATTTGAACAATTACCAAAACCTTCCAAATCCATTTGATTGACCATATTTATAACACGTCTAGATGCCTCGGTTTTACCTTGTGGAAGCAAAGAATATTGAGAGACTTTAGCGCCAACGAATAACATTGCTGATGAATTTTTACACGTAGCAACACACGCTCCACAGCCGATGCATGTTGCAGCATCAAAAGCAGTATCAGCATCATCCTTATTAATTGGAATTGAATTTGCATCTTGCGTGTTTCCAGATGTATTTACAGAAATGTACCCACCTGACTGCTGAATTCTGTCAAAAGCACTTCTATCAACTACCAAATCTTTTATAACCGGAAATGCTTTTGCTCTAAATGGCTCAATATATATAGTATCACCATCTTTAAATTTTCTCATATGAAGTTGACAAGTAGTAATTCGCCTGTCAGGTCCATGTGCTTGGCCATTGATAAACAATGAGCACGAACCACAAATACCTTCTCTACAATCATGATCAAAGGAAACAGGTTCTTCATCTTTAGAAATCAAATCTGCATTTAATACATCTAACATTTCTAAAAATGACATGTCAGGGGAAATCTCGTCAATATCATAGTTAACAATACCTCCTTTAGATTCTGCATTTTTTTGTCTCCATATTTTTAATGTAAGCTTCATTGTTTTCTATTTATAGCTTCTTTCTTTAACCTCAATGTTTTCATATTCCAATTTTTCTTTGTGAAGAATAGCATTTTTGGGTTCACCAACATATTCCCATGCAGAGACGAACTGAAATTCTTTTTTTCTTGTTGCTTCTCCTTCTTTGGTTTGAAACTCATCCCTAAAATGTCCACCACATGACTCTTCTCTTTCCAATGCATCTTTTGCAAAAAGCTCGCCAAGTTCAAGAAAATCAGCTACTCTTCCAGCTTTTGCTAATTCTTCATTAAATTCATTCTGGTCTCCTGGAACTTTTACTTCTTTATAAAACTCATCTCTTAATTCAGAAATTTCTTTAATTGCAGATCCCAAATCTTTTTTATTTCTTGCCATTCCGCATTTATTCCACATAATCTTTCCTAATTTTTTATGGAAATAATCTACAGATTTTGAACCTTTATTATTTATTAAGTAATCTAACTTTTCTTTTGCATTATTTTCAGCTTCAATAAATTCCTTTGTGTCATTAGCTATCGGACCCGTGGATATATCATCAGATAAATAGTCTCCTATTGTATAAGGAAGAACAAAATATCCATCTGCTAAGCCTTGCATCAAAGCGGAAGCTCCTAATCTATTGGCACCATGATCCGAAAAATTGGCTTCACCAATTGCATACAAGCCAGGAATGGTTGTCATTAAATTGTAATCTACCCAAATTCCACCCATCGTATAATGTACAGCAGGGTAAATCATCATTGGGGTCTCGTATGGATTTTGATCAACAATTTTTTCATACATCTGAAATAAATTTCCGTATTTTTTCTTGATTATTTCCTTTCCTAACTTTTCAATAACTTCAGAATTGGAATCATCCAATCCGTTAATTAATGCTTGCTCTTTTCCGTACCTTGTTATAGCTGAAGCAAAATCTAAATAAACTGCTTCACCAGTTTTGTTAACTCCGAAACCTGCATCACATCTTTCTTTTGCAGCCCTTGAAGCCACATCTCTAGGAACCAAATTTCCAAAAGCTGGATACCTTCTTTCTAAAAAATAATCTCTATTTTCCTCTAAAATTTCTGTCGGACTTAATGAGCCATTTCTAATAGACTCTACATCTTTGATGTTTTTTGGAACCCATATTCTTCCATCATTTCTTAAAGATTCAGACATTAAAGTTAATTTGGATTGATGATCTCCAGAAACTGGAATACATGTTGGGTGAATTTGAGTAAAGCAGGGGTTGGCAAAATAAGCACCTCTTTTATGTGCCTTCCAAGCAGCGGTTACATTACTACCCATAGCATTGGTTGATAAATAAAATACATTTCCATAACCGCCAGTAGCTAAAACTACTGCGTGAGCTGAATGCCTTTCTATTTTACCATTTACAAGGTTTCTTGTTATGATTCCTCTAGCCTTGCCATCAACTAAAACAACATCAAGCATTTCATGTCTATTGTGCATTTCAATTTTACCACGAGCGATTTGTCTATTCATAGCAGAATATGCCCCTAGTAATAGTTGCTGTCCTGTCTGACCCTTAGCATAAAAAGTTCTGGAAACTAAAACTCCTCCAAAAGATCTGTTATCAAGTAGTCCTCCATAATCTCTGGCAAAAGGAACACCTTGAGCAACGCATTGATCAATAATATTTGCAGAGACTTCTGCAAGACGATATACATTTTCTTCTCTAGATCTATAATCTCCACCTTTTACCGTGTCATAGAATAGTCTGTAAATTGAATCTCCATCGCCTTGATAATTTTTGGCAGCATTAATACCTCCTTGAGCTGCGATTGAGTGGGCTCTTCTAGGGGAATCTTGGAAACAAAAAGCTTTGACATTATAACCAAGCTCAGCCAGTGTAGCACAAGCAGAACCGCCGGCTAGACCTGTACCAACAACAATTACATCAATGTTTCTTTTGTTAGCAGGACTAACAAGGTTAATAGAATTCTTATGATTGGTCCACTTTCTTTCAATAGGGCCATGGGGTAATTTAGATTTTAAATAATCAGAAAAGGAGTTATTCTTAACCGATTTAAAAAGTTCATCAATATCAAAAGATTTAACTTTTTCCTTAAGAATTTTATTTTTCTTTTTATGCTGTGGATCAGTGTATTTAATAGGCGTTCTGTCAGAAGATTTATGCCAGTCAGAATTCCAATCTTTTAGCTTGCACTTAACACCAGTACTCTTTTTAATGATCTTGGTTTTTTGGGTGTTTTCACATTTGTGATAATACCTAATGCATATCATTAACTCATCTGACGGTTTGTATTCAGATTTAGGACGCCTGTAGTTTAAAGAGTAAGTTAATTTCTTTTTTGACATTTCTAAATTTTAAACAAAAATACTAATAATTTGATTTGAAATAAAAATTTTAACAAAAATATTGTAACACGTTTTGTAACACAGTGATAATTAATATTTTAGCTTTTTTATATGCGTGTATTATAACACGTTTGTAACACTATAAGTATGTGTTAATGAGTTAAATGATGGAATATTGCAATAAAACAAAAACCCAGTGGAACACCAATACTATAAATCACACTAAGATTCTTTACAGATGTAGCATAAGACTTATTTGCACCCATAGATTTTAAAGAAGATGAAAAGCCGTGAAGTAAATGAAGAGATAACAAAATAAATGAAATACAATAAAAAATAACTCGTCTAATATCTTCAAATTTATGGACTAATTCTTCATAATATCTATTGGGATCTTCAGGCTTGAACTCAATATATTTATAATTCATTTCTGGAAACCAAAAATCTATAAAATGTAATACTAAGAAGGAAAGTATAACCAAGCCACTCCAAATCATGTTTCGACTCATCCATGTAGAATTTGCCCCACCCCTTTCTTTAAAATATTCATACTTGCTCGCTCTTCTGTTTTGAATCTCTAGGTAAAAACCCATTACAAAATGAAAAATTACACCTGCTATTAAAATGGGTTGTAAAATAAATTGAACCAAAGGGTTTGTGCCCATAAAGTGAGATAACATATTAAAAAGATCTTCACTGAATACTGATGTTATATTAATTAAAAAATGCTGAAGAAGGAAAACCATAAGAAAAATGGCTGAAATTGCCATCGCAACTTTCTTTCCAATTGAGGTTGATATAAAATTCTGCATCATTATTTATTGTAACACAAAAATAAGCACGATTAGATTCATAGGCAAAAAATTAATACTTTAAATATCTTAATATTATCTTTGGTAATGATAAATCAAATTTACTTAAATGAAGTATCATAAAATAGATTCAAAATTATTTGTAAAAAACAGGAAGAATTTCATGTCTCGTATGAAAAAAAATAGCATTGCTTTTTTTAATTCAAATGATATTTATCCTGTAAGTGCTGACTCTACATTACCGTTTGAGCAACACAGAGATATTTTCTATTTGAGTGGTGTTGATCAAGAAGAAAGTGTTTTAATGTTATGTCCTTACGCGTCAAATCCAAACCACAGAGAGGTTTTGTTTTTAAAAGAAACTGATGATCATATTGCAGTTTGGGAGGGGCCAAAACTTAACAAGCAACAGGCTTACGAAACAAGTGGGGTCAAATCTGTTTATTGGCTTGATGAAATTGAGAAAATAATTGACGAAGTTGCAAACGAATGTGATACTATTTACTATAATCATAATGAGCATTATAGGGCAAAAATCGAGATGGAAACGAGAGAGGAAAGGTTTAATAAATGGATTGAAAACAAGTTTCCAAAAAAAATAAAAGAAAGAAGTAATCCAATTCTTCAGCATTTTAGATCTATAAAAGACCCAATTGAATTGGGGCTTATTCAAAAAGCGTGCGACATTACAAATATGGGTTTTAGAAGAGTCTTAAACTTTGTAAAAGATGGGGTGTGGGAGTATGAAATTGAGGCTGAATTTATTCATGAGTTTTTAAGGCATCGATCTAAAAAGTTTGCATATACTCCAATAATTGCGTCTGGAAATAACGCTAATATTCTTCACTATGTAGAGAATAACAAACAATGCAAAAATGGTGAGTTAATACTTATGGATGTAGGTGCAGAGTATGCGAATTATTCTAGTGATATGACCAGAACAATTCCTGTTTCGGGTCGTTATACAAAAAGACAAAAGGATATATACAATGCCGTTCTCAGGGTTAAAAATGATGCTACAAAAATGCTGATTCCGGGTGCTGATTGGAAAGAGTATCATATTGAGGTAGGAAAGTTAATGACCTCAGAACTGCTTGGGCTTGGTTTATTAGATAAATCCGATATTCAAAATGAGTCAAAAGAAAAACCAGCATATAAAAAGTACTTTATGCATGGAACATCACATCATATGGGGCTTGACACTCATGACTATGGGTTATTGGATGAGCCAATGGTTGAAAATATGGTTTTCACAGTTGAGCCTGGCATCTATTTACCAGAGGAAGGATTTGGAGTTAGATTAGAGGATGATGTAGTTGTTCAAAATAATGGTGAGCCGATTAATCTTATGAAAGACATCCCAATAGAAGCTGAAGAAATTGAACATTTAATGAATAAATAAATATCTATACTATAATTAATTATTAAAAAAAGTATAGAATAATGATGTCAATAAAAATTTAGTTTATGAGTTTATTTACTAATACTTTAAGCTCATCAATTTGAGATTGCTGATTAATAATTTTGGACTCCTGCTCTTTCAATGCATTGATAAGTACAGGCACTAATCCTTGATAGTTTACTGCTAACATTTCATTGTCATCCTCGCTTACAAGTTCAGGAAATACTTCTTGAATCTCTTGTGCAAGTACACCTATCTTTTGTTTGCCTTTCATTTCATAAGACTTACCATCTATTAGTAATAGTTTAGGAAGTGTAGAACCAAGAGACACAATGTTTGACTTTAATCTTGCATCGGATGAAATCACTACATCTCCACTTACTGTTAAGTCATTGCTAACTGTAGTATCACCATTAAACATTACTTTAAAAGCATCCGATTTGTTTGAGGAATTTGTACCATTTCCAATCACAAAAGCAGGGGCAGATGTAGAAAATGAACTTGCACTTGTTGCTGATGAACCTGAAGAATTGTATTGTCCGATTACTACAGAGGCATAATCTCTTGCTGTTGTTTCTCTTCCCATTGCTGTAGAATTAATCCCACTTGCATTTGTGCCCCTTCCCATTGCTGTAGAACTTTGTGCGCTTGCTGTTGTGCTATATCCCATTGCTGTAGAAGCTTCTGCGCTTGCTGTTGTATCATACCCCATTGCTGTAGACTCATTTCCACTTGCTGTTGTGCCATTTCCCATTGCTGAAGCATAAATACCTGTAGGACTTGTACTGTTTGTGCTTACTTGCGCGTTCATACTAAATGAGATAGTTAATGCTAAAAGTGTAAATATTTTTTTCATCTTGAATTATTTTAAAATTAATTCCAACCAGGAACTCCTGGCGGTGTTGATTGTGCCTGAGCCTTTTTAGGGTTTAGAATAGCAAAGGTTCCAATAGCAGTTAAAGCTGCATATTTACCCATCTTTTTTATTGCCTGTTTTCTAGTAATACCTGTCTTCTTCATAACTATTGTATTATAAGTTTCTTAGTCAATCTATCATTTCCTGATTCTAATTCAATTACATAAATACCTGTTGCCATTCCAAGAGTGGAGATGGTTTGTGTATTCATGTTATTGTTTAGAGTAGTATCTAGTACTTTTCTTCCAAGAATGTTGTATAAACTAACGTTAATATTATTTGATTGAGTAGCTAAGCCTTCAATAGTGATGTGGTTAGCATTTACTTCTTTATATGCATTTAACATGCTGGTTGATACATCTTCATTACTCATTGTATCAGCACTCATGTGGATAAAGAATCTTCCAACTCCTTCTAAATCACTTGTTGGAGTGTAAACAAAGTCACCTTCATAGAGGTTTGTGAAGGTTCCTTCTTCAACATCTTCCAAGTATACATTTGGATCTGGAATCGTAGCTATGTGAAGATTAATTCTAAACTCTTGATTAGCTGATTGATTAATCACCAACGGGATCACTACGTTTTCCATGGCTGAAACAGGCAATTGCTGGTGAGCAAAATTAATCCCCTCGTCATTTTCAACAAGTCTTGACGAAATTGCCGAACCCTGGTAATAATCTCCGAGATCATAGCCTGGGTCAAGACCTAAAGTCATGTTATCTTGAAACTTAATGTGTGCATCCTCAATTAATTCATCATAATTATATAACCTTAAAAAGATTTCAGTAGGTTCAATTGGATCTCCAGAAATGAAATCATCTGATGAGGCTGGTGATACAGTTTGCATGGCTTCGGCAAAGGTTATATTTTCTCCAGTGGTATCATCTGATGCTATGAAAAAGGCTTGTCCTGGTGCAAAATATACAGCTGAGTTTGAATTGTAATCATGTCCTCTTGCAGTATAACCAGAACCGTCAGCATCCCACCCGTAAATAGCTAGGAAATTACTATCAATTTTATTGACATTGGAAGTCAAAAAATTATTGGTATTATCTGCATCATCATTTACATTAATATATGAAGGATAAGGATTAGCTACTAAATTCCACCTTCTACCACTTCCACTATTAGCCGCATCATTGTTAATCACAGATTGGGTTTCATCACTGGATGAAATAGTTCCAGTAAATACTAAAATTTGAGTGCCCCCACTTACTGTTCCCATCTGATATCCTTTTCCAATGTCAAAATTACCAGCAGTACCTACTGATCCGGTAGTATAATTTGTCCATGTATCAGTACTGTTGTCATAGTATCCAACAGCATAAGCTGAACCATTAGTCGCTAAAGTTGCTGTACCCGAGGTATTTGTACTTACAAAACTTGAAATTGATAAGCCATCGACAGGTGATCCAATTAGGTCCCATTCATTTGAAGCAGCAATATTAACAAATCTATTATAGATTACATTTCCAGATGTTGACCCAGAAATTTTAATAGCTGAAAATTCATCACTGTCAGAATTCATTGTAACAGTTCCAGAGTTAGAAAAATTTCCTCCAACGGTTGCTGTCCCTGTTTTTTCAATTGTAAGCGAAGCTCCATTATCTATTGTCAGATTTTGTGAGTATGTAAAACCACAAATAAGTAAAAAAATAATGATAATTTTTTTCATGATTTAAATATATTATTTTTTTGAAATTAATTGTTCTACCAGATTTTCTAATCTAGTTATTTTATCATCTTGCTCTTTCAATGCATTGATAAGTACAGGTACTAATCCTTGGTAGTTTACTGCTAACATTTCATTGTCATCCTCGCTTACAAGTTCAGGAAACACTTCCTTTATCTCTTGTGCAAGTACTCCTATCTTTTGTTTGCCTTTCATCTCATAGGACTTACCGTCTATTTGTAATAGTTTAGGAAGTGTAGAACCAAGAGATACAATATTTGACTTAAGCCTTGTATCAGATGAAATCACGACATCTCCACTAACCGTTAAGTCATTACTTACTGTAGCATCACCATTAAACATTACTTTAAAAGCATCTGATAAACTTCCTGAGGTTCCGTTTCCAATTACAAAAGCGGGGGCAGATGTAGAAAATGAATTTGCACTTGTTGCTGAGGAACCAGAAGAATTGTATTGCCCAATGACAGTTGAAGCATAATCACTCGCAACGGTCACTCTTCCAAGCGCAGTAGAATTAGTTCCACTTGCCGTTGTTCCGCTATGAAAAGCAAAAGAACCACCACCACTAGCAACGGTGAATAATCCGCCAGCAAATGAACGAATTCCACTAGCCGTTGATCCATACCCCATAGCTGTGGAATAGTCCCCAGTGGCACCATATGTACTACTTGAAGAATCTGAATAGCTCAAATCAACAGCATTAGAACCGATATCTCCATGATTAGAAGTATTTGAGGTAGATAGTCTCACACCAGTGTTACTATTTTCTGTTGTAGAGGATAAAATTCCTGACCCAACAGCTGTTACTCCGTCAAGCAAGTTTATCTCTGCTGCTGTAGAGGTAACAGCTGTTCCGCCTAAATTTAATCCAGCTGCATAAACAGTAGCCCCTGAATCCTCTGCCATATAAACTGCCGTTACATCAGAATTACCTAATGTAACAGAATTGTTTGCTTGACCATCTGCTGCGTAACCAATCATTGTCTGATTAATAGCAGATGTTGAGCTGGCATCTGTTCCTACGCCAAGAAAAGTGTTATATGTACCAGAAATAAGATTGTCACCAGACTGATAACCAAGAGCTGTGTTATTATAACCTGTAGTCAAGTTATAAAAAGACTGATAACCAAGACCGCTATTGTTGTATCCTGAAGAAATATTGTACATACTTTCATGTCCTACTGATGTACTATTGTCTCCTGTCATATAAGACCCACTATCTGCATACATTGCATAAGCCCCAATAGCTACATTCTTGATAGCATTAGTTCCTCTGTTACCAGCCGCGTATCCCAAATGTACATTAAAATTCATACTACTGTTATATCGTCCTGCAGCATAGCCTATGTTAGTAAAATATGTACCAGTACTATTAGCGTTAAAGCCAGCATTGTTCCCAATATGAATATAACTATCTCCATCACCCCAACCGTTATTATACACAACAGCATGAGAATCTCCGTCATATGATCCAATTCTAACCTGAGAGTAAGTGAATAAAAAAGAAAATAAAAACAATAAAGTGAGTAATTTTTTCATTGAAATAAATTTTTTGGTACTAGCAAAATTAGTTAATATTTAAAATTCAAATAACTCAAGAATAATTAGTTATGGTAAGCTTTATCAACAACTTACTGAATCACTACATCTCCACCAATAGTAGTATTTCCCATGTTTTTAAAATCACCGGAAATAGTTAATGAATAAGAGGAACTTAATGTAATACTTGCAGATGGATAAATCGTTAAGTTATTGCATGTTGCATTGGAGCCAGTAATAGTAGGATAATTAGATGCTCCCGTTGGAATCAAAACATGTACATCCGCCGTTGGTACATTTCCAGTGGACCAGTTTTTTGCCGTGTGCCAATCAGTTGAACTAGCATCTGTTTTCCAGACTGCTCTTTTAAATTTTGGGGTCCAATCAATACCAGCACTCCATACTGTAGCGCCATATTCAAAGGCTCCAACATCAGCATTTGAACCAACATTGGTATGAGGAACTAAGCCATCTAAAGTATCACTAGTAGATGCTCCAGTGCTTACTGAATTTGTTGGTGATATTCCTTGATCAACTACTGTCCCATTATTAGTCGGCACATAATCAGCTTCAGATTTTCCGTTAGTAGCATCGTAATTTAATAAGGATTCGATATCGGCATTATAAGTCAGTCCAGTTCTTGTAACATTAATTTGATCAATGTTATTTTGAGAGCTTCCATTACCAACGGTTGCTGTCCATCCATTACTTACATCATTGTCCACACATGTTCTCCAAAAATCATCGTTAGAGTTTCCTGCGGTTCCATTATCATCTTCTATATAGCCTATGGTACCAATGGGCAATGGACTGTCAGCAGAAAGTGAAAATGATTGTGAGCTTCTATGTGAGCCGATTCTTTTTGCCAGGTTATTATAAAGCCATGTACTTGTATTGGAGCAATCCTCAGCAAGAATAATTATATCGTTTCTATTATTAATGGTATTCATCACAGTATTGTGAGCAATGATTTGATTGTTACCTTTTATCATTAAACCATTGGTATTGTCAGCTACATTGTGATGCATTCTCCCATAACTCCCAGCTTCTGAAGCGTCTCCACCAGGGGCATCATAGCGAAAGGCATATTTTTCCGTATCGTAAATAAAATTGTGATGGACATTTGAGCCCTCTACATAATTTTTCGTTCCCTGAAATACAGCACCATCTGACTGCAATAGCCCAGTATTGGTAACCTTATTATATGAAAAAGTAGAAGCAGTTCCGGGTAAAACAGTTGCTGAAGCACCAGTTGTATGAATCGTGTTTTTTGTGAAAGTATTTGAAGCACCCGTACAATATATAGAAACCATCAAACCATTCAGGTCAGATGCACTCCAATCAATATGATGAAAATAATTATTTTCAATCGTATTGCTATCCCCTTTAATAACCAATGCTTCGCCTTCAGCATTTTCAAATAAACATTTTTTGATAGTATTGTTATCAGAGTTGTTATTTAAAGATGTAACATTAGTTGAGCCTAATCCATTAATCAGACCAAGCATTCTTTTAGAGGCACTAGGAAAATAAAAATTACATTCCTCAATACTTAAATAATCAGAGTTTTGAATGTCAATTGTTGTTGCAAAAAAGTTAATTCCTTTAAAAGTGATATAGTTTGCCCCACTAAAGGTGACCCTGTAATCCGTGGTTTTTGCTTTGATCGTTCTTCCTGTAGTGGAAGGATTCAGTCCATCGTCTGGAAATAAATATAAAATATCATTTGTTTTGTCATGAAACCACTCGTTATTAGTATCTAAGAAACCTAACTTTCCTTCAAAGAAATAATAATGGTGTTTATCCTTATAAGTTGTGCTGTAATCAGCATCTGTACCACCAGTGTATCCGTATGTAATTACATCATCAGCCCCAGCGTTTTGCGTATGACCAGTAATCTTGACTGTTTCTGTTTTGAAAGAGCCAATATTTAAAATTCCAATTGAATTGTTTAGGTCAAGAGAACCAGGATCAAATACGTCCTCGTCAATTTGAAGCGAGCCCTCTATGCTGTTAGGGTTATCATCATCACCCTCGTCTCCCTGCGCCCAAGTAGAGTGAGAGAAAATAGAGTCATCATAAAATTGAGCATTGGGCCACCTAGCGTTAACCATCGGCTCATCATCGACAAATAATTGTGTAATATCAGCAGAATAGGAAGATAATTGATAGGCTCCGGATACTGAGCCGTAGGCGCTCCAAGTTCCAGTCACATCAACAGTGCCGTCAATGGTTACAACTTCGTTATTATAGTTTTGAATTGTTATTAAGTTTCCGCTTGTCCCATCCTCATCAATGGTAATTGTTTCCCTGTATGTTCCTGCTCTTATGTAAAGTGTGTCTCCAGCAGATAGTTGATTCACGGCATACTGCAATGTTTCAAAAGGAGCAGCTAAGGTTCCCGCATTGCTATCACTTCCGCCTGATGATGATGGTGCTACATAATAAGTAGTTGAAAAAAATGGAAAAAATGAAAATGTAAATATTAATGTGAAGAATAATCTTATAGACATAACTTAATCTTCTTTTGAGCCCCAGCCTCTGGATTTCAATTCAACAGTTGAATTGTCTCTTAATACCAAGTTTGTTCCTGCATTTTCTTCCTTGATGTATCCAATAACTGTAAAATTTGGGTCGCCTTTTATCTTATCATAATCCTTCTGAGAAATAGTCATTAAAAGCTCATAATCTTCACCTCCGTTTAAAGCTAATGTTGTAACATTTAACTTAAATTCTTCACATGTGGAAATTAATTGTGGATCGAGCGGTATTTTATTTTCGTACAAATCACAACCTACTTTACTCTGCTTACATATATGTAAAAGCTCAGATGAGAGCCCGTCACTTACATCGATCATAGAAGTTGGTTTGACTTTTAAATCTTCCAATAGCCTTACAATATCCTTTCTAGCCTCCGGTTTTAATTGTCTTTCGATTAAATAAGTATACTGATCCAGATCTGGTTGATTTTTGGGATTTACCTTGAATACCTCCTTCTCCCTTTCTAAAACTTTCAACCCCATAAACGCAGAACCCAAATCACCAGAAACAACAATTAAATCATTCGGTTTTGCTCCATTTCGATAAACAATATCTTTTAAATTAGCCTCCCCAATTGCAGTTACTGAAATTGTTAAACCTGTAACAGAGGATGTCGTATCCCCTCCTACAAAATCCACATCATATTTTTCACAGGCTAAGCTGATTCCAGCGTACAATTCCTCCATAGCCTCTTGAGTAAATCTATTTGAAATAGCAATGGAAACTGTGATGTGCTTAGCAATCCCATTCATTGCATAGATATCTGATAGGTTCACCATAACAGCTTTATAACCCAAGTGCTTCAGTGGCATATAAGAAAGGTCAAAGTGAACTCCTTCTACTAAGAAGTCAGTTGAAACTAGGACTTTTTTTGATTTGTAATCCAAAACAGCGGCGTCATCACCAATAGATTTAATGGTTGACTTATGTTTAATTTTTAAATCCTTAGTTAAAAGATCAATCAGGTTAAATTCTCCAAGATCCTCCAATTTGGTTAGGTTTTTATTTTTGTTTTCTAACATGACCTCAAATTTACATTCTTTTAGTTAAATCTGTGTTAATCACATCCGTAATATTGCTAATATTTTTAAAAAATATGCCGTTATGTCGTATATTTGTAGTTCGATTAAATTTAGTGGTGTGATTAATATTTCAGAAGTTGCAAAAAATAAGGTTATTAAGTTGATGGAGGACGATGGTTTTAACCATTCATCTGACTTTGTTCGAGTTGGGGTTAAAAGTGGTGGTTGTTCTGGTCTTTCCTATGAAATGAAATTTGATAAGAAACTTGAGGAAAATGATAAAATTTTTGAGGATAATGACATTAAAATTGTAGTCGATAAAAAGAGTTTATTGTACCTAGCTGGTACAACATTAGAGTACTCAGGTGGATTAAATGGCAAGGGATTTGTATTTAGCAACCCAAATGCTAATAGAACTTGTGGTTGTGGAGAAAGTTTTTCATTATAAAAAATTATGAGTAAGTATACAGAAGACGATTTAAAAAAGGAATTAGAAACTAAAGAATATGAGTATGGTTTTTACACAGACATAGAGTCTGACACACTACCTGTGGGTTTAAATGAAGAGATCATTGTAGCTATTTCCAAGAAAAAAGAAGAGCCTGAGTGGATGACAGATTGGAGATTAGATGCATTTAAAAAATGGAAAGAAATGAAGGAGCCTGAATGGGCAAATGTTAAATATGAAAAGCCTGACCTTCAAAAAATTTCTTACTACTCAGCTCCATCAAACAAACCAAAATACAACAGCTTAGACGAAGTGGATCCAGAATTATTGGAAACCTTTAAAAAGTTGGGGATTTCTGTTGATGAACAAAAGAAATTGGCCGGTGTTGCTGTGGATGTTGTAATTGATTCTGTTTCTGTAGCAACTTCTTTTAAGGACACTTTAAATGAAAAAGGGATTATTTTTTGCTCAATGAATGAAGCAATAAAAAAACACCCTGATCTTGTTAAAAAATATATTGGAACTGTTATTCCAAAAACCGACAACTACTATGCTGCGTTAAACTCAGCGGTCTTTAGTGATGGATCTTTCTGCTACATACCAAAAGGGGTAAAATGTCCAATGGAGTTGTCAACTTACTTCAGAATTAATGAAGCTGGAACAGGTCAATTTGAAAGAACACTGGTTGTTGCTGATAAAGGAAGTTATGTAAGCTATTTAGAAGGTTGTTCTGCTCCAAGCAGAGATGAAAACCAATTACATGCAGCTGTTGTTGAACTTATTGCTCTTGACGATGCTGAAATAAAATACAGCACTGTTCAAAACTGGTTTCCCGGTGATAGTGAGGGTAATGGTGGTGTATTCAATTTCGTAACAAAAAGAGGATTGTGTGAAAACAATGCGAAAATTTCTTGGACACAGGTTGAAACCGGAAGCGCAGTAACATGGAAATATCCTTCATGTGTACTTAAGGGAAAGAACTCAATTGGAGAATTTTACTCGATTGCAGTTACAAATAATTTTCAGCAAGCAGACACGGGTACTAAAATGATCCATATTGGAGAAAATACTAAGTCAACAATAATTTCTAAAGGTATCTCAGCTGGTAAATCACAAAATAGTTATAGAGGTCTTGTAAAGATAAATCCAAGAGCTAAAAACTCAAGAAATTTTTCACAGTGTGATAGTCTTTTAATTGGAAATGAATGTGGTGCGCACACATTTCCATACATTGAAACAAAAAATAAATCTGCAAAAATAGAGCACGAAGCCACAACTAGTAAAATTGGAGAAGATCAAATATTTTATTGTAATCAAAGAGGAATTGATACAGAAAAAGCCATAGCACTTATAGTTAACGGATTTAGTAAAGAGGTTCTTAATAAACTCCCGATGGAGTTTGCAGTGGAAGCACAAAAATTATTAGAAATAAGTTTAGAAGGCTCTGTAGGATAAAAATATATTATGTTAAAAATTAAAAATATACACGCAAAAATTGAAGACAAAGGAATTCTTAAGGGAATTGACCTTGAGATTAAAGCTGGTGAAATTCATGCAATCATGGGGCCTAATGGGTCCGGCAAAAGCACACTAGCATCTGTCATAACAGGTAAGGAAGAATATGAGGTGACAGACGGTGAGATTCTGTTTGAAAACGAAGATTTAGAGGAAGTATCTCCTGAGGAAAGAGCGCATAAAGGGATATTTATGTCATTTCAATATCCAATCGAAATTCCTGGGATCACGACTACCAACTTTATCAAAACTGCGATTAACGAAACAAGAAAAGCTAGAGGTGAAAATGATATGCCTGCAAAGGATATGCTTAAAATGTTAAGAGAGAAATGTGATCTGTTAGATATTGATCAAAAATTTCTTTCTCGCTCAATAAATGATGGCTTTTCGGGTGGAGAGAAAAAAAGAAATGAAATTTTTCAAATGGCTATGTTAGAACCCAAGCTTGCAATACTCGATGAAACGGACTCAGGGCTAGATATCGACGCATTAAAAATCGTTGCAAATGGAGTAAATAAATTAAAGAGTCAAGACAATGCAGTTTTAGTAATTACTCATTACCAAAGGCTTTTGGATTATATTGTTCCTGATTATGTTCATGTGTTATTTGACGGTAAAATTGTCAAGTCTGGAACAAAAGATTTAGCTCACGAATTAGAGAAAAAAGGTTATGACTGGATAAAAGAGGAAGTAAATAGGTAAACATGTCACAGCTTAAAGAAAAATTATTATCGTCTTTTATCGCATTTGAGGAACAAAAAAATATTGACTCATATGTTCACGGAATAAGAACAAAAGCAATCAAAAAATTTGAAAAAGAAGGTTTTCCGACAAAAAAAATGGAAGCCTGGAAATATACTTCTCTAAAAAAGACACTCAATTACGACTATAAATTATTTCCTAATGCTTCCGAAGCTTTAGAATTCAAAGACATTAAAGAATTTTTAATTGATGATATTGAGTCATACAAAATAATTTTTGTTGACGGAAAATATTGCTCTCATCTTTCTGAAACAACTCATGACGGTATGGATATCTGTATTCTGTCCTCTGCGCTTTCTCAATCAAAATATGATCTAGTAATTGAAAATTATTTTGATAAAATTTCTAAAAAAGACGGGATAACTTCTTTAAATACAGCGTTTTCAAGTGAAGGTTCTTACATACATATTCCAAAAAATGTACAAGTTGACAAGCCAATTCAAATAGTTTATTTTTCAACGGGTAAAAATGAATCAGTCCTTTATCAACCTAGGAATTTGATTGTTGTAGATGAAAATTCACATGTTGAAATTATTGAAAGGCATCAGAGTTTAAGTAACAATAGTGTTTTAGTCAACAGTGTTTCTGAAATATATTGTAATCAAAGGTCAATTGTACAGCATTATAAAATTCAGGATGATAACAGAAATGCCTCTTTAATTGATAATACATTTATAAGTCAACAAAGAAATAGTGACTACACACTTCATACATTTTCTTTTGGAGGTGAATTAACAAGAAATAATCTTAGCATTTTCCAAAATGGTGAAAGAATTGAATCAACAATAAAAGGAATTACTATTATTGGAGAAAATCAACATGTTGACCACAACACTCTTATTCATCATAAAAAACCAAATTGTAACAGTTATCAAGACTATAAAGGGATTTTTGGTGAGAATTCTGTTGGCGTTTTTAACGGGCAAGTCCTAGTTGAAAAAGAGGCTCAAAAGACCAATGCCTTTCAGGCAAATAATAATATTTTAATTTCAGATAAAGCAACAATCAATACAAAACCACAACTTGAAATATTTGCTGATGATGTTAAGTGTTCTCATGGATGTACAGTAGGTCAACTTGATAAAAATGCTCTTTTTTACTTAAGATCTCGTGGTATTCCAGAAAAAGAAGCTACTGCATTGCTTATGTTTGGTTTTGCGAATAAAGTATTAAGTAGCGTTAGTATTCCTGAGGTCAAAACAAGAATCAATAATATTATAGCCAAAAAACTTGGGGTTAAAATAGGATTTGATATTTAAAATGGAAATTTTAAAAAACATAGAGTCAATTAGAAAGGATTTCCCAATTCTAAACACTGAAGTAAACGGTAATCAATTAGTATATTTTGATAATGCAGCAACTTCACAAACTCCTAATTGTGTAATCGAATCCATTTCAGATTATTATAAAAGTCTTAATTCAAATATCCACAGAGGTGTCCATAAATTAAGTCAATTAGCTACTGATAAATACGAGGAATCTAGAAAAAAGTTTAAAGAACATTTCAATGCAAGCAGTACTTGTGAAATTATATTCACGCCAGGAACTACTCACAGCATTAATCTTATTTCAAACGGATTTATAAAGTTTTTAAAAAAAGATGATGAAATAATTGTTTCTCAATTGGAACATCACAGCAATATAGTTCCATGGCAAATGCTATGCGAAAAGACTGGAGCAATTATGAAGGTTATTCCGATGAATGAAAAAGGAGAATTAGATCTTTCTAAATTTTCATCACTTTTGAGCAACAAAACAAAAATTGTTTTTGTAAATCATGTTTCAAATGCCTTAGGAACCGTTAATCCTATTGAAATTATAATTGAAAAATCTCACCAGGCAGGAGCCGCTGTTTTGATTGACGGTGCTCAGGCTGCACCTCATTTTGAAATAGATGTTAATAAACTCAATGTCGATTTTTATGTCTGCTCAGCTCATAAACTTTGCGGACCAACAGGGGTAGGGATTTTATATGGGAAAAAGGAATGGCTTGAAAAACTTCCTCCCTATCAAGGTGGAGGAGAAATGATTGACGAAGTATCTTTTGAAAAATCTACCTATGCTGATCTTCCCAATAAATTTGAAGCTGGAACTCCAAATATCTCGGGAGTGATTGCCTCTGGAATAGCCTTAGACTATATAAACAAACTCGGTCTTGAAAATATAAGGGAATACGAAGACTATTTACTTGACCATGCCACTTCAAAACTTAAAGAAATTGAAGGGGTAAAAATTTATGGAGAAGCTAAAATAAAAACTTCTGTGATATCATTTAATATTAAAAATATTCATCCCTATGATGTTGGTAGTGTTATTGACAATTTAGGAATCGCTGTTAGAACTGGGCATCATTGTGCACAACCCATTATGGATTATTTTGATATTCCTGGCACAATTAGAATCTCATTTAGTTTTTATAATACAATAGATGAAATTAATATTTTAATTGAGGCTCTTAAAAAAGCCTCAAAAATGTTATCTTAATCTCAGTTAAATCATTTTCTAAAAAAATCACACTTGAATATTAATAACATACAAAATGAAATCGTAGAAGAGTTTGATATATTCGATACCTGGATGGATAAATACGAGTATCTAATCGAGCTTGGAAAATCTGTCCCTAAGATTAGTGAAGAAAATAAAAAAGAGGAGAATATAATAAAAGGATGTCAAAGCAAAGTTTGGCTTCATGCAGAAAAAGAAGATGGGCTGGTTAAATTTTATGCTGATAGTGACGCAATAATTACCAAAGGAATTATTAGCTTATTGATTAGAACATTTTCAAATCAAAACCCTGCTGATATAATCAATGCCAACACAGATTTTATAGATAAAATTGGTTTGAGACAACATTTATCAGCCAACAGAGCCAATGGGCTTAATAATATGATAAAAAAAATTAAATATTATGCGATTGCATTTTCAAAATTAAGTTAAATGGGTAAAGAAAAATTTGATCCAAATATATTAGGTGAAAAAATAATCAAAACGATTAAAACAATTTTTGATCCTGAAATCCCTGTTGATATATATGAGCTTGGCTTAATTTATGATATTATGATAAACGAGGATTTTGACGTAAAAATTATGATGACTTTAACAACACCAAATTGTCCCGTGGCAGAAACACTTCCTGTTGATGTGGAGGAAAAAGTAAAAACTGTTGAAGGTGTAAATGACGTGAAAGTTGAAATTACATTTGAACCTGCTTGGTCACAAGATTTAATGAGTGACGAGGCTAAATTAGAATTAGGAATTTTATAGATTATGAAAAGAATAGGTATTGATGCAATTTCATACTATGTACCTTCTATTTACTTATCAATTGAAGAGCTTTCAAAAAATAGAAACTTAAACTACGAGAAGTTAAATAAGGGATTGGGGTTAGAAAAAATGGCCATTGCGGACTCAAATGAAGACCCCTCATCATTTGCAGCTAATGCGTTAATTGATTTATTTGAAAAAAATAAGCTTAATCCAAAACATGTAGGAAGAATTTATATGGGTACTGAGAGCGCACTGGATGCCTCTAAACCTTCAGCAACTTATGCAACAGATTTAGTCGAAAAATACTTTGAAAAAGAATTCGGGGAAAGATGTTTGAAAAATTGTGACATAGCTGATTTGACATTTGCATGTATTGGCGGAGTAGATGCATTACAAAATACAATTGATTGGATTTCGAGAAATCCTGCTAAAAAAGCTATTGTTGTATCTTCAGATTTATCAAAATATGAACTTAATTCAACAGGTGAATATACTCAGGGAGCAGGAGCAGTTGCATTACTTATTTCTGAAAACCCCTCCATTCTTTCCATTGAAAATCAATGGGGTGTCGCTACAAAAAGTGAAAACGATTTTTTTAAACCAAGGAGGGCTTTTGATAAAACTACACTTATCAATGAAATAATTTCCAAATTAAAATTGAATATTTCTGACAAAGAATTTGAAAAAAACTTATCTGATTCTTCATTCTGGAATAACAATAGTGATATAATCGAAGTGTTTAAAGATGAACCTATTTTTGACGGTCAGTTTTCAAACTCGTGTTATGTTGATAGAATGCAGGAAGCATTTACTCATTTTCAAGAACAGAAAAAAACCAATTTTTTAAATGACTGGAATCACCTAATCTTTCATTTACCTTATGCTTTTCATGGTAGAAGGATGATTTTTAATAATTGGTTGAAATGGGTTAAGGATGATCCAATTTATAAAGACTTAACCAATGAAGTAGGTCCCGAGACAAATGAAGACTTCAATAAGAAAGCATATAAGTCGTCTTTATATAAAGAGTTTGTTGAAAAGAAAATTTCGCCTGGAGAAAAAGCTTCTTCATCAATCGGCAACATGTATTCCGCCTCGGTTTTTATGTCACTACTTAGCATGCTTAATTATCATTTTGATATGAATAATGAATTAGCTGGTGAAAAAGTAGGGTTTATTAGTTACGGAAGTGGATCAAAAGCAAAAATATTTCATGGTATCATCCAAGATGATTGGAAAAGTAAAATTAAAACCTCTAAACTTTTTGACTCTTTACAAACTAGAAAAGAAATATCTTTTTCAAACTATGAAGACTTACATAAGAATAAGGATATTTCTCCCCTGTCTAATCATAATGCAAGATTTTCACACACAGATAAGGAGACAAACTCTAAAGGTTATAGACGTTATAAAATATAATGGTTGAAAATATTATAAATAGAGTTCAAAAAAGCGGAATAATTACCATCGATCTCGATGATGTTAATATTCCTGATAATTTATTTGAAATTGATATTAAAAATTGGCTTCATGACGAATTATTTTTAAAGGAAAAAGAGTATAGAAATAATATAATAAATCATGATTGGAGTAAATATAAAAATGGTTATGTTTTTATTCATTGTAGCAGTGATGCAATTATCCCTACCTGGGCATACATGCTTATTTCATCAAAAATTGAAGAGGTAACCAATAAAGTAGTAATCGGAGATTTGAAAAAAATTTATGACCTAATTTTTGATGAATACCTAAGCGACTTAGATTTTACAAAATTTACAAATAAATCAGTGATTGTTAAAGGTTGTTCAAGAGAAACAATTCCTCTTTCAGCATATCATACATTAACTACAAAACTTAAACCTTTTGCTAAAAGTATTATGTATGGAGAAGCTTGCTCTGCGGTACCCGTTTTTAAAAAACCTAAATAATTTCAGGATATAAAAAGTTATTATAAGGAAATCTTGTGACATGTATTTCTCTGACTTTGGAATACATTAATTCTTTTAAGTCATCAATATTTTTTTTATCCTTTGCTGAAATAAAAATTACATTTTCACCCAGTTCATTCATCCAGGTTTTCTTCCACTCATCTAAATTGTAGTGTTTCTTTGTTCTCTCAGTAATTAAGTCGTCTTCTTCAATTTCAACTGCCTGATAATTGTCAATTTTATTAAAAACAAGTAATGTGGGTTTATTTAAAGATTTTATCTCACTTAGAATTTTTTCAACCGACTGTTTGTGTTCTTCAAAATTAGAGTGTGTAATATCAATAACATGTAATAAGAGATCTGCCTCTCTAACTTCATCCAATGTGCTCTTAAATGATTCAACAAGCTGTGTTGGTAATTTTCTTATAAAACCAACAGTATCACTGATTAAAAAGGGAAGGTTTCCAATAACTAATTTTCTAACTGTAGTATCTAAAGTTGCAAACAACTTATCTTCTGCAAATACTTTTGACTTACATAATAAATTCATCAAAGTAGATTTTCCAACATTGGTATAGCCAACGATTGCAACACGAACAAGCTTTCCTCTGTTACCTCTTTGAACATGCATTTGCTTATCAATTGCCTTAATCTTATTCTTTAATAACGAAATTTTATTTCGTACTATTCTCCTATCAGTTTCAATTTCAGTTTCTCCGGGACCTCTCATTCCAATACCCCCTTTTTGCCTTTCGAGATGTGTCCACATTCCTTTTAGTCTAGGAAGTAGATATTGACATTGTGCGAGCTCAACCTGTGTTTTTGCATAACTAGTCTTGGCTCTTTGAGCAAAAATATCTAGTATCAGATTTGTTCTATCAAGAATTTTACAATTAAATATTTTGCTAATATTTCTTTCTTGTGTAGCAGAAAGTTCATCGTCAAAAATTACGGTTTGAATATTATTTTCTTTTATGTAATCACGAATTTCATTTATTTTCCCCTCACCTATAAAGGTTTTTGGATTTGGGTTATTTAACTTTTGGGTAAAAGTTTTAGTAACGGTTCCCCCAGCAGTCATTGTCAAAAAAGCCAATTCATCTAAATAGTCCATTGACTTCTCTAGTCCTTGCTCGTGAGTTATGATTCCTATAAGTACGGTTTTTTCCAAATTTTAAAATATACAGGTTGACAAATTTAAGCTAATTATAAATTTGATTATCAAAAATCATAAATTTTCATATTCCATTTGTATATTTAAATGACTAATCAAATATATTTAACTTGAGATACATAATAATATTTGTGTTAAGTATTTTTCATCTAACTACTTATGCACAGCAGAATTTAACTGTTGATTGTACTGCTGGTCCAGTTTCTACAACTTTTTGTTATGACACTGGTTTAGACAACAGCTATACTTTCACTAGCAATGATGGAACCCCCTTAAATTTAACCGTTGATGTAGGACAAGTGGAAACTAATTGGGACGAATTGGTAATTCGTGATTCTGATGGAACTGAATTATATAACGGTTACGGAACCGGAGGTGATATCTCTGGACTAACCTTTCAGTCAAGTGGTGATACAATTGAATTTGAAGTAGTGGAAGACGGAAGTATAAGTTGTGTGTCATCTGGATACACCCCTATTACATTTACAGTATCATGTGCTACATGTATAAATCCACAAGTTAATTATGAAGTTGTTTCTGATTGTTTGAATGCTCCTCAGTTTTTTGTGGATGTAGATGTAATTGACTTAGGATCTGCTGGAAGTTTAACAGTTTCGGATAATCAAGGAAATAGCTCAAGTGTGACTAGTATAGGAACTGTTCAATTTGG
>CACEAZ010000017.1 GCA_902557655.1 uncultured Bacteroidota bacterium
TTCAGTGAGATGGCAAAAATTTGTGAATTATCTCCCTTACCAATTGCCCTTGATGAAGAACTTATTGGTGTTAATTTAAGCTCAGAAAGACAGAAATTATTAGATACTATTAAACCTCATTTTTTAATTTTAAAACCGAGCTTACTGGGTGGGTTTATGGATTCAAACGAGTGGGTTTATTTTGCTGAAAAAAGAAATATAAAATGGTGGGCAACTAGTGCCCTAGAAAGTAATGTAGGTTTAAATGCTATTTCTCAATGGGTTTCAACAAAAGAAAATAATCTAAGGCAAGGCTTAGGAACTGGGATGTTATTTTCTAATAATATTCTGTCTCCGTTGGAAATAGAAGGAGATGAATTATTTCTAAAAAATGATAAAAGATGGGATTTAAATTTTTTCAATAAGAACATTTGACAACAGATTTAGTAAATACAAATTTTAAACTTGATGGGATCTCTTTTTCTCAAAAGAGTTTAATTTCCTATTTTAAAAACAACAAACCATATCATGATTTTTTAACGTCATGGTTTGATGGAAATGATTTTATCATTGTTAAAACATCAGGCTCAACAGGCTCTCCTAAATCCATAAGCCTTAAAAAGAAAGATATGATCTCCTCTTCAAGATTAACAGCGAAATTTTTTGAATTACCGCAAGGATCAAAAGTTATAAATTGTCTGCCCCCGGAATATATTGCCGGAAAAATGATGCTTGTAAGGTCGATGGTAATGGGATGGGATTTAAATTTTTTCCCTATTTCATCAGAGCCAATTAAAAAAATATCTTCTGTTTATGATTTTGTTGCCCTTACCCCAATGCAATTAGAAAAATCTTTAGACAAAATAAAGTATGTAAAAACAGTCATTGTTGGGGGTAGTCCTGTTAGCTATGATTTGAGACAAAAAATTTTAAAAATAGGATCAAAGGTTTATGAAACCTATGGTATGACTGAAACAATTACACACATTGCCGCTAGATGTCTGTCTAAGAACGAGGACAAATTTTCTGCTTTACCAGGAGTTGAGTTTTTTGAGTTTAACGGTTGTTTAGCTATTAATACACAACACTTGTCTTCAGAATTAATTAAAACAAATGATGTTGTAAAACTTCATTCATCTAAACAATTTAGTTGGATAGGCAGAAAAGATTTCATAATAAACTCTGGTGGCATTAAAATTAATCCAGAAGAGATTGAAATTAAATTGTCAAAGTTTTTCTCTAATAGATTAATTATTTCATCGATTAGTGATGAGGTTTTAGGGCAAAAGGTTGTTTTGGTATTTGAAAAAAATATTCCAGAAAATTATCGAGAATCTTTTGTTGATTTAAATCAATATGAAATACCAAAAAACATTTTCTCAATAGACTCATTTCCAATATATAACGGAAAAATAAGCAGGCTAATTATCCAAAAAAACATTCAAAACCTTTCCAGCTAATTTATTAGCAGCCACAAATTTTTATTTTTTTTGGCATGTCCTTTGCCTAAGGTTGTACTCAAACATTTAAAAACAATTATGAAAAAACAAATTCAAATTTTAGCGATTGCATTAATCTCTATTTTTGTTATCTCTTGCGATGATGATAATGATAATGACAATCTTTGCTGTGCAGGAACAATAACTGACATAGCTTCACAACAAGAGAGCTTAACCACTTTGGTTTCAGCACTTCAAGCTACTGGATTAGACGCAGCATTAACAGGAGATGGACCCTACACGGTTTTAGCTCCGACTAATGATGCCTTTGATGCCTTTTTAGCTAGTATTAACGCGACAAGCTTAGATGATATTCCAGTTGATCTTTTAACAAACGTATTGCTTAATCATGTGATTGTGGGAGATTTAGAATCTAATTCTTTGAGTAGTGGATATGCAAATACTCAGGCAATTAGTGATGCATCTAATACAAATATGTCAATCTATATAAACACAGACAATGGGGTGAATTTTAATGGTGTTTCCAATGTGATAACAGCTGATGTAGCGGCTACTAACGGAGTTGTTCATGTGGTAGATGCTGTTATCGGTTTACCGTCAATTGTAACTTTTGCACTAGCTGATCCTAATTTTGAAGTATTAGTACAAGCTTTAACAAGAGAAGATTTAACACAAGATTTTGTTGGATTACTTAGTATACCAGCAGGATCTCCACCTTCACCTTTTACAGTATTTGCTCCAATTAACAGTGGGTTTGTAAATCTCTTGACTGAATTAGGAATTAGTAGTTTAAATGATATAGATGAGCCAACACTGAGTTCTGTACTTTCATATCATGTAGTAGTTGGAATAAACCAAGGTTCAGTAACATTATCTGGAGGTTCGGAATTTACAACTGCACAAGGAGGTAGTCTACTATTTAATTTCAATGATAATGGAGCAGGAATTTTAACAGATAATAACGATCGAACAAGTAATATTATTTTGCTTGATGTACAGGCAAATAACGGAATTATTCATGCAATAGACACTGTTGTTTTACCGTAAACTATTTAATATTTCCACTTTAATTTGAAACACCCCTTTATGGGGTGTTTTTTTTAATTTATTTCATCAATTTTATTATATTGTAGGTCTAACTGAATAATTTTAATATGAAAAGATTAACTATAATATGTTTCTTAATAACAAGCTTGAGTTTTAGTCAAGAACAAGAAAAAAAGGAAGCTCCATGGAATGTAATGTACCCAGAATTTATGGCTAAAGAGGCAGCAGAATATTTTGATGAGTTTAATATGCTTTGGTCCGATGAAAGCCCAATAGATGCCAAAGAAGGTAGGTTGGTTGCTATTGCTGTTTCAGCTGCAATCAGATGTGAATACTGCATAGCAGCTCAGATTGAATTTGCTAAAAAAGCGGGAGCTACTGATGACGAAATAAAAGCTGCAATTCAAATTGCTGCTGAGATTCAAAGATTTTCTACATTACTGTATGGAAATGAATTTGATGTTGAAACTTTCAACAAAATAATTGGAAGAGATAATAAAGAATAAATTAATTAATACAAACACAATAAATTATAAACTATGAAAAAAATATTTATTTTAATTTTAGCTGTAACATTTACAGCTTGTAATGCACCTGCTGAACAAGTAGGAGCTGGCTTCTTTGTACCTCAGCCAGGCGAAAAATTTGTTGTTGCCTCTGACGAGGTTAATGATGTATGGGTAAAGTATATTGAAGCTCATAATAATAGAGATCTAGATGCAATAAGAAGTATGAATTCCGATTCAATTTTAGTTGTTGGCCCAGACGGTGCAAGAATCAAAGGAACGGATGAGCATATTAACTTTTTAGACATGTGGTTTTCAATGGCAGATCCAAAATGGGAGATCTATTGGTCAATGCCTTATAAGGGTGTTACTGGTGGTGAAGAATGGGTAATTGCTGGACATTCTGTAACCTTAAAGGAAGGTGATGTTGAGGTCAAAAAGAATCAAATGATTGACGGGCAAATAAAAGATGGCAAAGTTCAATTATTTTATGTTTATCAAATGGATGTTCCAGCTGATGTAGCAGCAGAATAAATTTTTATTACTTAAAAAAAGCACCCAATGGGTGCTTTTTTTTTATTCAATATTTATATTTACACTATGAAAAAATACACCCCATTATTATTAGTTTTATTTATTGCTTCATGTAGCACTAAATCAGAAATTACGATTACAAAAGTATTAGGATCTCCCGAATATCCGAATGCCAAAATTAGTTTAGATGAACCGACTATTGTTGATGATGATTATGAGTTTATATTCAATGTGAGTGACTATGAGCTTGGCATTCAGACTTTAACTGATTTTGACTATAATCTTGCTAACTCTGGAAAAGGCCAGCACATACATTTTATTGTTAATAATGGCCCCTATTCAGCTCATTATGAAAATATATTTAGTAAAAAACTCAAAGACAGTAGTAATGTCATTTTAGCATTTTTGTCAAGATCTTACCATGAATCCGTGAAAAATAAAAACGCTTTTGTATTAACACAAGTTGGTGAAAAAAATATTGATTTAAATAATGAATTTTTATTTTACAGCAGGCCAAAAGGAACCTACAAAGGAGTTGATACTGAAAAGTTATTACTTGATTTTTATTTAGTTAATACTGAAATTTCAGCCAATGGAAATAAAGTTAGAGCAACAATTCAGGATAAAGAATTTATCATTGAAGAATGGGCGCCATATTATATTGAAGGATTACCAAAAGGTGAAATTAAAATTAAATTAGAGTTAATTGATGCATCGGGTAATTTAATTGAATCCCCATTCAATCCTTCCGATAGGACAGTAATTTTAGAGTAATTCTTACATTGATTTAAGTAGACCTCCATCAATCGGAATGTTAATGCCATTTATATAGTCTGCATAATTAGAAGATAAAAAGGCAACTAAATATCCAAATTCTTTGGGTTCTCCAATTCTTTTTAGAGGAACCATTTCAGACATTTTATCAAAGACCTGTTCGGCACTTACATTAAATTTTTTTGCCTTTTCAGAGTTGAGTTGGTTTAATCTTTCAGTATTAAAGAATCCGGTTAGGATATTATTTACTGTTATATTGTTTTTTCCTGATTCTATTGATAATGTTTTTCCCCAGCTAGTTACCGCAGATCTAATAGTATTCGAAAGTGCAAGGTAGGATAGGGGTTCTTTTACAGAAACGGACGTCATATTGATAATTCTACCCCAATTATTTTTTTTCATTCCTTTTATTGCAGCCATTGATGTATTAACAGTATTTTGAAATAAAAGATTAAAAGCATTTTTATAATCTGATTCAGAGACACTTAAGACATCTCCTGCATTAGGCCCTTGTGTATTATTAATCAAAATATCAATAGAATTTGTTTTAAAAAATTCATTAATTATTTTATTGTACCCCTCAGAGTCATTATAATCTACTACGATATAATTATGATTAAACCCTGTCAACTTTTTTAGTTCAATCATGTTTTTTTTTAATAAAGATTCATTTCTTGAAACTAATGTTACCATAGCTCCACAAACAGCAAGTTGTTTAGCAACTGCATAGCCTAAGCCTTTACTACTTCCACCGATAAGTGCCTTTTTATCTTTTAAATTTATTTTCATTTATATTCTTCTCTTTTTGGACTAAATACATCCATGATTTTACAATTGGTTATTGCAGTTCCATAGTGAGGCAGATTTGAGGGGATTACAATTGTGTCACCACGGGAAAAGATACTTGTTTCGTTATTAATTGTGAAGCTAAATTTTCCGCTTACCACGTGCATTATTTGTTCATGAATATGTGAATGCGATGGTATCGAGGCATTTTTTTCAATCTCCCAAAAAGCCCATGTCATTTGTTTACCATTTATAAATTTACCGTGAAATCCAGAAACTATTTCTTTAGATTTTAAATTATTAATATTTATCTTTTTATTCATAGCATATAATTTATATTTGTCAAAACGGGATGTGGCGCAGTCCGGTTAGCGCACACGGCTGGGGGCCGTGGGGTCGCAGGTTCAAATCCTGTCATCCCGACAAAATTACTCATTTGACATAGAATAGGGGATGCTACTTTTTGATGAACCCCAATTTAAATTGGGTGTCTTTTTCATATCAAACATCAGCTTACCTCCACTTATCAAATCTTCATGGTGTATCCAATTTTTATTATAATATTTTTCATTAAGCTTTACGCCGTCAACATATATATTTTCAATACTATTTTCTGACGAATCAATAATAAACTTTTTCCCATTAGGCAATGAAATTTCAGCATATTCAAACAGTGGGCTTCCAATAATATATTCCATTGTAACTGGTGCTACCGGATAGAATCCTAATGAGGAAAATAAAAACCAAGCTGAAGTTTGACCATTATCCTCATCACCACAATACCCGTCAGGTTCAGCTCCGTATAAATTGTCTAATACATATCTAATTTTTTCTTGAGTTTTCCACGGCTCTTGAGCATAATTATAAAAATAAATTGCATGCTGAATTGGTTGATTTCCATGTGCATATTGCCCCATATTAAGCAGTTCCATTTCTAGTATTTCATGAATTTTAAATCCATAATACGAAAAATCAGACGTAGGTTCAGATGAAAAGACTTCATCAAGTTTTTTTACAAAATCTTTTCTTCCTCCCATCAAATTTATAAGACCTTGTGGGTCATGCAGAACAGACCATGTATAATGCCATGAACTTCCTTCGGTAAAAGCTCCACCCCAAGCATCTGGAACAAAAGGAGATTGGAAATTCCCATTTTTTAATTTTCCTCTCATAAAATTTGTAGATGAATCAAATACATTTTTATAATTATAAGCTCTTTCTTTAAATAATCTGATTTCATCTTTTGGGCGATCTAACTCCGCTGCGAGTTTCCATATAGAAAAATCATTGTAAGCGTATTCTAATGTCCTTGCTACATTTTCGTTAATTGAAGAATCAAAAGGAATATAACCTAATTTATTGTACTCAAAAGCCCCTTTTCTTCCAACAGAGCTTAATGGACCTTCATTTTCTGAACTATTTATAATGCCATTATAAGCAGTATTAATATCAAAATTTTCTATACCCTTGATATAGGCTTCAGCAATGATAGAGGCAGAGTTAGATCCGATCATACAATCGCGATGTCCTGGACTTGACCATTCAGGTAACCATCCACTTTCTTTGTAAGGGTTAACCATAATACCTTGCATAATTTCTCCAAGTTTTTCTGGATACAATATTGTATAAAATGGAAAAACAGCTCTAAATGTATCCCAAAAACCGTTATCTGTATACAAAGGTCCATCTAAAACTTTACCATTATATGGGCTGTAATGAATTTGTTTACCATCTTTATTATATTCGTGGAATTGTCTGGGAAATAATATGGTTCTGTAGAAGCTTGAATAGAATTTAGTTTTATTAGAAATTCCGTAAGGTGTATTTTCTGTTTCAACCTTTATTTTTGATAATTCATTGTTCCATGATTTACGACCCTCAGCCATAATTTCATTAAAGTTTTTATTTTCTGGCAACTCCCTTTTTAGGTTTATCCATGCTTGCTCATGACTTATAAATGAAGATGATACCTTCACTTCAATTATATCGTAAAACTCCTGCGTTTTAATCGAAGGAAAAGTTGATGCTTCTTTTTTTTCAGTATTAAAAGAAACATAAGCACCCACATGCTTTCCTTTTAAATGATTTTTTGAAATAATATTTCCTTTTCCATCCCATACACCAGATTTTTTAAAAGGCCGATCAAATTCGATCACAAAATAGTTTGCAAAGTTTTCAGGAACTCCACCTGAATTATTTTTAGCAATGCCTATTATTTTATTTTCGTTAGGAATTACTTTGATTTCAGAATTTTTAAAAAATGCATCAATTATAATATTAGCGTCTGAAGTTCTTGGAAAATGAAATCTAAAAAAGGAAGATCTTTCCGTTACAGTAAATTCAACTTTTGTATTTATGTCATCTAAAAAAACAGAATAATAGTGTGGCTCAACAATTTCATTATCATGATTAAATTTTGTTTTCCTTTGATCTTCAAGAACCGACAATTTTCCAATGGAAGGCATTAAAGAAAATGCAGCATAATCATTTATCCATGGACTTGGTTGATGGGTCTGCTTAAATCCAACTATATGCTCTGCTTTATAAGTGTATCCCCATCCATCACCCATTTTTCCGGTTTGGGGTGTCCAAAAATTCATTCCCCATGGTCTTGCTATTGCAGGATATGTGTTACCGTTCGAAAGTTCAAATGAAGTATCAGTTCCTATTAACGGATTTACATATTTTACATAATCTTCATTTGCTATTGCTCTTTTAGTTATAAAAAAAATAAAAAATAAAGAATATAAAATGACAGCTTTTTTCATTTTTAATAAACTATTGATTTAGGTCTGTATTTTTTTTCTGTGCCAAAATTTTTATTTGGATTCGGACCCATGACAAATTTCAATTCACCTCCTTCTAAAATTTGTTTGTGAGTAATGTAAGAATATTTGTAATCCTCTCCGTTTAGTGAAACGGATTGAATATAAATGTTCTCATCACTGTTATTTTTAGCAGTAATTTTAAATTTATTTTGACCTGGAATATTTAATGAGACTTCATCAAAAAGAGGAGATCCAAACACATATGCTCCATTAGAAGGATTTACAGGATAGAATCCCATTGAAGATAATATGTACCATGCAGACATTTGCCCACAATCCTCATTACCAGAAAGTCCGTCTGGCTCGTCAGTATATAATTCATTGTTTATGTACCTAACTTTATCGGCTATTTTATAATGCTCACCAGAATATGCATACATGTAAGTAGTATGATGACTTGGTTCATTACCGTGAGCATACTGACCTATTAAACCAGTAATATCCATTGAGGCTTCTTCTCCCAATTCTGAAGACATACTAAACAATTCATCTAATTTTTTATTGAATGCTTCATCTCCACCTAATAATTCTATTAACCCCTCCGGGTCTTGAGGTACAAGCCAAAGATATTGCCATGCATTTCCTTCACAATAATCATTTACTCGATGTTCAGCTGAGACAGGATTGAATGGGGTTCTCCATGAACCATCAGAAAGTTTACCTCTCATAAATCTAGTTTCGGGATCGAAGTACTGTTTGTAAGCCTTAGATCTGTTTAAGAAATATTCATAGTCTTCTGTTTTTCCAAGTTTTTTTGCCAATTGTGCTATACCCCAATCTCCGATTGCATATTCCATACTACTTGCTACGGATTCTACCATAAAATCAGCAGGGATATATCCTCTTTCCATCAAATCTTTAACTCCAGGCTCAAAATCTCCTGTGGCGCTTACTTTTGCAGCTTCATATACTTTTTCAAGATCAATATTTTCAAACCCCTTTAAGGCAGCATCGATAACAACTGGGATACCGCTATAGCCAGGCATGGTATTGGTTTCATTTCCGCGAAGATGCCAAACAGGTAATTTACCTTGGTGTTCATATATTTTAACCATTGAATTAATAAAATCGCTCACCCTTTCTGGATGGGTTATCGTGTACATTGGGTGAGCTGCTCTATATGTATCCCAAAGAGAAAACAATGTATAATTAGTGAAGGTAGAGTCCTTATAAACTATTTTATCAGTTCCTCTGTATTCTCCGTTTAAATCATGATATAAGTTTGGAGCAATCATCGTGTGATACATTGCTGTATAAAAAACTCTCTTTTTCTTTTTGTCGTCTGTTTTAATTTTGATTTTAGAAAGTTCTTTCTCCCATTTTTTCTCAGCGTCTTTTTTAACCGTCGAAAAATCCCAGTGAGGTAGCTCAATCATCATATTTTCTAATGCATTTTTTGAGCTTACTGTAGATATTCCCATCTTAACCATAATATTCTCATTACTTTTTGTTGAAAATTCTAAAAACCCTTTTACATAATCTCCTTTTCTTTCTTCACCCTTAAATTTTTTGTGTCTGTCGTAAAGAATAAAATCATCTACAGGTTTCGAAATTATTAGACTAAAATATTCTCTTTGGTCTCTAGCCCATCCGGAGGAAAATCTGTGTCCTTGAAAAAGGGTATCATTAATTTTTTTTAAGTATGTTTCCGTGGGCCTATCTGCACTTCCTTCTCCGAGATCAATAATAACTCTCGACTGATTAGACTCGGGAAATCTATATTTATGCAATCCAACCCTTTCTGTAGCTGTTAGTTCAACATCAATATCGTACCTCTCTAAATGTACTTTGTAATAGCCTACACTTGCATGTTCTTTATCTTTGTAGTAAAGTGAAGAATATCCTGCCATATGATTATTTTGCGTACCAGCACCAGTCATTAATTTTCCAGTAGCTGGCATAATTGTTAACTCACCTAAATCAGACATTCCTGTACCGCTCACATTTATATGACAAAATCCTTTTACAATACTGTCGGTGTGATGATAAGAAGAAGACCAGTCCCAACCTTTATTAAAATTTGTAGGACCAACCTGAACACCTCCAAATGGTACATTTGCTCCGACAAAAACATGACCGTGACCACCAGATCCAATAAATGGATCCACATAATTTATTAATTTATCACTCTTTCCCAAATATGTTGCACACGAGATAAATACAACAGCGATTATTACATATATTTTTTTCTGCATTTTTTCTTATTTAGTTATAACTTGGCGGAGCATTTAAAAACCATTTATCATTTTTTTTGTCAGAAATATGATAATCTAATACTCCTCCTTTTTTTATCATATCCCAATTTATCCACGTTGAATAGTGGGGTTTTTCCCTAAATTTTAATGAATTTATGAAATAATTTTTGTCCCCTCTTTTTCTAATTTTTAAAATTTTATCTTCAGGAAGTTTGATGTCAATCGAGTCAAATTGAGGAATATTTAACGAAAATCCGCCAACCCCAGGAATCAAAGGATAAAGTCCGACTGAAGCAAAAACATACCAAGCACCCATAGTACCTAAATCATCATTTCCTGGAAGGCCATTTTCACTACTACTATACATTTCATTAAGGATTCGTTGGATTGTTTTTGCGGTTTTTTCTGGTTTATCTATCCAATTATAAATCCATGGAACTTGAAAATCTGGTTCATTTCCTGAAGCAAACCAGTCTTCTTTATACTCAGCATCAAGCCTTACAAATAACGAGTCAAGCCTCCGCTCCGCAAATTTTTTTCCACCAATAGTATCGATCAAGCCCCTAAGATTGTGTGGTACCATCCAAAAATAATTTTTATAAGTTCCTTCTCTCCAATCATGATCCTTGTCTTTCCAAACTCCATTTGGATATCTAGAGTTTAGCCATTTGGTTTTCGAATTATAAATATTTTTCCAATGCTGTGATCTCTTTTTAAAGAATTCATAGTCAGGTCTATTGGATAAAGCGCTTAAAGCAAATTGAGAAATTGCAAAATCAGATGAAGCATATTCCAATGACATTGAAGCAAATGTTTGTCCGTATTTAATATATTCTTCTAAGTAAGGTCTAATTTCTTGTTTTTGAGAGTAAACTCTTGGAACCAAAGCCCCTCTCTTCATGTATTTATATGCTTTTTCAAGATCAAAATCATCGCCCCCAAAAGCAAAAGAATTTGAAATTAAAATAGGGGTAGGGTCACCTTGCATGATCCCTGTTTCAATATTAGCTAAAATCCATCTCCCATAGCCTCCTGCCTCCTCTGCAAAATGTACTAAGGACTGCATCATATCGCTGCTCTTTTTAGGAAATAATATTGCTACAAGCTGTCCTTGAGTTCTATATGTATCCCAGACACTAAAGGAGCTATAGTGTTCACGACCTTTTTCTACTTTGTGAACTTTAAAATCAGCACCCATATATTCACCGTTGATATCGCTAACAATATTTGGATGAATTAATGAATGGTAAAAATGAGTATAAAATTGTTTTAACCTATCGTCATTATTTGACTTAATCTTTATAGTCGAGAGATATTCGTCCCATACCTGAGAAGTTTGTTTTTTATAATCGTCAAATTTTACAGATTTATTTTCGGCTTTTAGATTTTCTTTTGCATTTTCAATTGAAACATATGATATGGCAATCCTGTAGTTTACTTTGCCAATATCATCGGTGTTAAAAGTAAAGTAAGCTCCACTATTTTTCCCTACACTACTTTTTTTTGTCGAAAGTTTATTGCCTTTCCAAGTCCCATTAAATTCTGATGGCCTATCAAATTCTGCTGCAAAATAAACTTTATAATCTGTTTCAGTCCCGCAGAAATCTCCACCTCTTGTAAAACCCTCACAGCTGTAAGGGGATGTGACCTCTACAAACGCATTTTTAATTTTTTCAGAAGAAGAGGAGTTAATTCCAGTTCCGATTATCAAGGTCCCATAATCAGAGCTTTTAAAATTAAACTTACCCACTCCAGACCTTTTCGTCACCGTTAAATCAACATCGATATTTTCATTCATTTTTAACGAAAGATATCCAGCCTGTGACGTTTTAATCTCTTCAAATTTTTTATATGAATTCATATCATTTGGAGACTTTTTTATAATTCCACTTATTGGTAGTATTGGGAAATCTCCAAGATTCGAACATCCTGCACCATTTAATTGAGTTATAACAAAACCTTTGTGGGCAGAGAAAAAGGTTGGAGTAAATTGCACCATTCCAAAGGGATAGGTTGCTCCTATAAAATTATATCCACACGCTAAACCTTCCCCTGTTGATCCAATCTTGGTATCAACAATTTTCGAATACTCTTGAGAGAAGGAGATTTTAAAAATCAGAAAAAAAATAAATAAAAATTTATATTCCTTTTTCATGATTTAAATATTAGTTGCTCGGAAACGAACCAAAACCGTTGAATCCTAATTCTACGAATTGACATGCACTTTCACCAACGGTACTTGTATATCTGACCCTTACAAATCTATATTTTTGTTCACTATTAAAGTTAATTTCTATATCGTTTGTATTTGATCCGTCAAACGATTCTGTATGAATCAGAATCCAACCTGCATCTTCAAACGATGCTGCTGAAACAGGTTCAGAAATCACAGAGTTTCCATCACTTTCAAAAGCAGGTAATGTTTCAGCATCGTTTAAATCTTCTCTTCCCCATATCTCTAACTCATTTGGGGTGTTTCCTGAAAAACTCCAATTGGGACGAAAATCAATATCAACTTTTGACAGAAAAGTTGACACCCCAAGATCAATTGTAAAATGCCCAGGAATTGCATTTTCTCCTGAGTGATATGTGTTAGTATCGCTAAAGTAAAAGGTATTGTTGTCAAATAAATAAAGGGAAGGATCTGCCCCATAAAATGTTCCAGGATTATCGCTTGGCATATTTTGTAAGCTGTGTAATGACTTGTCTAAGCTAATAGACTCAGTGTCCTCTCCGTAAAACGTAAGTTCTGTAAATTTTACTTCTTGACTTCCAACTGAACCTGTTGTCCTAACTCTGATAAATCTTTTTAAAGAACTTAAAGGCGCAATATTTAAGCTAGCCATACCATCATAATAACTATTTATTTGCTCTTCGTGAAGTAAGACCCAGCCTGCATTGATAAACATATCTTCATCACTCGTTTCTGTTTCAGCGAAAAGAAGATTATCTCTCCCCCAAATTTGAACATGTGTAGCATTACTTGAAGCATCAATAGCAGGGTCTATCATATTTAAATCAATTCTTCTCAAATTAGTCTTAACCCCCAGATCAACTGTAAAATGATGTGGTAAACTATTTGGCCCCGAGTTATAAGTAAATGTGTCATCACCATCCCATGATGTAACACCGTCAAATAAATATTCATTTGGATTAGCTCCGTTGAAATTTCCAGGATTATCACTTGGCATATTCACAAGGCGCATATAATTTTTGTTTAGCTGAGAATAGGGGACATCTGGCATGTTGTAACTTAAGGGAGCTAAAGCTAATGAGTCGATACCGTTTAAGCCTGACTGTACAACAGAGGTTGTTGTTAAATTTCCGTTAGGTTTAAATAAAATTAGTTTTTTTCTATTCTGTTCAAAAAATAAAGTATCAACCGCAATTTCATCAAACTCATTTTCGTAACTGATTGTCGTAAAGATTACATTTTCTGATTGAGCATTTCCGAAAAAATTAGCATATGTTCCGTCAACCTCGGATGTAAAGTCTATTATTTCTCTTGGGTCTTGGTCAGAAAGAAAAACATCTCCAACAACATTTCCAGCTACTACTTGAGAAACGGAAAGATTTCCAACTTCATCTTGAGTTGAAACCGTAAATTCATAAGATTTTTCTTCCAGATCTGGAAGAATCATACTGTAAATACCATTATATATATTTTCTTCATTTATTTCATAAACATTTACTTGATCCTCATATTCAATTATAATCTGATTTGAATTTCCTAAAAATTGTGTTTGACCTTCTAATTGAGCCCTGTAATAACCGGGACGTACCTCCAGTGTATCTAGCTTTCCTGCATAAACTTGTTCGCCCTGAAGATAATCTTCATGAATTGAATTCATATCATCACATGAAGTAGAATTAATAATAAATAAAAAGGTTATTAATTTTAAATAAATTATGTAATTACTTCTTTTCATATTTAATTTATTACACTCCCCCAAAAGGACAATTCTCCAATTACAGTAACCATTTGATTATTCCAAGACTCAACATTTACAAGTCTTATGTATCTAATATCATATTGTCTAGCATCATATCCAAAGACAAAATCTTCACCGTTATCTTGAAATTCGTAATCTTCAGCAGTATTTGAACCTGGGGGAAGCCCGGAAGGTTTAAACGACTCAAATGTTCCAAGATCAATCCATCCATCACCAGGATCATCTGGGTCATAAATTGGTAATGCATCAAGATTTTCTCTTCCATACATTTTAAATATTTTTGGATTTCCGTGTTTATAAAGTTCAGACCCTCCTCTTTGATAAAGCTTAAATCGATTTAATTTTGTGGTTTGTCCAAGGTCTAAGGTTAATTGATGAGGTAAAGGAAGAAAATTTGTATGACCACAGTTCCATTGATTACTCCAGTATCCATCCCATATTTGATTTGCCGAAAAACCATACTCGCTAAAACTTTCATCACCCGGCATTGATTCTATTGCCCAATATGCTTTATCCAAAAAAACATCTTCTAATGGTACTACTTCAAAACTTCTAGTCTCGGTCTGGTTACCCCATTTGTCTTCAACATAAATTACAAAAACAGTAGACACCGGATCATAACCTCTAAAACTATATGAATTGTTAGCTTGACTTGTGTAAAAAGACTCTCTAAATACGAGATTTCCGTCACTATCTAACGTGGACATGTTTAATGAGACCTCAGCTCGAGTTGGGTTTTCATAAGCAATATTAATACCTCCAAAATCTGCATTTCCTATCATAGAATTTAGGATGCCGTGAATCGGAGCCTCAAGAGGAGATATACTAACTGTTGTTGGACTTGATTCATTTTCACCTCTATCAACCGCGATTACATCAACAGGGTAAGTTCCTACCTCCGCAAATCCTACAATATTTAAAGAATCAATTACTGCAGAAACAATCACTTCTCTGGCAGTTGAGTTTTCATCTTCAAACGAAGCCTTTACATATAAAAGATCTTCATCATTTGGCGGTGTGAAATATATCACTGCTCCACCAGCAGTGTTTAAAATACTTTCAACTATAACAGGTCCAGGAGCTATATTATCAGCTCCATATGGTCCATGTTGGGAATCATCGGTACATGAAATCATTGTAAAAATGATTAATAAAAAAGTTTTAATTTTTAAATTCTTATAGTTCATAATAATATCTACCATCCTGGATTTTGAATTAAATTAGGGTTTCTTAAAATTTCGTTTTGACTTATTGGCCACAGATAATCTTTCTTTAAAAAATTTCTGTAGTATATATTTTCAACTTCATAAAACCCTTCAACATCTGGCCTAACAATATTCCACCCTCTTATGGGTCTGCTAAAATATTCCTCAGCTAATTTCCACCTCCTTAAATCCCAATATCTATAACCTTCTAGGGCTAACTCAACCATTCTTTCTTGTCTAATGATTTCTCTCATTCCCTCTTTAGTAGTAGGTTTACCAGGATTATTAGAATATTGAGCCCATGTATTTAAGAGATCACCTTCTAGATCTAATCCTGCATTATATCTAACAGCCTGTATGTATTCGTATACCTCTGCGTCAGGTGAGTCTTTCGTTTCATTTAGGGCTTCAGTATAATTTAAATACAAATCTGACATTCTAATTATTGGAAATGAATAACCCTTAATTGTTGATCCCTGTAAAGAGATTATATTTTCAAAGTGTACAAGTTTTTTTGCAAAGTACCCTGTGATAGAATATATTTCAAAACCGTTTTTCCCGGACGGGGCACCAGCTTTAGCATTTAAGAATGGAATTTCATTAATATTTGGAGTTTCCAATGAAAACCATTTACCTCCATCAAAGCCAACTGTAGAATAAAAACGAGGCTCTCTGTCTAAATGTAGTTTAGCTGTGCTGTAATTACTTTCCACATAATATTCATGATATTCATCATCCTCGTTTATCGAAGTTACACTAAATCGGTTATCATAATCCCAAGAAATATCTTCGTTGATTGGCACTCCATTTTTAGTATAAAATGTTTCAACCATATTTAAAGTTGGCGCATGAGATTTCTTAGTGTATCCAAATAGAGCTTGGTGATCAGCTGTCCATCTTGGCTGACTCCACATTTGTAAATCACCGGTCCATGCTGGTTCAAATGCCCAGACAATCCCTGGATTGAAGGGCTCAGTAATCGCAGCTCTCTGTGTTAATTCCTGTCTAACAACATCATTTATATCTCCATTAATTGGAACTTGATCTGTAAATTGATAAAGGGAATGGCCGTTTGAGTGTGCTTCATTGATAGCATCTAGTAGTGCATCTTTTGCGAGTATCCATTTATTTTGATCATATGTTTGGCTAACCAAGGGGTTGCCTTCAGGACTTATTAGTTCACTAAAATCTGGATTACCATTAAACAGAGGGCTAGCAGCAAGAACAAGAGCTTTGGCTTTTATTGCTTTGGCTGCAGGCAATGTCATTCTTCCTTGTTCGGTATAAATATAATTTATAATACCTGGAAGAGCTTCACTTGCAATTACTTCGTCTATTAATTCAACAATATAATCAACTACTTCATCAACGGAATTTCTTGGGACCTGACTTTCTTCTAAGGATGCCCCCACATATAGATTATCTCTTATAATTGGAATGGGCCCATACATTCTAAGAAGCCAAAAATGATAAAATGCTTTTAACACTTTAACTTCAGCTAGCCACCTTTGTCTTTCGTCTTCCTCTAGTCCTGGGACAGAAATTAAATTTTCTAGAAAAATGTTACAATCCCTTAATCCTACAAATAAACTATGTGGAGCACCTCTTCCTCCTTCCCAGTAATTTAAATAAGGAGATGAAGAGTTTTGGAGACCTTTGGCAACCCTAATGCTTGTTTCATTATTCATGTAAAAATCATTTTCAGCGTAATACCAAATTTCATCTCCGGCAATTAATGAAAAGTTTTGTTCAGCATGAGCATGCTCAGGAATATAAGTGTAACAAGTGGATAAAAATCTTTCAGCAGTTGCTCTGTTATTAAATGCAAGATCAATTGTAGCAATATTGTCAGGGACAACATTTAGAAAATCTTTTTCGCATGCCCAGAAAATGAAGAAAATGATTAGTATGTAGTTATTCTTAAATCTCATATTAAAAATTCATGTTTAGTCCTAGATTAATGCCTCTTTGAATTGGGTATCCTAATCCGTTTCCACCCATTTCAACATCCCAAATTTTAAATTTACTAAAGGTTAATAAATTTGTGCCACTCAAATATATTCTCATGGATTCAAGTTTAAATCTTTCAATATCTTCGGGGTTGATAGAATACCCAATTTCTAATGACTTCAATCTTAAAAATCCACCATCTCTTAACCACCAGGTACTGTTTCTGTTGTTATTATCAATCAATTGATCAGATAACCTTGGCCAAGCAGCATAAAGGTTTCTGTCATTTTCTGACCAATAATCATTTGCCCATGCTGTTAATAATGCATTGTTTCCTATAGCGCTTCCACTCGTATCAATAAAAGGGGATGTTCTGTAGGCATCGATGAAAAATGATGATCTTGCAGATCCTTGAAAGAAAAATGAAAGATCAAAGTTTTTGTAACTACTGGACACACCAAATCCATAAATTATTTCAGGAGTGGTAGGGTAGCCAATCGGTACTTCATCATTAATATCAATTATACCATCATTGTTAATGTCTTTGTATTTTATATCTCCCGGCATGTATTCTCCAAAAGTTTGTAAGGGAGAATTTGCGATATCAGCCTCATCAATAAATAATCTTTCGGCTATGTATCCATAGGGTTGAGAGAGATTTAAACCTATTCTTGATCTCCAAGGTAGTCCTGCAGAAACATAATCTAGTTCATCATACACTTCATATTTACTTGTTGCATATGAAAAATTAGCTCTAGCAGAGAGAAAAAAATCATTTCGAAAATCTTGTTTATAGTCAATTGTAAACTCAAATCCTTTTGAAGACGCTTCACCAACATTTGCTCTAATAGGTGCTTGCAATCCTAGAGTTGAAGGGGTTTGTGCTCTGTCCATTAAAATATTAGATCGGTATTCTGTAAAATAATCAGCTTGAAAATCAACCATACCAAACAAACCTAACTCAAATCCAATATTCATCATTCTAGCTTTTTCCCATGTAATTTGATCATTTGCATACCTGTCTATACTGACACCGTTTATATAATTGCTAAATTCTTCCCCAAACATTGATCCCATTCCTC
>CACEAZ010000018.1 GCA_902557655.1 uncultured Bacteroidota bacterium
ACATACAGAGGAATATTAGACTTTTCAAACAAAAAAGATCCTTTTATTGATTGTGTTAAAATTGCTCATCATATAAAACTAAATACATCAATTATTAATTATTTACATGGTGATATTGTAGAATTCGAGATATTAAGTAGAAAAAGAAAAGGATTTTATTTAGGAAATATATTAGGGTTAATTGAAAGAAAAAAGAAAGAATATGTTGGTGTTATTCAGATTAATAAAAACTTTGCTTTTGCTATTATTGAGGATAGAAAAGTTCATTCTGATGTATTTATACCAAGCACCAATATTGGAAAAGCTCAAGATGGTGACAAGGTTTTGATTAAGATATTAGACTGGAAAAAACAAGACTTATCTCCTATAGGAAAAGTTGAAAAAATATTAGGAAAACCAGGTGAGCACACTACAGAAATTGACACCATTCTTTCCAAAAACAGTATAGAAATTAATTTTTCTGAAGAAGTAAAAGCCTTCGCAAAAAATATTTCTGAAAAAATAAGTGAAGACGAAATTGAAAAAAGAAGAGATTTTAGAAAAACTCTAACCTTTACAATTGACCCAACAGATGCAAAAGATTTTGATGATGCACTGTCTTACAAAAAAATAGAAAATAACAATATTGAAATTGGTATCCATATTGCGGATGTCTCTCACTATGTTATTCCAGGAACCATATTGGATAAAGAAGCATATCATAGAGCAACTTCTATATATTTAGTTGATAGAGTTATACCAATGCTTCCAGAAAAACTTTCAAATAAAATATGCTCCTTAAGGCCAAAGGAAGAAAAATTAACATTTTCAGCAGTATTTAATTTTAATGAAAAAGGAGACATTATGGAAAGCTGGTTTGGAAGAACTATAATTGAGAGTGATTACAGATTTTCATATCAAGAAGCTCAGGAAATTATAGAAACAAAATCTGATAAAATACCAAAAGAAATTTCTTTAACTAATAATGAATATACAGTTAACAAAAACATAGTTGATGCAATTTTAACATTAGACAAAATAGCAAAACAAAAAAGAAAAGAAAGAGAAAACAAAGGGTCTATTAATTTTAATAAAAAAGAGGTCTCTTTCAAATTGAACGAAGAAAAAGATCCAGTGGAAATTATTTTTAAAGAAAGTAAAGATGCAAATAAATTAATTGAAGAATTCATGCTTATTGCAAATAAAAAAGTAGCTGAACTTTTTACAGAAATAAAAAAACAAAAATATATTTACAGAGTACACGATGTCCCAGATATAGAAAAGCTCAAAAATTTAAAACACATTGTTAAGGGCTTTGGATATACACTTGATATTTCAAGCTCAAAAGGAATTTCAAAATCTTTAAATAAATTACTTGAAGAAGTAAAAGGTAAAAAGGAACAAAACCTTATCGAGTCCTTAGCTTTAAGAAGTATGAGTAAAGCAGAATACTCAACAAACAATATTGGTCACTACGGCCTCTCTTTTATTAATTACACTCATTTTACATCTCCAATTAGAAGATACCCAGATGTACTAGTCCATAGACTTTTACAAGATGTTCTAAACCAACAATATGGAAGATATGATAAAAATCTACAAAAAAAATCAATTTATTGTTCTGAACAAGAAAACACAGCGGTAAAGGCAGAAAGAGAATCCATTAAGTATATGCAAATTAAGTATATGAAAGACAAAATAGGAAATACATATAATGGAATAATTTCAGGAGTATCAGATTGGGGAATTTATGTTGAAATAGAAGAAAATAAATGTGAAGGAATGGTATATATAAGAGACATAAAAGACGACAAATATTTTTATAATTCTGATGAACAATCATTAATAGGTAAAAACAAAAAAAACAAATATCAACTAGGCGACCCTATAGAAATAGAGGTAAAGAAGGCAGATTTAATAAAAAAACACCTTGATTTTATAATAATTTAATAATTTTAAAATATGAAAAGAATTATCTACACACTTACTTTGTTTATTATACCAGGAATTTTATTAGCTCAAACAGAAAGAAAAATAGGAGATTTTCAAAAACTTTCAGTTTATGATGGGATTAATGTAGAATTAATAAAGTCTGATACGAACAGAGTTGAAATCACAGGAAAAAATACTGCATACATAGTTGTAAAAAACAAAAATGGAGATTTGAAAATTAGATTAAGCGTGGAAAAAAGATTTTCGGGAAACAGAACAAAAGTAAGCGTATTTTATAAAAATGTATATTCAATAATTTCCCACGAAGGAGCTAATGTTTTTTCAAAAGACACAATTATTCAGGCAGACTTAAAACTTAAAGCTAACAGTGGGTCTAGGCAAAACATGATTGTTAAACTTAACACCCTTGAAGCAACAGCAACTGCTGGAGCAAAAATAAATATTTCAGGAGAAGTAAAATACCAAAACTTGTCTGCAGCAACTGGCTCAGAAATATTAGCATCAAAACTAGCAAATGAAGAAGCAAATGTTATTTCAACAACAGGCGCCTTAATTGATGTTTCTTCAACAAAAGATCTCGAACTTAATAGTAAAATAGGAGGGATAATTAATGTACACACTAAAACAGATAAAATTATTGAAAAAATATCTGTTGGCGGCACAGTAAATTATTTATACGAGGACTAGTGGACTTTAACGTTTTAACGCCCATAACAATTGGATTCTTTACAGCATTTATAATGGGTCCTGTTTTTTGGGTATTGTTAGAGACAAGCATTACTAAAGGCTTTCGGGCAGCTGTGGCGTTTGATTTAGGAGTTATGTTTGCTGATGTTTGTTTTATAGCCATATGCTATTTTGGAAGTATGCAACTATTAGAAGTAGAACAAAACAAACAAGGTCTTTTTGTTTTGGGAGGAACAATTCTTCTAATATATGGGGTTTTTTCATGGATTAATAGAAATAAGAAAAACAAGGAACAACCAGAAATTCAAGAGTTTAAAGAAAATTATTTTGGATTAGCAGCGAAAGGATTTTTTCTTAACATATTAAATGTTGGAGTATTTATTTTTTGGGGAGGGGTTTTGATAGTTTCATCGCCTACTAGCGGAAAATCATTTACTAATTTTTCTTTGTTTTTTGCAATAGTTCTTCTTTCGTATTTTTTAACAGATTTGTTAAAAATTTCTGTTGCACACAGATTTAAAAGCTTCTTAACAGGAAAAGGAATACTTTTCGTAAACTCACTCATATCATTAATATTGATTGTTTCAGGAGTAGTGTTAATAATTAAGGGAAGCTAATTGACAATTTCTTAACACTCAGACAAAGAAAAATCATTATCTTAAAAGCCTTAATCAATACAACTAACATGAAAAAAACACTTTTATCAATTTTAACACTTACAATTTTTTTAAGCTGTGAAGAAAAAGCCACTATTGAGTTTGATGATCCTAAATCTATGGCAATACTAGGGATATTTGATGCTTATATGGCAAATGACATGTCAGGAATAGCTGATGTTTATGCTGAGGATGCATATGTCTTTTCAAACAGTACAGATTCAATTTCTATTAAAGACAACCTAGCTGTTGTTGCTTCTCATCACGAAATGTTTGACAACATTGAGTGTGTTTGGGGAAACCAAGGAAGAGTTGCATGGGTAGAAACAGTGACTTATCCGGGTTTTGGAAAAGTAAGCAAGGCCTGGTTTCGTTGGAAAGGGGTTGGAAAAGCAAGCGGAAAAGCCGTTGAGGTTCCAACAAACATTTCATATTTCTGGGGAAATGAAGACAAAATTCAAAGATCCTTTTTGAATAATGATACAAGCGCTTTCCTTAAAGAGCAAGAGTTTATACAATCAATGAAAAGCGAATAAAAAATTTTCCTAAAAAAACCCTGCAGTTATGCGGGGTTTTTTGTTGAGGCGCCTGGCGGATTCGAACCGCCGTACAAGGTTTTGCAGACCTCTGCCTAGCCACTCGGCCAAGGCGCCAAATTATAAGTGTGGGCAAATTTATAATAAATTTTTAACTTATTACTTATTTCTCTTCTCTGTTAGACAAACAGTAACACGCTCTACATCGGCATTTATCGGTGGGCAGATTTTAGAAACACAGACAGTGATTTTATTCAATAAAGCAATCTCAGCTAAGCAGGAAGAACAAATTCTTTTTACGACAGACTCAAGCATTTTTGAACGAACCCCCATCTCTCTGGCCACAATCCTGGCAAGATCTACATAATCAACAGTCTTTGATATGTCGTCTTCAAAAGCCTCTTTTTCTAGCAAACACTCTGCAGTTACATTTACAACATAATCACTTCCAATTATTTTTTCCTCTTTCATGCAACCGTGGTAAGCATAAATTTTTAGATTTTCAACTTTAACTGTTGCCTTCATTAATTATTCTTTTGATAACTTTGTAAACTTATTAAAAACAAATTAGTGTGGAAAACAATCCAGAAAATTTTATAGAACAAATAATCTCAGAAGATTTATCTGCAGGCTTTAGTTCTGCAAACCTAAAGTTTCGTTTTCCTCCGGAGCCAAACGGCTATTTACATATTGGACATGCAAAGGCAATTGCACTAAATTTTGGATTGGGTGAAAAGTATAGCGCTCCTGTAAACTTGAGGTTTGACGACACCAATCCTGCAAATGAAGAACTAGAGTATGTTGTAGCGATAAAAGAGGATGTTTCTTGGTTAGGATACGCTTGGGCTAAAGAAACTTACTCTTCGGACAACTTTCAAAAGCTTTATGAATGGGCCGTTTTTTTAATTGACCAAGACTTGGCCTATGTAGATTCTCAAACCTCTGAACAGATGGCAATCCAAAAGGGCACGCCTACAAAGCCAGGAGAAAATAGCCCTTTCAGATCAAGACCTGTTTCTGAGAGCCTTGCCCTTTTTAACCAAATGAAAAACGGACAGCACCCTGAAAACAAACATGTACTAAGGGCCAAAATCGACATGAGCCATTCAAATATGCTTATGAGAGATCCTATAATTTACAGGGTTTTAAAAAAAACACACCACAGAACCTCAGACGAATGGAACATTTACCCAATGTATGACTGGGCACACGGACAGTGTGATTATATTGAACAGGTTTCACACTCTCTTTGTTCGCTAGAGTTTAAACCACATAGAGAGCTATATGATTGGTTCTTAAATGCTCTAACAAAAACTGAAAACGACTTAGAAATTCAACCCAAACAAAGAGAATTTGCTCGACTTAACTTAAGCTATACAATAATGAGCAAGAGAAAGCTTTCTGTACTGGTTGAGAAAAACATTGTTTCAGGCTGGGATGATCCCAGAATGCCTACAATCTCAGGCCTTAGACGAAGAGGATATACCCCTACCTCTATTCGCTCTTTTATTGAAAAAGTTGGTGTTGCAAAAAGAGAAAACTTAATAGACGTGTCTTTGCTGGAGTTTTGCATAAGAGAAGATCTTAACAAAACCGCTAACAGAAAAATGGTTGTAATGGACCCTATTAAATTAACAATTAGCAATTACCCAGAAGGAAAGACAGAGCTCGTAACCACAGAAAACAATCCTGAAAATGAGGGTTCAGGAACAAGAGAGCTTCCTTTTAATAAACACCTTTTTATCGAAAGAGAAGATTTTAAAGAAGAAGCTAACAGGAAGTTTTTCCGCCTTACCACAGGAAAAGAGGTAAGGCTAAAAAGTGCATATATAATTGTAGGTACGGGCGTTATTAAAGATAATAACGGAAAAATTACAGAGATCCTTTGTGAATATGACCCAAAAAGTAAAAGTGGATCAGGCTCAGACGAAAGCCTAAGAAAAGTAAAAGGAACACTACACTGGGTTACTCAAAACGAGAGCACTCAAGTTACAGTTAATTCATACGATAGACTCTTTAAAGAAGAGCTTCCAGGAAAAAACACAAATCAAGATTTTTTAGCAGATATTAATCCAGATTCCCTCACCGTTAATACTGCTTATGCCGAACCATCAATTTTAGAATCAACAATCGGTCAAAACTTTCAGTTTCAAAGAAAGGGCTATTTTGTAATGGACAAAAACAGTAAAGCCGACAATCCTGTTTTTAACAAAACTGTCGGCCTTAGAGATTCTTGGAAAAAGAAATAATTACTTCTCTTCAGGTTTTTTTCTAAGCTTTGCAGCTTTCATTTCTTCTCCAATTTGATTACTTGCCGTAAAAGAAGCAACCATATTATTTAGCATTTCTGATCCTGCCTGAGGGGAGTTGGGCATCAATATCAAATTACTGTTGGACGCAGATCCCACAGACTGAAGGGTGTCATAGTGTTGCGTTACAACTATTAGCGCAGACGCTTCTTGAGAATTTATATCGACACCATTTAAAACCTTTACAGAGTCCTCAAGACCTCTTGCAATTTCACGTCTTTGATCGGCAATTCCTTGCCCTTGAAGTCTTTTGCTTTCAGCCTCAGCTTTTGCTCTTTCAACGATCAATATTTTTTGAGCTTCTCCTTCGAATTGCGCAGCAACCTTTTCTCTTTCGGAAGCGTTAATTCTATTCATTGATTCTTTTACCTGGGCGTCTGGATCAATGTCTGTCACAAGGGTTTTAATTATTTGAAACCCATATTCTGTCATTGCTTCTTGAATCTCTGACTTTACAGCAATGGCAACATCGTCTTTTTTAATAAATACATCATCAAGGATTAGCTTAGGAACCTCGGCACGAACAACATCAAAAATGAAACTCGTGATTTGGTCTGCGGGGTTGTCAAGCTTATAAAAAGCATCATAAACCTTTTCTTTAATCACTTTAAACTGAACAGAGACTTTAAGCTTTACAAAAACATCGTCTTTTGTTTTTGTTTCGACTACAACGTCAAGCTGCTGAATCCTTAAACTAAGCCTTCCGGCTACACTGTCGATAATAGGCACTTTAATTTGTAGTCCGGATTGACGAATACTTACAAACTTACCGAATCGTTCAACAACAGCAGCAGACTGTTGCTTTACAATAAAAAAAGTAAAGAATAAAAGTAACAGTCCGATAGGTAACAATATTGTATATAAAATCATTTTTAAAATTTAATTGGTTCGTAACGAACAATATAAGTAAAAGGTCCTCCTAAAAAAAAAATAAACTTTTAAAATAATGTTAAAATACCTTTAACAAAGCTTCTTTTGCGCGACTAGAAGTTTCTTCTAAACCGATGAAGGACACAATTTCTTGTAGATCAATTCCGTTAAGCGCCCCTACTAAAACCACCCTAACAGTCATCATTATTTGTCCTGCAGAAAAACCTTTGTCTATGCAAGAATTTTTTACCCCCTCCACAAATGAGTCTGCTCGCCCACTTTCTGAATCTGCCATCGATATAATTGTTTCTACAATCTCTTTTCCGCCTGGTTTAAGTATTCTTTTAAGGCTCTTTTCATCATAAGATTTTGGCTCAACAAACAAATATCTTGAAAGTTCCCAAAGCTCATTGACCGTGTTTGCTCTTTCTTTGACAAGCCCAATGGCATTCTCTAGCTTAACAACATCATAATCATCCTCTTTTTTTGTGTTTAGCAAAACCCTTAACAACTCATCGTTTTGGGTTTTTTGAATATGTTGGTGGTTGTACCACTTAAGCTTTTCAAAGTCAAAGTTTGCAGATGAAGAAACCACTTTTTCTAAACTAAAAAGCTCTTTTAACTCGTTTAAGGATAAAACTTCTTTTGTCTCGTCAGGAGTCCACCCAAGAGTTGAAATATAGTTAATAAGAGCCTCAGGCAACATCCCTATCTCTTTGAATCCAAGGATTTCTTTTTCTCCTTTCCAGCAAATGGGAAAAACAGGAAATCCGTTTTTTTCCCCACTTCTCTTACTTAGCTTTCCTTTACCGTTAGGGTTAAGTATCAATGGGAGATGGGCATACTTTGGGCTCTTCCACCCAAAGGCCTCATAAAGAAGTGTGTGTAGGGCAAGTGATGGAAGCCACTCCTCGCCCCTTATAACGTGTGTTATGCCCATCAAATAATCGTCCACAACATTTGCAAAATGATAAGTTGGCATTCCGTCCGCTTTTACCAAAATCTTATCGTCTAGCAAAGACGAGTCAATTGAAGAATCACCTCGGACTATGTCATAAGTCTTTACCTCAGACTCACTAGGACACTTAAACCGAACCACATACTTTTCTTTGTTCTCTATTTTTTTTTGAACCTCTTTCTCATCTAAGCAGAGTGAGTTATTTAAAGAGCTTCTGTTGCGCCAATTGTAAATAAAAGTCTTGCCCTTTTTTTCTTCGTTTTCTCTCAATGTTAGGAGCTCTTCCTCTGTGTCAAAAGCATAATAAGCTTTGCCTTCTTTTAACAACATTGAAACATGTTCGTTATAAATGGCTTTTCTTTCGCTTTGTCTGCACGGCTCTTGATCGGCTTCAATTCCAAACCACTTAAGAGACTCAATAATATAGTTTTCTGCACCAGAAACCTCTCTCTTTTTATCCGTATCCTCAATTCTTATAAGAAATTTACCGCCAGATTTTTTTGCATACAAATAATTAAATAACGCGGTCCGCACTCCACCAATATGTAGAGGCCCTGTTGGGCTTGGAGCAAATCGAACGCATACTTTTTTATTTGTCAAAACGAATTTTTATCAAATATAAAACAATAATCTTTCAATTGATTGTGTAGATTTGCTTATAATTTATGATTGATTTTATACATACTACACCCTTTGTCTTAAAGAACACAGAACAAATACGGAAACTTCTTTTGCACATTTCTGTGCAAGAAGGATACACCTTGTCTCAATTTTATTTTCACTTTGTTTCTGCTGAAGAAATCACACGAATCAATAAGAACCACCTTTCACATGACTACGCAACAGATGTTATAACCTTTGATTATAGCACAGATAAAGAACTAAAAGCTGAGGCTTACATCTGTCCTGAAGAAGTTAAATCTAATGCTAAAAAATATAGACAAACCATTGAAAATGAGATGATTAGGGTTTTGGTTCACGCGCTTCTTCATGTTTGTGGCCATGATGATAAGGCTGATGAATCAAAACTAAAAATGAGAAACAAAGAAGACTTATATATTAAGATTTATCAGACCTCTTTCAAATGAATTATATTTGCAAAAGAATGTTCCACGTGAAACAAGAATATGTTTAATCAAGAATATGATGTTATTGTAGTTGGCGGTGGCCACGCCGGTAGTGAAGCGGCGGCAGCAGCAGCAAATCTTGGCGCCAAAACTCTTTTGGTAACCATGAATTTACAAACCATTGGTCAAATGTCATGCAACCCTGCTATGGGAGGAATAGCAAAAGGCCAAATTGTTCGGGAAATTGATGCTTTGGGCGGATATAGCGGCATTGTCACAGACAAGTCTGCAATCCAATTTAAAATGTTAAACCTATCAAAAGGCCCGGCAATGTGGAGCCCAAGAGCACAAAACGACAGATCACTTTTCGCCCAGTATTGGAGAGAAATGTTGGAAGCTACACCAAACTTAGATTTTTATCAAGAAATGGTTAAGTCTTTGTGGATGGAAAAAGACAAACTTGTTGGAGTGGTTACTGGTCTTGGTCAAAAAATAAAGGCCAAATCAGTTGTGCTCACGAACGGAACTTTTCTCAATGGACTTATACACGTTGGCGATAAAAATTTTGGTGGCGGCCGTGCAGGAGAGAAAGCAGCAACAGGAATTACAGAACAACTTGTCTCTCTTGGTTTTGAGTCTGGTAGAATGAAGACAGGTACTCCCCCACGAGTTGACGGAAGGTCTCTCGACTATTCTAAGATGATAGAACAGCCAGGCGACTCTAATCCGCAAAAATTCTCTTATTTGGATACAACTCAGCCGCTAAAAAAGCAGGTTTCCTGTCATATGACCTACACAAGCCCTGAGGTACATGACTTGTTGCGTGACGGATTTGACAGATCCCCAATGTTTAACGGCAGAATTAAAAGTATAGGGCCAAGATACTGCCCTTCAATTGAAGATAAAATACACAGATTTTCAGAAAGAGAAAGACATCAACTATTCGTTGAGCCAGAAGGATGGAATACAGTAGAAGTATATGTTAACGGGTTCTCTACTTCTTTACCTGAAGAGGTTCAGTTTACCGCATTGAGGGCTGTTTCTGGATTTGAGAATGTAAAGTTCTTCAGACCAGGATACGCGATTGAATACGACTATTTTTTCCCAACCCAACTCACCTACTCATTAGAAACTAAAATAATTGAAAATCTTTTTTTTGCAGGACAAATTAATGGGACAACAGGATATGAAGAAGCAGGCTCACAAGGTCTTATCGCAGGAATAAATGCTGTAAAAAAAATACAGAGCAAACCCCCTTTAATTTTAAAAAGAGACCAGGCTTATATTGGAGTTTTAATAGATGATTTAATCACAAAAGGAACCGAAGAGCCATACAGAATGTTTACATCAAGAGCAGAGTATAGAATGCTCTTAAGACAAGATAATGCGGACCAGAGATTAACAAAAATCAGCCATGATATTGGTCTTGCAGACCCTGAACGACTTGCTGCTTGCGAAACAAAATATTCAGACTCATCTAGCTTGATTTCATTCCTGAAAAAACAGAGCATCTTACCTTCTGAAATTAATAGCATATTGGACCAAAAAAAATCCGCAAAAATAAAGCAATCTGGCAAGGCAGACAAGATTCTTTCACGCCCAAATATTTTTCTTGACGACCTTAAAAAATGCCAGTCTATTTCTTCTTTCATTGACTCAAACAATTTTTCTAAAGAGGTACAAGACCAAGCAGAAATACAAATAAAATACAGTGGCTACATTGAAAAAGAAAAAGCTAATGCTAACAAGCTTAATAGGCTTGAGTCGGTTAAAATCCCCAAAGATTTTGATTATAAAAAGCTTAAATCTATAAGTGCCGAAGCTTTAGAAAAGCTAAGAAAAATTAAGCCTGAAACCATTTCCCAAGCTTCAAGAATTAGTGGGGTCTCCCCTAACGACATTTCTGTTTTGCTTGTCTTTATGGGCCGTTAAATGTTTCACGTGGAACAAAAAAAAATACATATAAAAACCAAAGACTTTTTTTTAACAAAAGAAGTTTTTTCAATAATAAAAACAGAACAAGAAGGGCTCTTAAAAACAGACCCTTTTCCTCCAAAAGAAGAAATACAAAAATACTATAAAGCAGAAGAATACTTTTCACATAATAGTAAGTCAGGAGGTTTATTTGCTTTTTTTTACAGGCTTTTTAGAGCCATAAACTTCAAGCTCAAATACAATTCTATCAAACACCTCTTAAATCAAGGAAGCCTTCTCGATTTTGGCTGTGGAGAGGGATATTTTTTAAGACAAATGAATAACAAAGGCTATAGCTGTTATGGGGTGGATCCTTTTCGAAATAAATCAAAAAAAATTAGCCAATCTATCTTTGAAGAGGAATTATCAGATCTTGGTTTTAAAACCATCACAGCATGGCATTCAATTGAGCACGTCTATGATTTAGAAAAGACAATTATACGCTTTCATGATGTTCTTTCTGAGAATGGACTAGTGGTTGTTGCAGTTCCGAACCACAACTCTTATGACGCAAAGTATTACAAAAATTTATGGGCAGGGTATGATACCCCCAGACACTTGTGGCACTTTAACAAAACAGGTTTAAGAAATGTTTTTGAAAGAAATAAATTTATTTTTCATTCCGCGCACCCACTTTTTATAGACGCATACTATGTTTCTTTTCTTTCCGAAAAATATAAAGGATCTAAACTACCGATATTAAGGTCTATTGTGATTGGTACAATTTCAAACTTGAAAGCATTTTTCAACGGACAATATTCTTCAAACTATTTTGTCTTCAAAAAAATTCAAGAAATATAATGGAGCCCTTTTTTAACGACAGAATAGCTTACTTTTCCAGCTCCAAAAATCTCACCATCCCCCTGACACGTTAAAACAGTGTTTTTAGCGACGATTAAAATTTTTTCAGAGGATAGTGTCAAAATTTTACGTTTCTTAAATACGCCCCCATTAAAAAGACTAAAAAAAATTTTTATTATTTCCGTTTTACTTAAATCTTGTGCTATAGTCATGTTTAGCTGTCCACTGGATCCTGCCGGAGTTTTAATTAACTGCATACCTCCGCCAGTAAACTTACATAGCCCTACACCAAGCAAAAAAACCTTACTATTTATTTTGGCATCATCTGTTTCAATTTCAACCTCAATATTTTTGTAATTCACAAAGTTCATTAGCGCACAAAACAAATAGGAAAATTTACCAAGCCACTTATAACTGTGGATTTTCTTTAACATAAATGAGTCAAAGCCCACACCAGAATATGTTATAAAATATCTTTTAATTTCTTTTTCATTAGCTTTTATATTAGCCAAACCAACATCTTGTGTTTTTATTTTTCCTGAATTTAAAAAAGGGATACTCTCTGATATTTTTAAGGAAATCCCTTTGGATTTTGCCCAATCATTTCCTGTCCCTAAAGGAACTAAACCAAATAAAATATTCTCTTTGGGTATGTTTTTTTGAATTTGTATTCCAGCAACAATTTTTTGAATTGTTCCATCGCCCCCAATACAAAGTATTTTTCTATAACCCAAAGACGTTGCCTTTTTCACCAACATTATTTCATCGCCAGAAACAGAAGTTTTATGTAATTCAAATTCAATTTGATTTTTACTTAGCTCAGCCTCTACTCTATTCAAAAGCGATTCTGATTTCCCGGCGCCAGATTTGGGATTAGCAATTGCAAACCACTTATTATGCATACTCAGTTTTTTTCTTGTGTAGCAATCTAGTTAGTTTTATTGAAATATCTAGAAAGATAATTCTAGGGTTCCCGTTTCTTTCAATATCCTCATAACCCTTTTGAACTTCATTATAAAAGTCCAATATGTTTTCCTCGTGAACAAATGGAGCGAATTTTTTTAAATCAAGTCCGTTTGTGTACTTATTTTCACGGTTTTTTATTTTGTAACTATGTAAGATTGAGTCTTGAAAAACAACAGAGCAATAGCTCAAAAATTGTTTTTGTTGCTCACGAGTTTTTTTGTTCATCTTTTCAGAAAAAGCCACAAGATCATTAATAGCCTCATTTTTTGACTTCACCTTGAAAGCTGCTCGCACCCATTCTACAAAAACAACCTCATTTTCATCTTCAACACCTTGATTATCAATGCTTTGTGAAAATAAATTGATTTTTTGACATCTTGAAATAATTGTTTTTAACAAGCCTTTTTCACTATTACAAACTAGAATGAAAACCGTTCTTTCTGGAGGCTCTTCCAACAGCTTTAGAAGCTTGTTTGAAGCGGAAATATTGAGTTTTTCTGCCATCCATATAACAAATATTTTTACCCCACCCTCATAAGACTTTAGGTAAGCTGTTTTTGCAATCTTTTCTGCTTCATCTTTATTAATTGCGCCTTGCTTATTTCCTAGCCCAATTTTTTCATACCAATCCTTTAACTCAAAATCAAAGTTCTTTTGAGTAAGCTCTCTCCAATGTTGTATAAAGTCTGAAGATTTAGGGTTTTTTTTGATTTCACTTGTTGTGTTAACGGGATATATATAGTGAATATCTGGATGACTACAATTTTGAAGCTTTTCAATTGCTTTTTGTTGTAATGGAATGTCTAGACCGGCATAAGAACTTCTAAGAATTGACTTGATTAAATTAATAGCCCCTTCAAGGCCGCTAGCCCCTTTGTTGCCAACAAGTAAATAAGTGTTTGCAACCTTTCCTTTTTCAACACTTTGTGTAACTTTATTTAATTGAATTTGATCCATTAGCATCCCTAGTGAACAAATATAAAGAATTATATTTGCGACAATTATATTATTATGAATTCTATTAAAGACATTTCATTTGATCAAAAAAAAGTATTGATAAGGGTCGACTTTAATGTTCCGATAAACGATAAAGATCAAGTTACCGACAACTCTAGAATAAAATCTTCAATCCCCACAATAAAACATGTTCTAGATCAAGGAGGCTGTTGTATCCTAGTGTCGCATCTTGGGAGGCCTAACGGAGCAGACCCTCAATTTACTCTAAAAAAAATTATTCCTGAACTTGAACACTTATTAAATCTCAAAGTAAAGTTTATTTCAGATTTTTTTGAAAGTAAGGATAAACACCAAGAATTACATCTTAAAAAAGGGGAGGTGGCGCTATTAGAAAATCTTAGATTTAATCCCGAAGAAACTGCTGCCGACGAGGCATTTGCAAAAAGATTGTCAACTTTAGCGGATATATATATTAATGATGCTTTCGGTACAACGCACAGGGAACATGCCTCAACTGCGACAGTTGCAAAATTTTTTGAAATAAAATGTGCAGGACTTTTACTGCAAAGAGAAATTGATTCTTTGCAAAAACTCCTGAAAAACCCAAAAAGACCAGTTACTGCAATAATTGGAGGAGCTAAAGTGTCATCAAAACTATCGGTTATTGTCAACATGTTAAATGTAGTTGATAATTTGATAATTGGAGGTGGAATGGCCTATACATTTATAAAAAATAATGGGGGTAGTATTGGTGACTCAATTTTTGAAAAGGATTGCTTAAATGATTGTACAAAAATCATAAAACAAGCCAGGAACAAAGGAGTCAATATTTACCTTCCCACAGATGTTATCGCTTCGAATGAATTTTCTGACACATCATTAAAAAAAGAAATTAATATTTACGAAATCCCTGAAGGTTGGCAAGGCCTAGACATTGGCACACAAACAAGAAAAGAATTTGAAAAGATTATTTTTTCAAGTAAAACTATTTTGTGGAACGGTCCGATGGGCGTATTTGAAATGAGCTCCTTTGAGCATGGGACCAAAGAGGTAGCAATTGCTGTAGGAAAAGCAACAACAAAAGGTGCTTTCTCACTTGTTGGGGGAGGAGATTCGGTTGCAGCTATTAAAAAATTTAAATTAGAGCAAAGTATTAGTTGTATCAGTACAGGGGGAGGAGCCATGCTAGAAAGCTTGGAGGGGAAAGTATTACCAGGAATAAAGGCTTTATCATGAGATTTGACATAAAAACCCCTCCGCTATTTTTTATTCTTCTTTTTCTTTGCCAAACTGCTTTTTCTCAAAATTTTAACACGACACCAATTGCCCCTGAAAACCTAAACAGCGATACAATTAAAAACAGAATTGAAAGGCTTAACAAAAAAACACCTTTGGATATTTTTTTAAGCTCAGATGTAGAAAAACTGATAAAAAAGTATTTAAAAAACAGAACAGATTTTTATGCTAAAAACATGGACAAGATAAATCTTTATTTTCCTATGTTTGAGGAGCAGCTTCAAAATAGAAAAATCCCATTAGAGCTTAAATATTTACCCATAATAGAATCAAGGCTAGATCCTGAAGCCGTTTCAAGGGTTGGCGCTACGGGTTTGTGGCAATTAATGTTTTATACGGGTTTGGAAAATGGGCTAAAACTCAATAGTTATATAGACGAAAGAATGGACCCATTAAAATCAACTATTGCAGCTACAAAATACTTGGAGAAGCTTTATAAAATTCATTCCGACTGGAACCTAGCCTTGGCATCCTATAATGCTGGACCAAGAACAATTTCTAAAGCAATCAAAAGGTCCGGGGGGTATAAAAATTACTGGAACCTAAGACCTTTTCTTCCTAGGGAGACAGCAAACTATATTCCGTCTTTTATTGCGACAATGTATATATTAGAATATGCTGAAGAGCATGGAATTGACATCAAACAACTCACTAACACCAAGCCTAAAATAGACACGATATATATTAAAAACCAAATTTCATTCGAACACATTTCATCGTTTTTAAATATCTCAAAAGAGATTATAAAAAAATATAATCCGTCATATATTCATGAAATTATCCCAGGAAAAAACAAAAACTATATAACCCTGCCCGAGAAAGTAGTAGACAGTATAATATCAAATGAGGAAATTCTTTATGCGTATTCTAAATCAGAGTTTGATAAACAAGAAAAACCATTACCAGACTTATATTCAATAGACTCAAAAATTATATATAAAATCAAGTATGGTGAGTTTCTTGGAAAAATTGCGAAAAAATTTGGGGTAAAAGTTTCGGATTTAAAAAGATGGAACAATCTTAAAAGCGACGCAATTAAAGAAAACCAAAAGCTAATAGTATTCCCCAAAAGAATACCAAAAAATTAAATGCTAACTTTACTGGATGTCGTTAAGGCTTGTTACATTATCAGTTTTTTTATTTTTTTGCTCTTGTTCTGAAAGCAATGAGAAATTACTTCCGGGATCCAGTGGAAACATAAATAATATTTCTGTAGTAGCTAGTAATACTTTGTGGGAAAGTAGTGTTGGAGATTTAATCAGAGAAAACTTTTCTAGACCTATATACGGCCTTCCACAAGCTGAACCTGTTTTTAATCTTAATTACATTCCCTCAAAAATATTTTCTGGATTTGCCACTAAATCGAGAACAATTTTAAAACTACATATCGGAAATAAAGAATCAATATCTAATTTTAAAAACACCTACGCTTCTCCTCAAATTATTGTTCAAGTCACAGCCCCAAACAAGGAAGCTTTGTCTCAGTTAATTTTAGATAATATATCATCTATATATTCCTCTCTCTATTTTAGTGAATTAAAAGAAAAACAAAGAAGAATTTCAAAAAACACAAACAAATCATCTTTGCTAAAAAACAACCTAGGCCTTTCCCTAAAGTTTCCTTCAGCTTATCGGATCGCTAAAGAAGACTCTAATTTTATTTGGATTCGAAGGGATATCAAATCAGGCTCAGTAAACTTATCTATCAGTAAAGTAAAGAAAGGTAATCGAGGGATATTTAGCTTGAGGGATTCTATTTCAAAGGCACAAATTCCAGGGCCAGTTGAAAACACATATATGAGCACGGATTTCGGCTATAAGCCAATTACGCAAGAGGTTAACTTTGGAAACATAAAAACTCTTGAAAGCAGAGGTCTCTGGGAAGTTGAAAATCAATTTATGGCAGGCCCATTTTTAAACTACTATATAGAGGTAGGCAATGATAAAGTAATTATTTTAGACGGATTTGTATATTCACCAGGAACAAATAAAAGAGAATATATTTTTGAGCTTGAAGCAATAATCAGAAGTTTGAAGCTTTAGTCTTCTTTTTCAGAGTCCTCTTCGTCTTCCTTTAGCGCTTTTTTAAACTCTCTAATCCCTTTTCCAGTTCCTCTCATTAATTCACTAATTTTTCTACCACCACCAAATAATATAAGAACAACAACAGCAATCAAAACAAGTTGTC
>CACEAZ010000019.1 GCA_902557655.1 uncultured Bacteroidota bacterium
TCTATGTCCGTTTCTAACTTTGTAACCTTTTCTTCTTTTTTTCTTGAAGACGATCACTTTGTCAGATTTAAGGTGTTTTAACACTTTGGCATCTACTTGAGCACCAGAAACATTAGGAGTGCCAACGGAAAACTTAGTTCCGTCATTAACCATTAATACATTTTCAAAAGAAACTTTTTTTCCTTCTTGAGCATCCAATCTGTTAACAAAAAGCTTTTGCTTTTTTTCAACCTTAAATTGTCTTCCTGATATTTCTACTATTGCGTACATTTTTATCTTTAAAAGCGAATGCAAATATAAAGTTAATTAACTAATCAACAAATTTTTATGAAAAATTAAATATTCGACAGTTTCTATATTGATATTTAAAGGTTTTTTAACATAATTATGTGATTGAAAACTTATATTTGGAACCAGAAAATTATTTAGCAACAATTTAGCTACACACATATTATGAAAAATAAAATTTTATTTAGTATTCTATTCTTACCTGTTTTCATCTTTAGTCAACAGGTTGATTTTATAGAATTTGATTTAGACAATGGGTTACATGTAATACTCCACCAGGACAATACAGCACCTGTTGTAATTACCTCGGTTATGTACGATGTTGGAGGGAAAGACAGAGAAAAAGGAAGAACAGGTTTTGCACATTTCTTTGAACATTTACTATTCGAAGGCTCAGAAAATATTGAAAGAGGTGAGTTTATGAAAATTATTCCTGCTAACGGAGGAACCTTTAATGCCAACACATCTCAAGATAGAACATATTATTATGACATATTCCCTTCAAATAAATTGGAACTAGGCCTTTGGCTTGAATCTGAAAGAATGCTTCACCCTGTTATCGATAAACTTGGTGTTGATACTCAGAATGAAGTTGTAAAAGAAGAAAAGAGACAAAGTTATGATAGGCCTTATGGGAAATTATTAAAAGTCTTATGGGAAAGTTTATTTAAGGTACACCCTTACAAAGATGAAAATATAGGTAGAATGGAAGACCTAGATGCCGCTACACTTGAAGAGTTTATGGCTTATTTTGACAAATACTACAGTCCAGACAATGCAGTTTTAGTTGTAGCTGGTGACATACAAATAGAAGAAACTAAATCATTGGTGTCAAAATATTTCTCTGAAGTTAAAAGAAGACCTGGATTCACCAGGAACTTCCCTAAAGAAGAGCCAATAACAGAATCAGAAAGAATTATTGCTTATGATAAAAATATTCAAATACCTGCTATTTTGGCCGCATACAGGATGCCTGGGTTTGCGGACAGAGATGCATATGTTTTAGATATGATATCCTCCTACTTAAGCGGGGGAAAAAGTTCTGTATTATATAAAAAATTAGTTGATAAGAAAAAGCTTGCTTTGGAAGCTAGTGCAATTAATCTTGGGCAAGTTGACTATAACATGTTTGCCTTTTTTGCTCTGCCATTGGGAGAAACAACTTTGGATACACTTCTTTCTGAAATAGATGAAGAAGTTTTAAAAATGCAAAATGAATTAATTTCTGAAAGAGACTATCAGAAACTTCAAAATCAATTTGAATCTCAATTTGTAAATTCTAATTCTAGTGTTGCAGGAATTGCAGGCTCACTAGCAACTTATTATTTACTCTATGATAATGTTAATTTAATCAATGAACAAATTGATATATATCGTTCAATTACGAGAGAAGAAATACAGAGTGTTGCTCAAAAGTATCTGAGCCCAAATCAAAGAGTAGAAATTGAATACCTACCAGGTGAAGAAGTAGGTGAAGAATAAAAAATGAAAAAAATGAAAAAAATTATATTAACTGTAGCAGCATTAATTTTTACCTTAAATATTAGTGCACAACTTGATAGATCGGTAATGCCAATGGGAGGCCCATCTCCTAAAATTAAGTTGGATAAACCCAAAGAATTCAAACTTAAAAATGGCATTAGGGTTTTGGTAGTGGAAAACCATAAACTTCCAAGAGTAAACTATTCCTTAAGATTTAACAGAAATCCAATAGTAGAAGGAGATAAAGCTGGGGTATTATCCTTACTGGGATCAATGTTAGGTAATGGAACAACAAGTATCCCTAAAGATGAATTTAATGAAGAAGTTGATTTTTTAGGAGCTAGTGTAAATGTCAGCTTTGGGTCAGGTTTTGCGTTTACATTAACAAAAAATAATGAAAGAGTTCTTGAACTTTTTTCAGATGCAATCATCAATCCTCTATTATTAGAAGAAGAATTTGAAAAAGAAAAAGAAAAATTACTTGAAGGATTGAAAGCTCAAAAGAAGGATATTGATGCTATTTCAGGAAGAGTTGCTGGTGCTTTATCATACGGTAAAAATCATGCCTACGGTGAATTTATAACTGAACAAACAATCAATAATGTAACTTTTAATGATGTAGTGGAATTTCAGAAAAAGTATTTTATTCCTAATAATGTTTATTTAGTTGCGATAGGTGATGTTAATTATAAAGAAGTAAAATCTCTAATTTCTGAAAAATTCAGCGGTTGGAAAAAAGGAAAGCCACTTCAAGACCCTGAACCAATATTAACCGAAAATGTGAGTTTAACAGAAATTGATTTTGTTGATTTACCTACAGCTACTCAATCATCCATTCAGGTTACCAATAATGTTGATTTAAAAATGACTGATGAAGATTATTTTGCTGCTTTAATGGCAAATGATATTCTAGGTGGTGGCGGTGCTGGGTATTTATTTAAAAACCTAAGGGAAGATAAAGGATACACCTATGGAGCCTACTCTAGTCTAGGTTCAAACAGGTATGGAGTCTCAAAATTTAGAGCGGGTGCAAAAGTAAGAAATATGGTTACTGACAGTGCTGTCTCAGAGATTGTTAAAGAGATATCACGTATTAGATTAGAGAGAGTTGATTCTGATCTTTTGAAAAACGCAAAAGCTAAATATGTTGGTAATTTTATAAGACAATCAGAGAATCCGCAGACGATTGCTGGATATGCTCTGAATATTAAACTAAATAACTTACCTGACGACTTTTACGAAACTTATTTAGAGAATATTAATTCCGTTTCTGAGGCTGATGTAAAACGAGTTGCCAACAAATATTTTAAAATAGGTAACTCAAGGATTATCGTTGTTGGAAAAGGTAGTGATGTCGTAGCTAATCTAGAAGAAGTAGGTTTTCCTATCAATTATTTTGATGCTTTTGCCAACCCCATTGCAAAACCTATCTTTAATAAGGCAATTCCTGATGGATTAACTGGGCTTAGCGTGATTAATAGTTATTTACAAGCGGTTGGAGGAAGACAAAATCTTGAGTCCGTAAACACATTGGTAATGAAAGCTGATGTAACAATTCCAGGTGCACCTTTTGTTCCAACAGCAATAATAAGACAGAAACTTCCAAATAAATCTTCTTTTTTGATTGAGGCGAATATGCAAGGTCAAAAAATAACCCTATCAAAAACGACTTTTAACGGAGAGCGAGGATACAATGAGGTACAGGGTCAAAGAAGAGATTTTGAGGAAGATCAGCTAAATGAAAGTATGAAAACCAAGGGTATTTTCGAAGAACTTTACTATACTGAAGAACAACTTGAATTAGTTAGTATCAACTCTGTTAATTATGAGGATGCTTATAAAGTCAAAGTTACAATTGATGGTAAAGTCTCTCATAGATATTATTCTGTTGAAAATGGGCTTCTTTTAAGTACTGAAGATACCGACGACAATAATAATGTGGTTACAACTAACTTTGGAGATTATCAACCTGTGGAAAACATAAAATTACCTTTCTACATGGAGATACCTGCTCAGAAGCTTGAGTTTAAAACTACAAGTGTAGAAGTAAACAAAGAACTTAAGGATTCAAGTTTTTAGGAATACTTTTTTTATTAGTTAATAGTACTCCTAGTATTATAATAATGGTTGCGATTAGTTGATAGATGGAAAATTTTTCTCCGTCAACCAATCCCCAAAATATGGATACAATAAGCATGGAGTATGTAACCGATGATGCAAATACTGGACTTGAAATCTTGATAAGCTTATTAAACAATATTTTTGCGAGTGCTGTGCCAAAAACAGCCAAAATCAAAACGTATATGACAGAGTCTATTGTCTCCTGATTTTTTAAACTATTTACATCAAAATCTGAAAAATAAAATACAATCACTGAAGGTATTATTATAACAGCAAAATGACCTACTGTTATTGTTAAAGCAGAAAGATGTTGTAAATATTTTTTGATAATATTCACATTAAGAGCATATAAAAAGGAACATAGTATAACAAATCCAGAGTATAAATAATTTTGATCAGGATTTAATTTAATTCCCGACATGATTAACATATAAGTTCCTGCTAGACCAATTAAAACTCCAATAATTTGTCTTTTTGTTGATCGGATATTAAATAATACCAACCCTATTACAACAGTGTTCAAGGGTACAATTGAATTTATTATTGAGGCTACTGCACTGTCAATTTCCTTTTCTGCAAAAGCGAATAAAAAGGCTGGAAAAAAACTGCCTAAAAAAGCAGATATCGATATCCATTTCCATTCCAATCTAGTTATTTTTGATAACCTTTTCCAAGCAATTAAAATAATAATTATTGAAGAAAAAATAATTCGTAGAGAACCCAACTGATCAGCTTCTAATCCTACCAAAGCTTTTTTTATGAGTATAAATGAGCTACCCCATATCAGCGATAAAGAAATTAAATAAAACCATTTATTCAGCTTCATTATTCTTTTTAAGATTTATGGATTCAAAAAAAACTAAAATATCATTTTTTATATATTGAACTGAAGGGTATATTGAATCGTATTTTGATTTAACAGTCATATTGAGGGACCCATGAATAAAATTATTAATACTATCGGTTAAAAAAAATTGAATTGGAGAAGCCACATCACCTCTAAACTCATAAAGTTTGCCATAAGTTGAATAATTTCTATTTTCAAATTCTTTGATCAAAAATCCATTTGATCGCTTGGTGTGAGTATCAAGCAATAGATTGAAATCTCTTAAATAATTTATTAATTCTGTTTCATCATTTAATTTATCAAACGATAAATCTAGACTCATTCCTAATTTATTATAATCTAAATTTATAGTTCTTGCAGAAATAGACTCAATAGACGATGAACTTGCGTTATAGAGAAAATTTATTTTAGAATTTTGACTTTTATGGATTAAATAGTTAGGCTCGTTAAATTCGATTCTTAAATAGGCATCCTGTTTAGGGAGGATAGAATTATTCTCACAAGAAAAAAATGTAAAGAGAAAGTATAACGAACAAATAATATTAAAAAATCTCATTTTTTCACTTGAACTTAATTTGTTGAAAAATCAAACTTTATAAAATTTAATTGCTTTTGATTTAATCTTCACATTAAAAAGGAAGATCGTCAGATTCATTAGAAGAATCTGTTACTTCTTGTTTAGCAACAACTTTTTCTTGGCTTGTATTGTTTTCTGAAACAACGGGGTTGTCATTTTTGTTTGATAAAAAAGTGAATTCAGTACAGTTTATTTCTGTTGAATATCGATCGTTTCCTTTATCATCTTGCCATTTTCTGGTTTTAATTCTTCCTTCAACATATACTTTATCACCCTTAGACAAGTACTTTTCGCATATTTCTGCTGCTTTATTTCTTAAAACAATGTTGTGCCATTCCGTATTTGAGACTCTTTCGTTAGTCTGCTTATTCATATATGTTTCGTTTGTAGCTAGGGGAAATCTTCCTACACATCCACCATCTTCAAATCGGTGGATCTTAACCTCATCACCTAAATGACCTATTAACATTACTTTATTTAGTGTTCCAGACATAATCTTTAATTTCTTCTAATTTACTATTAATACTTAAAATATACTCAATTTAGTTTTATATTTTTCTCTAAAATTTCTCATTAATTGAGGCATTGGAAAATCTGTGAAGTCGCTGACAAATAATCCTTTTGCCACATTGTTTTCTATATTAATATTCCAAAACCTGGATTTTAAAGTTAAATGTGAGAGCTTGTGATTTATGAATTTTTGATTTATTAATGAAATTTTGACCCTAGAAGAATTATATTTCTTTTTAAAATATTCTTGTAAGTATAACTTACTTTGTTTTTTTTCAGAAATACAAACAGGAAATTGATATAAATTTTTCCAAATACCATCTTCTGTTTTAACGATCAAGGTCTTTCTATCCTTTGTTAAAATAATGTAATCATGATATAGAGTTTTTATTTTGTTCTTAGATGTTTTTACAGGATATTTTAAAACAGAGTTATTGATGAAAGACTTACATAATTTTGAGACATTACAACTACCACATAAGGGTTTTTGAGGTTTACAAACCAATGAACCAAAATCCATTAAAGCCTGATTGTAATCCCCACATCTTTTGGTAGACATTAGAGATTTGGCCTTTTCTTTAAATATTTTCCTTGAACTGCTTAGGTTTATTGGATTCTCTAACTCGAATATTCTCGATAACACTCTATATACATTTCCATCCAATACAGGAGTTTGTTCTTCAAAACATATTGAAGCAATAGCACTTGCAGTGTAATCTCCTACTCCTTTTAATTTAATAATTTCATTGTATGTTACGGGGAATTTTGAACCCAAATCATTATAAATATGTTTTGCACTAAATAATAAATTTCTTGCTCTCGAATAATAACCTAAACCTTGCCACATCAGTAAAACATCATTTTCATCTGAGTTAGCTAGAGACTCTAATGTAGGAAAACGACTAATAAATCTGTTATAATAAGATGTCCCTTGAGCAATTCTCGTTTGCTGTAGAATTATTTCAGAAATCCAAATTTTATAAGGGTCTTTTGTCAATCTCCACGGTAGATTTCTTTTGTTTTCATCATACCAATTTAAAATTAACTCACTGAACTTCATACACATAATATATCTTTATAAAGTTAATATTTAGGGTTAAAAAATTAAATTATAATGGAACTAAATATTGAAATAAAAAATACATATATTTGCAGGCATTGTTGAATTATTAATGATAAATAAATTGATTTATGACAAAGGCTGAAATTGTAGCAAGAATATCTGATAAACTAGGAATTGAAAAGGTTGATGTTCAACTTACTGTTGAATCTTTAATGCAAGAGGTTATTAGTTCATTAGAAAGTGGTGAAAATGTATATTTAAGAGGCTTTGGTAGTTTTATCGTCAAAAAAAGGGCGGAAAAAACAGCTAGAAATATTAAAAAAAATACAACTATTAAAATTCCAGCACACAATATTCCAGCATTTAAACCGTCAAAATTTTTTATTGACGGTGTAAAAACGAAATTAAAAATTAACTAAATATTAATTTATGCCTAGCGGAAAAAAACGTAAAAGACATAAAGTAGCTACTCATAAGAGAAAGAAAAGACGTAGAGCTAATCGTCACAAGAAAAAGGATTAATTTCTTAATCTTTTTTCAAGATTTTATCATTAATACCAACTTAAGTTCTTTGAAATAAATTCATTAGCAATGTTGTAATCATCATTTTTACAATAAATGAATTAACGTAGTTTATATAATAATCAGCATTAAATGCAAAAAATTGATACAATGAATAAAGAATTGCTTATTCGTTCAAGTTCAAACAATGTTGACTTTGCCTTACTTAAAGACGGAAAACTTATCGAATTTCATAAAGATAATGACAATACAAAATTTTTAGTTGGTGATATATATCTTGCAAAAATAAGAAAGACAATGCCTGCCTTAAACGCGGCATTTGTAAACGTAGGATATAAGAAGGATGCGTTTCTTCACTATCATGACTTAGGACCAAAAGTTGCAACTCTTCAAAAATTTATTAAGGGTGTAAGTTCTGGGAAAATTAAAAATTACTCTTTAAACAATTACAAATTTGAGGAAGAAATAGATAAAGACGGAGCAATAGGAGATATCCTTAGCCCCAATCAATCTGTATTAATACAAATTGTTAAAGAACCTATTTCAACAAAAGGTCCAAGAGTTACATCAGAGCTATCTATTGCAGGTAGATTCCTTGTACTTGTCCCTTTTTCAACAAGAATTTCTATCTCTCAAAAAATTGAAGACTCTAAAGAGAAAGATAGATTAAAGAGGTTAGTTAAAAGTATTACACCTAAAGGATTTGGTGTTATCATTAGAACCGTTGCCAAAGGCAAAAAAGTTGCTGAACTTGACAGAGATTTACAAAATCTTTATGGTAGATGGATCGCAATGTGTAGAAAAATCAGAAATGCAAATATTCCTAGTAAAGTTATGGACGAAATGAATATCTCGTCAAAAATATTAAGAGACATATTTGATGAAAATTTTACTTCAATTCAAGTAAATGATGAAACATTGCAAATTCAAATTAAAGATTATGTGCAAAAAATTGCACCGAAAAAAGAGTCAATAGTAAAACTTTACAAATCAAAGATTCCACTATTTGAAAAATTTGGAATTGAACGTCAAATTAAAACTTCATTTGGTAAAAATGTTACAATGACTAAAGGATCATATTTAGTGATTGAACATACCGAAGCACTTCATGTTATCGATGTAAACAGTGGTAACAGAAGGTCTTCCGCAAAAAATCAAGAGGAATCAGCTCTTGAAGTTAATCTAATTGCTGCATCTGAGATTGCTAGACAATTGAGATTAAGAGATATGGGAGGTATTATCGTAGTAGATTTTATCGATCAAAATAAGGCAGAGAATAGAAAAAAATTATTTAATCACCTTAAATCTGAAATGCAAGAAGACAGAGCTAAACATAAAATTCTTCCACCTAGTAAGTTTGGACTAATCCAAATCACTAGACAGAGAGTTAGACCAGAAATGAATATTAAAACTAGAGAAGAAAATCCTAGTAATAATAACGGAAATGAGGTAGAGGCTCCAATTGTTTTAATTAATAAAATATCCGAAGATATTGACCGACTTATTAAAAAAGGAAAAAGTGATATTCATCTTAATATACACCCTTTTATAGCGGCATATCTAGAAAAAGGATATCCTTCTGTTAGATTAAAGTGGTATTTTAAATATCAAAATTGGATAAAAATTATCCCTAGAGATGCATACAAATACCTAGAATATCATTTTTTAGATGAAAATGGTAGACATATTTAAAAAAAACCCTATCGGTTGATAGGGTTTTTTTTTGCTCTCAACTTTTTAAAGTCATTGAAATTGGGCAATGATCACTATGAATAATATTTTTTAAAATTTTTCCCGAAGTTATTTTTTTATGAAGATTCTTCGATGCCATTATGTAATCAATTCTCCATCCCTTATTATTCGCTCTTGCATTGGCTCTGTAAGTCCACCAACTATAGTTGTGCGGATCTTTATTAAAAACCCTAAACGAATCAATAAAACCAAAGTCAATAAAATTTTGAATCCACTGTCTTTCAATTGGTAAAAAACCTGAAACATTTTTATTTCTTACAGGATCGTGAATATCAATGGCCTTGTGACAAATATTATAGTCACCTGCAATTATTAAATTATTAATTTTTGTACTTAATAATTTAATATAGTCCAGAAATTCGTCCATATAATTTAATTTGAATTCTAGTCTACTCAAATTTGTTCCAGATGGCAAATACAAACTCATTACTGAAAAGTCATCAAAATCTAATCTAATATTTCTTCCCTCAAAATCCATGTAGTCTATACCTGTTCCAAATTCAACATTTTTAGGTTTGTGTTTTGAAATTATCGCAACACCACTGTAGCCTTTTTTTTGAGCACTAAACCAGTAATTATATTTATAACCTATCTTTTCAAATTCTTCAGTATCAATTTGATCTTCTAATGCTTTAATTTCTTGAAAACAAACTATGTCGGGACTCTCATTTTCTAGCCAATTAATAAGGCCTTTCTTCATTGCTGCTCTAATTCCATTTATATTATATGAGATTATTTTCATGTTTAAATAATTTTTATCTTATAAATATGATAAAATATTTTCTATTATTTTTAGTTTAATCTATAATATGAGGTTAATCTTAAAATTACTTTTTGTTATTTTTTCTGTGAGCTCTTACGGGTCAGTTTTAGAAAATGACTCAATTAATAAGAAAAATGACTCTATCATTGATTTTAAGTTAGAACTAAAAAAATTCAAAGATTCAAATTCACTGAATCAATTGCCAAGTATATTTTCAAAAGAACATTCTAGATTAAGCAAAGAATTAATTATTAATAACACAAATAATCTAAACACATTATATAAGCTTTCTGAAAGAAATGTCACAAATATTAATAAATCATATGATCTAAATACATCTGGAAGTATTTCAAGGGGGATAACTATTGGAAACAATCAAAACTCAGTTCTCAACAGCGAACTAGATCTTCAAATTTCTGGAAAACTTAGTGAAAACATATCTATAAAAGCCTCAATTCAAGATTCTAACATACCTCTACAAGAAAATGGATATTCACAGCAAATTGATGAATTTGACCAAATATTTATCGAACTAGAGTCTGAAAAATGGAAAATTAGAGGAGGCGATATTGACTTATCTAAAAAAAATTCATTCTTTGGGAATTTTGATAAAAGAATTCAAGGACTTTCTATAAACAGCAATCTTAGTGAGTCCATAGAAATTGAGGTTGCCGGTGCAGTTGTAAAAGGTAAATACAAAAAAACTCAAATTACTCCACAAAACGGAAACCAAGGACCTTATAAGCTAATCGGAAATAATGGGGAACTATATGTTCTGGTAGTTTCTGGGAGTGAATCTGTTTTTATAAATGGAATTAAAATAGAAAGAGGAAAGGATAAAGATTATGTGATTAATTATAATGCAGGAGAAATAATGTTCAATACAAAATTTCCTATTATGGCAGACATGAGAATACAGATTGAATATCAGGTAAGTGAAAAAAACTTTAATAGTTTCATTGGCTATTCAAATGTTAAAATTAGTCAAAATAATTTTACTCACAACATTTCGTATTACAACGAAAATGATCTTAAAAATCAACCATTACTTCAAAACCTATCTGATAATCAGAAAGAAATTTTAGCTAATGCAGGGGATGATAGTGAGCTGATGTATGCTCCAACAGGAACAATAAACGCTTATGACGAAAACAGAATCTTATATAAAAAAGAAATTATTAATAATATTGAGGTTTTTATTTATTCTAATAATCCAGAAGAGGAATTGTATTCAGTAAACTTTAGTAATGTTGGAGATAATCAAGGGGATTACATTTTACTTACAAATAATGCAATTGATAATATATATGAATATGTAAGCCCTATAAACGGTATAAAACAGGGGAATTATAATCCTCAGGTACAACTTATTGCTCCAAAAAAACTAGAATTATTTGTTTATAATATGAATTTTAGCACAGAAAAAAATTCTAGTATGAATTTTGAAATGGCAGCATCTAATCAGGACAAAAACTTATTTTCTTCGATAGACGAAAATGACAATAAAGGATTTGCCTCAAAATTTAAATACCTTTTTGAAAAGGATTTACAAGAGAACTTTGTTTTGAAATCAGACATAAATATCGATTATATAAATAAAGATTTTCAACCTGTCGAAAGAATTTATAATACTGAATTTAACAGAGACTGGGGGGTAGATAATATTTTAATTTCAAATAGAAATCAGTTTCTTGGTGGTGCCAAAATTGGTGTGGAAAAAATAAACTTAGGTAGTTTATTTTACGTATTTGAAAGTCTTGAATTTGAAAACGAATTCAAGGGAAATAGAAATACTTTAAAAATTAATCTTGATAAAATCAGAAATTTTAAAATTGTGTCCAATTCCAGTTTAATGAATGCAAACAGAGAAAATTATAATACGAAATTTATTAAGTCGTTTAATAATCTAAATTATAAACATAAAATAGGTTGGTCTGATATTAAACTCAATTTTGAAAAAAAAGTAGGTGATGAAGTAAATGGTAATATTATTAATTTGGATTTTGCACAAAAATATTTTGAAATAAAAAATGGTTTTGGCAAAAAAGATAAATCGTTTATTGAATTTGGTTTTAGAAAAAAAATTAATGACAGTATTGTTAATTCTAGCCTCGAAAATGTTAACTATTCTGATTCCTATTTTATTGATTCTCAGCTTTTAAATGGAAATAACTCAAAATTAAATGTTTATATAAATCAAAATAAACTGGTTTCTAAATTAAATAACCGATCTGATAACTACCTAAATACCCGATTGATTTATAATCAAAAAGTCTTTAAAAATATTATCAACTCTAATTTATTTTTTGAAACAAACTCAGGAAACCTACCACAACAAGAATACACATTTCTTGAAGTTGAACCCGGGCTAGGAAGTTACAAGTGGATTGACGTAAATCAAAATAACATACAAGAGCTTGAAGAATTTGAACTGGCAATTTTTGAGGATGAAGGAAGATATATTAGGGTGCTGTTGCCAAATCAAATATTCATAAAGACATATCAAAATAAATTAAATTATTCACTAGGATTAAATTTTTCGAAATTAAAAACCTCAAACAGTAAATTACAAAAGTTGATTTCTAGATTTTCCAATCAGTTCCAATATTCAATTGATAAAAAAACAAATTTGGATATAAATCCTGAAATTGAAATTAACCCTTTCAAATTAGAAAAAGATAATTTACTTGCCTATAGTTATAACCTTAAAAATATTCTTTACATCAATAAATCAAAACAAAAATATTCAGCCATCTTTACATTTTCTGAAAATGAATCCAAAAATAATTTTTCATTTGGCTCGACAAGAAATTCTCAAAATTATAAAAGAGTTAATTTAATACATAAAGCAAATGAGGTTTATCTAATTGAGTTTATTGCCAATAAAGAACGTAGTTCCAGTAGGAGTGAAAACTATTTAGAAAAAAACTATATACTTGATAAAGAACAGCTAAACCCAACTCTTACCTATTTAGCAGGAAATAACAACAGAATTAATTTTTTATATAAATTATCAAAAATCAATAATCTTTTAGGAAATCAAGAGTTCCTTGATCAAGAACAATTTGGGCTTTCTGTATTTCTAAATCAAAAACAAAATAGAGGATTTGTTTCTGAATTTAATTATTTCAAAAATGAATTTAACGGAGATATTAACTCCATTATAAGCTATGTGATGATGAATGGTTTACAAAATGGAGAAAATTATACCTGGTCTTTAAGATTTCAACAAAAAATCTCAAAACTTTTAGATTTAAACTTTGTGTATTATGGTAGAAAAAGCGAAAATAGCAGAACAATTCATAACGGGTCCATTCAACTCAAAGCCATCTTTTAATAAAAAAGGGAAGGTAAAAATTACCCTCCCTTTTTTAAGTATTTAAAGAATTTTAATTATTTAACAATTATTCTACCTGTCTTGTATCCAATTGTAGAATTACCCATTCTGACAAAATACATACCGGATTCAACTTCAGACATATTTAGGTAATGTATAAAACTGGTATTGTCAGTC
>CACEAZ010000020.1 GCA_902557655.1 uncultured Bacteroidota bacterium
AAAATATAATGGAAAATTATGAACATTAAAATTACTAGATCTAGTTATAAAAATAAAGAAGGTAAGTGGGCTGTAATTTTCGATTGCAGCGAAAAAAAATATAGAAAAAAGGTAAAAACAAGCCTATATCTTAAAAAAGACAGTTTTACAAAAGATGGAATAAATATTATTGAGAGTTATCCTGGGGCACTATCATCAAGGATTATTCTCGAAAAAATCAATGATAAAAGAGAAGAAGCACTTTTAAAATATAAAATAAACAACTGGTCTTATGATGATCTTGAAGCATTTTTAAGAAAAGGGATTAATTTTTATTCTCTAGAAGAATACGCGAAAGAAATTCTATCAAAATCAAAAAATAACATTACTGCAAAGGATTATTTAAATGTTGTATTAGTATTTAAAAAACACTTGTCTAAAATGAATATTCATTTTAAAGATATTCTAAAACAAAAAACCATTCAATCATTTAAGTTTAATGCTCAAAAAAACGGATTAAAATCATCATCAATTAATTCATATTTAAAAAAAATGGGGGTAATCATGAATCATGCATACAAAGATGGATTTATTTCAGAAAGATTTGTTTTACCAAAGTTTGCTGTTGAGAAAATAGATAGCAGTAGTGAAGTAATAAATTTTAGTAAACAAGAATTGATAGATTCAATAAATGATTGTACTGATATATATCAGATTCAATCAATTTCAATTTTTTCATTTTTATTGGCTTGCGGTGGCATGAACCCGTCAAATTTGATGAACTATGAGGTGATATCAAACAAAAAAGGATTTTCACTAATAAACTCTATTTTATTAGACAGTAAATTTCATTATTTAAAATTTAAAAAATCAAAAAAAGGCATGACCTATAGATTTATTAAGATAAATTTTAGAATTAAAAAACTAATTGAGATAATGAAGATACTTTTTCACATATCACATTATAAAAAATATCCTTTTATTTTAGAAACTTATTCAAATCAAAAAAAGGTTTTCAATATTAATATTTATGAACAAGCTAATCTTTATAAAAACTTGTGGAATTTTTATCAGAAAAAACTTAGAGAAGTTTCTAAAATAAAATTTTCAAATGCTAAGTCAATATATTATCAGTTTTTAAATGAAATTGAAATGAATAAAACCATTAGCGAAATTATGTACGGTGATATAAAAGATGAGGATGCTTTAAAAATTAGAGATATTTCTGGCTTAAAGGAGAAAATTGAAAAAGCAGAGAATGATGTATTAAATAAAATTGGGATTGATGAAATTACCCAAATATTAATTAATAAACTCAAGTTTTTAGATTTAGACTTAAATGATGTTTCATTTATGGATTGTAAAACTCCTATAGAATTTTCACGCCTTACAGAAAGACTTAATAGGTATCATAAAGGCTTATAAAACTTAATCCTTCTTTAAAATTATTTATGGATTTAAATTTTTCACGCTTAATCTTTATTAATTTTTCTTCATTTGGAATTAGATCAAAATAGTTATCTGAAAAATTACTGTCTATTGAAGAGGTTAAAAATAAATTTTTAACCAAATTCTTTGAAACTAAGCTAATTTCAAAGAATTCTTTATTTATTATTACATCATATTTAAAATCAGGTTTTGTCAACTTTAAATTTTTAAAATCTGTTAAGTATTCTGTTTTCTTTGTTATCAAATTATTACCACTGTAAATCTTTGCTTGAATATACTTATCTCTTAAAAAATCGTCGTTCAAAAGCAAAGATTTGTAATTAACGGATAAAACTTTTTTTGAATTATTTGGTTTTGATTTAAATGTTTTAGTCCAGCTTTTAATTAAATTTCCCTTAAAGTCTATCATTTCTAAATTTAGCGTCAAATTGCTTTCAACCAAAGAATCTGTCACAAAGTAAATATCAAATTCATCTATTTTCTTATGCAATGAAATTAAATTAGTAGCAAAAGATTCACGAGTTTTATAATGAAGTGCTTTCCATTTTCCATAGTAATCAATGCTTGACCATGATGCAACAGGCCAGCAGTCATTTAATTGCCAATACAAACTCCCCATACATATGTCTCTATTTCTTCTATGTGCCTCCATTCCCATACTGATTCCTTCAGCTTGCAATAGTTGGCTTACATAAAGGAAATTTTTAAAAGAATTAGGCTTATTATAATCTCTCAGCATATATTCCTCGATTGTCTCATTTCCGATACTAGATCTTTGATGTGACTTCATAACCTCTGAATAAATATTATGATCGCTGTCATTAGTATATTTTAAAACAGATGTAAAGTCAGGGAATGATTGAAAACCAAATTCTGACATAAATCTTGGGATTTTATTTTCATAGTTTGTAAAAGGTTCTTTTCCCCACCAAACCCCCCAATAATGAGCATCACCACTGGTAAAAGATTCTTTTTTCCCAAATGAACTTCCTGGTGATGAGGGCCAATATGCAGTATTGCTGTCAAACTTATCAATAACATTTGGTAAAATGTTATGAAATAAGTCATCGTAAGAGGTATAAATTTTGTCTGCTATCTCTTGTGATTGGTCATTAATAACTGATTTTTTCCAACCCCAGTTTTCCCATGCAGATAAAACCTCATTATTACCACACCACAAAGCCAAAGAAGGGTGTGTTCTGATCCTCTTTACATTATAAATTGCCTCCTCCTTGACAGAATTTAAGAATTCTTCGTCTCCCGGATACATTGCACAAGCAAACATAAAATCTTGCCAAACCAATAAGCCATACTTATCACATAGGTCATAAAAAATATCTTCCTCATAAATTCCTCCTCCCCAAACTCTAACCATATTCATGTTTGCATCAACTGCAGATTGCAAGATTTCTTCATAATCATCAGCTATAACCCTAGGGGTAAAAACATCCTGAGGAATGTAATTTACTCCTTTCATGAAAGTTGGAATTCCATTTATTTTGAAATAAAAATTATTGCCAATAGTATCCTTGTCAGTTATTAACTCTATTGTTCTCAAGCCAATAGATTTTGAAGAATTTGTCATATAATTTTCATTGGATAAGGATACCTGTATATCATAAAGCTTTTGATCTCCCATTCCGTTAGGCCACCATTTTTTTATATTTTTTAAAGTAAATGGAATTGTTATTTTATTTAATCCTTTTTCCAGATGAATTAGATGAGCTAAAATCTTCTCTTCATCCGACTTAATTTCTAGCTTCACATCACTACGAACTATTGTTGAGTTAATTTCAATTTCTGCATTAATCAATGCATCATCATTTTTAATGTCATAAGTAAAATGAAGGTCTTCTATATTATAATTATTCCAAAAATTTAAATTAATTGGCCTCCATATTCCTGATGTTACCAGTCTTGGGCCCCAATCCCATCCAAAAGAATAGGGGGCCTTTCTTGTAAAAACTCCTACTTTTTTGTTTCCAGATACTTTTCCAATCTCAGACAAATCGTTTGCATTTTCGGGAAGTAGATAGCCTAGATTATCAAACTTTTCAATTCCAACATTTATCGGGGATTTAAACTTTAGATCTAATTTATTCTTGCCAATTTTAACTAATTCTTTTATGTTAATGGTTTTTCCAATAAACATATTACTTGATTCATAAATTAAAGAATCATTTAAAAAAATATCACAATATGTATCAAGCCCAAGAAAATCTAATTCAATATTTTCATATTTGTGATGAAAATCATTTACCTCAAAAGTAGTTTTATAATGCCAATCTAATTTATCAATCCACTGAAGATCGTGCTCATTTAGTCTATAAAAGGGATCGTTTATTTTTTTATTTTTCAAGAGATCTAAATGAACTGTTCCCGGAATGCTTGCCGGTAAAAAAATTGAATCTTTAGACGATTTGAATTCCCAATTTGAATCAATGGAAGTAACAACCGGTGAATTCCTTTCAGAACATCCAGAATAAATCAAAAACATTAAAACTAAAACGAATATTTTATTCAAATTCATGATTGAGTAAAATTATAAATATTAAAGAAAATTCAATAATTTAGAATTTTTTAAATAAGCATATCAATTTAATGTTTTTAAGAAACTTTTTCTTTTTTATAGTTGTATTATTTCATTTCTTTGATTGCTATTCTCAGCAAGTAAAGAAAGATACTGTAAAGTTTGAGGGTTGGCAAAATTCAGGTAAAACAACTTTCTTAATAAATCAAACCGCATTTAGTAATTGGATTTCTGGAGGTGAAAATAGCGTAGCGGCTACACTTTCTGTTGATTATAACCTTAATTATTACAAAAATGGTTGGTCATGGGATACAAAAATGGTTGGATCGTTTGGGGTAAATAAAAATAGTGATAGTAAATTCTTTAAAAAAATTGATGACAGAATTGAAGTAAACTCTGTGATGGGTAAAAAGTTCATTGATCAATTTAGCTTTTCTAGTTTTCTAAATTTTAAAACACAATTTGCTAAGGGGTTCAAATACTCCACAAATGAAGATGGCAATGAAACACGAATTGAGAAAACTAGATTGTTTTCCCCTGCATATGTACAGCTTGGTATAGGAATATATTGGAAAAAAAATAATTCATTATGGGTAAATTTTGCTCCTGTTACTGGAAGATTGATTCTTGCAAGTAAAAAATTTACAAATGATCTTAATCAAGGTGAAGAATACTTTGGTATCCCTAGAGGCCAAAACTCAAGATTTGAACTTGGGGCATCGATAAGTGCATTTTACAAATTTGATCTGGTTGAAAATGTTATTTTGGAGCAAAGAGTTAATCTCTATTCTGATTACTTGTATAAGGCAGATAATGTTGATTTAGATTATACACTTTCAGCATTTATGAAAATAAATGATTATCTATCAACAACATTGGTCATTCAGTGCCTATATGACGATAATGCTATTAAAAAGCTGCAATTAAGAGAAGTTTTTGGACTTGCTTTTGTAATAGATATTCTAGAAATACCCAAAATATTATAATATTATTTATTCCTGAATTTTGCTAACATTCTTAAAATCTCTAAATAAAGCCAAATCAGAGTAACTAATAATCCAAATGCACCATACCATTCCATATATTTTGGAGCTCCCTTTTCAGCACCTTCTTCGATGAAATCAAAATCAATAACTAGGTTTAACGATGCTATAACAATTATAGCCAGCGAAAAGCCAATACTCATCATTGAAGAATTCTGAGTGCTTAATAGTGATATGCCTTCACCAAAAAAGCTCATTATAAAGCTTATAAAATATAGTAATGCAACACCACCAGTAGCAGCAAAAACTCCAAGTTTAAAGTTTTCAGTAGGTTTAATAATCTTACTTCGGTAGGCAAATAACATTGAAAATAAAATTAAAACTGTTAAAGAGATAGCCTGAATAATTATTCCCTCGTATTGGGTGTTGTACAAATATGAGACTGAACCCAAAGCCAAACCTTCAAGAATCGCATATATAGGAACTGTTATTGGAGCCCATTCCTTTTTAAAAATAGTTAGAATAGCAACTATAAGCCCTCCTATAGAACCAACTAAAATCATACCGGTCATATCCGGGGAATAGCTGAAATACCCCGCTAATATTAATAAAACTAACGATAAAGCTGTTTTGTCTACAGTTCCCTTGATTGTCATTGTTTTATCAAGAAATAATGAGTTATTATTGGCAGTATTCTTAAAAGTATTAGAATTTAGCGCCGGATTTGATGTTCTGTAAGAGAGATGTTTGCTCATTTTAATAAAATTTAGTGCAAATTTAAGGAAATTTGATTTTTTTCTTAACTAATTGAAAATCAAAAAGTAACAGATATATATTTGACAAAATAAGAGTGTAAAAATTGCAGAATTCGCAATAAAAAACTTGATTTTTAAATAATTTCGTATATTTGCGTCATATTAACTAAAAATTGATTTAAAATGAAAAAATTATTACTTTTTATTACGGTATTATTTTTCGGTATTTCTACTATTAATGCACAAGATGATGCTAGCTACGGATACGAAGCTGGTGACTGGGTGCTTGGTGGTGGAGTAACATTCGGGTCTATGGACATGGGCGGTGTTGAAACTAAAATGAACACTATTGCTCCTCAGGTTGGATATTTCTTAAATGAAAATTCAGCTCTTGGTCTAAATATAGGTCTTATGAGTACAGACGTTGATGGAACTAAAGTTTCCAATACTGATTTTGGTTTAGCTTACTATAACTATTTTATGGATTTAGGAGAAAAAACTAAAGTATGGTGGGCTGTAGGATTTGGTACATCGAGTGGTGATAGTTTTGATGATGCTCAAACTAGATTAGGTTCTGGTATTGGTGTCAACTACTTTATGAGCGAAAACATCATCGTTAACTTCCAGTTAGCAAACATACTTCAGTATGTTAAGCAAGGAGATGATTCTACTATGTCATTTGGATGGGAAGGTACTATTAATAACATGAGCGCTACTCCAACTCTATCAGTTTTCTTTAAACTTTAATAAAAAGAAAATCTGAAATAATTTAAAAAACCGCCCAATGGGCGGTTTTTTTATTCATCAAAAATAAAATCTGCTATTATTAATGGTAAGTTTTCGTCAATAGGCAAATCTGGATTTGCATAGGTTTGAAGATTCAGTATGAACTTTTCACTTGCTTGACGAAAAACATGATTCATTCCTTGTATTATTTCTAGTTTTGAATTTGAAGAAGCAGCATGCAAAACTTCTGCGTCTTTTACCTCAACTTGAATGTCATTTGTACCTTGAATAATTAGAACAGGGGTGACTAATTTTGAAATTTCAGTTGCAGGATCGAAGAGAGAAGCATCAATCAAAAATCTTTGAAGATTAGTTCCAAATAAATTGTTTAACATAGGCGGGACTGAATCAACTAGCTTATTTTTTTTTAACTGTTCAATGATTGGGTCAGACATAGACTTTATATACGGTGCACGATTAGAAAGCTGCCTTTGAATCAAGGTCAAATAATCCACTCCCGCTCCAGCTATTGAAATAAAACCATCGGCAATAGACTTACTTGCTAGCATTCCTATCAACGATCCCTCGCTATGCCCAATTATTACAATTTTTTTATATTTTTTTGTGTCTTTAAAATGATTTATAATACTTTTTGCATCATTTACATAATCTAAAAATTGAATTTTATTCGGACTTTTAATATCTCCTAAACTTTTTGAGACCCCTCTTTTATCATATCTGAATGAACTAATTCCATTTTTATTCAACTCTTCAGCTAACATTTTTAAATAATTACTTTTCATGGAAGAATTATTGCCGTCTCTATCAATTGGTCCAGATCCTGCAATAATTATAGCCAAAAATGGACTCATTTCATTTGATTTGATAAGAGTTCCATGAATAGGGTGGTTATCAAAACTCAAGATTGTGTAATCATTCGCAAATAAAGAATTGAAGGTAAAAAAAAAGATAAATAGGAATCTCATGCCTCAGATTATTGAAAGATTAAATAATGATAGGAGATTACTAACTCATTGTAAAATACATTATCAATGCAATCATAAATAAAATTGATAAAGCTGGGTATGATTTTTTTATAGGATCTTTAACCTTAACATGCATAAGGACAGCCGCAATCATCAATAAAGCCAATAAAATTAAATTATAAATAAGTAACTCCTCAACCCATATGCTAATAATTAGCATAACTGCAATTGCAACTTTTAAAGAACCTACTAGATACATAGACCAAATTGGAAGTCCATAAGCTAAAAATTCTTCTTGCATATTCTTTGCATTTCCACCTCTATAATCGGTAGCTTTGTTAACCCTAAAAAACCAAACGTTTATAAGGCCAACAGAAATAATGAGCTGTAAAATCATGATCAGTTCCATAATAAAATTAAAATTGGTTAGTATATTAAATATATAAAATTATTTTAATTGCTTTGGAAATTTTAAATCAATTAAATTGGAATTTTCAATTGAAATATTATACCAGGAATCGCTATCAAAATCGATATTAGCAATTCCGGTAGTTGGCAAGTTGTCTAGATTAATATGTGTAGTCATATTTATCAAGTTTGTTAGACCTGGGTTATGAGCTATAATCATCACAGAGTTATATTGATCTGGGTAATTTTTTACAAGATTTATAATAAAATGTGCTGAAGCGTGGTATAAATTATCTTCATACCTAATATTTTTAAATTCAATTTTTGATATGAAAAATTTTGATGTTTCAAATGTTCTTACAGAACTACTGGAATGTAGAAAATCAATACAATCAATTTTCTTACTTAAATATCCCGACATTATTGGCCCATCAGTCTTCCCTCGACCATTAAGCGGCCTATGGAAATCTGTTAAGCTTAAGTCTTTCCAAGATGACTTTGCATGTCTAACTATAATTAATTTTTTCATTGTAATTAATATACATTTAAATTTTTAAAAAAATTATAAATTGCATCCAACTTAATTTTAGGTATAATTATTGAAGGGCTTTTTTAAATAATTAAAAGCCCTTTTTTTATGGACTCGTTAACACAAATTGTATTGGGGGCTTCAGTTGCTGAAGCAAGTCTTGGAAAAAAAATAGGAAATAAAGCTATTGTCCTTGGTGCTATTGCAGGAACAATTCCTGACTTAGATATTATAACCAAATTTTTTGTTGACGATCTGAGCGCATCTGTAATGCATAGGGGGTTCTCCCACTCTCTAATATTTCCATTTATTGCCGCACCCATTCTAGCATTTATTTTAAAAAAAATCTATTCAAAATATTCAGATGTCAGTTTTAACGATTGGTTGAAAATGTTTTTTCTAGCAATAATTACACATCCTTTACTTGATGTACAAACCACATGGGGGACTCAACTTTTTTGGCCGTTTGAATGGAGAGTTGCAATTGAAAACATATTCATTATTGACCCGTTTTATAGTCTTCCCTTTTTAACGTTTTTGATATTGACAGCATTTCAAGACAGGTTGTCGAGAAAAAGAAAACTCTATAATTCACTAGGGCTAATAATAAGTACGACATATCTACTTATTACTTTATCTTTCAAAGGGATAGCGCACTATAATATTGCAAAAGCATTAAAGGGTAATAATATTGAGTACAAAGATATTAATACAAGAGCTACTTACTTTAACAGCATTTTATGGTCTAGTCAAATTGAATTGGAAGATTCTTATATTTTTACCTACTACTCTTTGTTTGATAAAACATCTCCTGCTTTCACAAAGAAATTTCCTAAAAATCATGACATGTTAGCGCCATTCATTGATAATAAAAAGATCCAACAACTTATCATTTTATCAAATGGACACTACATCATGACTAATGAAAACAATGAGCTGATTTTTTGGAATCTAAAACTTGGACAAAAAGGATTTGACCAAAATGCCTCCCCATATATATGGTCATATGTTATAGAAAAAAATGACAAGAGAGATATTCTGTTGGATGAGAAAAATGAAAAAATGAATGCATTGAAAATTAAAGAATTAAGATCATTTAGAAATAACAGAAAATATTCTGAAGAATTTAATAATTTTTTAGAGAGATTAAAAGGAATTTAATTTACTTTTGAGTCATGCCTACACCACTAATTATTATAATCACTTTGTTTATTTTGAATTGGATAATTAGGGTATTAATTAGGAAAAATCCAGAAAATAAATCATTAATAAAAGTAAGTTTTTTAATTAGTTTTAGTATGATAGCCTATACAATTTATTACTTTATATTTTCTTCTAATTCCTGATTTATAACAGAGTAATCTACATAATCAAAATCAGCATAATCGTTAGAGTCTTCACCATTACTTGTCACATAAAGACCAAGATGTGCTCCTGTATAACCTTGACTAAGTAGCACATCGTTTTTTAATTCATCAAGTAATCTATATCTAAATCCTCTTGTTGAATAAAAGAGCTTGTATTTGTCTTCATCAAATAAAATTCTAAGCTTTATTTTTCCTTTATAATTTTCAAGTAATTTTTCATTTTTTGAAATTAATTGACCTTTTTTATAAGCATACATTTTAATGAAAAAACTTTCATCTTTTTTAAAAACAGTAAAATTTAAATAGTTGTCGTCTTTTTGAAAAATGGAAATTCCTGCCTCAGATTTATTATTTTCAGGATTAAAAGTCATATTAGTAAAATATTCAAAATGAGTTTGGTTTTGTTTAAAACCCATTAAGGCTGCTCTATCTCTTTCCTTTATAATATTTTGATTTGAGTATAATCTCAGAAAACCCTCTCTTTTCTCTAAACTGTAAACATTTTCAAGAGGGACTCTTCTAAAATTCCATTTTAGATCCAGTTTTTTAACACTGAAGTCATCTCTAAAATTATAAAAATGACTCTGTATTGAATTATCATATATTACTTCATTTTCCTTTTCAACCTTTCCAGAAAGTGGTGATACAACCGGCCATAAATTTTTGTTTTCTTTCCAGTCAAAAGGCTCTCTTTCCCAAGTTAAAGGAACAATAAAAGTTTCTCTACCCATATTTGAGCTACGATTTATTTCATTTCGTATTCCCAAAAGAACCATGTAATATCTTCCATCATCTAACTCAACAATATCGCCATGCCCCGTACTGTTTACCCAATTATCATAAGATAAATGTCTAGACGTTAGAATGGGATTTCTAGGATTTGAAATATAAGGGCCTTCAATGTTTTCACTCAAAGCAACCATTATTGCATGATTAAAACTTGTACCACCCTCTGCAATAATTAAATAATATTTACCGTCTTTTTTATACATGTGTGGTCCTTCGGCCCAAACTCCTCCGCATGCACCTCTCCATAGTAAGTGCTTTTCGCCTACTAAGCTAAATTGATTTAAATCTAATTCTTGTAACCAAATTTCACCTTCACCATCAAAGCTTGGATTTTCCGGCATATGATTTCCAACATACCAAACTCTTCCGTCATCATCAAAAAATAAATCTGGATCAATTCCTGGTGCTCCCTCTATATGAATGGGATCTGACCACGGACCAGCAGGATTGCTAGCGGTAACTACAAAGTTAACCATGTCAGCTTTATTTTTTTTTACATCATAATAAACATTTGTCGATATTATATAAAATACACCATTATTATATCTGATCGTCGGTGCATGGATACCTCCGTTAGACTGGACGTCAATGAGGTTAACCACTGAGGAAACTTGAGACTCCCTATTAAGTCCATAGCCAATAAGCTCCCAATTTATAAGGTCATTACTTTTGTGTATAGGAAGGCCTGGAAAATATTCAAAAGAGGAATTTACCAAATAAAAGGTTTCACCAACTTTACAAATTGATGGGTCAGGATAGCCACCTGAAATAATAGGATTTTTAAAAAGTTCCTGTCCAAGAGATGAAATACTAAAGAGTATGATTAAAAATTGAGTAAATTTTGATAAAATTTTTTTCAAGGTTGGCAATTTATACCTATTAAGGTATTAAAAAATTTATCGTTCAAGAAAAAATTTATTAGATAATGGAAGATCCAAAATGATTATTTGCTACTTTTCATTGAACCTTGAATGACACTTCTTGTATAGGTTTTCCCAATTCATTACTTCGGTCACCAGGTGAACTTCCTCCTACAAATATTTTATAATATCCATTTTCGATTGTATTTTTTCCTTCCTCATTAATTACAGTATACATTTCTTTATTTACTAAGACATTAACTCTTGTTTTTTCACCAGGTTTCAGTTTTATTCTTTTAAAGAATTTTAATGCAGAATTAGGTGTACGAAAAGAAGACTCCATGTCTTTGATATACAATTGAATAACTTCTTCGCCTAAAAATTCACTGTCATTGTGGATTTCAAAATTTAATTCTATTGAATCACCTGATTTGATTTTTTGTTTATTAATTGAAAGATTAGAGTAAATAAAATTTGAATAACTCAATCCAAAGCCAAAAGGGAACATGGGCTCATGTCTTGTAAATCTATACGTTCTGTTATTCATGCTGTAATCATCATATTCTGGGAGATGAGAAAGGGATTTAGGTATTGTAATAGGTAATTTTCCTGATGGATTTACATCCCCAAAAATTATATCAGCAATTGCATTTCCTCCTTGCTCACCCAAATACCAAGCATATATTATAGCATCT
>CACEAZ010000021.1 GCA_902557655.1 uncultured Bacteroidota bacterium
TAACACGATAAAAAAAATTAATAATAAAAATATTGGCTACAATACCGATTGTATTGGATTTGAAAAGTCATTACTCAAATTAATCGATAAGGAAAAACCTGAAAATGCGTTAATTCTCGGAAGTGGTGGTGCTTCAAAAGCAATTAAATATGTACTAAACAAACTAAATATTAAGTATAGTACTGTTTCAAGACGTAAAGGTAAATCTGAATTTATTTACGAAAATCTGAATAATGAAGTAATAAACAGGTTTAAAATGATAATAAATTGCTCCCCTGTTGGAACTTTTCCTAAAATAAAAGATTGTCCAAAGATCCCCTATAATTCTTTGACCAAAGATCATATTTTGTACGATTTGGTTTACAACCCAATTGAAACACTTTTTTTAAAAAAAGGAAGGGAAAAAGGATGTCTGACAAAAAATGGTTTAGAAATGCTTAAGTTTCAAGCTGAAGAGTCATGGAAAATATGGGAAAATTAAATTTATCTCTTAAGGATTTTTAATAAAGTTTCATTATTATTCTCGTCAGATAATTTTAGAATGTAAATTCCTTTTGAAAGAAAATCTAAATTTGTTTTACTTCTAAATCCTTGAAATTCTTTCGAGAAAACCAATCTTCCATTAACAGAATATATATCAAATGTATATTGTTCATTAGAAAATGATAGAATGTTTAGTTCATCGATTATCGGATTTGGATATATAGCAAAAGTATCATTATTTAAATTAATTGATAAATTATAGGCCTTTTCAAAATCAGGAATTCCATAACCCAAAAAATTATCAGGTAAATTATTTTGCGAAGATGAATTTCTAATGATATTATAAATCTTGCTATTTGAAAAGTCAGGAAAAGATTGATACAAGCAAGCAATTGCACCTGCCAAAACAGGTGAACTAAATGATGTTCCTGATGATCTTGTTAATTGATCATTTGAATTAATAACAAAAGTTCTGTAACCTTGAGCTGAGATATCGGGCTTAATTGTAGGTTGGAATTCATTCCCCTGAGAACTAAAATATATGTAATCACCTAAAAAATCTACAGCCCCAATTGATAAAACGTTTGGCGAATCAGCTGGAGCTATTACACCTGATGAAGATGAATTTCCAGCTGAATTAACTAAAATTATCCCCTTAGAAAAGGCCATATTTGCTGCTTGTGTAATTATGGCTGTATTTCCGTCTAATTCATAATTTTGATAGCTATAATTAATATTATCATAGTTTTTATAACCCAATGATGTATTTGTTAAGTCTACTCCTAGACTATCTGCTATTTCGATTGCTTCTATCCAAAAACTTTCCTCTGCAGGAGTTTCAGACGAAACATCTTCAGTTCTAAATAAATAATATTCAGCATCAGGTGCAGTCCCTATGAATTCAGATTCAATATATCCGGCCATTGTGCTAAAAACCAAAGTACCATGGGAGTTTCCTGTATATTGGTATAATTCAGCAGTATTATCTACAAAATCATAAGTATACTTTATTTTGTTAAGGGATCTAATCCTTTCAAAACCTGAGAGCAAATTAACATTTTTAAAACCTGAATCAAAAACTGCTATTGACACTCCCTCGCCGGTAAATCCCTGATCATGTAAAAACCCAAGATTTATCATTTCAATCTGATTATATGGGTTATCCTCATCGTTTCTGGTCTGATTAATCTCAATTTTATCGAATATAGTTGATCTCGATTCTTTTTTTGCAAAGATTATTTTATCTACAAAATCTAATGAACTTAAATTTTGTAATAGATCTTCATCTCCAATTAGGTGAATGAAATTAAACCACTTAGATTTTGCAACATAAGTAAAGTTTTCATTTTGTAATATTAAATCTATGTACGGCTGGTAAACTGGTGTGTCAGTAAAATCAATAGGAATATTTTTTTTATTTTTTTTCAGAATTGATTTTTGACTTAAAATCAAATCAGGATTTTCAATGTAATTTTCGTGACCAGGCTTATCTTTAAAGTAAACCCATGCATGTTCTTCTTGTGAAAAATGTGTAATTGTAAATAATAATAATAAAAAAAATAAATATTTTTTCATGAAATGATTAATTTATAACCCCAGATCCAATTAATTCATCACTTAAATACCAACTAACAAATTGACCACTGGTAACAGATGAGATTGGATTATCAAATAAGATATATAAACCTTTTTTAAAACTATAAATAGTTCCAGATTGCAATGGCTGTCTGTACCTGATTCTAAAATCAACTTTTAATATTTGATTTTCATTAATCATTAAATCTTCTCTAATCCAATGAATTTCATTTTTGCTCACAAAAAGAGCTTTTTTAAATAATGCAGGGTGGGACTCACCCATTCCAACATAAATTATATTTTCAGAAACATCTGTTTCAATAACAAAAAGCGGTTCACTAAAACCTCCTATATTCAAGCCTTTTCTTTGACCAACAGTAAAATAAAAGGCTCCATTATGTTGACCAATTTCTTCACCGTCTTTTGACGAAAATGAAAAGGGCGCGCTTAATAATTCTAATTCCTGTTCTTTAGATTTTACTTCTGCTAATTCAACCTCTAGGTCTTTAAATTCAGCATCAATTTTGATTACTTTACCTTTTTTTGGAGTTAGTCTTTGTTTTAGAAAATCTGGCAGCTTTACTTTTCCGATAAAACACAAACCCTGAGAGTCTTTTTTATTAGCAGTAATTAAATTATTTTTTTTTGCAATATCCCTTACTTGAGACTTTGTAAGATGCCCAATTGGAAAAATAGCCTTAGCTAGTTGTTTTTGATTTAATTGACATAAAAAATAAGATTGATCTTTATTGTCATCAAAACCAGCTAATAACCTGTATATTTCTTTATTATCCTTATTAATTTTATCGATCTGACAATAGTGACCAGTAGCAATATAATCTGCTCCAAGATTAAGTGCTATATTCAAAAAAATATCAAATTTAATCTCACGATTACAAAGGACATCTGGATTTGGAGTTCTACCATTTTCATATTCCTTGAACATATAATCAATGATCCTAGATTGATATTGCTTACTTAAATCAACAGTCTGAAAAGGAATACCTAATTTCTCAGCAATTAACATTGCATCGTTACTATCATCCAACCATGGACACTCATCTGAAATAGTTACACTTTCATCGTGCCAGTTCTTCATAAAAAGTCCAATAACTTCGTATCCTTGCTGTTTTAACAACAATGCACTAACACTTGAATCAACACCTCCAGAAAGACCAACAATTACTTTTTTCACACTGTAAAGTTAACAATTAAGATGTTAATTAGAATATGTCCTGTAAGATGGTTTAATTGGTGAGGAGATCTCAAACAATTTAGAAGATTTTTGAGTTGCTATTTCGATGTTTTCAAGCTTAGAAACAGTGAAAAAGTCACCTTTTTTGAAATCAAATCCTTTAAAAGAAACTTCACCGTCAATTAAAAAGAAAGAATGAATTTTATCTTTTTTAATTTTAATATTGGCTGAAGAAGATTTTTCAAAAAAATATTCATTAATAAATATACCCTCGGAATCCATCCACATTTTCGAATTTTTATTGTGTATATGTTTTATAGAGAAATTATCAAATTCGGTGAAATTGAATTCATTCTTTTTATAATCATTATATGATGCGGGTTTTTTAAGGGATTTTGACAGGTCTGGGTCAAACCAAATTTGAAATATTTCAGAATTTTCTAGTATTTCTTCTGAGTGAGAAATACCGTTTCCTGACCTAATTATTTGCACATCACCTTCGTTAAGTTTGATCCATTTATTTAATTGTGTGTCATAGTGATTGATGCTTCCTTTTAAAACAAAAGTACATATCTCAAAACCTTGATGAGGGTGTAATCCTATGGTGCTTCTCATCATGGGAGTCCATGCATGAGCCCAATAAAACAGATTAGAATAAGGTCTTAATTGTCCGTTATCTTGAGGGAATCCAATTGGTTTTTTTTCAAGTATTTCACCAAAATTAAAGTTTCCATTTGCTTGCTTACTTTTTGGATAAAGTTTAATTCCCATTTAATATATCTTCAAAATCGATTAAAACAGCCTGAAAGTCCTGATTCAGTCGAATATTTATTATTCCTTCATCATGACTATAATTTTCTTTAAAACTAGGAAGGGAAAATGAGGAATATTATACTTATAATTTCTAGAAAATCTGTCATGTGCTGATTCAAGAACAGTTTGTCCTCCCCTAGCTCCCGTTGAGGTTGAGAGTAATAGTATTGGTTTGCTACACCAAACATCATTTTCTATTACTGAAATCCAATCGAAAATATTCTTAAAAGCAGCAGTGTAAGAACCATTATGTTCGGCTAAAGAAATTACAAGTGCATCAGCTTGATAAATTTCTTTTTTAAAATCGATTGCTTTTTTAGGAATCCCAGAGTTATTTTGTTTGTCCTCACTGTAGATTGGCATTTCAAAATCAGTCAATACAAGCTCTTTTATCTTACATTCGATACCTAGGGATTCTGCAGCAAAATTTGCAAATATCCTATTGATTGATTTTGAAGAGCTACTGGCGCCTATGGTTAAAATTTTTTTCAACTATCCTGTATTATTGGTTTGCGTGTGACCCATCACAATATCCCTGAGAATTTTGAGTGTTTCCACATCCACATCTTGGTCTATCCATAACTTTTTTACAAAACTAGAATCAAAGTTTATGCCAGTATCAATTAAAAAAAATTATGTAGAAATTAAGTTAGTTTTTATTTTTCTTTTGCCTTTCAGCCTCCTCCATCATAGCCTGCATCCTTCTTTGAAATCTACTTGGCGGTTTAACAGGTTGAGACTTATTAAATTGAATTTGTTGTCTAATCTTTTGTTCATCAAGAATGTAATTTTTAATTGTGTACATAACAGCTATTGAAAGAAGATTTGATATAAAATAATATAAGCTTAACCCACTTGAGTAATTGTTAAAAAATACCATTAGCATAAGTGGGGCAAAATATATCATATACTTCATCATTTTTGTCATATCTGGCATACCTTCCTGTGGAGGTGGCTGTGAAGCCATTTGTTGACCCGTAGTCATTTTCATATAGAAGAAAATAGAAACAGCTGCTAAAATGGGAAATAAACTAACATGATCTCCGTAAAATGGGATATAAAAACCAAAATCTAAAATACTATCATACGCGGAAAGATCCTCAGCCCAAAGAAAACTCTTTTGTCTTAAATCAAAGGCAGAAGGAAAAAACATAAATAGAGCATAGAAAATAGGGATCTGTAAAAGACCCGGTAAACATCCACCCATTGGATTTGCACCAGCTTTTCTATAGAAAGCCATGGTCTCTTGTTGTTTTTTCATTGCATTATCTTTGTACTTTTTATTTATCTCGTCTAACTCAGGTCTTAAAATTTTCATTTTTGCTTGAGAAACGTAAGACTTATAAAGCAAGGGAGCTAAACAAATTCTTACGATAATTGTCATAAAAATAATTGCAATTCCATAAGGGAAAATTCCGCTCAAAAATTTATAAAGAGGAACAAAAATATTTTTATTAATAAACCCAAATATTCCCCATCCAAAATCTATACTCTCTTCTAATCCGATATCATAGGATTTTAATTGTGAAAATTGGTTAGGACCAAAATAAAATTTTAATGAGTTATCAAACTCTCTATTTTCATATTGAAAAGGTATTTTAGAAACGTATTTTTTTAAATTGAGCGTATCAATACTATTGTCTTCGACTAAGTTTTTAGATTCAAAACTAACAGCCTTGAAAGGTTCTTTAACAGGAATCAGAACAGAACTGAAAAAATGCTGTTTGTATGAGATCCAATTAACATCCTCTTCTTCATCATCATCTTCTCCGCTAATTGCTAAATAATCTATTTTATCGTCATCATAAAAATATGTAAGATATGAGTATCTATTTTCATAATCAATACTCTTAGAGTTTCTAATAGCATCTAATTCCCATATCACATTATATTCACTATTGGTGTCTAAAATATTTTTAAAACCACTAGAATTAATATCTAATTTGACTATAAAATCATTATCATTAATGGTGTATGTGTATTCCAGGAAAACATCCTCTGAAACATCTAATTTCATTCTCACAATTTTTTGTAAACCATTTTCAATTAAAGTTGGAGTGAAAAATTGGTTTTTAGTGTTAAAAGATCTTCCATTTTTTGTTAAGAAATCAATGTCAAAGCTTGAATTATTAGAAGAAATTAGATTGACAGGTTTTCCTAAATAATTTAAATGGTCTTTGAGTTGTAACGACGAAATCTGACCTCCAATAGCTGAAAATTCAATGAGAAAATTTTCACTATCTAATCTGATAATCTCATCATCAGATGTATTTGTAAAAGACTCTAAATTGAGCTCTTTTTCCTGATTATCAGCTGTAATAGATTCTGAAAGTACATTAGACAATTCTTCATTTAAAGATTCCTTGCGGGATTCAATTGAAGTTATACTACTTTCAGTATTTGTAATTTCTTCGACAGCCGGAGGAGGCGGATTAAGCCAAAGCCATACAATAAAAATAATTCCAATGAGAAAAAATCCTATTAATGAATTAATATCTACTTTATTGTCTTCCATTTTTTATTTTTTATTTTTTTTAGTTGCCTTGATAAAAGATACAAATAATGGATGAGGTGATAAAACAGTACTCTTATATTCAGGGTGGTACTGAACTCCGATAAACCATGGGTGATCTTTCAATTCTATTACCTCTACTAAGTTTGTTTCGTCATTTACTCCAGAAGCAATTAAATTATTATTTTCAAGGTCACTCAAATATTTATTATTTAACTCATACCTGTGTCTATGTCTTTCGTTTATTTTACTTGAACCATAAATTGAATAACATAAGGATTCTTTTTTTAACGTACAGTCCCAAGACCCAAGTCTCATTGTACCTCCCTTATTTGTAACATTTTTTTGATCTTCCATCAAATCTATAACAGGATTATTAGTTTTTGGATTTACTTCAGTAGAATTTGCGTCTGAAAGTTTTAAAACATTTCTGGAGTATTCAACAACAGCCATCTGCATTCCGTAACATATTCCAAAAAAAGGAATCTTATTAGTTCGTACATATTTGATAGCTTCAATTTTACCCTCGACTCCACGCTCTCCAAATCCTGGAGCCACTAATATTCCATCAAAATAATTTAGTTTTTCTTCAACATTTTTTTCATTAATATGCTCAGAATGAACCGGTATGACCTCTACCCTAACTTCATTAACTGCACCTGCATGAATAAACGATTCTAAAATAGATTTGTATGAATCTTGTAATTCAATATACTTACCTATCAATCCGATTTTCACTGTACCTTTTGGATTTTTATATCTGTCTAAAAATACATTCCAAGATTTTAAATCGGGCTCATTGTATTTAAGATTTAATTTTTTCAGTGCAACTTTATCAAGTCCTTCCCTAAACATATAGTTAGGGACATCATAAATTGTATTTACATCAACGGATTGAATTACACAATCTGAATTAACATTACAAAATCTTGCTAATTTTTCCCTTAAACTTTGATTTAATTCATGTTCAGTTCTACAAACCAATATATCAGCTTGTACTCCGCTTTCCATTAAAGTTTTAACACTATGTTGAGTTGGTTTGGTTTTTAATTCTTTTGCTGCAGATAAATAAGGAATTAATGTTAAGTGAATCACTAATAAGTTTTCTTCTCCCATTTCCCATCTAAGCTGTCTTAAAGCTTCTATGTAAGGAAGAGACTCAATATCACCCACAGTTCCACCGATTTCAGTAATTATTATATCATATTTGTTTTCACTTTCAAGAACCTTGATATTTTCTTTTATCTCGTCTGTGATATGTGGAATAACTTGGACGGTTTTTCCTAAATACTCACCTTTTCTCTCTTTACTGATAACACTTTGATATATTCTTCCGGTAGTTATGTTATTTGCTTGAGATGTAGGAACATTTAAAAACCTTTCATAATGTCCTAAATCTAAATCTGTTTCAGCTCCATCATCAGTAACATAACATTCACCATGTTCATATGGGTTGAGCGTACCTGGATCTACGTTTATATATGGATCCAATTTTTGAATAGTTGTATTATAACCTTGAGCCTGTAGTAGCTTAGCTAATGAAGCTGCGATTATTCCCTTCCCTAAAGACGAGCTTACACCACCTGTAACAAAAATATATTTAGTTTGTGAGGACATAATGCGTTATAAACGCAAACAAATTTAGTGAATTAAAGGACATAGAAGGCAGAAAATATAATTGATTTTATTTATTTATCAATTAGTTCTGAAATTTTTAAATTCTCGTGCCTCATTAGGAAAACGCCAACATTATCAATAGACCCAGAAGAACTTGTCCTATATTTAAATTTATTTTCTAAATATTGGGTTTCAATTCCATGAATACTAGGGTCATCCAGATCTCCGTTTGAAATTCTTAACAATAAATCATATACTAAATCATATGCTCTTAATGCATATTTATTTGGAAAATAATTGTAATGATTTATAAATTTTTCAATAAAAAATTTATGGTTAATTAAATCAATTTTCTTATTAGTTGAAGCGTACTGAAATTTAAGATTTGACATATAATTGTTAGAAATATTTACCCCTTCAAAAGCATTATTCTTATTTGTTGAAACCAACTCAATTTTAATGGTATCATTTACAAATGAATTTAAAATACTGGTAACATTTGAAACAAAACCCTGCTCTTTTGTCTCTAAAAAAACTATATTTTTCCCTTTCACAAATGTTGAATCTAAATCATCATAAACTAATGTTTTAGTATCAATCCCAGACTCATTAATTTTTGAAAAAAATTGTTTTGAATCAGGAAAGATTTTCTTGATTTTACTAGCTACATCTAAGCTTCTTGAATCAGAAATAATATATTTTTCAGAGAATACTGTATCACTCTTTACATGAGAAATTATTTTGTTAAATAAAATCGAGTCATCAGGAATGGTATTTATTATCCTTTTATTAATATTTTGTTTTTTTGAAAGCGGCTTAACAATTTTAACACCACTTTCTTCTGTGGCATTAACCAAGTAATTAAATAAATTATTAGTTAGTGGGCCTATTATAAAATCATAATTATTAAAATCATTTTCATAAATAATTTTATCAATCTTGTCCTTATTAATAGCACTGTCAAAAACATCCATTTTAACATCAATGCCTAACTCTGAAAATGATTTGACGGCCATTTCTGCGCCAAACAGAAAATCTAAAGAAATATTAAGAAGCTTATCATTTTTTAAAATAGGAGTTGAATTTTGTATCGAATCGTAATCAAAATTTTCTAATCTAAATGGTAGAATGATTGCAAATTTCTTTTTGCTTGAATTTGTTATATTTTCTTTCAAGGACAACTTACTCAAATTGATAACATCTTTACTTAGCTCCGTATACTTTGGCACCATAATAATTAGACCCTTTAAAAGATCCTTGTTTAAGATTGATGGATTTAAATCAATTATTGAATTCTTTTTTAAACCAAGATTTTTTTCTAGAACAGAAATTTCAATATTGTTTTGTATTTCGAAAAATTCTTTAGTATCATCAATTGTATTAATTGATATTTCATTTTTATTAGGAACAGCAATCTGTTGACCAACCTGAATTATAGAACCAATATTAGGGTTTAGCATTTCTAATAATTCTATTGATATTCCATACTTGTAGGCAATTCTCCATTTTCCTTCTTTAGGCTTTACAAAATATTCCTTGAGAAGATTTGGGGGGCTAGAATTTAAATTAAGATTCACTGGAATCATTAAAACATTATTTCTTTTAACTGAAATATCTCTGTTGTATTGAATTATTGATTTTTCTGAAACGTTATAAATTTGAGAAATCTCACCTAGATTTTGTTTTCTTTTTATTTTATGTGAGATGAAATTAATTTTTGGACTAACGGTTGTGTTTTCATTGTAAAAAACATTTATAATGTCACCCTTAAATATCTTTTTACTCAAATCATTATCATCATAACTAAATCTTGATTGGGAATAATTTGGATTAATTATGAAAAAATCCTTTGCGGATATATGATTTTCAATCAAAAACTCTTTGATACCAGTGTCATTATCCACTGACACTGATTTAATTTTTTGGGCGTTAAAATTTAGAGCGTAGAGAAAAAATAATATGTAAACCAGGTATTTATTCATAAATTATTCCCATTCGATTGTTGCAGGAGGTTTTGAACTTATATCGTAAACAACACGATTAATACCTTTTACCCTATTAATAATTTTATTGGAAATATCTTGTAAAAATTTGTGGGGCAACTCAACCCAATCTGCGGTCATTCCGTCAGTACTTTCAACGGCCCTAAGTGCAACGCACTTTTCATAAGTTCTTTCATCACCCATTACTCCAACACTTTTGACTGGAAGCAAAATAGCTCCAGCTTGCCAGATACTATCATACAATCCTTCTTTTTTTAGTCCATTAATGAATATATGATCAACTTCTTGAAGCATTTTAACATTATTTTCGTCAATATCGCCCAATATTCGTATTGCTAATCCTGGACCAGGGAAAGGATGTCTTCCAAGGATATTTTTATCAATTGACATAGATGCACCCACTCTTCTAACTTCGTCCTTAAATAATAATTTTAAGGGCTCAATAACCTTCAATTTCATAAAGTCTGGCAATCCACCAACATTATGATGACTTTTTATCGTAGCTGAAGGACCACCGGTTGCAGAGATACTTTCAATAACATCAGGATAAATTGTTCCCTGAGCTAACCATTTCACATTTTGAATTTTATTCGCTTCATTGTCAAAAGATTCAATAAAAACTCTTCCGATAATCTTTCTTTTCTTTTCTGGATCAGAAACACCTTTTAATTCACTGTAAAATCTATCAGAATAGTCTACTCCCTTAATATTTAAATCCATTTCCTTGTACTGCTCAAGTACACTGTCAAATTCATTTTTTCTAAGTAAACCGTTGTTTACAAAAATACAATGTAAATTAGTACCAATAGCCTTCTGTAAAAGAACGGCTGCTACAGATGAATCTACTCCTCCAGATAAACCTAAAATAACTTTATCATTTCCAATTTTAGATCTTAGTTCAGCAATAGTCTGATTAACAAAAGAATCAGGGGTCCAAGATTGTTCTAACTTACAGATTTTAGTTAAAAAATTTTTAAGAATATTTTTACCATGAGTTGTATGATAGACTTCTGGATGAAATTGCAAACAAAAAGTTTTATCGTTTATACTATAAGCAACGTTTTTGACATCAATTGTACTTGCAAGAAGACGCGAATTTATTGGCAACTCTTTTATGGTGTCACTATGACTCATCCAAACCTGAGAATTGTTGTCAATTCCGTCAAATAAAATACTATTATCGGCTGTGATAATTAAGTTTGCTCTTCCGTATTCTCTAATATTAGATGCATCTACTCTACCTCCTTGTTCTTGAGCAATCATTTGAGCGCCGTAACAAATAGCTAGTGTTGGGAATTTGTCCAATAGTTCATTCAAATTTACCCTGGGTGAATTTACTTCTCTTACGGAATAAGGACTACCTGAGAGAATTAAGGAGCCATAAAATGATAAATCTTTGGGAACT
>CACEAZ010000022.1 GCA_902557655.1 uncultured Bacteroidota bacterium
GAACCCGGAACTGAAATTATTAAAACCTTCAGAGCACACTTTAGCCTGAAAAGATAATTAATCTACTAAAAGATAGTTGAAATTGAAATAGTCAACATTGAATTGTCTGTTTCAAGTTGAACTTGATTTGTTAAACCAGTATCAAATAATCTTTTATAGTTTAACCTATTTGTTTTCACATAAGAGAGATCAATCGTACTTTGATTCAGTTTGTATCCTATTCCTAATGAAAAACCATTTATTGAATCGTCAATATTATTATCTGTTGATTTGTAAGGGGTATCTTCGGTCATAAACCCACCTCTGAAACTAAATCTATCTGAAATAATCTCAGCACCAACTCTGTAGGTATTAATTTCCTTGAGCATAAAATTAATCTCTTGGTTCAGCTCAGAAAAATAACTATCATTTTCTGGTTTAAATTTCATTGAACTATAATCTTTTCTTGAATAATCAAAGCTAATTAACCCAAAATTTTTAAAAACTAAAGCACCACTCGCTGTAATTTTTGAAGGCATTTGTATTTTATAATCCTCGTAAATATTGATTGCATTAGGATTAGTAATAAGTAATGAGTTTTGATCAAATTCATCAACCATTGAAGTTTCTAGGTATTGTGTGGTTTCCTCGGTAATAGTAAACCAAGTAGGTGTATCATATGTGAATCCAAGCCTAAGCACATCTGAGATTTTACTTATCATTCCAAATTGAGCAGAAAAACCTTCTCCAAAAGTTGAAAGTTTATTTTCAAAATATATACCGTTTATTCTAAACTGACCAGATTCTCCATTATCATTTATTTCATTTAAAATGGTATAATTATCGTAATCAATAAAGTGACTATTCAAGTTAAGGCCAAAATATACATTATCATTATACTGTAAACCAATATTAGCTGTCAATTTTCCGTTATATCCTCTGGAAATTGATCTGTATGTTTGGTTAAACACACCAGACTGAACATTTGAGTAGTAAGAACTATTTTCGTTAGTATATTCTAGGGGTTCAATAATAAAAGATTCGTAACCTAAAAATGCCTGTTGATGAGAAAATCCGTAAACATTTCCAATATCGATGTAAGCTTCGGTAATGCTTTCACCTTCAAATGCAGAAATTTGATCCAATCTAAGTCCGTCTGCATTATTTAGAAAATAGGAATCAATTGAATTGCTATTTGAAATATTGTAAACGGAAAACTCATTGAAATTATTTTTTGTTTGGTTATATGAAATGCCCAAAGAAATTTTACTCCAATTCTTATCTTTTTCTAAGTTTTCAAAAGTTATAACCCCTCCAATTTGATTTAGAGTTAAGCTGTTTTTATCAAAATTATTGGATGAATTTAACACAGATGCTTGGTTTGCCTTGTTTTCTGATCCTAAACTAATTGAAAAGTGTCCATTATTAAACACCGCCGATCCCGCAGGATTTACAGCAATCGCACTCAAATCTCCTCCAAGTGCTCCAAATGCACCACTCATAGAGTTGTATCTTGCTGTTCCTTGATAAGAGTTACTTGAATAGTTTAAACCATCTGAAATGCTTTGACCAAACACAGAAAAAAAATTAACGAATACAAGAACTAAAACGAGTGAAAAGTTGTTTTTCATATAAATCAAAATTTAATTTCTAGCCGATTTTTCCACCTCTAGATGAGCTTCCTCTAGACGAACTGGATGAACTACCCCTAGAAAAAGATGAGTTTGACGGCGAGCTATAATTTGATCTAGAATTGTTGCTTGGAGAATATCCAGAATTAGCAGGTTTATAATTATTGCTAGGCCTTGAATATTCATTGTTTCCGCTAGGTTTTGAATAATTTCCTCTAGGTTTTGAATTATTTGAACTAGGTTTAGATAAACTATTTGAAGAACCATTACTACTAAAAGGCTTATTATAATAATTTGGGTTTATCCTAGCTGCATTATTGATTTTATCAATTCGATTTAATCTATTATTTAAGCTACTTGAGGCAGATCTATTAAATCTATCACTTATTCTAGAATTATTAATTGATAAGGATCTAGAGGATATTGAATTTATTGAACCCCTTCTTCCGTTAATTAGAGAAACAGGTGTATTCCAGTTCTGAGAATATTGATAATTTCTATACCATGAGTTGTATCCATAACCCCACATGTTTCCATAACCATAACCCCACATGTTTCCGTATCCATAAAAAGAATCGTAATAACCCCAGAATGGATTAAAGGGATTGTACATGCCTCCATAATAAGCATAAGGTCTTGACCAATAATTATTGTACCCATATCCCCAAACATTACCGTAACCATAACCATAATTCCACATCCAGTTTGGATACCTCCATCTTGACCAGAAACTGTCATTGTGATGAGAATGTATATTTATAACAATCGATGTTTTGTTTTCACCCCAAGGGGCATATGTATTTATAGAGTCACCTTCTGCGGATCTATAATTTTCGACATCAGTAAACAGCTGCTCGTTTGGCTCATTTTCAGCGTAAGCAATAACTTTTTCACCAAATGCGCTTTTGTAATATTCATTATTTTGTTTGCTGTCTGTGGTGCTTTCATTGACCGAGGCATATTGCTCAACAGATTCATTAGATTGATAGATTCCATCATTAACATATCCACTGTATTGATAGGATCCACAAGAGAAAAAAATCATTGTAAAAAATGATAAGTATATTATATTTTTAATTTTTAATTTTTTAATCTGATCCATAACATTAATTTTAATTGTTGAACATCCTAAAATTAGTTAGATTTGTAATCTATACAATATAAAATAACAATTGTTATGCCAATTTACGAAAAATGGGTAAGAAACTAGTAACGAGAGAAGAAGATTATTCTAAGTGGTATAATGAGCTTGTTGTTAAAGCGGATTTAGCCGAAAATTCAGCAGTCAGAGGTTGTATGATCATCAAGCCATATGGTTATGCCATATGGGAAAAAATGCAAGCTCAGCTTGATAAAATGTTTAAGGATACGGGTCATGTAAATGCTTATTTTCCTCTTTTTGTTCCAAAAAGCTTATTTGAAGCTGAAGAAAAGAATGCTGAAGGATTTGCTAAAGAATGTGCGATTGTTACTCATTATAGACTTCAAAATGATCCTGACAATAAAGGCAAACTAAGGGTAGACCCCAATGCAAAACTAGAAGAAGAGCTAATTATTAGACCTACAAGTGAAGCAATTATTTGGAATACATATAAAAATTGGATTCAATCATACAGAGATTTACCAATTTTAATTAATCAGTGGGCCAATGTTGTAAGATGGGAAATGAGAACAAGACTTTTTTTAAGAACTGCAGAGTTTTTGTGGCAAGAAGGGCATACCGCTCATGAAACCAAAAATGAAGCAATTGAAGAAACAAAAATGATTAATGACCTTTATGCAGAATTTGCTGAAAACTTCATGTCAATGCCTGTTATAAAAGGAATTAAATCTAAAAATGAAACCTTTGCTGGTGCAGAAACAACTTATTGTATTGAGGCCTTGATGCAAGACGGTAAAGCCTTACAGGCTGGTACTTCTCACTTTTTGGGTCAAAATTTTGCTAAAGCTTTTGATGTAAAGTTTGCCGATAGACAAGGTAAATTACAATATGTTTGGGCAACCTCATGGGGTGTTTCATCTAGACTAATGGGAGCATTAATTATGACACATAGCGATGATCATGGATTAGTTCTTCCTCCAAAATTAGCTCCATTTCAAGTGGTTATTGTGCCCATTTACAAGAACGAAGATGAATTAAATGAAATATCCTCTGTTGCTGAGACTTTAAAATCTGAATTAATAAAAAATAACATCTCGGTAAAATTTGATACAAGAGATACAATTAGACCTGGTCAAAAATTTGCACAGCATGAAATTCAAGGAGTTCCTGTAAGGATTGCTATAGGGCCTAAAGATTTACAAAACAAAACAGTTGAAATAGCTAGAAGGGATAATCTAACGAAGGATTATATAAAACATGATCTTGCAACAGATCATGTTATTCATCTTTTAGATGAAATTCAAAGTAATTTATTACAAAGGGCTCTTAAATATAGGAATGAAAATATCACGAGGGTTGATACTTTTGATGAATTTAAGAAGGTTTTAGAAAATAAAGGAGGTTTTATTTCAGCTCATTGGGATGGAAGCTCTGAAACTGAAAATAAAATTAAGGAATTAACAAAAGCAACTATTCGTTGCATACCAGAGACCGATGATAATGAATCTGGTAATTGTGTCTTTTCTGGAAATCCGTCCGGCCAAAGGGTTTTATTTGCCAAAGCTTACTAACTAATCAGTAGATTTTTTATTATAGAAGTTGCGACATTTAAAAATAGTTGTATTTTTGCACGCGCAACTATTGTTAAACAATAAATGGCCCGTTCGTCTATCGGCTAGGACGCCAGGTTTTCATCCTGGTAAGAGGGGTTCGATTCCCCTACGGGCTACAAAATAAATATATTATGGCAAATCATAAATCAGCTATTAAAAGAATTAGAAGTAGCGAGACTAAAAAGCAAAGGAATAAATATCAGCACAAGACTGCAAGAACTGCTATGAAGAAGTTCTTTGATATTACAAAAAAGAAAGATGCTGAAAAAGAACTACCTGTACTAAATTCTATGATTGACAAGCTCGCAAAAAACAATATTATACACGACAATAAGGCTTCAAATCTTAAGGCAAATGTTGCTAAGCACGCCAGTGGTTTAAAAAAATAATTTAACTCTTTAATTATTTTTTAAGGGTCTTTAACATAAATGATTTAGCAAATCTAAATGCAAGTTCTCTGGATTCTGGATTTCCCCCTAAATTAACTCCTCTTTCTACACAAAACAAAAATCCTATTTTTTGCATGATCGGAGATGACATAGGCAGAGATAAATAATTCATTAAAACATCCCCTTCATTGTTTAGTTTAAATAAGCAATTTTTAAAACTATAACCGTTTTCATTATAGCTTACGGGTTCTTTACTGTCAAATGAATGATGAGAGTTGGGGTAAATAGTTAGATCAATATTTCCTGTTTTTGAAATTTTATCTACAAAGTAATTACATGATTTTGCAGGTGTCCAATCATCAATTTCACCAATTAAAATATGAATCGGTGAGTCGGTAAAATCTGTATTTTCTGGATCAAAAAAACAGGGAGGATAAAAAGCTAAATGTGAAGCAAATTTTAAATCACTTGTAATAGCTTCCTTAATGGGTAGCCACCCAGAAAATAATGCAACTGCACCCCCCAAGCTCCATCCGGTAATTGAAACCTTATTTTTATCAATATTTGGATGATTTGATAACACCTCAAAGACTTTGTATGCATCTAAAATAATAGCAGCAGTTGTAACTTCAACTTGTGATCCAACAGTTGATTTTATATCTCTACTTTTAAAGCTATTTAGTTCAAATGTTGCAAAACCATTTTCCTGATACATTTCCATATATTCGTAGTGGTGAGATCTCCAGCCTAAACTTCCAGCAACTCCTATAATTAAAGGAAATTTTTTTTCAGGATTTAAAGAATCTAAGGGTAATGTTAATTTTCCAAATACTTCTTGCTCTTTCTGGTTCTCTAAATCATTGATGATATCACTCAGGGCAAATGGATTCGCACTCTTAAATGTTATTGTCTCAGAGTTTTGCGCATTATTATGAAAAGAAATAATGAATATGAGAATTATGAAAAATCGCACAAATAAAAATTTAATCAATGATTTTTAGCCATTCATTGAGATCAGAAACTCTTCATTGTTAAGAGTTTGTTTAAATCTTTCGTTAACAAATTCCATTGCTTCAACTGGGTTCATGTCAGCTAAATATTTTCTCATGACCCACATTCTTTGAACGGTTTTTTCATCCAGTAATAAGTCATCTCTTCTTGTACTTGAAGATGTAAGATCAATTGCAGGGAAAATCCTTCTGTTAGAAATATTTCTGTCCAGTTGAAGTTCCATATTACCTGTCCCCTTAAATTCTTCAAAAATAACTTCATCCATTTTTGATCCTGTTTCGGTAAGTGCAGTGGCTATTATTGAAAGTGAACCTCCATTTTCTATATTCCTAGCAGCTCCGAAAAATCTCTTGGGTTTGTGTAGTGCATTTGCATCAACACCACCACTTAAAATTTTACCTGAGGCAGGTTGAACCGTATTATAAGCTCTGGCTAACCTGGTAATAGAATCTAATAAAATAACCACATCATAACCACACTCTACAAGCCTTTTTGCTTTTTCTAAGACTATGTTAGCAATTCTTACGTGTTCATTAGCTTCCTTATCAAAAGTAGAGGCAATAACTTCTCCTTTTACATTTCTTTGCATATCTGTAACTTCTTCTGGTCTTTCATCAATAAGTAATATTAATTGATAAACCTCCGGGTGATTTGCAGCAATTGCATTTGCAACGTCTTTAAGAAGCATTGTTTTACCTGTTTTAGGTTGCGAAACGATCATCCCTCTTTGTCCCTTACCAATGGGTGAAAATAGATCGATGACTCTTGTAGATATTGTATTGTTTTTATCTGCCAAGTTAAATTTTTCTTCAGGAAATAAAGGGGTTAAGTGTTCAAATGAAACCCTATCTCTAACAATTTTTGGATCGAGTCCATTTATTTTATTTACCTGAATCAAAGGAAAATACTTTTCTCCTTCTTTGGGAGGTCTTACATTTCCAAGAACTGTATCTCCTTTTTTTAGTCCAAATAATCTGATCTGAGACTGTGAAACATAAATATCATCAGGAGACGAAAGGTAATTATAGTCAGAAGATCTTAAAAACCCATAACCATCCTGCATTACATCAAGAACACCTTCACTTTCAATAATTGCATCAAATTCAAAATCAGGCTCTTTGTATCTATTTCTTTTGTCTCTATTACCGTTTGGCTCCGCTTTAGGCATTCTTTGGTTACCTTCTCTTTTTGAGGAATGATGTTTTTTCTCAGGCTTCGTATTTTTTTCTTCAGAAGTATTTTTTTCTTCATTTTCTTTAACATCATCAGCTCTATGAGGCTTGTTTCTTTTTTTGAATTTAGCTTTTGGTTTATTTACTTTTTCTTTAGGATTATTATCCTTTTCTTCTGGGTTGGAAGCTTGATGATCAAGTATTTTATATACAAGATCTAATTTTTTTAAAGTTTTAAACTTTGAGATTTTTAAATTTTCTGCAATTTCTTGTAATTCAGAAAGTTTTTTTTCTTTTAATTTTGATATTTCAAACATTATTGTATTGTTTAATTATTTTGAGAATTATACCCTAAAATGAATATTGGTTATAAGGGGTATGTGATTTGAAGTTTAATAAATTTTTCTCTGATAGAAGAATTCAGTACAATTATACAACATTATTTTAAATTCAACCTAATTTTTTTTTTAATTCTATTAAATTTGATTTAAAATTAAATTATCATGATTCAGAGAATTCAATCTTTATATTTACTTGTATCTAGTTTGTTTTATTTTAATTATTGGTTTTTTGGAATGGAATGGTTTAAGAAGGGTTTTTTAATTCTTAAAGATATTCTTGCTCAAATAACAATTCCAGAATTTATTTTTGTTATAATTTCATTTATTCCACTACTTATTGTCATTATATGCTTAGCAAGCATATTATTATTTAGCAATCGACCACTTCAATATAGTCTTTCTAGATTATCCTTTGGGCTGAGTTTATTTATGTGCTTGTTTTCAGTATTTTATTTTTATAATGTTTTACAAGATTTAATTGAAATAATGCCTTCGAAAACAATAGAATTTTTCATGTATGCTGCGATCCTAAATCCATTCATATGTAGCTATCTCATATATTTAGCGATGAATTCAATAAAAAAAGACGATGATTTAGTTCGTTCGTTGAATAGAATCAGATAATTACCTATTAAATTCTATTACCTCTAAATTTTCAATTTTATCCTTATTTATACTAAATCGTACCATGGTTCTTTTTTTATGAAACCCATGCTTTCCTATGGCACCAGGGTTTATGTGTAGAAGATTATATTTCTTGTCAAAAATAATTTTTAAAATGTGAGAGTGACCACAAATAAAAAGATCTACTTTATTTGACTTTAATTCCTCTTTAATTCTTTGTTTGTATTGATTAGGATAACCTCCAATATGAGTTATCCAAACGTAAGTGTCTTCACAATAAAATTTTGAATCAACAGGCAACTCTTTTCTGATTTTGTGATCATCAATATTTCCATAAACACCTTTGAATGGTTTAATCTGTTTTAGCTTGTCTATTATTGTAATATCACCAACATCTCCAGCATGCCATATTTCATCTACAGAGTTAGCATATTTAATAATTTTTTCATCTAGGTAACCATGGGTGTCTGATAAAAGAAGAATTTTTCTCAAAGTAATTTCTGTATGATTATTAAGTATATATTTGTTTTACAAACTTACAAATAGATTGAGATATTTCATTGAACTTTCATATAACGGGAAAAATTTTCATGGTTGGCAATATCAACCCAATGCAATAAGCGTACAGCAAACCATTGAAGACTCTTTAGAGATTTTACTGAAACAGAGAATTAAGATATTAGGGGCTGGAAGAACCGATACTGGAGTTCATGCAAAGCAAATGTATGCCCATTTTGATTTTGAAGACACTCTAAATTTGGAAAATTTAATTTATAAATTAAATGCTTTTTTAAATAAAGATATTGGAATTGTAAATATCCATAAGGTAAAACCTGATTCACATGCAAGATTTGATGCAATTTCAAGAGAATATCAATATTATATTACACAAAAAAAAGATGTTTACAATTACGATAAAAAATATTTTTTTTCGAAGAAATTAGATTTTGATAAAATTGATGAGGCCATAAATATTTTAAAGAAGACTAAAAATTTTAAATCTTTTTGTAGAACAAAATCTGATGTCACAAATTATAATTGTGACATTTATAATTTTCATTATGAAATAAAAGATTCGGAAATCATTTTTATAATTCGTGCCAATAGATTTTTAAGAAATATGGTACGATCTTTAATTGGAACGATTTTAGATGTCTCACAAGATAAAATACTAATAAAAAATTTACCAGAGATTATAAAAAAATCAAATAGAATATACGCAGGGCCATCGGTTCCCGCACACGCTTTATTTTTATCAAATGTCGAATATCCAAAAACAATTTTTATTAAATGAGTAATAATAAATCTAATGTATATAACACAAAGTTGTTTAAAAGGCTTTTAACCTATGTTAGGTCTTATAATAGAATCTTTATAACATCGATTTTCTCTGTAATTGGATTGTCAGTTTTTGGTGCATTAAGACCTGTTATATTAGAAAAAATTGTTGATGAGAACTTAACTCAATATAGTTATGATTTCTTTACTCAATACATTTTAATAATGATTCTCTTACTGGTTTTGGAAGTATTTAGCAACTACTCCTTTATATACAACGCAGGATTATTAGGTCAATCAGTGGTTAAAGATATCAGAGTAAAATTATTTAATCATATACAGAATTTCAAAATGAAGTATTATGACAAGTCCTCAGTTGGTATATTGATAACCAGAACCGTAACTGATATGGAAAGAATTGCTGATATTTTTGGTCAGGGACTCTTTATGATATTAAGTGATATTTTAAAAATGCTGATTGTTGCAATTGTTATGATAAGTATGAATTGGGAATTAAGCTTAATTGTTTTTATTTCTTTACCCTTTATTTTGTTGGCAACAAAAATTTTTCAAAAGTATATGAAATCAGCATTTGACGAGGTAAGAAATGAGGTTGCTAATTTAAATTCTTTTGTGCAAGAAAGAGTCACAGGAATCAATGTTTTACAACTTTTTGCAAGGGAAAAAGTTGAATCTGAAAAATTTAAACAAATTAATGAAAGACACAAAAAAGCATGGTTAAAAACAGTATGGTATAATTCCATATTTTTCCCAGTAGCCGAAATATTTTCTTCTCTAACTTTAGGATTAGTTGTTTGGTATGGAGGAATGAATACTGTATTAGAAAACACGGCTTCACTAGGTGAACTAACCGCATTTATAATGATGATTCCCATGTTGTTTAGGCCTTTGTATCAAATTGCAAATAAATTTAACACTTTGCTAATGGGTATGGTTGCTGCTGAAAGAGTTTTTAAAATTCTAGACACTGAATCTTCGATTAATGATGATGGTAAAAAAACAGCTACTACAATTAAAGGAAAAATCAGATATGAAAACGTCAATTTTTCTTATAACGAGACTGAAAAGGTTATTCAAAATTTTAATCTCGAAATTAAGGCTGGTACAACAAATGCAATTGTTGGTGCCACAGGCTCTGGAAAGTCAACAATTATAAAATTACTAAACAGATTCTACAATTTAAATAACGGTGCTATTTATATTGATGACATTAATATTGAGGAATATAGAGTATCATCCTTAAGAAAAAATATTGGTTTTGTTTCACAGGATGTCCATCTCTTTTCTGATACAATTTTAAATAATATCACCCTTAAAAATACAGATATCCCTTTCTTGCGGGTAAAAAATGCAGCTAAAGAGATTGAAATTGATGAATTTATTAGTAGTCTGCCAGAAGGTTATAATTATAATGTGAGGGAAAGAGGAGCAGGTATTTCTACGGGTCAAAGACAGCTTATTTCATTTTTGAGAGCCTACCTCAAAGATCCGCAAATTCTAGTTCTTGATGAAGCAACATCTTCTATTGATACAGATTCAGAATTATTAATACAAAATGCGATTGAAAAAATAACTAAAAACAGAACATCTATTATAATTGCCCACAGATTAAGTACAATTATGAAAGCTGATAATATAATCGTTATGGATAAAGGAAAAATTGTTGAGCAAGGAACTCATAGTGGTCTAATAATTAATAAAGATGGTTTCTATAAAAAACTTTATGATGCTCAGCTGAAAAAAGAAGGTAGTTTGATTATAGATTAAGAAAGATCTTTTTCGATTAACTTTGTAAGATTTTCAGTAGAAACAAATTCAATAAACTTACCGTTTTTAATGTAAGAAATCTTACCGTTTTCTTCTGACACAACAATTGCAACCGCATCTGTTTTTTCAGTGATGCTAACAGCAGCTCTATGTCTTAAACCATATTTGACAGAAATCTTAGATTGATTATTTATAGGAAGTACTACTCTAGTAGCTTTGATAAAATTATTTGAAATAATAATTGCACCATCATGTAACGGGCTATTTTTAAAAAAAATACTTTCTAAAATAGGCTGAGTAACCATTATATTCATTTCGTCACCTGAATCTTCTAAAAAATTTAAATTATTACTTCTTTCAATTACAATTAAGGCTCCTGTTTTTGATTCACTCATATTGTTACATGCTAGAATAACAGATTCAATATCAGTGGTATCTCTTTCTAACCTTTGATTTTTAAAGAATTT
>CACEAZ010000023.1 GCA_902557655.1 uncultured Bacteroidota bacterium
CCTAATCTAGAGGTAACATTTAGATTTTCCATCAATTCGTGCTGTAATTCAATTTTACCCTGAATTTTATCTACCTTGTTTTGATTGTAAGTATTATCAATCTGTGCTAGAGGATTAATTATTTCTTGGGTTATTGTTTCACTAATACCAAAGGAACCATTTTCATATGGACTTACCGTTGGGTCGAAGTTTAATGCATTTGACAAAACACTTGTGATTCCATTTTCAGCTAAACTTTTACCCTTAATATTAGTGTAATTTGTATTAACTAATAATTTAGTTTTATCGGTTAAATCAGTATTAATATTTGTAGTGAAGTTAGTTCTGTTAAAGAATGATTTTTCTCCTCCACCTACAACACCGTCCTGACCTGTATATCCAGCAGATACATAATATGATGTGTTTTCACTACCACCTGAGGCAGTAATCGAATGGTTAATTATTGGTGCATCAACCAACACTTCGTCTTGCCAATTAGTACCTACACCAAAATCTGAAATATTTGGAAAAACAATTCCTTCACCTGCGTTTACGCTTGCTTCGTTTAATATTGCAGCATATTCACTAGCATTTAAAACATCGATTGTTCTAACCACTTCCTGAGTACCAACCGAGGTGTTAAAAGTAAATTTGGTTTCCGAATTTCTCTCTCCAGATTTGGTAGTAATAACGATTACTCCACTTCCACCCTTTACCCCATAAATCGATGCAAGAGCCGCATCTTTTAATACATTCACAGATTTAACATCATTTGGGTTCAAGGAATTTAAATCATCAATTGAGGCGGAAACACCATCAATTACTACTAAAGGATCATTTCCTGCGTATGAAGTAATACCACGAATCAAAACCGTTGGTTTTGAACCTGGTGAGCCACTTGAAATAATATTTATTCCTGAAGCCTGTCCCTGTAGTGCATCTTCAACTCTAACAGGTGATGACGCTTCTATTGCATCAGCATTAACAGTTGAAACTGCACCAGAAATATCACTTAATTTTTGAGATCCATATCCAATTACAATAACCTCGTCAAGTTCGCTTAAATCTTTATCCATCAAAACTGAAATATTTTGTGATATTTGATCGGTTGATGAAATTTTAAGATTTAGAGTTTTATAGCCGATATAACTAAAAACTAATTGAGATCCATTTTCAAAATTTGATATGGTAAAATTACCGTCAAAATCAGAAACAGCCCCCTTGTTTTGTCCTTGAACAATGATATTAACACCAGCAAGTGGTTCACCGTCTTCAGAATCGGTAATAGAACCCGTAATGCTTTGTGCTTGAATACCTGTACAAACAGAAATTAGAGCAATAAATAAGTTTAATATTGATTTTTTCATGTTAAGTTTAATTTTTTGATATTGAAATTTAATTATTTTAATACCCATTTTTTTAATAAAAATATTAAAAGAATCAATTGTTATTATATTATTACTAAAATGAACAATTCATTAATAATAATTAAACAAATAAATTAATTCTATGATAATTCTATAATTGGTGCTGAATAATTAGCGAAAACGTTTTCGATAATTTAAAATAAAAAAGCTCCCCAAAAGGAAAGCTTTCATTGGTTATTAAAAACCACTTATAAATTAATATAAGTTCAACACATTACAAAGATAGTTAATTTTTTAATAACCCCGTTTCATACAATTGTTTTGCAGAATTAATTATTTCTGATTCTACCCTATTAGGATACCATCCAAGAACTTTATTAGCGTTAGTGGTATGAAGCTTTTCTTCTTTCCCTAAGCGTTTAGCAATCATTTTTAATGACGGAGTAAACAAAGCAACAAACTTTAATAAAAAGTTTGGTATTAACAATGTTGGAACTTTTTTAAATCCAGCACTTTTTAAAATATTACTCAAATCTTTAAGCTTAATTGTTTTTTCTGATAACAAAAATCTTTTTCCGTTTGCATTTTCATTCTCCATTGCCATAACATGTGCTTCCGCTACATCCTGAACACCAACAACACTGATACTTAAATCAGGAACAACTGGTAAACTAAATATTTTTTTTATGGTTAATCTATTTGACATACTTAAAATACCAGACATAGAGGGTCCTAAAACTAAGACAGGATTAATTGCACAAGCTTTAATGGATGATTCATTAGCTATATCCCACATTTTCTTTTCAGATTTAGTTTTACTTATTTCATAAGGAAGTAATTTTTTATTTGACAAATCGGTCCAATCATTATCTGAGAATTCTCTATCATCCGCCTTTTTACCATAAATCGCTGCGTATGAGGAGGTTTGAACAAATTTTTTAGCTCCGTTTTTAATAGCCGACTTTAAACATCTCTCCATCCCTTCAACCGCTGGCTTTACAACAAGATCTTTATCTACATCTCCAGGGATTACAGGTGATGCCATGTGCAAAACGTATTCACAGTCTTTTAACGCATCATCCCAACCCTCATCATTTAATAGATTTAGAATTTTAAAATCAATATTATCACAACTAACTCCATGATTGATTAGTGCATTTTTAACAACATCAATTTTACTTTTATCAATAACCGAGGTCACAACATAATAACCTTTAGAAATTAAAATTTTAATACAATACATTGCTATATACCCAGAACCACCACTTACAAATACTCTTTTCATAATAAATTATTAGAGAGCTAAAGTATAAATTAATTTGGTACAGTATTTGAAATTTTTGATATGTGAGATATTTTTTTTTAATATTTATTTTAGTTACATCATGTAATACAGATCCTGAGGTTTTAGAAAACCCAGACGTTTTAAATTTTAAGATTTTATCTTTAGGTGATAGCTACACCATTGGGGAAGGAGTATGTGAGAATTGTAATTATCCAAATCAACTTATTGATAGCCTAAAAACATTAAACCCCAACGATAATTTTAATCTCGACATAATCGCACAAACTGGATGGTCAACAACAGCTTTAATAAATAATATTAATAATGACTTACCAGCAAACTATGATGTAGTTACACTTCTTATCGGAGTAAATAATCAATTTTGGAACTTGTCTTTTGAAACCTATGAAAATGAATTTGTCGATTTATTGAATATATCGAGATCTAAGACAAGCTCTGGTAGCTTTGAAGATGTTGTTGTTATTTCAATTCCAGATTATGCTTACACACCATACTCTCAGTCCTTTTCTCAAGAATTAAGAGACGAAATTTCATTAGAAATAGATATGTATAATAATTTTGCTCAAAACTATTGCTATCAAAACGAAATTAGTTTTGTTTATATTACAGATATTACAAGGCTTGGATTAGAAAACCCTGAATTAGTGTCAAATGATAATTTACATCCCTCTGAATCAGCTTACACATTATTTGTGGAAAGAATTTTACCTATAATTGAACAAAAAATTTATAATCAAAAATGAAAAATAATTTACTCCTATTAATATTTTTTTTAATCACAACTGTATGTTTATCTCAAAAATATTATACTGATTCAGGTATAACAGAATTTGACGGCTCAAAAGCGGCATTTGAGCCAATAAAAGCTAAAAATGAATCATCAATTTCAATTTTTGATATTGATAATGGTAAAATTGCCGCTCTAATTAAAATAAGTGGATTTAATTTCAGATTGGGATTAATGCAAGAGCATTTTAACGAAAACTACCTAGAAAGTAACATTTACCCTACGTCTACTTTTGAAGGATATATAGAAAATTTTGATAAAATCAGTTTAGATAATAATTTTCAAGAAATTTCAATAAAAGGAACTCTAACAATTAAAGGTGAATCAAATGATATTTTAGCGACGGGTTTTTTAAAAAAAAATAATAATAAAATTGAGCTTAAATCAAGTTTTTCCGTTAAATTAAGTGAATATAAAATCAAAATACCTAGAGTTGTTTTTAAAAAAATTGATGAAGAGGTAAAAATTAATCTAAGCTATGTTTATGAAGAAAAAAACTGATTACTCACTTTTTTCATTCTTTTTTTTATTCCCATTATTTTTCTTCTCACAGGAAAGTCTTCTAGATCAAATCGAATATCAGAATGAAGATTACCGTGTTGGCTTAAGTGCGTTTAAGGCTCATAAAATCATTAATAGTCAATCAACAAAGCAATCTAAAGAAAAAGAACTTTATTTATATGTTGCCCATAGATTTGGAAATATTAATGAAGGAATTAGCACATTGTTTGGACTAGATATCGCCAATACCAAAATAGAAATGCTTTATGGCTTTTCTGATAATTTTCAAGTTGGTTTTAGCAGAGAATCTTTGGATAAAACCTATTCAATAAACTTTAAGAATAAAATAGCTGATCAGAACTCCGATTTTCCCCTAAATATCTCTTTATATAACAGCTTTAATTATAATTCTTCAGATTTTTTGGCTCCAGGAACAGAATTAACATTTTCCCAGAGGTCATTGTTCCTTACACAAATTTTAATTTCAAATAGGATTAGCGATAAAATATCTCTTCAAATTTCTCCATCTTTCATAAAACGAAATTATAATAGAGAGAGAATATTATTTATCGATAATATTCCAACTATAACAACTTATGATAATAAGAACAACTATTTATTGGGTGTAAGTAGTAGTTATAAAATAAATAAAAGAACTGCTTTAAATATTGAGTACAATGCCAAACTAAACAGATTAGACAACTCTCCTAATTCAGATGTCTTAAGCATAGGGCTTGATTTAGAAACAGGAGGACATGTTTTTCAACTGATTTTTTCAAATACCCAAAGCATGGATGATGTTTCATCAATCCTTGATGCTGAAGGGAATTGGTCAAAAAAACACATATTTTTTGGATTCAATATTCTCAGAGTATTTTAAAATATTTATTTTTTAATAATCCTTTGAACAGAAATTTTGTCGTTGTTATATAATTTCAATATGTAAATTCCTCCTTCCAATTCTGAAATATTAAAGGATAATTTATTGCCTGTTGAAAGTTTATTTTGTGTAAAACTTAGTCTACCTAAAGTGTCATAAATTTCAACTCTAAAGGAATTTTCAAAGCTACTTTCAAAAGTTAAATTAACCATATCAATAACCGGATTTGGATATAATTTAAAGTTAAAGTCATCAATCTCATTTGTAGAAGCAGTTCCTAAAACAGTCACTGAACCATACATTGAATTTGGATGTGGGTCACAGATATAAGTAGTTACACCAGGGATTGTGAAAGTATGTGAAAATTGTGGGCCTGGCCCAGTAAAATATCCGCTGTCAAAACTTTCAACTCCGCCAGTTGACCTAAGATTATGAGTTCCACCACCCCATGTCCAGGTAACAGAATCACCCACATCAATTGTAATTTGCTGATTTGTACTACTCATCCCCCAGTCAAGTTGATGATTAGTTTGTGAAAAAGCATAATTAGTTAATAGTACAAAGAAGAGTAATTTTATTTTCATATTTTTTATTTATCTTAAGTACAACTACTATACCAAAACTAATTCAAAACAATGCTTAAGAATTCCAATAGCTTTGGCATAAATATTGAAATTATGTTAATAGAAAACAAGAAAAATTTTAATATGAATCATAAAAATTTAAATAGCAGAAGGGAATTTTTAAAAAAAGTTTGCCCTACAGTTGCGTTTGCATTTTTTGGACTTTCTTTCTTAGAAGCATGCTCAACTGATGATCCTCAGGACAACAACAACAACAACAACAACAACAACAACAACAACAACAACAACAACAACAACACACTCGGGTACACAACAGCAGATAGTGTTGTTACAATAGATTTAACAAACTCAAACTTTTCGAGTCTATCTTCTGTAGGCGGTTGGATGAATGGATATAGTATTGGGTTAAATATGTTATTATTGAGAATTAGTTCAGATCATATTCAAGCTTACACAAACTCATGCCCACACAACGGCACAAGAAATCAATGGGTACTTCAAAGCGGTAATATTTTCAAGTGTAATGATCATAACAACTCTTATGATTCATCATGTGAAACCTCTAATTCACTTCCTTGTTATTCCTCTAACATAGATGGAAATAATTTAATTGTAGCGACTTAAATATATAGTGAATTATTTTTTTAAAATTTTGAATGTTTTTATACCAATTCTTACATTATACAATCCTGGTTTAAAAACAGAAATATCAAAAATATTTTCACCGATAATCAAATTAGACTTATAAATATACTTCCCTGTTAAATCAGAAATAAATATGCGTTTTGTGTTTGATTGATTATTTATTTTTAATAGATCCTGAATTGGATTGGGGTAATAATAAAACTCATGCTGATTTTCAGAGGTGTTAATAGAAAGACTACAATTATCAATTAGTCCATACAAAGAATATTTTGATACAAAATTCCAAATTTCATTATCAGAGTTAATATCCATATTTCCAAATGAACCTGGCCAGTCATGTCCTCCACCGTTAACTCTATACTCAACTACAGAAACACATTCATTACCATTTTCCCAAATTCTTTTGGTAACAGTAGAACCATCATTAGTATTATTATCAGGTAATTCAGTTTCTACAGGATTAATATCCGTATTATTATAATTACTCCAATATTCATGAGTATCATCAGCAGAAATATAGTATGTTACCCCATTGTAGACAACTCCGTTATAAATGGACTCGAAATCTTCTGTGCCTAATATTGTTATTACAGAGGTTGGATGTTGAGGATTACAATTCTCATATTGATATTGTCCCATTGTCCTCGCAACGACAGCACCAGAAGCGATTTTATCATTTAACCTACAGAGTAGCTCATATACAAACTCTCCTCCCAAAGAATATCCACATGCATAAACCCTTGTCGTATCAATAGAATATTGAGCTGAGAGCTCATCAATTAAAGCCTCAATAAAATAAATGTCATCATGATCCGAATCCCCTTTGAAAATCCAATTTAATGAACCGTCATCGGTAGGATCAGCTATTGCTTGAGGATAAACAAGAATAAAATTATTTTCATCAGATAAATTTCTCATGTCAGAAATATAAATTTGCCCATCTATTGTCCCGTTTCCTCCATGAAAATTAAACATTAATGGACTTAATGAATTTTCAGAATAACTACTTGGAATATACAATTTGTATTCTCTTGTATTTCCGTCGTAATCAATTGTTTGATTTATAAAATTTTGAGTGTGAGAAATTTTACATAAAAATATAAGACATATAAAAAGTAAAAACTTAGACTTATTCATATTTACAAAGATAAAAAAAACCTTCTCGATTTGAGAAGGTTTTTTGCGGTCTGGACGGGACTCGAACCCGCGACCCCCTGCGTGACAGGCAGGTATTCTAACCAGCTGAACTACCAGACCAATTTAGCGTGAGCAAATATACATTTGATTTTGATTAGATCAAATATTTTTATTCAAATTATACAAGCATTATAAAATTAATATATCGGACACCCAAAACAATCTTTATTGTTCAAGAAATCGTAGGTGATAGATATTTCTGAAATACCCCCATCACCGCCAATATTACTCATATTAAAATCATAAGAATAACCAAACTTAAAACCTTCCCAAACAAAACCAACTATTGGATTAATTGATGTAATCAAATGACTTTCATCAGATGTTTGAATCGGATTTGTTGCAGCTGTTAACGCAAATGAAAATCTATCATATATATACTGAAATCCTAAATCAAACCTGTCATATTTAGCTTGCTTTACAAAATTCATGATAAAATTTACTCGATTATCACTGTTATATTTTAGAAATGGTAATTCTAAAGAGGCATGTGCAGAAATAAATAAATCAAGAGGCAAATCTCCCTGAGATAACATTGAAATATTAGGCTTGTTTAAGTGTCTCAAAGTTAAACCAAACCAATGCTGATCATTATATATTAAAAATGAAGCGCCAAAATCTGCATATCTAGTATTTTCGTCAAAAGCAATAGGATCATAAGTGTTGAGACTAATAATATTTTGATAAATATTTATCTGATCCTCAAAAACTATGTTATCAAATCCAAAATCTTTAGTAGCAAATCCAAAAGTTATGCTTGGTCTAAAATTCCAGTCATAATTAATCTTAACATTATATGTCCAGCTAATATTTAATTGCTTTAAAGAATATTTTGTAAATGTCTCTTGGTGATTTATAAAACTTATTCCAACACCACTGTTCAAGTCCGGGTACCAATCGTCAAAGAACATGTATTCAGAATTTACGTTAAAATCAAAACCATTCCATTGCTGATTTTTATAAATTAATCCAAATTTTGTAGACTCGTTAAACCCTGAAAAAGATGGGTTAATAGACTCAGGAACCATAAATGACTGCGTAAATGCAACATCCTGGGAATATATATTCACGTAAAGTAATAACAATAATATTGTAAATTTTCTCTTTAGCATAATTTTACCTTAATAAAACAAATACTCCATTTAAATTAATATTCTCACCTTGCTTTGTTGTTCCATTTACAACCATTAGATAGTTGCCATTCTCAGCTATTTTTCCGTCAAGCATCCCGTCCCAACCCTGCAAATCAATGTTACTCTCATAATACAATAATGATCCAAATGTATCATAAATACTCATATTAATATCATTTACACAATTATAAACAGGCCTAATGGTGTCATTAATTCCGTCATTATTTGGACTAAATGCTGTTGGTAACATGATGTCATATGCATCAGAAACCTCAATTTCTTCAGAGTATATCTCAATACAACCATAATTATACTCAACAGTAACGGTGACCTCAAATACTCCTGCTGTAATATACTGGTGTGTAACAATCTCGCCAAATGCTAGGGCGCTACCATCACCGAAATCCCATGTTACTCCATAAATATCTCCTGCTGAAGTATTTGTAAACTCAATCTCGTTAAATATACTTAGTCCACAATCCAAGTTACCAGTAGTTAAATAATCAAAAGATGCATCTTCAAAACTTAATTCGTCAAAATCTACAATTATTTCAGTGTTCACCTCACATCCGTACTGATCTGTAACCAATACATTGTAAATTCCGTTTTCATAGGCAGTCATTTCTGTGTAGTCACCAATATACACAACTCCGTCTGACCAATTAATTTCATATGGTGGTAATCCACCTGAAATTGAAATATTATTTTGTTGAGAAACAATATTAGTGTCACAATCCGCAGTAGTTTGAGTTGTAAGGACTACAACTAAATCATCTTGTCTAAAAATATTATACACTTCAGAGGTGAAACTACATCCTTCAGAATCAGTTATGGTTACAAAATAATCTCCAGAAGGAACACCAACTAAATCTTCATTAGTTGATCCGTCACTCCATAAAAATTCGTAAATTCCTGATCCGCCTGAGACATTGATATCTATAATTCCACTATTAGGTTCATCACAATCAGTAGCATCGGTTACATCTGCAGTCATTAGTATTTCACTAAGAACCGAAATAATAAAAGTCTCAGAATCTCCAGTACAGGTAAATCCATTGTTTTCATATGTTGGGGTAACTTCTATCGTAGCTACCAGCGTATCGGTCGTATCATTTGTAACAACAAACGATGGGATATCACCTATACCACCAGCACCTAATCCAATATCCGTATTGTCATTGGTCCATGCATACGTAGTAGTACCGTCCGTATTGGCAGTTTCAAATGTAATAGATTGAGTCGAATCACCAACACATATAACCTGACTCACAATAGGATCAACCTGTCCTAAAGGATTCACTGTAATTGTGAAGGTCTCAGGATTACCAACACATATGACTCCATTGTTTGTATATGTTGGGGTAACCTCAATCGTTGCAATTTCAGAGTTTGGTAAAATTAAAGAAGGGGTAAATGATAAAATATCACCTGTACCACTAGCTGCCAATCCAATCGCTGGATTGTCATTAGTCCAAGCATACGTAGTCGCACCGTCTGTATTGGTGGTTGTAAAGACAATCTCATCTGTTGAATCACCAATACATAATTCCTGACTCAAAACAGGATTTACCTGGGCTCCAGGATTTACAGTAATGGTAAAAGTCTCTGTATCACCAACACAAGTGAATCCATTATTATCATAGTTAGGTGTAACAACAATAGTTGCTACTAAAGCAGTGTCCGTATCATTTGCAACAACAAACGATGGAATATCTCCATTACCAACAGCATCCAATCCAATCGCTGGATTGTCATTGGTCCAAGTATAGGCTGTGGTACCGTCTGTATTGATGGTTGTAAACTCAATATCATCTGTCGTTTCTCCAACACATAAAACCTGACTCACAACAGGATCGACCTGAGCTTCAGGATTTACTGTAATGGTAAAGGTCTCAGGATTACCTTCACAGGTTACTCCGTCATTCAAATAAGTAGGCGTAACATCTATCGTTGCAATTTGAGATGTTGTTACCAAAGAAGAGGTAAATGATAAAATATCACCCGTACCACTAGCTGCCAATCCAATATTCGTATTATCATTATTCCAAGTATACGTAGTCGTGCCGTCTGTATTGGTGGTTGTAAATACAATCTCATCTGTTGAATCACCAGCACATAACTCTTGACTTGCCAGAGGGTTAACCTGTCCTAAAGGATTCACCGTAATGGTAAAAGTCTCAGGATCACCGACGCAGTCAAATCCATTGTTTGTATATGTTGGGGTAACCTCTATCGTTGCTACCAAAGCATTGGTCGTATCATTTGTAACAACAAACGATGGAATCGTTATTGCAGTTGCA
>CACEAZ010000024.1 GCA_902557655.1 uncultured Bacteroidota bacterium
ATTGTCATTGGTCCAAGTATACGTTGTGGTACCGTCTGTATTGATGGTTGTAAACTCAATCTCGTCTGTCGTGTCTCCAACACACAAGACCTGACTCGTCACTGGTTCAACCTGAGCTTCAGGATTTACCGTTATCGTGAAATTTATAGGATCCCCTTGATTTGAATCGTCACCATTTGTAAATACTGGGGTTACAGAAATATTAGCTGTAATTGACTCCAGTGAAGGATTAACAGATATAAAATCTAAATTACCCGAACCACTGGCATCTAAACCAATATTTATATTATCATTAGTCCACAGATAAGAAATTTCACCTCCTAAAACAGGTGAGGTAAATTCTACAACTAAATTATCACCTTCACATATCTCTTGATTTAGTACAGGGTCAATCTGAGCCACAGGATTTACGGTTATCGTATAATCAACTGGAATTCCTTCACAATCGGAAATACTTCCAGACACTAAAACTGTATAAACCACTAATTGAGGTTCTTCAATTTCATTACCTAATGTTAATGTTTCTTGTGGAATTGTATTTGTTCCTGATAAATTAATAAGTCCCTGAACACCGGGATCAGCAACAGCAGTCCAAGACATGGTAACATTCTCTACAGCACTTGTTAAATTCACCTCTAAAGAAGATTCACCGCTTGTGATAAATTGGTCTTCTTCAGAAAAGTCAACCTGAGGAGAAGGATTAACCGTTATCGTAAAATCTTCAGTATTACCTTCACAAGTAAAACCGTTTAACGTAAGAAACGATGTTACAGAGATATTAGCAGTTATTGGTGTATTTGTGCCATTTGTTGCAACAAAAGATGGAATCGTAGTTGCAGTTGCATCCTCTGGTCCACTTGCAGCCAATCCAATCGCTGGATTGTCATTAGTCCAAGTATACGTAGTCGTACCGTTCGTATTAGTAGTTTCAAATGTAATTTCATCCGTGGAATCACCAGCACACAACTCTTGACTTAGAACGGGTTCAACCTGTCCTAATGGATTCACCGTAATGGTAAAAGTCTCTGGATCACCAACACATATGACTCCATTGTTCTCATATGTTGGGGTAACCTCTATAGTTGCTACCAAAGCATTGGTCGTATTATTTGTAACAACAAACGAAGGAATCGTAGTTGCAGTTGCAATCTCTGGACCACTTGCAGCTAATCCAATCGCTGTATTGTCATTGGTCCATGCGTACGTTGTAGTGCCGTCTGTATTGATGGTTGTAAATTCAATCTCGTCTGTCGTGTCTCCAACACATAAAACCTGACTAGTCACTTCTTCAACCTGTCCTAAAGGATTTACTGTAATGGTAAATGTCTCAGGATTACCAACACATGTAGCAACCCCTCCATCATCCAAATAAGTAGGTGTAACCTCTATCGTTGCTACTAAAGCATTGGTTGTATCATTTGTAACAACAAAGGAAGGAATGTCTCCGCTACCACTAGCTTCTAAATCTTCTCCAATATCCGTGTTATCAATCGTCCACGCATAAGTAGTAGTACCACCTGTGTTGATAGTTTCAAATACAATGGCTTCTGTCGATTCACCAACACACAAGACCTGACTCGTAACTTCTTCAACCTGGGGCTCTGGATTTACCCTGATAACAACATCAAAAGGATCACCTATACACTCATCATAGGCTGGTGTAACCGTATATGTAATAATTGAAACACTATCAATATTATTAGAAAGTGTTTGACTGATATTTGATTGGTTAGATGCAGCAGCTCCTCCACTAATTGCACCAACAGGGTTACTTACTGGTTCTGGCCACGAATAAGTTGTCCCATCAGGAATAACTTCAGTTTCTAAATCTTCAATTGGTGATACAACAAATGTGTCACCGGTACATATTACAATATTTTCATCTAAAACAACCGGGTTTGAATACACAATTATTTTGTAATTAAATGGATCCCCTGCACATCCATTAGCAATAGGTGTGACACTATAATTAAGCTCCTGGGTATCTGTTGAAATATTCAAAATTGTTTGTGCAGGAATAAAGCTTGTAGTTCCACTTTCAATGTATCCGGTTAAATTTACATTTTCAGTAGATATCCAAGAAAAAGTTGTGTTTTCAGTGTCAGATATTAAATTTACTTGTGATGATTCACTCCCAGAACAAATCTCTTCTTCGTTAACTACATTCGTTATTATTGGTTGTTGATTTAAAATAATCTCAATGGTATCAGAATCTGAATTGTCACAATTCGAACCAACTGTAACAGTGATATCATAAGTTTTGAATGAATTTAATTGAATGGTTGGGAATTGATCATCACTTTCTGTTCCATTTACAAAATCATAATCACTACTATCAATATCAGTTCCAGTGACAGTCCAAGAATATCCAGTAGGAGTGCTAAAACCATCGGAATAAGTTGGTATCAATTCATTAGCAAAATCAATCGAATACGAGGATGTTGAGCAATAAGAAATTGAATCTAACTCAATATCAACAGTTGGATTACCAAAAACATTAAATGTCTCGCTATGAAAATCAGATCCACATTCGGTTGTTACCGTTAGAGTTACTGTATAGCTACCCAACTCTGTGAAACGAATTATTGGATTTTGACTTTCAAGCGTTGTAGGATTACCTTCTGAATCATCTAGCAAAACATATCCTGAATCAGGCGATACGCTCCAAACGTGGGTTGGTGTCTCGTCCACAAGTTCAAAATCACAAGGAACAGATGTAATATTTGAATCATCTAATAGGCTTATTGCATCATCGACACATACATCTCCTATGGCAGTGAAATCTGCAACAGGTGTGTCTTCTATATTAATAGTACCAGTAAATTGAGATTCTTCCAGACAAGCTGCGGGATTCACTGAAATTAATTTAATATCCCAACACCCCACCTCATCCACATCGGCAGCGGGTATTATTAAATTTTCTCCTACCACCCATGAAGATGAAGGATTTAACAAGGAAACGGGTAAGAAATCTGTAAAACTTGGCTTTTTAACTTGCCATGAATAATTGACTTGTCCATCACAATTCCCTGTTGCTGTAGGATAAGATCCTGCGATTGTTGTATTAGTCACCTCAATATCCTCCGTACTACATTGTTCCAGCGCTAGGTCAAACTGCGATTGAGGTGCCTCTGCGGTAGCTATATCTTTAGATGAGCCCAAACCGTTTTGACTGTAATTATCACATTGCGAAATACCTTTATTAAATAACTTAAAGGATACTGAATAACTAGTTCCGCCGCTATTGGTACATGATGCCTGTTGAAAAACATGTGTAATAGGGTTTACAGGGTCGCTGTACAATTGTAATAATTCTGCTTGTGTAAGAATTAAATCTTCTGAACCATCTCCAAAACTAATAATGTAATAAGAACCCATAGAGTTGCTACCAGTACCTAAGTCTCCTACATCGATATTAAAGGTTACTTCGGTACCAACACAAACAGTTTCCGAAGAAGCATTTCCAAAAATAGTAGCACTTGTATGAAACACAAATGCCGAACTAAAAAAAGTTGAAAAACCATCTGGTGAAGTTTCCTTAACCTCAATGTTGTAGGTGCCAACAGTAAGGTTATCTGGAATCTGAAAAAAAGCTCCCGCAATGGGGGTCAATGTTACAGCACTACCATCTGATAGATCTATTAAAGTAACTTCAATTGTATTTTGATCACTAGTTGGAGAGACAGTGAAAATCTTATAATCACTTGGCATATCTCCTGAATCCGAATTATAATTTTGATTATAGGAACCAAAAAAAGGATTTACAAGGTTAGAACCGTCATCCAAACAATCTTTATAACTAGAATTTGATACAATATTTGATGTAAATGAAGGTGTGGAATTAGTTGTTGTGTTGTTAACAGTAAAAAAATCTGTTTCTTGAACAGCTACAGGCTGAGTTGATCTGATCCTTAATTTGTACTGGCCTGAAACCAAATCAACAGGAAGAACTCCATTAATCAGGGAAGTATAAAAATCATATGCTGTGTTAAGCTCCGTTGGAGTTGAAAAGTCTCCTCCAGGTGCCGAAATTTCCAGAATAAAACTATTATTATTTGAATCTTGTAAATTAGAAATATTTTCAAAAGCAAATATTCCTGTAGGATTAAGATGTACAGAAACACCAGATCCTGGATTATAATCGGCAGAAGAATCAAAAGAGACTATATTGATGTTTTGCCCAATTGAAATTGAAAAAATAAATAAGAAAATAATCTTTAATATCCCTTTCATACTATTATATAACGTATGACAAAATAAAAAATTATTTTAAATAAGGGAGTCTAAGGAGCCAGTATAATCGCTTTTAGAAGAAACTCCTACCTTTCTATCAACTAATTCTCCATTTTTGAAAATAAGAACAGTAGGAATATTTCTTACTCCAAATTGAGCAGCAAATTGCTGATGAGAGTCTATATCAACTTTTCCAACTACAGCTTTCCCTTCATACTCATTACTGATTTCATCAATGATTGGACCTACCATTCTACATGGACCACACCATGCTGCCCAAAAATCAACTAATACGGGTTTATCACTTTTTAAAACTGTTTCTTCAAAGTTATTGTCTGTTATCTCTAATGCCATAATTTCTAAAATTTTATCAAAAATAACTAAATAATCTAATTAAGCTTATAAAAAATATTATTATGTTCTAGCATATTTAACAGCGTTGAGGAGATATCAACCTTTTGCTTTTCGCTGTCCAATTCAACCATGATTTTTTCATCATCATCATACACAACAAAACCTAAATTATGTTTGCCCTCATGTTTACGAAGTAAAGTTTTAATTGTTTTAATTTTTTCTTCGTTAACATCCTCTAATTTTAACTGAATTGAGATTTTTTTTGCAAATGTTTTAACAACATCCTGTAATAATTTAAAATTACTGTATTGAATTCTTGGTTCTCCTCTTAAACCCGTCTCTTTATTAAGCCAACCATCTACGATTTTAGTTTTTATATATAAAAAATTATTCAAGTTTAAAAAATGTTTAAATCTCAGATATTCTTCACCAAAAATTCTAAAATTATACGAGTCTACATAATCCTCAAGTATAAAAAATGCCCATCCTTTACCCTGTCTGCTAACCCTGTGTTCGACTTCGGTTATCACTCCAGCTACTGTAATTTCTTTATTAATAAATTCTTTCGGTGACTTAAAGACACTTACATCGCCGTTACAGAAGGATTCCATTTCAACTCTAAAATCATCCAAGGGATGGCCTGAAATATAGATGCCTACGACTTCTTTCTCCTTAGTTAACTTTTCTATTGTTGGCCATGGGTCAACATCTGGAATTTTGGGGTTTGATATTTGCATATCATTTGTACCTGCAAATAAACTAACCTGAGATGAGTTTTTATTCTCCTGAAATTTGTTTCCGTGTCTTAAAATTTTTTCGATAAATGTGATTCCATCTCCATTGTCATAAAAATATTGAGCTCTATTTATATCAAAAGAATCAAAAGCACCAGCAGCGGTCAATCCATCAAAAGCTTTTTTATTTGCAGCCCTCAAATCTACCCTTTGTGATAAATCAAAAATTGACTTGTATGATCCGTTAGCTTTTCTCTCGTCAACAATTGCTTTAACAGCAGATGCACCAACTCCTTTAATTGCACCCATACCAAATCTAATGGCATTGTCTTTATTAACTGAGAATTTAAAGTATGACTCGTTTAGATCAGGACCTAAAACCTGAAGCTTCATTCTTTTGCATTCACCCATAAAAAAGGTAATATTTTTGATATCCTTCATATTATTAGACAGAACCGAAGCCATATATTCAGCAGGGTAATTTGCCTTTAAATAAGCTGTTTGATAAGCTATCCAAGCGTAACAAGTTGAATGTGATTTATTAAAAGCATAACTAGCAAAGGCTTCCCAGTCTTTCCATATCTTCTCAACCTTCTCTGTTTTAAATCCTTTTTTTTCAGAATTTTTTAAAAACTTAGGCTTCATCTTATCCAAAACATCTTTCTGTTTTTTACCCATAGCTTTTCTTAAAATATCCGCCTCACCTTTAGAAAAGTCTCCAATCTTTTGAGAAAGCAACATCACTTGTTCCTGGTAAACCGTTATTCCGTATGTGTCTTTTAGAAATTCTTCCATTTCCGGTAAATCATACACAATTTTTTCTTCTCCATGTTTTCGTTTGATAAAACTTGGTATGTATTCCATCGGACCAGGACGATATAAAGCATTCATAGCAATCAAATCATCAAATACTGTTGGCTTAAGATCTTTTAAATGTTTTTGCATTCCAGGCGATTCGTATTGAAATATCCCAACAGTTTCACCTTTCTGAAATAATTCAAAGGTTTTTTCATCATCAATAGGAAAATTATCTGGATCTAATTCAATATCATATTTAGCCTTAACAATTTTTACAGTGTCTTTAATTAGTGTCAGAGTTTTTAGTCCAAGAAAATCCATTTTTAATAAACCTGCTTGCTCAACAACTGCGTTATCAAATTGTGTTACGTATAAATCAGAATCTTTAGCAGTTGCAATTGGAACAAAATTTTTGATGTCATCTGGAGTAATGATAACACCACATGCGTGAATTCCGGTATTTCTCAAGGACCCCTCTAACAACCTAGCCTGCTTTATTGTTTCAGACTCTAAATTATCAGACTGAGAAATACTTAGTAGTTGATTAATTTTATCTAAATCATCTGCTCTAAATTTTTTTCTTAACTCTTTGTGATCAGTTTCAAAAATGGAACTTAGTTTAGTCATATTAGGAACCAACTTCGCAATTCTATCTGCATCACCAAGGGGCAAATCAAGGACCCTAGCAGTATCTCTGATTGAGGATTTTGCTGCCATTGTTCCGTAGGTTATTATTTGAGCAACCTGATTTTCACCATATTTTTCAATTACGTAGCTTATAACCTTGTTTCTGCCTACATCATCAAAATCGATATCTATATCAGGCATACTAATTCTGTCCGGATTTAAAAATCTTTCAAAAAGTAAATCATATTTTATAGGATCTATATTTGTGATCCACAGACAATAAGCTACAACAGATCCGGCAGCTGAACCCCTCCCAGGACCAACAGAAACTTTCATTTCTCTTGCTTTTCTAATGAAATCCTCAACAATCAAAAAATAACCTGGATAGCCGGTATTTTTAATAGTTTCTAACTCAAATTCAATCCTGTCTTTTAGACTATCATCAATTTTTCCATATCTTTTTTCAGCACCTAAAAAGGTTAAATGTCTGAGGTATTTATTTTCTCCTCTTTTACCTCCATCATTATTATCTTCAGATTCGATAAATTCATTAGGAATTTCAAACTTTGGTAATAATACATCGTTATTCAAATCAAAACTCTGAACTTTCGATACAACTTCATTAGTATTAAAAATAGCTGATGGAATATCTGAGAAAATTGACTTCATTTCTTCAGAGGATTTAAAATAATATTGGTTATTTGGTAATCCATATCTAAAACCTCTTCCTCGTCCCTTTGGAGTTGAAAGTTTTTCACCATCCTTTACACATAATAATATATCATGAGCATCAGCACTTTCGCTATCCAAGTAAAAGGTATTATTGGTGGCTATTGGTTTAATTTCATGCTTTTTAGAAAATTCTATGAGAATTTTATTTACGGTATCTTCATCCTCCTGATTATGCCTATTCAATTCGATGTAAAAATCATCAGAAAAATTTTCTTTCCACCACAACAAAGATTCTTCGGCTTCTTTTTTACCTGTGGTTAGAATTTTATTAGAAATTTCCCCATACAAATTTCCTGAAAGAACAATCAAATCATCTTTATAATCAAGAATTAACTTTTTATCGACACGCGGAACATAATAAAACCCCTTTGTATATGCTAAAGATGAAAGATTAGAAAGATTATTATACCCATTTTTATTTTTTGCAAGAAATACCACCTGGTAACCATTGTCTCTGAAATTTTTATTTAAATGATCTTCACATACATTTAAAACACAACCAACTATTGGCTTTATAAAAGTATTTTTTTCATGATTCTTATCGTTAAACTCTTTTATTTGGTTATTTTTTTTCTTTACTGCGTCAACAAATCTAAATGCACCCATCATGTTACCTAGATCTGTAATCGCAACAGCCTTCATTTTCATTTCGCTAGCCTTGTCTACTAAATCTTTAATCTTAATAGTAGACTGCAACATCGAAAATTGACTGTGATTGTGTAAATGTGTAAAATCACAGTCAGACAGATCTGTTTCAGAAATTTTAGACTCGATGTTATGTTTATCAACTGATGGTTGAGTTAACTCTTTTTTTAAATTTTCAGATTTTTTCTTTAGATTTTGATGCTTTAAACCTATTTTTTGAATTATATCAGTATTATAATTAGAAAATTTATTGAAGTATTCATCATCTGCGTGGAGCTCCTCTTTCTTGTAGTTTTTTAATCTAATTAATTCCAAAAAACATCTAGCAGTAGCTTCAACATCTGCGGTTGCATTATGAGCTTCTTGAAAAGGGCTTGAAAATAAAAATTCATGTAATTCTGTTAAAGTTGGCAATTTGAACTTACCCCCCCTTCCACCAGGAAGCTTACACAAAAAAGCGGTAGACTCAGTACATGTATCTAATATATCCGTCAGCTCAATATTAGAAGAAATATTTTTTCTGTAGAACTCACAACCAATAACGTTTAGATCAAAGTTTACATTATGACCAACAATAAATTTTGATTTAGAAATAGACAGATTAAACTTCTTTAAAACTGTTTCTAGATTATGTCCTTCTTTTTCTGCAAGCTGAGTAGAAATTCCATGAATTTTTTCAGATTCATAAGGAATATCATATCCGTCAGGTTTAATAAGAAAACTGTTACTTTCGATTAAATTTCCTAATTCATCATGAAGCTGCCATGCAATTTGCACGCATCTTGGCCAATTACTCGTATCGGAAATTGGTGCTCTCCAATTTTTTGGTAAACCGGTGGTTTCGGTATCAAAAATTAAATACATTATTTATTTTAAAATTTAATCCTGAATTTCTGATGTAATAGGTATTCTGTAAAAAACTCCTTCAGAAATATTAATTGTGTATTCTCCAGTTAAATTATACGCGTCAAAATGAAAATGTCCTGTAATTGTGTTATTAACATTATCAATCTCATTAATATCAATATATCCATCACTAAGAAATGCAATACTATTAACCCCGTCATTCTGAGTTGAAAACTGTAAAGTATCTTGAAAAATTGCAAATTCCTCAGTTAAACTGGATAAATTATAAGATCTAACCTCAGGAGAATCTACTTGCATAGCAATTGTCCCAAACTGACCTGTTCCCGTGATGGAGAGTTGATTGTTTTGAACTGTAGCAACATAAGAATCAGCTACCCAATTAAAATTATCGTTGATCACTGCTTCAAAACTTGGAATTTTATTACTCAACTCGTTTTCACAGTTGTAAAACATAAAAACAATAGAAATAATTATAAGTTTTTTCATTGTGATGATCAATTAGAGTAAATGTAATACAAAAATTTCAAAGAATTAGTTAGGTAAAAGAATTTTATAGTATATTTGCCAGCTAATTAATAAACTTGGTCGAGGACCTTAAAATTTAATATTATGTCAGTAAAAATAAGACTTCAAAGACACGGTAAAAAAGGAAAACCATTTTACTGGATCGTCGCAGCAGACTCTCGCTCTAAAAGAGACGGTAAATATCTTGAAAAATTAGGTGTATATAATCCAAATACAAATCCTGCTACAATTGAATTAGATATGGATAACTCAGTCAAATGGCTTCAAAATGGTGCACAACCAACCAAAACAGCCAGAAATATACTTTCGTATAAAGGGGTTATGTTAAAATATCACTTATTAGGTGGTGTAGCAAAAGGTGCTTTTGATGAAGAAGAGGCTGAAAAAAGATTCAATGACTGGATGGATGAAAAGCTTAAAAGAATTGACCAAAAGAAAAGCGATCTTCAGAAATTAAAAGAAGACCAAAAGGCGAAAGCTCTCGAGAATGAAAA
>CACEAZ010000025.1 GCA_902557655.1 uncultured Bacteroidota bacterium
AAGCAGAGACCCCTGGATTAGGAGCAAACATTAAACAAAGATTTTTTATGGATGACTTCATTGGTGAGGCTTTGTTAGATTCAAACGGTAATTTTAAGGGTATAAATGTTTCAAAAACAAACCTAGATCCAAAAAATATAGACAAATATGATAACGAAGTTGACGCTATTGCAGGTTCGACAATAACTGGTGATGGTGTTACTGCTATGATAAGAAGTGATTTAAGCTTATATCAATCATATTTTAATAATATTAAAAATAACTAAATGGGACTTTTATCTAAGAAAGACACTAAGCTTATAACAGATCCATTATCTGACAATAACCCTATAACTGTTCAGGTTTTAGGAATATGTTCAGCCCTGGCAATTACTGCAGAGTTAGAAGCATCTGTTGTTATGTCTGTTTCGGTTTTATTTGTAATGGGAGTTGGAAATGTAGTTATTTCAATGATTAGAAATATTGTACCTTCTAAAATCAGGATAATTGTCCAATTAACTGTTATTGCAACCCTTGTAATAATTGTTGATTTAGTTCTCAAAGCTTTTGCGTATGAATTAAGTAAAACCTTGTCAGTATTTATTGGTCTAATCATTACCAATTGTATTATTATGGGAAGATTTGAGGCATTTGCTTTGGGCAATGGCCTTTGGAGATCTTTTTTAGATGGTATTGGTAATGCTTTTGGATATGCAGTCATACTTATTATCGTAGGGTTTTTCAGAGAATTATTAGGTTCGGGAACGTTATGGGGAATTCCTGTTTTAGGGGATCCGATTGATAAAACTGGATTGTATGCATTTGGATATGAAAATAACGGATTTATGTTGTTGTCTCCAATGGCACTAATTGTTGTTGGGATTATAATATGGGTTCAACGTGCTAGAAGTAAACATTTAATCGAAGAATAAATGGAACATATAGAATTATTTTTTAAATCAGTATTCATAGACAATATGGTATTTGCAACATTTTTAGGAATGTGCTCATATTTAGCTGTTTCAAAAAAAGTTTCTACTGCAATTGGATTAGGAGCAGCAGTTACCTTTGTACTGGCTATTACCGTTCCATTAAACTGGCTTCTTGATCAGTATATTCTTCAAGATGGTGCACTGGTTTGGTTGCACCCAAGTTTAATTGATTACAACCTAAGTTTTCTTTCTTTTATTCTATTTATTGCTACCATCGCGACAATGGTGCAATTAGTTGAGATTATTGTAGAAAAATTCTCTCCTTCTTTGTATAATTCACTAGGGATATTTTTACCCTTGATTGCTGTTAACTGTGCAATTCTTGGAGGCTCTCTTTTTATGCAATCAAGAGAGATAGAAACAATTCAATTGGCAACTACATATGGTATTGGATCTGGTTTTGGTTTTTTTCTTGCAATATTAGCTATTGCAGCCATTAGAGAAAAAATTAGATATTCATCAATCCCTGGTCCCTTAAGAGGACTTGGAATTACATTTATCATAACTGGCTTAATGGCTATTGGCTTTATGAGTTTTGGAGGAATGTTAACCGGAGGTGATGAAGCCCCATCAAATTTTGAAAATGAAAAGAAAGAAATTTCAAAAAATATTAAAATTGAGGACAATGATAATATTGTTTACAGCAACATTGATTTAAATTAATTATGATTTTAGCTACATCCATAACTCAGTCTATTTTATTAGTTGTAGGAATTCTACTAGTAGTTTCTTTGTTATTAATTCTTTTACTACTCTTCGTCAAGGAAAAACTAGCCCCTTCAGGTCCTGTTAAAATTAAAATTAATGGAGAAAAAGAAATTGAGGTGGCGTCTGGTGATACTCTTCTTACAACTTTAAGCGCTCAAAAAATATTTTTGCCTTCTGCTTGTGGTGGGGGTGGTACCTGTATTCAATGTGAATGTCATGTTAATTCAGGTGGAGGTGAGGCCTTGCCAACAGAAACTCCTCATTTTACCAGAAAAGAATTAAAGTCTGGTGCGAGACTGGCTTGTCAGGTTAAAGTAAAGCAAGACATGGATATTAGCATACCTGAGGAGGTATTTGGAATTAAAAAATGGGAGGCAACAGTTGTAAGTAATTATAATGTAGCATCCTTTATAAAGGAGTTTGTAGTAAAAATTCCTGAAGACATGGATTATAAAGCTGGTGGATATATTCAAATTGATATTCCTGAAACTGAAGTTAATTTTAAGGATATGAATATCACAGCTCATCCAGAGGAACACGATTCAGCCGATAAGTTTAATTCTGAGTGGGATAAATTTAATATCTGGCCTCTAGTTATGAAAAACCCAGAAACGGTTGAAAGAGCTTATTCTATGGCATCATACCCTGCTGAGGGAAGAGAAATAATGTTAAATGTAAGAATAGCTACCCCACCATGGGACAGAGAAAAAAATAATTGGATGGATATAAATCCAGGAATTGCTTCGTCATATATCTTTTCTAGAAAGCCGGGGGATAAAGTAACTATTTCAGGACCTTATGGAGAGTTTTTTATAAATGAATCTGACGCAGAAATGTTATATGTTGGTGGTGGAGCAGGAATGGCACCTATGAGATCTCATTTGTATCATTTGTTCAGAACATTACAGACTGGGAGAAAAATTACTTTTTGGTATGGGGGAAGATCTAGAAAAGAGTTATTTTATTTAGACCATTTTTACAATTTAGAAAAAGACTTTTCAAATTTCAAATTTTATGTAGCCTTATCAGATCCATTGCCCGAAGATAATTGGAAGGTTAAAGAAGATTTAGATTCTGATGGTGATGGTTTTTTAGGATTTATTCATAATTGTGTTATTGATAATTATTTGAAATTCCATGAGTCTCCAGAAGACATAGAATTATATTTTTGTGGTCCACCATTAATGAATCAGGCTGTCCAAAAAATGGGGGAGGATTTTGGTATTCCTGATGAAAATATCCGTTTTGATGATTTTGGGGGATAAATTTGTAACTTAAATTTATTTCAATCTTTTCATGAAAAATTATTTAGTTCTTGTTTTTATTACTTTTTTTTCTTGTAGTGAATTAAAAAAAACTTCTCTGTCAGGGCTTATTTTTGGCACCTCATATAACATCCAATTTTACGGTTCTGGAAATTCAAATTATTCTAATGAGATTGTTGATATTTTTAAAGAAATTGACATGTCAATGTCAACCTATAAGAAAACCTCTATAATTTCTAGAGTGAATAATAATAATTCTGTTCAACTTGATGATCATTTTAAAAATGTTTTCAGTTTTTCAAAAAAAATATATGAGATAACTGGTGGTAGATTTGACCCTTCTATTGGTTTACTTGTTAATTATTGGGGATTTGGTCCAGAAAAATATATTCCTGATTCAAAAATAAACCCTAATGATCAATTCACTTATTTGTTATCAAAAACAGGATTTAACAGATTTGAAATTATTGACAATAAACTTAGTAGACCCATGGATTCATATATTGATTTTAATGCCATAGCCAAAGGCTATGCAGTAGATGAAGTTGCTAAATTTTTAAAAAATAAACAAATTGATAATTTTCTGGTTGAAATCGGTGGGGAAATAAATAGTTCAGGAATAAATATCGATAAAAATAAACCATGGTTAGTTGCTATAGATATGCCTAGATTTGATGGGGATAGGAGTAATTATAGCTCTTTAGAATTAAATAATATATCCCTAGCTTCTTCTGGAACCTACAGAAAATTTAAAATTGACTCAATGGGAAATAGATATGCCCATATCATTAATCCTTTAACAGGATATCCGACTAAAACAAATATTTTAAGTGTAACGGTAAAAGCATCATCCTGTGTTGAGGCAGATGCTTATGCAACCGCTATTCATTCGATGAATATTGAAGAAATTAAAGATTTTTTTAGTTTTAATAATAATATTTCATCACTAATTATATTTGAAAATGATAAAAATGAGTTTGAAGAATTAATTTTAAATAATTTTTATAATTAATTATTTATAACAAACTGGGATAATCTCATTATTTGGAAGACAAAATTTTTCTATTTCCTCTTTTGATAATTGTGATGTGTAATTACATTTTTCAACTTTAAAACCTGCCTCAGATAGTCTGTCAAAAAAATCCATTCCATAAATTCTAACGTGATCATACTGACCAAATGCCTTATTCCTTTCATTTGGTGTCACAATTGAGGAATCTTCGTATGTTTTTTTTCTATTTTCGTCCAGAGGAACCTGAAAAATACCAACTCCCCCTTTTTTTAATACCCTGTAGAGTTCTTTCATAGCTTTTTTATCATCAATAATATGCTCTAAAACGTGATTGCAAAGAATAAAGTCATAGCTGTTATCTTTCATTGGTAATTCACATATATCGGCTTTAATTGTTGCCAGTGGAGAGTTGATGTCAGTTGTGTGATAAATTAAATTAGTTAGATTTTTAAATCTTGAATAATATGCTGCTTCTGGAGCAAAATGAAGAACTTTTAACTTATTTTTAAAAAAGGGTGTTTCATTCTCTAGATAGAGCCACAATAATCTATGTCTTTCTAATGAAAATGTTGACGGAGATAAAGCATTTTTTCTAACATTATTGTAACCATAAGGAAGAAATTTTCTAAAACTTGATCCATCAATTGGATCCGTATATTTATGACCATACAAATAGATTCTTATCAGCGGTTTTAAAATAAAACTAACCCTAGTTAATATTGTTCTTGGAATATAATTTAGAATAAGTTTTACCAAGCGTCTCATAATTTGAAATAATTATGAAATCCCTCTTCTTCATTTGAAGATATATTTAAAGATTCATATATATAGTTGAATGTTGAAAGTATTTCTGGCTTACCGTTTATTATTGCAATATTATGTTCAAAGTGAGCACTTGCAAGGTTATCCTTAGTTGTGATGGTCCATCCGTCACTGTGTTGTATGATTTTGTGGGTTCCCATATTAATCATGGGTTCAATTGCAACTACCATACCTTCTTTGAACTTTTTACCTGTTCCTCTTCTTCCGTAATTTGGCATCTCAGGTTTTTCATGCATGATTTTACCGATTCCATGACCAATTAATTCTCTAACAACTCCATAACCAAATTTTTCACAATAATCCTGAATTGTAAAACCTACATCTCCAACTCTATTTCCCAATTTAAATTCTGAAATTCCTTTATAAAGTGACTCTTTGGAAATTCTTAGAAGTTTTTTAATTTCATCATCGACTTCCCCTACACAAAAAGTGTATGCATGATCCCCGTAGAAACCATTTTTAAGCACTCCGCAATCAATAGAAATTATATCTCCATTTTTTAACGGAACATCATTTGGAATCCCATGAACCACCTGTGAGTTAGGACTTGTACATAGTGTGTTTGGAAAATCATATAATCCTAAAAATCCAGGTAATGCATCATTAGACCTTATAAATTCTTCTGCTAATTTATCCAAATATAATGTTGTTACTCCTTCTTTAATTTCTTTTGCAATTAAACCTAGTGTCTTTGATACAAGTAATGCACTCTCTCTTATTAATTCTATTTCCTCTAGTGATTTTTGCATACTTTATTTATAATAATGATTTTCCCGTCATTTCCGCTGGACAATTTATTTCCATTATTTTTAGAATTGTAGGAGCAATATCAGCAAGTTTCCCATCATTTATTTTATGAAAATTTGAGTTAATCAGGATTAGTGGGACTAAATTCATCGTATGTGCAGTGTTAGGTGTTCCATTAGAGTTTCTCATCATATCACAATTTCCATGATCAGCAATTAATATTATTGTATAATTATTCTCAATAGAGCATTCTATTGTTCTTTTTACACAATTATCAATATCCTCACATGCTTTTATAGCTGCACTAAAACTGCCCGTGTGACCAACCATGTCTCCGTTAGCATAATTAAGACAGATAAAATCATTAGTTCCTTCATTAAGCTCCTCAATTAATGCATCTGTAATCTCATAAGCACTCATTTCAGGCTTTAAATCATATGTTGCAACCTTGGGCGATTCTTTTAGAATTCTTTTTTCATTTTTAAATGGCTCCTCTCTCCCTCCTGAAAAGAAAAATGTTACGTGTGGGTATTTTTCGGTTTCTGCTATTCTGAGTTGGGATTTATTATTTTTCTCCAATATTTCACCTAAGGTATTTTTTAAGTTTTCATTTTCAAAAACTACTTCAATATTTTTAAATGAGTTATCATAATTAGTCATCGTAACAAAATGATAATTATGATTTTCGGTTTCAAATTCATTAAAACCATCTTGAGTCATTGCTTTTGTAAGCTGTCTTCCACGATCAGTTCTAAAATTAAAGAAAACTACAACATCATTTTTATTGATATTACCAATCGGATTTCCGTTATCATCTACTTTAACCATTGGTTTCAAAAATTCGTCTGTGCAATTCTCCTTATGTGAATTTTTAATTTCAGAAATAAAGTTAGTTGTTTGTTTTCCTTGCCCTTTACATATCAAATCATATGCTAATTTTGTCCTGTCCCATCTATTGTCTCTGTCCATTGAATAATATCTTCCGATGATGGATGCAATTTCACAGTTTTTATCTGAAATGTACTCCTCTAAATTTTCTAAATCTGTTAGTGAGGCTTTTGGATCAACATCTCTTCCGTCTGTGAATCCATGAATAAAAATATTACTCTCATAATTGTTAGAGATTCTAATTAATTCACAGAGGTGGCTGTAATGGGAATGTACGCCTCCATTACTAATTAAGCCCATTAGATGTATGTTTTTTTTATTTTTTTTAGCATAATTAAATGCTTCTGTTAAAGTATTATTTGATTCTAGTTCTCTATTTTTTATAGACATGTTTATTCTTGAGAGCTCTTGATAAACAATTCTTCCAGCACCAAGATTTAAGTGACCAACCTCACTATTACCCATTTGGTTTTTTGGAAGACCTACTTCTTCACCAAATGTTTTTAGATTAGCATTTGGATATCTTTCATATAACTCATCAATAAAGGGAGTTTTTGCTTTATCAATTGCTGAAACCTCAGGGTTAATCGACTTCCCCCAGCCATCAAGAATCATTAATAATACCTTATTATTCTTCATAGTTCAAAGATATAATTTTGACATCTCTTAAATCAGATTTTTTAAATTAAACCCACTATTTATTTCAAAAATATTTTCATCTTTTTTAAAAACTACCGCCTGTTTTGGTCCTTTTAATATAATATCATTATTTTCAACACTCAGAAAGGAACTTTCTCTTAAACCAATTACCTTCTGATTATTCAGTATATGAAATTCTTTTATCCTTGTTTCCCTTGATTCACCCATGTGCTTTGAGTTTTTAACAGGATCTAAATAATGAGGATTAATATTGAAAGGTAATAATTCTAGTGCTTTATGACTTTTAACATTTATAATAGGCATATCATTGGTTGTACCTATAGTCATTCCACAAATATTAGTTCCCGCACTGGTGCCTAAATATGGTGTTCCGGATTTAATTTTTTGTTTTAAAGGCTTTATTAAATCATACTCATAAAGTTTATTTAGTAATAAAAAAGTATTGCCTCCACCGATAAAAATCCCATCACATTTATTAATATTCGTGGAGATCATTTCATCTGATTTATAATCTAGAACCTGTAGATTAATTTTCCTAAAGGTTTTTTTCACAAGATTGGTATATTGTAAATGGGTAATTCCTGATGGTCTAGCAAAGGGAATAAATAGAACATTTTTACATTTGTAAAATAATAAGCTAATTTCTTCTAAGATATATTCTAAATACTTTTGACCATAAATTGTAGAAGTACTGGCCAGTAACATTTTTTTCATAAAATATATGTGTTACTTTATTAAAATAAACTTACTCATTATATTTGTATAATGCTATATCAAAATATGTTTTTATTTATAAGTGGGCCTGAAATTGGCTTTGTTATTTTTATTGTTGTTTTATTATTTGGTGCAGATAAAATTCCTGAATTCGCAAGAGGACTTGGCAAAGGCATTAATAATATAAAGCATGCAACAAATGAAATAAAACATGAAATTAAAACTTCAAAGGACAAAATTAATAAGGATTCTAATGTATCAGTCCAGGTTAAATCTGAAATCGAAAAGGTTAAATCTGAGATAGATTCGGTTACCGATTCAGTAAAAAGAGACTTATAGTTTTATCGAAATGCTTAGTCCATCTCGAATTGGAAGCATAAACGTTTGAAAATTTTGATTTTCGACTAGGTCCTTATTAAATGTATCAATTCTTTTGGTCACTTTATCTTGATTCTTTTTATCGATTAAGACTTTACCATGCCATAACACATTATCTGAAATAAGAATCCCTTTTTTATTAAGTTTAGGGATAATAATTTCAAGATATTTATTATAATTCTCCTTATCTGCATCAAGAAAAATAAGATCAAATTTGGAATTAATTTTAGGTATGATTTCCAGTGCATCACCAGTGTATTGTTTTATATTTTTGTGATATTTTGATTTTGAAAAATATTTATTTTGAATTTTGATAAGTTCTTCATTTTTATCAATTGTGTAAATTTTACCTGATGTTTCTAATCCTTCTACTAAACAAAGGGTTGAATAACCTGTAAACGTACCTATTTCTAATATTTTTTTTGGCTGTTTAATTTTTGAAATTAGGCTTAATAATCTACCCTGATATTCACCACTAAGCATTATTGGATTAATGCACTTTAGCTCAGTTTCTCTTCTTAATTCAGAGAGTAATTTTGTTTCAGAGCAACTGTGGTCTTTTACATAGTTGTTTATCTTATCAATGCTCATAAAAATTAATCTTTTATGATGTCTTCAAATTTATACTTGAAATTTTCAAACCTTGGATTAGATATATTTATAATATAAGGGTGATTGGTATTATTTTTCTTAAAATCTTGGTGGTAAGTCTCTGCGATCCAAAATTTTCTAAACGGATATACTTCCGCGGCGACCTTTACATTCAATTTGAATTCTAATTCTAAAATCTTTTTGTCAATTATATTTTTTTGTTCCTTATTTTGATAAAAAATTATTGATCTATATTGAGGTCCTCTATCTGGTCCTTGCCCGTTAATTTGTTCAATGTTTTGAGATCCAAAATAAACATCAACTAAATTTGAAAAAGTAATTTTCTCAGGATTATAAGTTACTTCAATAGTTTCTGCATGCCCAGTTAGTTTTGTATTTACCAATTGATATGTTGGGTTTGAAAATTCACCGCCTGAATAGCCGCTGACAACATCATTAACCCCAATAATACTTTCATAAATAGCTTCAACACACCAGAAACAGCCACTTGCAAAATATGCTTTATGAACCTTTTCTTTATTTACAGAGATTGGTTCTAGATTTAGTTGATCTGAGGGTTTATTATTCTGTGAGCAGGAAGTATAACTAAATAGTAAACTCAGAAAACATATTATATAAATAATACCTTTCTTCATCTTTTTAGTGTATAATTAAATACTTGAAAAAAGTTTTTCCATCTTTTCTTTCTGTTCGGTAGCTAAAACTTCGTCAATTAATATTCTACCACTGTGCTCATCTGTAATGATCTTCTTTCTTGATGCAATTTCCATTTGAACTTGAGGGGGAATTGTAAAAAAAGATCCACCTGCGGCACCTCTTTCAATTGGTACAATTGCAAGCCCATTTTTCACATTACTTCTTATTTTGCCGTATGAAAAAAGAAGTCTTTCTTCAATTAATTTTTTGTAATCATCTGATTTTTTAAGAAGCATGTTTTCTTCTTTTTCAGTTTCTTTAAGGATTGTGTCCAACTCTCCTTTTTTGTGTTTAAGATGATCTGTTTTTTCAGAGAGTTTTCCCTTTACTTCTTCAATAGATTCGTTCTTTAGCTCA
>CACEAZ010000026.1 GCA_902557655.1 uncultured Bacteroidota bacterium
AAAAACTATCTTAATTTTACTTACTATATTTCATTCTTTAGGTATATCATCACAAACTGAGGTTACATTTACTGTGAATACAGCGAATATAACAGTTGGTGATAATGGTATGTATTTAGGTGGAGGTATATTTAATTCAGCTATTGCTCATGAAATGTCTGATGATGACGCTGATGGTACATGGGAAGTAACTGTTCCTTTAGATCAAGGAACAACTGGTAACTATACCTTCTTGAATAGTCCAGCAGATGCAAGTGACTATGGTACTTCTGAAAATTTAGAAGGTCTTGAGTGTGCAGATCCAGAAAACTATAATGATAGAATATTACCTGAAATTACAGGAGATACGATGACAATTCAACATTGTTTTGGTAGCTGTGAATCAGACGGTACATGTCCAGACCCAGCGCCTACTTCTGAAATTTCATTTAGTGTAGATATGAGTAACTATACAGCTGGATTGGGGGAATCTGATACAGTTTACTTAAACGGAAACTTTAACGGATGGTGTGGTGAATGTAATCCGATGTCAGATGATGACGGAGACGGAATATGGACAGTTGCTGGAGAAAATATATCGTTAACAACTGTTTTCTGGAATTTATGTGCGGGTGAAACGCCAGGTGAAGGTTTTAATGTAACATTTTCGGTTAATACATCTACTATTATTGGTGGTGTAGGTGAAAATGGCATGTATGCTGGTGGTGGTATCTTAGGTGGTGCTACAGCTTATGCAATGTCTGATGATGATGGTGATGGTGTTTGGGAAGTCACAATTAATCTTAGCACCGATGCAATTGGAGGAAATTATATTTTCTTAAACAGCCCAAGTGACGCTAGTGATTGGGGTGCAAAAGAAGACCTTTCTGGTCAAGATTGTGCTGATACAAATAACTATAATGACAGAACAATACCTGCTTTTACTAGTGATACTACCTTTCTTCATTGTTTTGGTGAATGTTCTGGAAATGATACAGGAGAATGTCCTCAGCAGGGAAATATTTATAATGTAACTTTCTCGGTAAATACTTCTAATATCTCAGTAGGTGAGAACGGCATGTATGCTGGTGGTGGTATCTTAGGTGGTGCTACTGCATATGCAATGTCTGATGATGATGGAGACGGTACATGGGTTGTTACAGTACAAATGGAAGAAGGAACCTCAGGAAACTATACTTTCTTAAACAGTCCAGCTAATTCAGGTGATTGGGGTGCTAAAGAAAATATTTCTGGATTAGAATGTGCAGACCCCTCAAACTATGATGACAGAATATTGGCTGAAGTAACGGGTGATATCACCTTGTTACACTGCTTTGGAAGTTGTGAAACTGACGGAAGTTGTCCTGAACCGGCTGGTGCATTAACAATCCAAGGTGTAATCGATTTTACGGTTCCTGAAGGTGGCACAAACGGTAAGGCACTTCATATATATGTTAATGAAGATGTTGAAGATATGAGTATTTACTCTTTTAATACATATTCAAACGGAAATGATACCCCTAGCTCGTCAGGGTCTTACACAATGCCCGCAGAATCTGCTACAGCAGGTGACCATATTTTAATTGCGAGAAGTGTAGATGCAATGAATAACTATATGGATGCTTCTAATATTTTCACTACTGTTTATGAAGCAGGATTCCCTAACGCAAATGGTAACGATGCAATTGAATTATTAAGTGCTGGAGCAAGTCTTGAAGTATATGGATTTATTGGCACAGATCCTGATACCAATGGTGCTGGATGTGATACCGAAGAATGTTGGGACACCGAAGATGCTTGGGCTTATAAAGTTAATGGTGAATGGACATATGCTGAAGTAAATTGTAGTGATGATAGCACAACTACTTGTGATTCAGGTTGTCCATATCCTTTTGCAGATTGCAGTGCTAGTTTTAACCTCTATTCTGAAGGTGGATTGAGATATCAATATGAAGTCGCTGGATATAGAGGTGTTGGTCCAGGCGAAGCAATGTCTGCTGAATGGTGGAATTCTCAACCATTCGAAGACTTCAATAATGCTGCATTCCCTAACGATTCGGGAATTAACAATGGTATGGTTGATGATCTTATGTTCTTTACAGAAGATGGAAACTTTACTTATGACACTGGTGAAGATGGAACAATTATGGGTAAAAAACCTGAAGTTGATGCCGCTTTTGATCCAGATGGAAGTAATGCATATGATGCTGATAATGATTTTAATGAGTACTTTAACTATCCACTGGATAACTTTACAGATACATTTTCGCTAGGAAACGATGGTACTTATAATACGATTGAATTTGCAACCATAGGTGCACTAGGTTTCTATACATCAACGGGTGCTCAAGTTTATCAAATTTTAGACGGATCAGCTAATACAATTTATGTTAGAAATGTTGGATCTGAAGGTAACTCTTGGTACTCGATGTTAACAACTGATGAGCACGCTTTATCTACAACAGAAAATGAAATACTCGAAATGAGAATTTATCCCAACCCTGTGGATGGTAATTTTGTTACAATTCTTTCACCGGTACATGGTTTAAAACAGATCGAAGTATTCACAATAACCGGTAGAAAAGTGATGGATACTACAATTAATAACAGCACACTTGACGTGAGCTCATTTAATAGTGGATTCTACATGGTTAAGGTTACAATTAACGGTCAAAGTAAAGTGTCTAAATTAGTCGTTAGATAATTTATTTAATCAATAATTAAAGAATGCCAGATAAATATTTTATCTGGCATTTTTTTTTGTATAAATTGTTATAAATTTTATTTAAATGAATTTTTTGCTAAAGTATACCATAGGTTTATTTGTAATGATATCAGGTTTAAACCTGCATCAAGAAAATAAAAAAAATTTAACTAAAAAACCTAATATTATATTTATTCTTTCAGATGATCACACAACAAATGCTATTTCAGCATATGGTGGATTATATAAAGACATTGCTCCTACTCCGAATATTGATAAAATTGCCCAAGATGGAGCAATTTTAAAAAATACTTTTGCTACAAATTCAATCTGTGGCCCAAGTAGAGCATCAATTTTAACAGGAACTTACAATCATATTAACGGTTATTATAAAAATTACAAAGGAGGTGTTTTTGATAATACACAATGGACTTTTCCGCAAGAACTTCAAAAACATGGATATAATACAGCATTGGTTGGAAAGTGGCATTTAGCTTCTGATCCTGTTGGATTTGATTATTATAAATATCATATTTCAAGAGGTCAACAAGGTTTTTATTGGGACCCAGTTTATAATGATAATGGAATTGAAAAAAAAGAAACTGGCTATGCTACGAATTTGACTACAAATTTCGCCTTAGACTGGTTAAAATCTAGACCCAATAATGAAGATCCTTTCTGTCTACTTCTTCAATACAAAGCCCCTCACAGAGAATGGTCACCTGATAAAAAATATGAAGAGCTATGGGAGAATGAAGAACTCCCCTATCCTTCCACTTTTGATGATGATTACAAAACAAGAGAAAAGACCGCAGGAAACACAGAAATGACAATGGATTATTTCTGTAGAGAAGATATGAAAATGATACCTCCTGATTCTTTAAATAAAAATCAAAAAAGACAATGGCTTTCCTATGGTTTTAAAAGAAATGAAATTGTTGAGTTAGATAAAAATGAATCTCCAGAAGAGAATAAAAAACTTAGATTTCAAAAGTATATAAAAGATTATTTAGCAACAATTAGGTCAGTAGACGATAACATCGGAAAAGTAATGGATTATTTAAAACAATCTAATCTAGAGGAAAACACAATTATTATTTATGCTTCTGATCAAGGTTTTTTTATCGGTGAACACGGATGGTTTGACAAAAGATTTATGTATGAGGAGTCTATAAGAATGCCATTTGTAATCAAATACCCAGGAAAAATCAAGCCGAAAACAATTAATAAAGATATAATCACCAATATTGATTTTGCCCCCCACAATTCTTGAAATGGCTGGTGTTGATATTCCTGCTAGTATTCAAGGAAAAAGTTTCTTTAATAACCTTTCCAAAAATAAAAATAAAGACTGGAGACAATCTATGTATTACCACTACTATGAATACCCATTCTATCATCACGTTCAACCTCATTATGGGATAAGAAATGAAAGATATAAATTAATACATTTTTATTACGATATAGACGTTTGGGAACTATACGATTTAAAAGAAGATCCTAACGAACTCAACAATTTATTTTACTCTGACAGACACAAAGATCTCACTTTAAGGTTAAAGCAAGAATTGTATGAATTAAAAAAACAATACGGAAATAATTTATCTCTAAATGATATGAGAAAAATATCAGATATGGATTTTGGTGGTTTGGAATCAAATAAAGGAAAAAAAATACAGAAAAATTTAAATTAATTGTCTGATAAAATACACATTAAATCTCCTGGAAGATTAAACTTAATTGGCGAGCACACAGATTATAATGGTGGATATGTTTTACCATGTTCAATAAATTTGTCTGTTGATCTTTATTTTGAAATTTCTAAAAATAAATCTAATGTAATCACCGATTTAGGATATTCAATGAAATTTGATGTTAAAGAAAATTACATTAAAAGTGAAAATCATTGGGAAAATTATGTTTTAGGTGTAGTTCAAGAAGTAAAAAACATCAAACATGATCTGGTTAATTTTAATTGTGATATAAAATCAACACTTCCTTCTGGATCAGGAATTAGCTCATCCTCTGCCCTAGTATGTGGTTTAATAAAGGGATTATGCATACTTAATGATATAGAATTGGATAACTCTGGTATTATTGATTTAAGCAGAAATGTGGAACACAAATATATTGGGGTTTTAGGTGGTATAATGGATCAATTTACAATACTAAATGCAAAAAAAAATACAGCAATTTTACTTAATTGCAGTAGCTTAAAATTAAAATATATAGATCTTGATTTAAAAGATTACGAACTGCTATTATTAAATACAAATGTAAAACACAACCTAGCAAATACTCAGTACAACAATAGAGTTCTTGAATGCAAACAAGCTCTTGAAATCATAAATAAAATAGTAGGTAAAAGTTATTTAAATCTTTCAGAAGCTTCATTAACTGAACTTTCATTAGCTAAAGGTAAAATGAGTATAGAAATTTATAATAGAGCCTTATTTGTTTTAGAAGAAAATGAAAGGACTCTTAAATCTGCAGAACTTCTTGAAAGAAATGATTTAATACAATTTGGCAAATTAATGTATCAATCTCATAACGGACTTAAAAATAACTATGAAGTAAGCTGTAAAGAGTTAGACTATTTGGTTGAAGCAACTCGCAAACATAAAGATATTTTAGGAGCTAGGATGATGGGGGGTGGATTTGGTGGTTGTACAATCAATTTGATAAATAAAAACTTTACTAAAAAATTTTTAAAAATTATCATACAACAGTATAAATTAAATTTTAAATTAGATTTAGGTGTAATTATTGCAAAACCAGAAGAAGGATTAAAAATTATAAAATAAGCTATGTCAAAAACTGTAAGCGAAGCAATTAAATACAGAAGATCTGTAAGAAAATATAAAGAAACACCACTAGATGAGGAAAAAATAAAAAACTGCATCAGAAATGCTACGTTAGCGCCAAATAGCAGTAATATGCAGCTGTGGGAATTTTATCATATCACAGATAAAGAAATATTAAAAAAATTATCCAAAGCATGCTTTAATCAAAATGCAGCAAAAACTGCAGTTAATATGGTTGTTTTTGTTACCAGAAGAGATAAATGGAAGCAACGTGCAAAACAAAATTTAAACTTTCTTGAGTCTATGTTTGATAAGCAAGAAAAAGAAGGAATAGACGTAGCTAGGAGAAGAAAAGTGTCAAGGAACTATTATAAAAAACTAATGCCCATAATTTATAATGATTTTCTTGGATTAATTGGTGTTTATAAAAAGATATTGTCTTTTTTTATTGGATTGTTTAGACCGATATACAGAGAAGTTTTATTCACAGATCAAAAAGTAATTATTCATAAAAGTATGGCATTAGCTGCTCAAAATTTTATGCTAAGTATGTCAGAAATTGGATATGATACCTGTCCTATGGAGGGCTCTGATACAACTAGAGTAAAAAAGATATTAAAACTTCCTCGAAAAGCTGAAATCAATATGATTATTGGATGTGGTATAAGATCCGAAAAAGGCGTCTATACTGAACAATTTAGAGTTCCATTAGAGGACGTATATAGAAAGATTTAAAATTATGAAAATGAAGAAATTATTATTAAAAATATTTTTACTCTCGTTTGTTTTTTCTTTTTCGCAGGAAAAAATATTATCCATTGCATCTGAGTCAATAAATATCGAAGAGCTCAAAGAAATGTTATATGTATATTCATCTGATGAGTTTGGTGGAAGAGGAACACCAAGCAAAGGACAAGAATTAGCTGTAGAATTTCTTATAGATAGATATAAGAAAATCGGAGTTAATCCATTAGAAAAAGATAATTATAGACAAGAAGTAAAATTACAATTTGATTTTAAACCAATTGTAAATCTATCAGTTAATGGAATATCTTTTAAATATTATAATGACTTTATTTCCCATAATAATGGTCCAAAAGTTAAATATAACTCTGAAGATATAATTTTTGTTGGTTACGGAATAGATGATCCCTTATACAGTGATTACAAAAAACTAAATGTAAAAGGAAAAGTAGTTGTTGCATTTGAGGGTGAGCCCAGGAATGCTAATGGTAATTTTTTCATAAATGGTGAAAAAAAATCTGTTTGGTCAAATAACAGAGAAGAATTGAGAAATAAAAAGGCTGCAGCAAAAAATAATGGTGCTAAAACACTCATTTTACTAAATGACTATTTATATAACAGATACAGATACGATTTTGAATCCGCTGATAAAGGAATAGGAGAAAAAAGAATGTCTCTACAGGATGATTCTCAAAATGGTCCTCACTTATTTTTATTTCCAACTAGATTCAAAAACTTTTTTTCTAATGAAAATCTAAAATTAGATTTAGATTTTGAACCCAATTCAGAACCATTCACAGCTGATAATGTAGTAGCGTATATAAAGGGAGCAGAATTTCCAAACGAATATATTATTCTTACCGCTCATCTAGACCATGTTGGAATACAGAATGGTGAAGTTTATAATGGAGCAGATGACGATGGTACTGGTACAATAGGGATTCTTGAAATTGCAGAAGCTTTTGCTATCGCTGAGAAAGAAGGTTTAAAACCTAAAAGATCCATAATTTTTTTTACATGTTACAGCTGAAGAAAGAGGTCTTTTAGGATCTCAATATTATGTTGATTATGACCCAATGGTTCCACTTGACCAAACAATGGTTTGTCTAAATATCGATATGATTGGAAGGACTGACCCTAATAGGGGAATAAGAAATACAAATTACATATACATAATTGGCTCAGATATTCTTTCTAATGAATTACATGAAGTAAATAAAAAGGCGAATGAAGATTTTGTAAATCTTGAGTTAGATTACAGGTACAATGACCCAACATATCCTGTTTTTGAATCTGGTAGAACAATTGAAAACCAGTATTATTACAGATCAGATCATTATCATTTTGTTAAAAATAATATTCCTTCAATATTTTTCTTTAGCGGAACACATGTTGATTATCATGAACCTACTGATACAGCTGAAAAAATACTATATAATTTATTTAAGAAAAGGACAAAATTAATTTTTCATACCGCATGGGACTTAGCTAATAGAGATAAGAAAATTACATTAAACAAATAGAATGACTTAACACCAAATGAATAATCTCTAATTATTATATTGGTATATAAATTTAATAAAAAACAACGATGAAAAGAAAAGTAAATGCAAAATGGAATGGTAATGGATTAGATGGAAGTGGTGTTTTGACCTCTCAAAGTGGCGCATTCGTTAATTTACCCTATTCCTTTAAAACTAGATTCAAAAATGATGATGGCAAACATGGTACCAATCCTGAAGAGCTCATTGCAGCTGCACTTGTAGGATGCTTTAATATGAAGCTAAGCTTTGTTTTAAATGAAGCTGATTTTAATCCTGAAGAATTAAATACCGAAGCTACTCTAAGTTTTGAAGACGGAAAAATAGTTTCTATTTTTTTAGATTTAAAAGGTAAAGTTTCAGAGATAAAAGAAGAAAAGTTTGTTGAATTAGCTGAAGAAGCAAAGAATAATTGCCCTATTTCTGGTGCTTTAAATTGTTCTATATCTTTAAAAGCATCTTTAGCCTAAGCTATATTAATTGATCCTAATCAATAAAAAAAACCTATTCGAAAGAATAGGTTTTTTTAAATATTTGTTTGATCTATAATTTACCTTTTATAAGTTCCAGCTATTTGACTTGGAATACTACTTACATCAAACCAGTCTGCAAAATTGTGAACTTTACCGTCATCATTGAATGCAGCTACTCCCATCCACTTATACGAAACCTCAACCCCAGTTTCTGGATCGTTAAATGTCCAATTACCATAAATTCTAATTCCATTCGGAGAAGAAGAGGTTTCATCAGTTGAATAGAGACTACCTCCATAATATTCATCTTCAGTGAATGTAATATTATCAAATGTGCTAATATAGAAGTTGACAGCCGCTGTCAAATCTTCTTTTGTTTTATTAACATTCATTAAAGCTTCAGGATTATTCCACTTTAAGGAATCTGCAAAAATACTCATTACTTTTGAAGGCTCCTCAGATGTAAAACCACTTATAGCTTGTTTCCAAGCCTCAACATTTTTATTAAATGTTGCTGTGTCATCTTCAGATGGAACCGAGCTTGTTGAATTATTAGAACAATTAAA
>CACEAZ010000027.1 GCA_902557655.1 uncultured Bacteroidota bacterium
TTCTGAAAGAACAAAAGAAAAAAAACACATAGTAATGTATTTAGACAATCATTATTTTATTACTGCTGATAATGGAATTTTAAGCATATTAAGTCAAAATATCAACCCCCAAGAGATATACGAAATAACTATTCATGAAGATTTAAATTCAGTAGACTCAAGTACAAAGATTTTCACTGAAGTTGCCTGTCATTTGGCAAAAGGAGGTAAACCTGAAATTGTTGGTAAAAAGATTGAGAAAATTAAATCTGTTAAAAATCTTAAACCTTTTCTTAATGATGATCAAAAGCAAATTGTTTTAAGTGTCATATATATAGATAACTTTGGAAATGTAGTTACTAACCTTAAAAAATCCTACTTTGAGGAAATAAGAAAGGGAAGAGATTTCGAAATATCCGCTAGAAATTATAAGTTTAGTAAGATTTATAGTAGATACAGTGATATTGTCAATTACGCAACCCCTACTTCTCAAAGAAATGATGAGGGAAAAGGAATGGTTGTATTTAATTCAAATGATCTTTTACAAATATCAATATATAGAAGTAACCCAATGAATGTGGGAACTGCATCATCTTTAATGGGTTTAAAAATTTATGATTCTGTTACAGTCACATTTAAATAGTTTATATATGTTGATAAGTTTATTTAAGAATAATTTGTCAATATGATATATTTGTTAATTAATTAAGTTAAACTCTACCTATGAAATTTATTGTCTCGAGCAGTACTCTTTTAAAAAAACTTCAAGTTTTAGGAGGTGTTATTAACACATCCAATACGATACCCGTTTTAGATCACTTTCTATTTGAGCTCAATAATTCCAAACTTACTATTACCTCTAGTGATCTTGAAACTACTATGATCTCCTCGATTGATGTAGACAGCACAAGCAAAGGTGAGGTGGCTATTCCATCAAAATTATTAATTGATACTTTAAAAACATTTCCGGAGCAACCTTTAACATTTACGGTTGAAGAAAATAACACGGTTGAAATAAGTTCTAACCATGGAAAATATGCTCTTGCATATACTGAAGGTGAACAATTTCCAAAAACAATAACATTAGACAATCCATCAAGCACTAAGATATCTAGCGAGATTTTAGCAAAAGCAATAAATTCAACAATCTTTGCCTCAGGTAATGATGACCTTAGACCTGTAATGAGTGGAGTATTCTTTCAATTGACATCTGAAAACTTAACATTTGTTGCTACGGATGCTCATAAACTTGTAAAGTACAAGAGAAATGATATAAAGGCATCTACTTTGGCCGAATTTATAATGCCAAAAAAACCCCTAAATCTTTTAAAAAATATCATTGATAATGATCATGAAATAACAATTGAATACAACAATTCAAATGCAAAATTTGAAATGGATGGTTTAACTGTAATATGCAGACTTATTGACGGTCAATACCCAAACTATGAAGCTGTCATTCCAAACGAAAATCCTAATGTATTAACTATTGATAGATCATTACTTTTAAGTTCATTAAAAAGAGTATCAATCTTTTCAAATAAAACCACTCATCAAGTAAGATTGAAAATTGCTGGTGCTGAATTAAACATCTCTGCCGAGGATGTTGATTTTAGCAATAAAGCAGAAGAAAGATTAACCTGTGATTACAAAGGAGAAGACATAGAAATTGGTTTTAATTCCAGGTTTTTAATTGAAATGACTAACAATTTAGAATGCAAAGAGGTTAAATTAGAAATGAGCCTACCTAATAGAGCAGGTATCTTAAGACCTTTGGATGGTTATTCTGAAGATGAAGATTTAACCATGCTAGTTATGCCTGTAATGTTAAATAACTAATTTATTTTTTAAAAACTACCAACTTAGCTTTATATCCAGTTGAAATTGCCCATTTTTTATTGGAAAGCTCTTTTCCAAACTCGTCAAGAACTAATAATTGTGCAGTATTTGGGCTTGAATCTCCTTCATTCAAAGCAATAAAATCAATATTATTATAACCTTCATCTAAATCTACATCAACAACGAAGAACATTGAAGAAAGTAGAATATTAGGGTGAATTATTGAACCATTTAAAATCAATCTTATTCTATCACCATCAACAAATTCATGATCTCTGCATTTTATAATTATATATTTTGAATTCGTTTCTAAGTCTCCTAAATAATAATCATTTCTAAACTTTGATTTATTTCCGTTTCCTTCGTTAAAGCTCTGTCTAATCACCCAAGTTGGTGTTACTAGATTTGTTTTACCAGTAATATCGATTTCTTTGCGAGATCCGTTCAAATCAACATCTAGATTATAATTGAAATATTTTTTTGGTTCTTTATTGGTTAATCCAATTGGCTTTATTCTATTTAAATTAAAGCTATTCATATTGACATTAGAAGTGTCTAAAGATTTTATATTCAGTGACTTAATAGCAGTTTCTTGTGAGAAGGATTCTGCAATGAATAAAATAAAAAGAATAAATAATAAATATAATCTCATTTAAAAAATAAAAAGCTCGTGTAAAGATATTTAAAATGATTATCAGATTTTAAAATATTAAACTTATATTAACAAAACTACAAAACAAACTAACTAAAAATATTTCTTGGAAACACTTGAGATTTTAGGATTTATAGGGGCTTTTATTGTTGGATTAATTTTAGGGTTAATTGGTAGTGGCGGTTCTATATTATCTGTTCCTATTTTGGTTTATCTATTTGGAATAAATCCCGTAACAGCTACAGCTTACTCGCTTTTTATTGTTGGTACTACTTCTTTGATCGGATCCATAAGAAATCTAAAAAATAAACTTATAGATTACAAAACTACATTACTCTTTTCTGTATCAGCTATCATCTCAGTTTATATTACAAGAAGATATCTTATTAATTTGATTCCAGAAATTGTTATTGAAACTGATTTTATTGTAGTTTCTAAGAATCAATTAATTATGTTGTTGTTTGCTCTGTTAATGATTGCAGCTGGTATTTTAATGATTAACAAAACACCTAAGACAATAGTTAAGATTAAACAAACAAAAACAATTGCTCCCAACAAGCTATTGATTTTTTCTGAAGGTTCATTGATAGGTTTTTTGACTGGATTAATAGGTGCTGGAGGTGGATTCATAATCATTCCTATTCTTGTAATTCTCTCTGACTTGAGAATGAAAGCAGCTGTAGCTACCTCACTAGCAATTATTTCATTAAAATCACTCATTGGATTTATAGGAGATGTACAAAATTTAGAAATAAACTGGAGTTTTCTTCTAATCTTTACCTTAATTTCAGTTGTGGGGGTTTTTGTAGGACAAAAATATTCTCAAAACATTTCAGACAATACCCTCAAAATAAATTTTGGAACTTTTGTGATCGCAATAGCTTTCCTGATAATATTTGTAGAAATTATTTAGTTTTTTTTAGGAATAATCCTAGAGGAAAAATAAGTAATAAGGCATATATTTTAAATAATAAACCCACAAGGGGTATTAAAATCATCAAAAAAACAAGAAAGCTTTTATTTTTAAAAAAACCCATTACTTTCTTTTGATCGCCATACACTCAATCTCAAGTTTTGCTCCTAGCGCTAAACCACTTCCGGCAAAAGCACTTCTAGCAGGCAATTTATCAGGATTAAAAAACTTTTTATATTCCTGACTCATAAGAGGCCAATCTTTTATATCAGCTAACATACAAGTACATTTAAATATATCATCCATCGATCCTCCCATTTTTTCCAATCTGTTCTTAATGTTCATCATAGTCTGTCTAGTTTCTGCTACAATACCCCCAGAAACCACCGAACCATCAGGTAATGTACCAATTGCACCAGATAAATAAATTATCCCGTTAACCACTGTAGCATCAGAAAAAGGGTATCCTTTTTCCTTTGTCTCATCTGAATTTACATATTGAATTTCATTTTGACTGCTTTGAGAATTCGATGCAACCTTTTTGTTTGCAACATTTAATGACAAACAAGACTGTAATAAAACGATAAAAAATAAAAATTTAACCCTCATGAGTATCAATTTTAGAATTTGAAACAATCAGATAAACAAAAATCAAGGTAGATATGGTTCCCAAAATAAAAGATCCAGTATCATATTTTAATATCAAAATGTCAGAGATCACATCAAAAGCCACAACAGCAAAAAATATATTGTTTCTTTGCTCATAAAATAACGCTGAAATTCTTTTGTAATAATTTGCCAATCCAAACCATATTATAGGCACAATACATACTATAAAAACTAGGATCCAAACAGCTGAAAATGAATTCATAAAATCATTTAGATAAAACTCAGGGTTCTCAGCTATTTTTAGCGCTAATTCATCTCCAAATTTTTGTATCTCCAATTGGTTTTCAACACTAGGATCTGAAATATCAAATTCACTTAAAGACATAAAGTAAGTAGTCCATTTAGCAATTGAAACTATGATTAAAGGGATACACATTACTATTATAAAAAGTGTTCTTAATAAGAATGTTTTACCGCTAATTGTTCCTGAAAAAGTAAAGAATTTTTTCATATTATTTTTTGTTTTTATTTAATTCAATCCCAGACATTGAAAACATCTTCCATGTTTTGTATACTTTCTTATACATATAAATTCCTCTACCAGTATAAATTCTCTCGTAATTGGCATTAAATCTAGAATAAGTAGCGTCTACCATACAGATATCTTTTGAAATCCATATTACCCTGGATTTTTCTAACATACTATACTTATAACCCTCTTGTACATCATTTCTAATTTTTTTGTACCAATTCATTAAATCTTTTTCATTATCAACTATTATGGGATCACCAAAAACTGATAAAGTGACTGGATATGTGAAGTATGTTTTAATTTTTTCAAAATCTGAATATTCAAATGCTTTGCTATACTCCTCCCATCTGTTAATAATCCTGTTTTCAACCATCTTTTTTGTATTTAACGGATTAGAAGAACGTTTATCCTTCATCTTAGATTTATTGGCAATCATTTTCTTTTTCATCATGGCTTGATTAGCCATTTTTTTGTTTTTCATTTGATTTTGAGAAAATCCAAATATCGGCAACAGGATAAGAATTAATAATATTTTTTTCATTGATAGTTTGTATTAAGTAAATTAATTAAAAAGTTTAAAAAAAAGTCTAGGTGTATTCTTTATGTATTCTTTATAAGATTCAAGATGCCCCCACTTTTTTAAACCTTGATCTTCTAAAATTCTAACTCCAGAAATGTATACAAGTAAAATATAAACAAACAATGGAGATATTAATGTTATGTATTGTAATCCTTCTAGAGATGATATAGACATCACAGCGATTCCTGTCCAAAGTAAAATTTCACCAAAATAGTTTGGATGTCTAGACAATGCCCATAGACCCGTTGAAATAAACTTATCCTTGTTTTCTGATTTTTTTCTAAAATTAGTTTTTTGACGATCAGCTATAATCTCAATTGCAAAACCTAAAATAAATATCAATAGACCAATGTAAAATACATTATTGATGATTATTCCATTATATGAAGATAAAGCTGTTAAAACGCATAATAAACACATAGAAACCCACATACCCTGTAAAGTCCATGTCATTAAGAATCTTGTAAAATTTGTCTTAATTGTCCTAAACCTTCTATCCTCACCTGCTTTATGAATTCTCATAAATAAAAAAGATCCTAGTCTAATAGCCCAAACTGCAACACATCCGACGATGATATAGTCAGCAATTTTATCTGTTCCCGTAATATAAATGGTTGATAAAATTATTGATATGTAAGTAATACTACCCATAAGATCAAAGAATTTTTCTGTTTGAAAATAATATGCAGGAATAAAGCTGATCCACTGAATACAAAAGATCAGTATTACAAGGTTTTTGACTAATATTAGATCAGTTAATAGAGCTAATTGAAAAGGAATATAAAAAGCAATTACTGATGACAAAAGATTAAAAAGATGATTTTTCATTTAACGTTTATATAAGCGATGAATAACAATAAATATACCACTAAGTAAATTCTATACTGGTTTCTTGTTTTAATATAAATTTTATCCTCAGGAAATAAATTAAAAAATAAACCCCTTAACTCCTTTACAAATACGGGTTTAATATTAATTTTCCAATCATTTGTCTGATAGACTATTTTTCTAAACTTATTTCTAAAATAAGTACTTGGAATTCCCCAAATAAAAAGAATTAATAATAGAATATTAGAATAACTCATAAAGTTCTATTTATGTAAATAAAAACTTTTACTCACCCATGTTTGCTACGTACTCAGCAGAATCAAATATATAAGTTACTTCAGAAACCTTATCGCCATCCCACTTAAACCAAGCATGAACTGGATTTCCTACAACTACCTCTGACGACTTACTTGTACCTTCCCAATCAAACCAAGTACTAGTATAAGTATCACCATCATCAAAAATAAATGTTGCTGTAGCTCTGTCAGAATTTTTAATATCATTGTAAAATTCTCTTCCACCCATAAAAGCAGCCATCATTTCAGCAGGTGACATTTCCTGACCATTCACGTTTGCAACTGCGTCTTCTGTAAAAATAGCTTCTTGACCAGTCATATCGTTAGCAAGATATGCATCATTAAAAGCATCCATAACTAAAGATTTTGCATCTCCCCCCTCAATAATTCCAGTTTGAGATTCATTTTTAACCTCTGTATCGCATGATAAAAAAGTTAAAAGTAATGTTAGTGTAAAAAATATGTTTTTCATGTTTATTTAAATTTAATTGATTATTAATTTTTTTGTTAAGATTTTATTTTCAGCTTCAACCTTTATGATATATGTTCCAGACTCTAACACTGAAACATCTAATTTACTAACATTTATATTTTTATTCAAAACCAGTTTTCCGCTAATATCAAAAATTTGAATATTCTTATTGTTTTGATTGACAGAATTAATGTTTAATAATTGACCTTTTTCAAGTGGGTTTGGAATAGCCTAATATTTTCATCGTTAAAATTTTCAAGACTTAAAAATTCATTATATGATTCTTGTAATATGTCTATTGGTTCAATACCTGATTGCTGTGATCCGATATTTATCTCAAGAGAAGGTTGATCAATTGAATCATTAGGGCTGTAAACAACTAAAAAAGCGGTTGCAGATGAGGTACCGTATTGTAAACATCTAGAATCTGCTCCAGCTACATTAGCTCCTTGCATGGCGGCCATTAATTTATCAGAAAGTGAACCCTCTGTGCTTAAGAAGTTATTTTCCATGTTGTCAATAATGCTTTGATCAAGTAAAATATTTCCTTGTATGCTGTATGTTTCTCCTTGCCTATCCTCTTTATAGTCATCAGCAAAATTTCCAGTGAAACCAGCAGTTCTTACCTCACCATTAGAATCAAAATCAACTATGCCGTATTGTCTATATTGAAAATTTCCAGCACTACATTGATCATTATTATTTAGCCAGGTAATTATTTGTGAAGGTGTGTATCCTTGATCCATTAACGAAATAGCATTATTCATATTAACATTTGGAATACAAACATATGCCTGAGACAAAACCCCTCCTTTTCCAGGGATTATCGAGGAAATTATGTCAATAATACCATCATTTTGTCCAAATAAACAGGTTGCTCCTGCAGCACCAACTTCTCCAGTTTCTGGATCAACTGCAATTATAGAAAATGTGTCTTGTGAATACGATAAAGAGCTAAATAAAAAAATAAATGCAAACAAAAGTCTTTTCATACATACAATTTACAATTTTTTTAAATCTAACAACATCCACAGCTTTTTTGTGAGATATGGTCTTTTGGTTTTTTAATTTTACAAGAATAAACGGGGAATTTAGCTAGAAACATCTCTCCTAACATAACATTAGAAATATAATTATCTCCTCCGAATTTATTTCTTATTGCCAAGCCAAATTCTTCAATGCTGTATAATTTATTTTCTAAATCTAGGGGGTTGGTATT
>CACEAZ010000028.1 GCA_902557655.1 uncultured Bacteroidota bacterium
CCAACATTTTCTCACTTAAGTTATGTTTTAGAAAAGTTCGCAAACAAAATGTCTGTCAGAATAGGAGGGTTGTCAAGCGTTAATAAATTAATTAACTCTAAAAAACTTGGAACAATTCAATTATCTACAGGTATACAGATTAGTTCAGTTTTTGAAAGAGTTATTTCACATGATGACAACCCTATATATATTCAATCTTTACATAAAACCTCTTTATCAGATCAAAATAAAGAGTTAATAGGTCATGGCATTAACTATCACAAAGACGGATTTGGTTCTCCAATCGGTAAACTTGAAGGGATCAATATTGCAATAGAGGATATGTCTCCTACTGACTTGGAAGCATACGGAATTGTTGAGGGTAAATTTGTTGAATTAAGGTTTGAGGGTGGAGTTTGCGTGAAGGGGAAAATAATAACAGGTAAAAGAGATATACAAGGTAAAATTCAGCTTATCAGCTTTTCAAATTGCACTGTAAATTATAAATCAGAAATTTTATTTAATCCTGATTGGGGCATATATGATATGGCTGTTGGTAAAAACGTTGTTTCTGTTTTTGCGGGACCTGCAGATGATAACTCTTTTGAGAATACTAGAAAAAAACCAAATACCGCCTCTGCTCCAATTAATTACAGTAAGGAAGAATTAGGGTTGCATTCCCTCTATGGTGAGGTTCGATCTATCAGGGATTCAAAAGTTTGTGATATTTTAAAAATTGAACCAATTTATAATAACATAAAATTAAATTTTCCCAATGAATGGCTTATATTACTTGAGATATATGAAATTGTTTTTCATCAGACTTCAGATTTGAAAGATAAGGTATTAGTCTCATTACTGGATTTGCAAAAAAATGAAAAGTATTCAAATTTAATTACTAACGGATTAAGATTAATAAAATGAAAAGTTGGCTAAAAGTTTCATCTAAATCAGATTTCTCAATATATAATTTACCCTTTGGTATTTTTTCTACAAATGCAAAAAATAAAAGGATTGGTGTTGCAATTGGTGATCATGTTATTGACTTGCATGCTTGTTACTCGTTAGACCTGTTCAAACACATAAATATTGAGAGTCATGTATTTAAAAATAGTTTTTTAAATAATTTTATTGAATTAGGTAAGGAAATAACCTCCAAAGTACGTGAGACCATACAATCGGAATTAACCAACGACAATTCATTAATTAAGCATAATTCTAATTGTATAATCCCAATTGATTCTGTAGAAATGCACTTACCTGTCAATATCGGTGATTATACTGATTTTTACTCAAGTATTGAACATGCGTCAAACATTGGTTCCATGTTTAGAGATCCTTCAAACCCATTACTTCCTAATTGGAAACACCTGCCTGTTGGTTATCATGGTAGAGCATCATCAATTATTGTTAGTGGTAAAAATATTCATAGACCCAAAGGGCAAGTAATGCCTCTTGATTCAGAAACTCCAACATTTTCCAGCTCAAATAGAGTAGATTTTGAATTAGAAATGGGTTATATAATCGGAAAGAATTCTTCTTTAGGCTCATCAATATCCACCACAAATGCCGAGGACTATATTTTTGGAAAAGTTTTATTTAACGATTGGTCAGCTAGAGATATTCAAAAATGGGAATATGTGCCACTTGGCCCTTTTTTAGGTAAAAGTTTTGCTTCTTCCATATCACCATGGGTGGTAACCATGGAAGCATTAGATCCTTTTAGAGTAGCAGGGCCTATTCAAGAACCAAATGTTTTAGATTATCTAAAGTTTGATGGGTTAAAAAATTATGACATTAACTTATCAGTTTCAATAACCCCAGAGGATTCAAATATTGAGTCTATTGTTTGCAATTCTAATTTTAAACATATGTATTGGAATATGAATCAACAGATAGCTCATCATACTATTAATGGTTGTAATTTGAATGTTGGTGATATAATGGCAAGCGGTACTATTAGCGGACATACCAAAGACTCTTATGGATCGATGCTTGAATTATCTTGGGGAGGAAAAAATCCAATTGAGTTAAAAGACGGATCAAAAAGAACTTTCATAAATGATATGGATACTGTTACTATGAGAGGGTATTGTGAAAAAAACAATATAAGAGTCGGCTTTGGAAAAGTAAAGTCTAAAATATTACCATCTACTTAATATGAAAAAATTTAAAACAATTAATCCAATTGATTATTCAACCAAGGATTTACATAAAATCCTTTTAAGTTCAGTAACTCCAAGACCTATTGCCTTGGCTAGTACAATTGATACAAACGGAGTGGCTAACTTAAGTCCATTTAGTTATTTTAATGTGTTTAGTGCGAACCCTCCAGTTTTAATTTTTTCTCCAGCAAATAGGGTCACAGATAATTCAAAAAAAGATACTCTGATTAACATAGGTAAAATCAAAGAGGTTGTAATAAATTTAGTTGATTATAATATTGTTGAACCCACTTCCTTATCAAGTGTTTATTTTGAAAAAAATATTGATGAATTTTTAAAATCTGGACTTACTAAAATGGAATCTATAAAAGTAAAACCACCAAGAGTTTTAGAATCACCTGTTTCTTATGAATGCAAAGTGAATGATGTTATTTCCCTGGGAAATAATGGCGGCGCAGGAAATTTGATTATATGTGAAGTACTAATGATTCATGTAAATGAAGAATTTTTAAATGAAAATGGAGATATTGATCCCTTAAAGTTAAATCTTGTTGCAAGAATGGGAGAAAACTATTATTTAGATGTAAAAAAAGAGAGTTTATTTGAAATTAAAAAACCTGTAGGTGTAAATGCAATAGGAGTGGATTCATTACCAAATCACGCTAGTGAATCTTTAATATTATCCATTAATGATTTAGCCAGACTTGCAAATATTGAAGAAATTCCAAGCTTACATTTAGTTAACCAGTTCAAAGAGGATAATGACATAAAAAAAATTATTAGTTTAGCCGATCACAAAGAAAAAATTAAGCTACTTCACGTTAGAGTTAAAGATTTTTTAAATAATGATGATCTAAATAGTGCAGTATTAACTTTATTTTCGATTTAATTAATATGAAGAATTTAGTCCTTATTTTATTTTATATTTTTTGTGTCCAGCTTTCTGCACAGTCAGTTTATGTTGAGGATAGAAAAATATTTGTTGATGACCAGGAATATAGAATTAACGGTATTTGCTATGCTAGAGGAGAGGGTAATGGAGAAAACTCTGGATATACTTTTAACGATGATATACCTTTATTGGTTGATGCGAATATTAACACTATCAGAACCTATGCAGCGATTACAAATTCAGCAGAATTAAATGCGTTTGCAAATGCTGGAATAAAGGTTATTATGATGCTTAATGAAAACAGCTATACTTGGTATGTTAATCAATTTAAAAATCATCCTGCAATTTTAATGTGGGAATTTGGTAATGAATTTAATTATCATCCAGAATGGTTTGGAAACAATATTCAAAACTGGTACAATGTCTTAGAAAATTGTGCTTCAACCGTTAAGTCAATCGATCCAAATCACCCAGTAAGTACAGGTCATGGCGAGGTTCCTAACGCTCAAGCACTAAATTCTTGCCCCAGTGTAGATGTATGGGGTATGAATGTTTATAGATGGTTAAGCCCAGACTCTGCTATTGACGAATTAGCTGCTCAAACCGATAAGGCAATGTATATTTCTGAAGCAGGTGCAGATAGTTTTAATTCAAATTCAAATTCAGAAAACCAGGAACAACAGGCCCAGGCAACAGAAATTATATTAAATGCGATAATTGAAAAATCTGATTTGTGTGTAGGAGTTACATTATTTGAGTTTTGTGATGAATGGTGGAAGGCTGGAAATCCAAATCAGCAAGACATCGGCGGTTTTGCAAATGCAATACCTTATGATAATTATGCCAATGAAGAATATTGGGGAATAGTAACAAGAGATAGAGTACCAAAACAGTCATATTATGTTGTAAAAGATATTTATGAGTCTACATCCCTTTCAATCAATGATAATAATTTACATATTTCAATTTATCCCAACCCTGTTAGCGATGGGTTTATTAATTTAGTGAATCATTCTAACGAGCCTTTGGATATTGAAGTTTTTGACCTTAACGGTAGAAAAGTTATTTCTCAAAAAAGTGTTTTTGATTCTATTGACGTAAGTGTATTATCAGAAGGAATATACAGTTTGAAATTGTTAAAAGATGGTAGGTCTGATACTAAAAAGCTAATTATTAAATAAGTTTTTTCTTTATTTTATTCCAGTATTTAAAAAATGACAGATAATCTCCGTCAATTGTGCAAAGCCAATCCCTTTTGTCTATGGTTCCTATGTAATGACTATTTAATGGGTGTTCCTTGAATACAAATTCACTTATACTATATTCTTTTTTTAATTGTTCAAAAGATCCAGAAAAGAATTGAATTTTATCAATATTATCAGAAAGTTTTAATGCGAATTGAATACACTTTTTTGAAACGGGATATTTTGAAAAAATTTCAGGTTCAAGTAGTAATATTCGATTTGCCTTTTCATCAATTCTCCAATTAGGATCAATATTATAATAATTATAAATAAGGGTAGGGAGTTTATTATCAATTTCTAGTTTTTTTATCTCAGGCAAGATGGTTTTATTTTCAAAATTTATTTTTTCATCTAAAACTTTAGGAATATCCATGTTTATTATTTCTTCATATGATTTATCTAAAAAGGTTCCACTTTGGATATCATTAAAGTACTTATTTATATTCTCCTGATTTGCATAGTATTTTTTATTTGAATTAGATCCTGCCACCCATTGCCAACTAAGTGAATTACTTGCCCAATCACCATCTAGTAAGTGAAAATACATCCATTTTGCAGGTGTTTTCCAATGGCTTTTGGAAATATTAGTAGCAATGGAAGCAACATACATTCGCATGTGATTATGCATATATCCTAATTCATATAAATTTTTAATTTCCTCATCAACAGAATTAATTTTTGTTGTTCCATTGACTACAGATTTTGCAATTTTTTTATCAATGAAACCTTCTTGGGGTCTTTTTAGATCTTTATTTATGAGCCCTCCTTTATTTACCCATATCTGCTGCCAAAAGTCTCTCCAAGCTAATTCTTGAATAAACTTTTCACACTTTTTCAGGTTTAAACCTTTTTCTACTAATTTATCGTAGACAAATCTAGTTGAAATTACACCTCTGGAAATGTATGGGGAAAGTCTAGAAACATTACCATTTTTAAAATTTCGGGTAATCGCATATCTTACAGGATCTATAAGGTCAATTTTTTTTAAAATCTCTACAAAGTCTGTTGGAAATTTGTTCATGTTCTGAACTAAACAATAATTATACCGTAAAAAGTTTGTCTTTATTTAAATATCTAATCAATTATTTCAACTTTTTTAATGTAGACATTATCAATTGGCCAATCTCTATTATCAGTGGGTCTAGATGCAATTTTATCCACTGTATCCATACCCTTTGTAACTTTTCCAAAAACAGTATAATCTCCGTCTAGATGATGAGCTCCATTCTTTTTTTGAACAATAAAAAATTCAAAAGGAGATGCCATTTTATATGGATTATCAACAAGACTGCTTGGCATACTAACCATTCCACGTTTGTGTGTATGTCCTTTATTCAGATCATTAGGGAGCAGGTATCTACCGATCTTTTTTCTTTTTTGCGAAATTTTTCTATTATCACTATTACCGCCTTGAATAATAAAATTATTGATTACCCTGTAAAACTGTGTATTTTGGAAATAATTTTTCTTGGTTAGATAAATAAAATTTGATCGATGAAACTTTGTATTTTCAAAAAGTAAAATATCTATTTCTCCGTAATCAGTGAATATTCTTACTTTATTTTCTTTGTGATTTTTGTCATAATCTAAAAAAAACTCCATCACATTATCGTCTGAAAGCCTAAATTCATTTTCTAAATTATTCCTTTTTAATTCTTTTTTTGTTGTTTTCACCTTTTTAACAATAATATCTTTTTTTTCATCACAAGAGATGCTGAGTAGTAATATAAAAAGAACTATTTTTTTTAGATTATTATGTAAAAGTTTCATGATAAAAAATATTGAAAATTGTGGAGTCGCCGAGAATCGAACTCGGGTCCAAACAAGAAAATTAATAAATTTCTACATGTTTAGTTTTTATTTAATTTTCGATGATGTACTGATTAAAAACAACCTATATATCACTTAGTTTCTTAATTTCAAAAATATGCCGAAACTCATATTTTCTATGTTAACATTTACGATGTTTCTTATTGAACGCCGTTAACAAAGGCTTTCATGAAACATTTAGCTTTTCCACCTAGTGGAACGAGGCTAATCTTACTATAATTCAGATTAAGCAGCTAAAGCGTATTTATTTTCGCCGTTTAAAATTTAAAATTGATTTTAACGCGTACTATTTTATTGCGCGACATGCTTAATACTAACTTTGACTTGCTGTCAAAACCAGTCGACCCCATAATTTCAATGAACAAAAAATGAACTGCAAATATATAAAAAACTTGTACAAGGAATTTTAAGGGGTTATTTTTGGGTCATGAAAATTGGTATCATCAAAGAATATAAACTCCCGCCTGATAAAAGAGTTGTTTTTTCACCAGAAAAATGTGTTGAAACCTTGCAAAAATTTCCACAGGTTGAGTTTTTTATTGAAAAAAGTGACATCCGTTGTTTTTCAGATCTAGAATACGAAGAAATGGGTCTCAAAGTAGTTACTGATCTTTCAAATTGTGATGTTTTGATAGGTGTAAAGGAGGTGCCGATCGAGAAACTAATTGACAATAAAAAATATTTCTTTTTTTCTCACACTATTAAAAAGCAACCTTATAACAGAAAACTGCTTCAACAAATAATCAAAAAAAATATTGAACTATTTGATCATGAAACAATTGTTGATATCAATAACAACAGATTAATAGGTTTTGGATATTATGCAGGCGTAATTGGAGCTTACAATGGATTAAGAGCTTATGGATTAAAAAACAATACCTTTTCCATTCCTAAGGCCATTGATTTAAAAGATAGACAGGAATTTAACTCTATTTTAAAGAGTTTGTCTATTCCCAACATGAAAATCCTTCTTACTGGTAAAGGAAGAGTTGGAAGTGGTACAAAAGAAGTTTTAGATTTTTTAAAAATTAAGCAGGTTTCAGCTCACGATTTTATCAATGAGACTTTTAACGAGTCGGTTTATGTGAACATAGATGTGTTGGATTATAATTATTCAGATTCAATTGAGAATACAGTTTCTAACTTTTATAATTATCCAGAAAAATTTAGATCCACTTTTTCTAAATTTTTATCTGTTTCTGATATTTATTTTGCCGGACATTATCATAACCCTAAAGCCCCTAAATTAATCACACTCGATGATATTAAAAACCCTGATTTTAATATTCAGGTAATAGCAGATATAAGTTGTGATATTGATGGCCCTATTGCATCTACGATTAGACCTTCAACTATTGAAAATCCAACTTATGGGTTTCATAAAGAAAAATTGGTTGAATGTAATTTTCTTGACAAAAATGCCTTAGCTGTAATGGCCGTTGATAATTTGCCTTGTGAACTTCCAAGAGACTCAAGTGAAATGTTTGGTGAGATGTTTTTAATGTATGTTATTCCTTCTTTTTTCAACAACGACCAAGAAAATATTTTAATGAACTCAAAAATAACTTCTGAGGGTTCATTAACCGAAAGGTTTGCTT
>CACEAZ010000029.1 GCA_902557655.1 uncultured Bacteroidota bacterium
ACATTGTATTTTGAGATTTTTCTAAAAATGTAAAAATTTGTAGTATCACCTTCCATTGTAGTACTTAACGCAAAAATCACCTCTCTTATTTCATTATTTTTAACTTTTTCAATGAGAGAATCTATATTAATATCATCAGGACCAATACCGTCCAACGGAGAAATCTTACCTCCCAAAACATGATAAAGACCGTTAAAAGAACTGGTTTTTTCAATAGCCATTACATCTCTGATATCTTCAACAACACAAATTAGACCTTGATCTCTTCTTGGATTTGAGCAGATTTCACAATTATCAGAGTCAGATATATTATGACAATTATCACAAAAATTAACTTTTAATCTCATTTCAGAAATTGCATTAGCTAAGTTTACAGATTGCGATTCTGATTGCTTTAAAAGATGTAAAACTAGCCTTAATGCTGTTTTCTTTCCAATACCAGGCAGATTTGATATTTCATTTACAGCTTTCTCGATCAGTTTAGAAGAAAATTCCATTAAACAAACTTACAAATTTTACAATCTTGAAGATATTATAATCTAATTCTTTTATTAAAAAATCTATTAAAATTATAATTAACTTAGTTATGTAAAATTTATCAATGAATTCCCTAGTAATAATTTATGTAATTGCCTGCTATTTTCTTCTACTTTATGCAATTTCATATTTTACCGGGAAAGATGATAGCAATGCAATTTTTTTTAAAGCTGGAAAAAATTCAAAATGGTATGTTGTTGCCTTCGGTATGGTTGGCGCTTCACTTTCAGGGGTTACATTTATATCAGTCCCCGGCTGGATAGAAGCCTCTCAGTTCAGCTATCTACAAGTTGTTTTAGGTTACTTTGTTGGGTATTTAGTTGTTTGTTATGTTTTGTTACCAGTTTACTATAGACTGAATGTAACATCAATATATGAGTTTTTAAATTTAAGGTTTGGGAGGTCTGCCCATCTTACTGGAGCTTTTTATTTTTTTATTTCCAGATTGCTAGGGGCATCTTTTAGGCTATTTTTAGTTGCAATTGTTTTGCAGAAATTTGTTTTTGATAATTGGAATATCCCCTTTCCGGTTACAGTTGGAATATCTATTGGTTTAATATGGGTATACACATATAAAGGAGGGATTAAAACAATTGTTTGGACGGATACATTACAAACTTTATTTATGATTGTTGCCGTAGTTATTTCTATAGTTTCAATTCTAAAAAGTATTGATCTAACACTGATAGAATATTTGGTGTCTGACGAATATAATAAATACAATAAAATATTTTTTACTGAAGATATCAATGAAAGAAATCACTTTCTAAAATCTTTTATCGGAGGGATATTCGTAACAATATGTATGACTGGTCTCGATCAAGATATGATGCAAAAAAATCTCACATGTAAATCTATAAAAGATGCTCAAAAAAATATGTTAAGCTTCAGTTTTGTTCTTGTATTTGTTACAGCGCTATTTATGTTTTTAGGTTCGCTTTTATTTACATATAAGAATCAAAATTCAATTTCAATTCCTGAAATGGATGGATCAATAAGGACAGATTTATTATTTCCTGAAATTGCATTAAATAGTGAACTAGGATTAATTTTAGGCGTAAGTTTTTTATTAGGATTAATAGCAGCAGCATATAGTAGCGCTGATAGTGCTCTAACTTCTTTAACAACTTCTTTTTGCATTGATTTTCTTGGAATGAAAGAAGAGGAAATTAACAGTAAAAACAAAAGAAAAAATATTCATATTTTAATGAGTATTTTGCTATTGTTTACAATTATTTTATTTAAGTACACACTTTCAAACAATGTGATTGATAGCTTATTAACAGTAGCATCTTATACATACGGCCCCCTTTTGGGGCTATTTACATTTGGTCTTTACACTAAAAGAAAATTGACAGGAAATTATATCTATTTGGTTGTTATCCTAGCACCAATACTCACCTACTTAATTAATGTTAGCCCAACAGCGTATAGTTTTTTAAATGATCAAGTTGTGTTGGATTGTGAAATTAAAACCTGGAGTTGTGCAAATAGCTATGCAGTTGAGAATCTATATATTTTTGGATATGAATTGTTGCCAATTAACGGTTTAATTACGTTAATTGGACTCTATTTTATTTCTTTCAAAAACAATAATTAAAAATTTATGCCAAAATGTCATACATAAAGATTTGGCATTCTTATTGAAATATCTTGTTAAATAAAAATTTTAAAAATGAAAAAAGGTAATATTAATGTTTCTGTTGAAAATATTTTTCCACTGATAAAGAAATTTTTATATAGTGATCATGAAATTTTTCTTCGTGAGTTAATCAGTAACGCAACTGATGCAACATTAAAGCTTAAACACATTGCAAATATCGGTAACGAAAAGATTAAGGTTGGAGAGCCTAAAATTGAGGTGAAAATTGATAAAAAAGGGAAAAAACTGCACATTATCGATCAAGGTATCGGAATGACAGCTGATGAAATTGAAAAATACATCAACGAAGTTGCATTTTCAGGAGCAGAGGAATTCTTAGAAAAATATAAGGACACAGCTAAAGATTCAGGAATTATTGGGCACTTTGGACTTGGTTTTTACTCAGCATTTATGGTTGCAAAGAAAGTAGAAATTATTTCTAAATCTTATAAAAATAAAACGGCTGCGCACTGGACATGTGATGGGTCTCCAAATTATACCTTAGACAAAGGGACTAAAAAAGATAGAGGAACTGAAATCATTCTACATATTGATAAAGATTCCAAAGAGTTTTTAGAGGATAATAAAATTTCTGACTTACTGGTTAAATACAATAAGTTTATGCCGATTCCAATCAAATTTGGAACGAAGGAGGAAAATTTACCCTTAGATGAAAATGCTAAAGAGGGCGAAAAACCAAAAACAAAGACAGTTGACAATATTATAAATAACCCGAATCCAGCTTGGACTAAACAACCCAAGGATTTAAAGGATGAAGATTATAAGTCTTTTTACAGAGAACTTTACCCAATGCAGTTTGAAGAACCTTTATTCAACATTCATTTAAATGTTGATTATCCATTCAACCTAACGGGGATTTTATATTTTCCCAAATTAACAAACGATATTAATATTCAAAAAGATAAAATTCAACTTTATCAAAATCAGGTGTTTGTTACAGATAATGTAGAAGGAATTGTTCCAGAATTTTTAACACTTCTTAGAGGGGTAATTGACTCTCCGGACATACCTCTAAATGTTTCAAGGTCATATTTACAGGCTGATGGTGCCGTAAAAAAGATCTCTGCATACATTACAAGAAAAGTAGCTGATAAACTGTCCAGTTTATTCAAGAGTAACAGAGAAGAATTTGAGAAAAAGTGGAATGACATTAAATTAGTTATAGAATATGGCATGTTAAGTGAAGAAAAGTTTTTTGAGAAATCTGAAAAATTTGCTCTCTACCCAACAGTTGACGAAAAATTCTTTACATATGAGGAACTATTTAATAAAATTAAGGCGAGGCAAACTGACAAAGATGATAAACTAATAATTTTATATGCTTCTGATAAGCAAGCTCAACATAGCTATATAGAAAATGCAAAAAATAAAGGCTATGAAGTTTTATTGCTTGATTCACCTATTGTTAGTCACCTAATCCAAAAACTTGAATCATCAAAAGAAAAAATTCAATTCGCCAGAGTTGATTCCGATCACATAGATAACTTAATTGACAAAAATGAAAACAAGGTTTCAAAATTGGATGATAATCAGAAAAAAGACCTTGAAGAATTAGTGAAATCAATTATTGCTGATGATAAATATGTGATAAAATTAGAATCTATGGATTCCAAGGAAAATCCATTTATAATAACCAATCCTGAATTTATGAGAAGAATGAAAGAAATGCAGCAAACCGGAGGGGGTGGTATGTTTGGAGCTGGTAATATGCCAGATATGTTTAATTTAGTCATAAACACAAATTCTGATCTTATTTCAGAAATTGTTAACACCAAAACAAAGAAAAAACAAGAAAGGTTAATTAATCAAAGTTTAGATTTAGCTAAGCTCTCCCATGGACTACTTAAAGGAGAAGATTTAACAAATTTCATTAAGAGAAGTTTTGAAATAATCAAATAAACTACAGAGAAAATGCCTTAATAATTTGAGGCATTTTTTTTTATATATCTTTAGCGCCTAATAATTGGCGCTGTTTTTGTTTTTAATTAAATATGTTTTATTATTAACAACAGGTTAAATATTACTTAAATGGTTTTGAAAAAAATTTTAAAATTATCCTTATTTTTTTTGATACTTCTTTCAAGTAATCATTTAATTTCCCAATACAGTAAAAGTCACTACATTCCTCCGATAACATCAACCGGAAATGGTTCAGCTAACCCTTTAGATCAATATCTATATATTTCTACCCCAAGTGAAACACCTGTCAATGTAATTATCAAACCTATGGGTGGAGCTGAGATTACCGGCACAGCTTCTAATAGCAATCCATGGGCCTATTTCATTGGATCAGGTACCAATACAAATTTGATAATTACTACCGATCAGTTGAATGGAAATACTTTTGACAACAAAGGTTATATAATTGAGGCGGAAGATTTGGTCTATGCTTCTGCAAGACTATTTACAGGAAGTTACTACCAAGCGGGGTCAATTGTTAGTAAAGGTACGGCAGCACTGGGTACTGAATTTAGAGCGGGATCTTTTGAAAATGAAGGTAATCTAACGGGAGGAACTCCTTCTAATTATTTGAATTTTATAACCGTTTTAGCCACCCAAGATAATACAGAAATAAATTTCTCTGAATTTGGTAATGGCGTTTCAATTTTAAATAATATTCCAACTGAAAATATTATCCTAAATAATGGAGAATCTTATTCTGTAGCTATAACTCCTTACCCTTCATCGACTAATTCAGCTAATGCAACAGGTCTTATAGGTGCTTTGATTGAATCTGACAAACCTATAGCTGTAAATTCTGGATCTTTCACAGGTAGTAACTCAAATTATAACGAAGGAGGTGGTCAAGATGTCGGGATTGATCAAGTTGCCCCAGCTAATATCATTGGAGATGAATACATATTTGTAAGAGGTTTAGGTCCTGATGAGGTAGAAAGACCTCTGATTGTGGCTCATGAAGACAATACGGAAATTTATGTAAATGGAAATCTTCAAACTGTAATTAATGCAGGTGAATATTACTCTGTTCCTTCAGCATTTTACGGGGTCAGTTATTCAAATACAGTTTATGATTCTTGGGAAAATGTAAATAATGATGGATATCCAGAAACAGTAAATGGTGTATCGGTTAACCCTGCGTTAAACGATGATGATCAACCTCCAACAAATGAATCAAGTAATATGTATGTGAATACGTCAAAACCTGTATTTGCTTATCAAGTAATAGGTGGTATTCGTCCTGGTTCACAAGGTGCATTTGGAATTACAAACGGAGTAGCCAATGTTGGCCTTTTTTATGTACCACCAATCAATTGTAAAACACCTAAAAGTGTTAATAATATTCCCGATGTGAGTCAGATTGGAAATGAAATTTTTGGTGGTATCATAACAATTGTAACTGAGTCTGGAGCTGAAGTTACTATTAATGGCAACCCAATTTCAACATATGGTGCAATTCCGCAAACTGTTTTAGCTAATCCTACATACGAATCATACACAATTGAAGGTTTAATTGGAAATGTAAATATTGAATCTACTGCTCAAGTCTATGTTGCTACCTTTGGGGCGTATGATTATGCAACTTTTGGAGGATATTATTCTGGTTTTGAATTTAGACCAGAAATTGTTTTAGAAACATTGACTAATGAAGAACAAAGCTGTATTCCTAATTTAAATTTAAGTTTGAGTAGTATATCTAGCTACGATCAATATCAATGGTTTTACAATGGAGAGGTGATTAACGGGGCTAATTCTAACAGCTTTACCCCAAATACTCCTGGATATTATCAAATATCTGGTGTAATTGACAATTGTGAAGGTACTCTTCTTTCTAATAATATCCCTGTGAGCGCTTGTCCTAATGATTATGATAACGATGGGGTTAATGATAATATTGATGTTGACAATGACAATGATGGTCTTTTGGATTGTTTTGAATCCCAAGGAAATCAGGATTTAGAAATTTTAGAGTCTGGAGGTAATATCGAAAACATTGGTGATTATAGTTTTTCAATAGATGAAAGTCCCAATTCAGAAAATCCTGATAATTGGAGTTCTTTTGATGGTGGCTTTTCAATACTGACAGACCCAATTTACATTGATGAAAATGCTGAAGAACAACCAGGTTACACGAAAACCAGCATTACTTTTGAAAACGAAGTTAGTTTAGAATTTTATTACGATATACCTGAAGGAATAAATTTATTAACGGATAATCCGACCCTTTACAACATGTCTAATAATGAATGGTTTGCCATTGTTGTACCGTTTGATAAAACCATTACATTATTGGATCCAAATGATGAATTATTAATTGACTCAAATTTTGATGGAATTTTTGAAAGTGGTATTACTGAAATTTCTAATTTTAATATTAGATTCAAAGCAAAAGAACCATCATCTGTTTCTACTCCGACAGGAACCTTTAGTTTTAAAACCCATTTAACAAGTAATTTTCAATTTGAACATTATAATTTAAATTCTGAGATTGAAGGAATTTCATTTAGAATTCGAGCAACTTGTGTTCCAATAGATAGTGATGGAGACGGAATAGTTGACGCAAGAGATTATGACAGTGATAATGATGGAATACCTGATATAATTGAAGCTGGTGGTAATAATTATAATCCTATTTTAAATATCGATTCTAACAACGATGGTTATGATGATGTATTTGGAGAAGATTTTAGCCCGAGTGATTTTGACAACGATGGTGTATTAGACTATTTAGATCTTGATTCTGATAATGACGGTATTTATGATTTACATGAGTCAGGAGCCTTAGAATATGTAAATGATGATAATTTAGACGGTATTATAGATGATATAGATGTAGCTAATAATGGGTTAAGCAATCTGATTGAAGACGGAATTGATTCTGGTACATTAAATTACTTGATATCAAATTCAAGTGAAAATGATTTCTTTAATTATATAAACCTTGACTCTGATAGTGACGGTTGTTTAGATGTTATAGAAGCAGGATTTACTGACCAAAATGAAGATGGTATTCTAGGAGATACACCGATTACCAATGACACTATATCTGGAATTATTACCAGTGGACTTGACGGTTATACATTTCCAATTAACGAAGATTACTTAATAAATGCTCCTATCACAATCGATACCCAACCAGAAGAGCAAATTGTTGTGTGTGAAAATAGTACAATACAGATAAATATTGAATCAACGACAATTGATAGTTATCAATGGGAATCCACAAATGACGGTGTTAATTGGACTGTACTTGTAGATAATGAATTATACAGTGGAGTTGATTCAAATACTTTAATAATTAATAATTCACCAACCACTCTTGATAATATTAGATATAGAGCATTGGTTGACAGAATTGGGTTTGGTTGTATAGTTTAT
>CACEAZ010000030.1 GCA_902557655.1 uncultured Bacteroidota bacterium
ATCTATATATTCTACTTTTTTCGTGTCTGCCAATATTGGCCTGCTCACAAGGTAAAGACAATTTAAAAGATAAGTTTGCTGATTATTTTTTAATTGGAGCAACTATTAACCAAGAAGATTATCAAATTATTGACAAGGATGAAAAAGTTTTAAAAATTGTGTCAGAAAACTTTAATTCGTTAACACCAGAAAATTCGATGAAGTGGATGCATTCACATCCTGAATATTCAAAGTTTACTTTCTCTAATGCACAAAAAATAACAGATTTTGCAAAGGATAACAACATGTATTTATTGGGTCATACTTTGGTTTGGCATAATCAAGTTCCTCAATATATTTCCGAAATTGCTGACAAAGGTAAATTTAACCTACACTTAAAAAATCACATATATCAACTTGTTACAAGATTTAAAGGAAAAGTTAATATGTGGGATGTTGTTAACGAGGCTCTAAATGATGACGGCACATTAAGAGAGACCGTTTTTCTAAAAATGATGGGAGAGGATTACATTGAAAAAGCATTTCAATACGCAAATGATTCAGACCCTAATGTAGAGCTAGCATACAATGACTATAATTTATACAAACCTAAAAAACGAGCTGGAGCAATTAGGATTATAAATTCCTTAAAAGAAAGTGATATAAGAATTGACGCTGTCGGAATTCAAGCGCATTGGGATCTTCACTTTCCAAGCATTCAGCAAATAGAGAAAACTATAATTGAGCTTGCCGCAACTGGGGTTGATGTAATGATTACAGAACTTGATATCACTGTGATTCCAAACCCCTATGAATTGGCGGGTATAGCAAGAGAAGAGTTTAAAAAATTTGAAGGTGATAAAAAATGGGATCCATATCAAGCCGGAATCCCGGATAATATCCAAAAAAAATTAACTAAAAGATATAAAGAGATTTTTGAGCTATTTGTAAAGCATCGTGATAAAATAAGTAGGGTAACTTTTTGGGGAACCACAGATAAATACACATGGAGAAATGATAACCCAATTAATAACAGAGCAGATTATCCGTTGCTTTTTGACAGAGAATATAACAAGAAGCCTGCATACTTTGAATTGCTAAATATTGACTTTTCAAAAATCAAATAATATATGACAACACAGCCGCTTTCAATAAAAGAGAAAATTGGATATAGCCTTGGAGACTTGTCTGCCAATCTTGTTTTTCAAACACTAATTACTTACTTAGCGTATTTTTATACCGACATATATGGGCTAGAGGCAGATGATGCAACTGCCATCATTTTTTTTGTTGGTACAGCTGCAGCTATTGGATTCAATCCTATTGTTGGTGCATTAGCTGATAGAACAAATAGTAAATGGGGAAAATTTAGACCATGGATTTTATGGACGGCCATTCCCTTGGGGGTTACCTCTGTTTTAGCATTTACAACACCTGATTTTTCATACAATGGAAAAGTTATTTATGCTGTAATTACATATACTTTATTATTGCTTTTATATGCAGGAAGTAATCTTCCATATTCGGCATTAAGTGGAGTTATCACTGGGGATATGAAAGAAAGAAATAGCATTTCAGCCTATAGATTTGTCGCAGTTATGTTTGCTCAATTTTTTGTTCAAGTGTTTATGTTGCCAATTATAATGTATGCGGGAGATGGAGATAAAGCAATGGGAATTGAAATTACGATGACTTGGCTGGCAGTAGTCGGAACAATACTATTACTAATTACTTTTATTACCACTAAGGAAAGAATTGTTCCTACTCAAGAGCAATCCTCAAGTTTACTTGAAGACATTAAAGATTTAATTAAAAATATTCCATGGGTAATTATGTTGACTGTAACCACCCTATTGTTTATAACGCTTTCAATGAAGGGAGGCGCATATGTTTACTATTTTGAAAACTATGTTTCAAAAAATTCCTTAAGTGATTTCATTTCTCCCATCTTAGATTTCTTGTCAAATATTGGAATTGATTTTTTTGGTAATGATCCCGTTTCAGCTGGATTTGGTCTTTTTAATGCTGGAGGTATAATATTTATGATTATTGGAATTGGCTTGTCAAAAATGTTAGCTGATCAGTATGGTAAAAGAAATGTTTTTGGATTTTTCCTTTTTATTTCAACATTATTCATACTAGTATTTTATATGCTCTCTCCTGAATCGATTGGTTTAATTTTTGGAGCTCAAATATTTCATGGATTCTTTTATGGAATTACAATTCCCTTATTATGGGCTATGATTGCTGATGTAGCTGATTACTCTGAGTGGAAAAATAACAGAAGAGCTACTGCAATCATTTTTTCGGCAATGATGGTGGGTCTAAAATTAGGATTAAGTATAGGTGGAGCTCTGGTTGCTCAGATCTTAGGAAATTATGGGTATGAACCTAACATTGCTTTGGAACAAACGGAATCAGCAATTTTAGGTACCAAAATGTTGGTTAGTATTTATCCATCTATCCCTTTTTTATTGGCAACTGGACTACTATTCTTTTACGTTATAGATAAAAATCTAGAAGATAAAATTGAAGATGATTTATCAAAAAGAAGAAAGGATTAATTTTATAAAATATGCCTGAGGATAGTATTGATCACATAAATTTTGAAGAATTAAACAGTAAGGCCATATCCAAACCTATTGTAACACATCTTTATACAGCCGATCCATCTGCTCATGTATTTGAAAATAAAATTTATATATATCCATCTCATGATGTTGATGCAGTTGAAGCATTTGATGATTTAGGAAGCCATTTTGCAATGGAAGATTACCATGTTTTTTCAATGGACAGTATTGAAGGAAATGCAAAAGATCATGGAATAGCACTACATGTTAATGATGTGAAATGGGCAGAAAAACAAATGTGGGCCCCAGATGCTAATGAAAAAGATGGTAAATATTATTTGTTTTTCCCAGCCAAAGATTACGAGGGAATTTTCCGTATTGGAGTAGCTGTAAGTGATTTACCATATGGTCCTTTTACCCCACAACCAAATGCAATAAAGGGAAGCTTTTCAATTGACCCAGCTGTCTTTAAAGATGATGATGGCAGTTATTATATGTACTTTGGAGGTATATGGGGTGGTCAATTACAAAGATGGAGAAAAGGAGTTTTTAATGCTAGTCAGCCAGAAAGCCCAACAGCTTTTTTACCTAAGGATAATGAGCCTGCTTTACTTCCTTTGGTTGCTAAAATGACAAATGATTTGCTGCAGTTTGATGAGTCCCCCAAGGAAGTTGAAATAGTAGATGAACATGGAAATTTATTATTAGCGGGTGATAATGACAGGAGATTTTTTGAGGCAGCCTGGTTACATAAATATATGGGTAAATACTATTTTTCTTATTCAACTGGTGATACACATTTTATATGTTATGCAATTGGTAATAATCCATACGGTCCTTTCACTTACAGCGGCAGAATATTAAATCCAGTAGTTGGCTGGACATCACATCATTCAATTTGTGAATATAAAGGAAAGTGGTATTTATTTTACCATGACTCTTCTCTATCTAAAGGAGTTACACATTTGAGATCGGTAAAAATTGCAGAGATTAAGTATAACGACGATGGTACTATTCAGACATTGAACCCGTACAACTAATTTTTTTCCGCATCATATAGTGCTTTTAACACAGCATAATATGCTCCTTTTCTAGAATAATCTTTATTTACCATCCATGCCTTTTGATCTTTTCTCCATCCCCCGTAAGGAATGTCATCTCTGAATCCCCAGTCACTAATTACTTTTACTCCAGACTCTTTCGCCGTTTTTACCAAGTTGTAATATATTTTATTTTGTTCTTCAAAAAACCATTTCCAATCCTCCTCTGACTTTATAACATCTGAAACTTTTTTATGATTTCCGCCTTGCCCCCAAAGATTCAATCCAACGTCGAGTTCAGTGATATATACTTCAACACCTAGGTCTATAAATCTTAATATATTTTTTCTTAAATTTTCGTAATTATAATTTATACCAGCATTTAAATGACACTGAAAACCAACGGCATCAACTCTGACACCAGTATTTTTTAAATGCTTAATTAGTTGATACATGCCATCAGCTTTTTTACCACCGAAGGCAATATTAAAATCTCTGATTTCTAATTTTGCATCTGTTAATTTTGAAGCTAAATCAAAAACTTTTCTCACAAATATTGGGTGACTATCATTAATTTTTTGTTCTCCCTCAAGTCCTGACATATCTTTTTCAAAACCCATATTCATCCATTTACAATCTTCTTTTTCATTTCCGTCAACTCTGTAGTTACCAGATTTACCCATTGCAAAAATTTCATTTATTACATTGAAGACATCAACTTTATTTTTGTTATTGTTGGAGTTTAGAACTTCAGAAATAAATTTTTTCATAATTAATTCCAATTCATTAGCTGAGTAATTTGTTTTTGAAAACCAACTTGGGAAATATTTATTGGGAAAAATCAAACAATGATGCATTATATGAAATTCGTTTTCTATTCCCCAGTTTACCAATTCATCAAAATACTTTGTTTCAATTTTAAATTCTTTTAATGAATTTGGTTTTTTCTTTGGCCAAAAGCCACCGTCCCAAGCAGGATAAATAGAGGGTTGAATTCCAGTGTAATTTTTTAAAACAAACTCTCTATTTTTATTTGCTTCAGTACCACGTAATATTGCCTTATTTCTTTCCCCTCTTACTTGAGTTGTGATGATCATATCCCCAGAATAATCCTTAAGAAATGCATTCTTATTATAATCTTGAGAGAATAGTGAATTACTGATTAATAAAATCACAATTGAAATGCACGTAAATAGTTTTTTCATAATCTATATTTAACCGTTAATAAAGTTATGATAATAATTAAATTTTATTGATATTTATTAAATACTAAATCAAAAAATTATGAAATTAATAACAGCTGTCTTAGGATTAACATTATTTGATAGATTTTTAGAAGGAGGAGCGCTGTTTATGTCTCTAATTCTTATCTGCTTATTGATGTCAATATTTTTTACAGTAAAATCTATTTTAAAAATCAAAACAGATAAAGAAGTTTCAAAAAAAATACTTAAACATATAAGTGATAGCGGAACCTTAGGCTTGGCTTTAGGAGTAATGGGAGCATTTTTAGGATTAATATCTGCTTTTGATGTGCTTGAAGCAAGCGGAGGAGCTGAGCCAGCAATTATTGCAGGAGGTTTAAAAGTAGCTTTATTATCCCCTTTATTTGGACTTCTTACTTTTTCGGTTTCTAAACTAGCAATTTTAATACTTAGAATAATTCAAAAATAAAATGAATGCAATGAATATATTAAAATCATTACTCTTTTACTTTTTATTAATAAATTTAACCGCTTCATTTTCTCAAGAAAATGAGAAACCAAATATCTTATTTATTTCTGTTGATGATTTGAAGCCAACTATTGGAAGCTTTGGAGATGATTTTGCCGTAACCCCAAATATTGATAAGCTTTCTGAAACTTCAACAGTGTTTTTAAATAATCATACTCAGCTTGCAATTTGTGCTGCTTCAAGGGTCAGCTTTTTGACTGGTCTAAGACCTGATAAAACTAAAGTTTGGGATTTAAAAACAAAGATGAGAGATGTGAACCCGGATGTTTTGACCTTACCCGAACATTTTAAAAATAATGGATATCAGACAATTGGCGTTGGAAAAATATATGACCCAAGAGCAGTTGATGGTGGTAGAGACAGAAGGTCATGGTCTGTTCCTTTTGTAACCCAAAATCAATTAACATTTCCCGATGGATATAGTTTTCCATCTGGGGGTTTTTATCAAGGTAAAGAAAATAGAGCTTTAAGAGCTAAGCTTAGACAAGAGGCTATTGATAAAGGAGTTAACAACTTGAATAAGTACGAGTCAGAAAGATTTAAGCCACCATATGAAAATGCTGATGTTCCTGACGGTGCGTATATGGATGGCGCAATTGCAAATAGAGCAGTTGAATTATTGGACCAAATGGATAATACAAAACCATTTTTTCTAGCCGTTGGTTTTTTAAGACCTCACTTGCCTTTTAATGCGCCTACTAAATATTGGAATTTATATAAAGAGGAAGAAATTCAATTAGCAGAGTTTCAAACCAAGTCAAAAAACCCTGTTGATATTGCTTATAAAGGTGGGTGGGAAATAAATACATATAAAGCTCCCGGAATTGAATATATAGAAAATGATGAAGGTCTTTTAATTCTACCCGATGATATTCAAAGAAAATTAATTCATGGATATTATGCTGCAACTAGTTACATTGACGCCCAAATTGGTCTTGTACTCAAAAAACTAAAAGAGAAAGGACTTGATAAAAACACAATAATTGTTTTATGGGGAGATCATGGTTTTCATTTAGGTGATCATAGCCAATGGACTAAGCACACAAACTTTGAGCAGTCAACAAGATCTCCACTATTGATCAAAGACCCCAGAATAAATAAGACAATTAACGTAGATTCGCCTACAGAATTTATTGATGTATTTCCAACTCTTTGTGAGTTAGCTGAACTTGAAATTCCAGAAGAATTAGATGGCATAAGTTTAAAGCCGCAAATATTAGGAGAGCAAACAACTTCAAAAATATTTGCTGTCAGTCAATATCCTAGACATGGAAATATGATGGGTTATAGTTTTAGAACAAAAAGACATAGGTATACTGTTTGGGTAAATAATAAAAAAAGTTTTGAGCCAATATATATTGAAGATATATATGCAGAAGAATTATATGATTACACGAATGATCCCTTAGAAACAGAAAATATAATTGACAATTCTGAGCAGCTAAGAATTAAAACCGCGTTTCAAACATTAGCGGCTAGATTTTTTAATTCGCAAATTGTAAATGAACCTGAGCCAATTGTAAATGAACTAAAAAATAATATCCCAAAACCAAGCCCAAATAATAAATGGGCGAATCAAAGATCAAAAACCATTAGTCAATACATTTCATCTGAAATGATGATGAACAAAAACCAGTTGAAATTTTTACAGCAGGTCCTGTATGATAAATACGCTAGAAATAATGAAATGACTGC
>CACEAZ010000031.1 GCA_902557655.1 uncultured Bacteroidota bacterium
ACTCATCATTAATTCCTCCGTATGAAGAGTTAATCTTGTGATTTTTAGAACTTAGTTTCATTTTTACAGAAACCACAATTAGATTTTTATTTTTTTTGAATATCGAATCCCTATACCCAAATTTACAATCATTTAAATTGTAAATATTTAGCTTTTCAGTATTCAGATCATAAACTTCACAAGAGATAAACACATCTTTTAATTCAACTCCGTAAGCTCCAATATTTTGTATAGGTGCAGCACCCACATTTCCAGGGATCAATGATAAATTCTCTATTCCTCCTAAATTATTTTCAATACACCAATTAACAAATTCATTCCAATTTTCACCTGACATTACTTTAATCTCACTGAAGTTCTCATTAATCTTCTTGACAGAAATTCCTTTCAGGTTTATGTGAACAACCAACCCTTCAAAATTATTTGTAAATAAAATATTACTACCTCCACCAATAAATAATTTGTTTTTATTCTTTGAATTTTTTTGAAGATCAATCAGTTCTTTAATCGAATTTATTTGAATAAACTCTTTTGCTATTACATCAATATTGAAACTGTTATATTTTTTTAACGAATAGTTTTCTTTAACATCCATCATTTAGAATATTCAATTAAACCTATTTTTAAAATCTCAATTGAATCTTTTAAATCATTTTCGTTAAGCACATATGCGATTCTTACCTGGTTATTCCCTGCATTTGGTGTAGAGTAAAATCCTCCAGCTGGAGCTATCATTATCGTTTTTTTATTCAGGTTATAACTTTCTAATAACCATTTTGCAAAATTCTCTGAATCATCTACCGGAAGCTCAGCAACACAGTAAAAAGCACCCTTTGGCTCTGATACTTTAACCCCAGGAATATCCTTGAGTCCCTTGATTAAAACAACTCTTCGTTTGTTGTATTCCTCTATAATTTTTTCAAAATAATCCTTTCCTGTGTCCAGAGCAGCAGTACTAGCAATCTGGGCTAGGGAGGGAGGTGATAATCTCGCTTGAGCAAATTTCATTGCTGTGTTTAAAAACTCTTTATTTTTTGAAATTATGCATCCAATTCTAGCTCCACACATGCTATATCTTTTTGAAACAGAATCGATGACAATGGCATTTTCAGATATTTCATCGAATTCCATGACAGAGGTATGACTAGTCCCATCATATGTAAATTCTCTATATACCTCATCTACAATCAAAAATAAATTATGTTTTTTGACAATTTTAATTAATATTTTTAACTCCTCTTTTGAATATACATAACCTGTAGGGTTGTTAGGGTTACATATTAAAATTGCTTTGGTCTTATCTGTGATTAAATTTTCAAATTCTTCAATATTTGGTAACGAAAAATTATCATCAATACTTGAAAAAATAGGAACTATTTTAACTCCATTTGCAACGGAGAATCCATTGTAATTTGCATAAAACGGTTCTGGAATAATAATTTCGTCATTAGGGTCCATAATACTTCCTATGCTAAAAAGTAATGCCTCACTTGCTCCACTTGTAACAATGATTTCAGATGAAGAAACCAGAACATTAAAAGTCCGGTAATATTCTGAAATTTTTTGTCTCAAAACTAAGTCGCCTTCTGATTTTGAATAAGCAAGAATTTTTATATCCGCATTTTTAACAGCATTTATTGCATTTTTTGGAGTTTCAATATCAGGCTGACCAATATTTAAATGAAATACTTTAATTCCTCTTTGTTTTGCTTTTTCTGCATAGGGAACCAGCTTCCTTATAGGAGATTCTGGCATTAAATTTCCTTTATTAGAAATCGACGGCATTTAAATGGAATAATTAGTTATAGTCTTCAACAATACTTTTTTTCTTTTTTTCCAAACCTGTTTTTTTGTTATCAGACATCACTTGACCAGTGATTTTTAGAATAACATTTGGGTTTGAAGCATTGGAAGTTACCGTAATTGATTTACGAATAAAACCAACTCTTTTTGTATCATATTTTACCTGAATCTTATCAGATTCACCTGGTAATATAGGTTTTTCTGGTTTTTTAGGTATTGTGCACCCGCATGTTGATTTTACATTTGAGATTATAAGAGGCGCATCTCCAGTATTTGTAAATACAAAATCCCTGATACCATTAGCTCCTTTTTCAATTGTTCCATAATCAATTACCATTTTTTCAAAGGTAATTTCTGATTTCTTTTGTTGACCAAAACTAAAAAGGCTAATAGAAAAGGCTAAGATGATTGTTGTGATTTTTTTCATAATTTTTTTCATAATTTTTAACCAGATAAATATAATTATAATTAGTCAGATTAAGAAATATGAGTATTTTCGTATTGTAAAACTTGTGTATGAGTATTTCCTCAAATTATAATCACCAAGAAATAGAAAAAAAATGGTATTCCCATTGGATGAAAAATGATTATTTTTCATCTACTCCAGATGATCGTGAACCCTATTCTATCGTAATTCCACCCCCAAATATCACTGGAGTTTTACATATGGGTCACATGTTAAATAACACGATACAAGATATTTTAATAAGAAGAGCAAGACTTTTGGGAAAAAATGCATGTTGGGTCCCTGGTACGGATCATGCATCAATTGCAACTGAAGCCAAAGTTGTTGAAAAATTAAAGTCAAAAGGAATCGAAAAAAATGATTTATCTAGAGACGAGTTCATGGCACATGCTTGGGAATGGAAAAACGAGTACGGAAATATAATTCTAGATCAGCTCAAAAAAATTGGATGTTCATGTGATTGGAAAAGAACAAAATTTACGTTAGATAATGACATGAATAAGTCAGTGATTAAAGTTTTCATTGACCTATTTGATAAAGGTCTGATATACAGGGGATATCGAATGGTTAATTGGGACCCTCAGGCTAAAACTACTCTTTCGGATGAAGAAGTAAATTTTATCGAGAAGAATGGAAAACTTTATTATTTAAATTATAAATTAAAAGATTCCAATAACTTTTTAACCATTGCCACCACCAGACCTGAAACAATCTTAGGTGACTCCGCAATTTGTGTTAATCCAAAAGACAAAAGATTTAAGGATTTGATTGGTAAAACAGCGATTGTACCCATTATGAATCGTGAAATACCTATTATAGCTGATAAATATGTGGATATGGAATATGGAACAGGTTGTTTGAAGGTTACGCCTGCGCATGATCCAAATGATAAAGTTTTAGGTGAAAAACATAAACTAGAATTTATTGATATTTTTAATGATGATGCATCACTAAACGAATCATGTTTACATTACTCTGGACTTGATAGGTTTAAGGCTAGAAAGAAAATTATTGAAGAGTTGAAAGATTTGAGTTTATTCGTTAAATCCGAAGATATTACTCATAATGTTGGTGTGAGTGAAAGAACAGGTGCTGTAATTGAGCCAAAATTTAGTCATCAGTGGTTTTTAAAAATGGAAGATTTGGTGAAGCCAGCAATAAAATCTGTTATTGAATCAGATGATATTAATTTCTTTCCTAAGAAATTTAACAATACTTTTAAAAATTGGATGCTTAATATTCGCGATTGGAATATCTCAAGACAGCTTTATTGGGGGCATCAAATACCTGTTTACTATTATGGTAAAAGTGACGATCAGTACGTTGTTGCAAAAAATGCTGATGAGGCCCTTAAACTAGTTAAAAAGAAAACAAAGAATAATGACTTTTTACTAGAGGATATAAAACAGGATAATGATGTTTTAGATACCTGGTTTTCGTCTTGGTTATGGCCAATTAGCGTTTTTAATGGAATTATTGATCCCGACAATGAAGATATTAAGTATTATTACCCCACTTCTGATTTAGTTACTGGACCTGATATCATATTTTTTTGGGTATCAAGAATGATAATGGCAGGTTATGAATTTAAGTCTAAAAAACCCTTTAATAACGTTTATTTTACAGGAATAGTTAGGGATAAAAAACGAAGAAAAATGAGCAAGTCGTTAGGTAATTCACCTGATGCACTGAAACTTATTGATCAATACAGTGCTGACGGTGTAAGGGTAGGGCTTATGCTTAGTTCTGCTGCTGGAAATGATTTATTATTTGACACGAGTCTTTGTGATCAAGGAAAATCATTTTCAAATAAAATATGGAATTCATTTAGACTTGTTAAGGGATGGGAGGTTGTTAAAAAAAACCAACCCATCCATAGTTCAATAGCTATCGAATGGTACAATCAAAAATTTAACTCTGTTTTAAGTGAAATAAACTACCACTTTAACAAGTTTAGAATTAGTGATGCTTTAATGGCAGTATATAAGCTAATATGGGATGATTTTTGCTCTGTTTTTTTAGAAATTGTAAAGCCAAATTATGGTGAATCTATTGATTCAAAAACATTTGAACAAATCGTATCAATATTTGAGAAAAATTTAATTATTATTCATCCTTTTATGCCTTTTATTTCAGAAGAGATATGGCACTTAATTGAAAAAAGATCCAAAGAAAATGCTATAATTATTGCTAAATGGCCGTCATCTACTAGGTCAAAAGACAAAGACTTGATTCAGGATTTTGAAAGTTTGTTAAAAGTTATTTCAGGGATTAGAAATTTCAGAAAAAAATATCAGGTATCTTTTAAAGATTCTCTTGAGTTGAGTATTGTAAATAATGATAACTTTTCTGCAGATTATGATTCGATTATTTCTAAGCTTTGTAATATATCCTCCATACATTATTCTGATAGTGAAATTGAACAATCAATCTCTTTTCGGGTAAATTCAAATATTTATTCAATTCCTTTTCATAAAGAATTAGATGTTAATGAAGAAATAATTAAAATCAACAATGATTTAAATTATCAAAAAGGTTTTTTAAAATCTGTAGAGTCAAAGTTAAATAACAAAAGATTTGTTGAAAATGCCCCTGATTCTGTGATTAAAAATGAACAAAAGAAAAAAGACGATGCTTTATCAAAAATTAGAGTTTTAGAAGAAAGATTGTCTAATTTATCTAATTAATTTATTTAGAAGATATTATGGTAATTCCTCCTTTTACCACTTCATTTAATTTGACATTAACATTGGTTCCAATAGGTAAATAAAGGTCAACTCTAGATCCAAATTTTATAAACCCTGCATCTTTTCCTTGAATTGCTTCTTGTCCTACTTTGGCATAATTAACTATCCTTTTTGCTAATGCCCCCGCAATTTGTCGATATAAAACTTTTCCAAACTTTTTGTTTTCAAGAACAATAGTTGTTCTTTCATTTTTAGTGCTAGATTTGGGATGCCAAGCAACCAGATATTTTCCTGGATGATATTTTGAATAGATTACACTTCCATCCATCGGGTATCTTGTTACATGAACATTTAAAGGAGACATAAATACACTGACCTGAAGTCTTTTATCATTAAAAAACTCCGGCTCAAAAACTTCTTCAATTATTACCACCTTACCATCAACTGGTGATAATATATAATTTTCGTTTGTATTTATAGTTATTTTGGGATTTCTGAAAAATTGCAGAATTAAAACTAACATTATAATAAGAAAAATCTGTACAGGAAGTCCATATTTTATCTCAAAATAATCTATACTAATTATTAACGCCGCAGTAACTAAAAATGCAGTAAAAATTATAGCAATTCCTTCTTTATGAAACATTTTAAATTAATTTTAAAAATAAATATATATATGGGCTTGCAAATATAATACTATCTAGCCTGTCAAACAATCCACCATGACCAGGGATTATCGCTCCGCTATCTTTGACATTTGATTGTCTTTTTAGTTTTGATTCGATAAGGTCTCCTAAAGTTCCAAAAACACTAACAATAATGGCTATAATTAACCAGTTTGATGTAGAAATTGAGTCGTCAATATATCTTGAAACAACTGAAGCGCAAAGACAACAAAAGAATAGACCTCCTAAAAAACCTTCAACAGTTTTGTGTGGTGAAATACTATAAAATAATTTTTGT
>CACEAZ010000032.1 GCA_902557655.1 uncultured Bacteroidota bacterium
AATATTAACAATCAACTAACAACGAATGAGGATATCTATAGGAAATGATCACGCAGGTGTGGAATATAAAAATTATATAAGAGAATATTTACTTATTAAAAATATAGAGGTAAATAATTATGGTACTGACTCCTTGGAAAGTGTTGATTACCCAGATTTTGCTCATCCAGTATCAAACGATGTAAACAAAAAAAAATCAGATTTAGGTATATTAATTTGTGGTAGTGGAAACGGAGTATGTATGACAGCAAACAAATATAAAAATGTAAGAGCAGCTTTATGCTGGAATAAAGAACTAGCTATACTTTCAAAAAGCCATAATAATGCAAATATTGTTTGCATACCTGCAAGATTTATAGAAAAAGAAGAAGCTTTAGAAATTATTAAAAAATTTATTTCAGAAGAATTTGAAGGAGGAAGACATGAAAGAAGAGTGAATAAAATAAGTACATGAATAGCGTAATTAAAAAATTTAGTGAACTTTCGACAGAAGAAATTTATAATATATTAAAATTAAGATCTGAAGTTTTTGTAGTTGAGCAAAACTGTGTTTATCAAGATATAGATGAAAAAGATCAAAAAGCCATTCATCTGTTTATAGAAAAAAATAGTGAGATTATAGCCTACACAAGAATTTTTAAAAAAGGAGATTATTATGAAGAAAATCCAAGTATAGGCAGAGTAGTGGTATCAAAAAAAGAAAGAGGAAAAAACCTTGGAAAAGAAATAATGAAAAAGTCTATATATTATATAAAAGAAAATATGGATGAAAAAAAAATAGAATTATCCGCTCAAAAATACTTAGATAAATTTTACAAAGAATTACAATTTTATTCAGAAGGTGAGGAATATTTAGAAGACGGTATACCTCATCAAAGAATGTTTTATGATTTAATCAGAAACAATTAAAATTTCAACTCGCCTATCTTTATCTGCGCTACCCCCCAAAGGAAATTTATGTGCTAGCCCCTCATAAGACATACGAGACTTATCAATTCCATTTTTTATAAAATAATCATAAACAAACTTAGCTCTCGCTACAGACAAATTACGTTTATTGGTTTTTTTATCTACAGCATCAAGAGCACCTTCAGTGCAACAGACATGGCCTTGAATTATAAAAGAAAAGTTATCTTCTTTTATAGTTTTAACAACATTGCTTAAAGTTTTTTTAGAGTTTCTAGTAACATAGCTGTACCCTGTAATAAACAAAACATTTTCTAAAACAAACTTATTTTTATCACCTACATTTCTAGTTATTTTTGTAGCAGGAGACTTATCTTCAGGATAGCTAATAACAACATCAACACGCCTATTCAAGGCTCTTAAAACACTTGGATCTTTGTCATCAATAACATTTAGCAATAACTCTCCTTTGCCGTCAACTGTTGATATTTTTTCAGGAAAAAAAGAGGAACTATTAAAAATACTCTTAATAGAATTTGCTCTGTTTTGAGAAAGAACCAAATTATAATTTTCACCACCCCTATCGTCACAAAATCCATAGATTTCAATTTGAATGACATTGTCTCTTGATAAACTGGAGATCAGTTTCTGTAACCTAGTTTGTTCAGTTTTTGTGAGCAAAAACTCATCAGTATCAAAATACACGGAATGCTCAACATTATATTGTGAGTGCACTAGAAAGCTCTCAAAAATAAAAAGTAAAACAATAAGGTTTCTCAAGATTCAAAAGTTTTAGACAATGACAAAAGTAAGGATTTAATAGAATTTTCTACTTTTTCATAAGTAGGAATGTCTTTATCAAAAAAAACAAAAACCATATCACAAGAAGAAACCCCATATTTTTCTCTATTTAAACGAAAAGCTTCTCTCATAAATCGTTTAATTTTGTTTCTATTAACCGCAAGATTATGTGTTTTTTTTCCAACAGAAAAAGCAACTCGAAAATCCTCTTCTGACTTTGTATTTAAATAATATAAAGAGCATGTAGAAGAGGAGATTTTTTTGCCACATGTAAAAACTTTATCTAATAGTTTAGAGCTTTTAAGAATGTTTTTTTTGGAAATAGAATATGTCTTCAAAACTAAAGAAATAATAAATTATTTAACCTGTCAATATCAGCCATTTCTCCCTTTGGATCAATCATAATTTCTGAAATATTACTACTTTCAGCATCAATTGTAAAAGAATAGTAAGGTTTTGCCCAACTCCAAGAATCAAGGAGCATCATGTTTTTAACGGGCTTTGAGCCCCTCATTTTTGTCATAGGGATGTTATAATATAAGACTTCTCCAGACCTAAGTTTAATTTTTAAATCAAGAGGCATTCCCATTTGCCCAATTCTTTGAAGATTAATAGTTGTTTTTCCTTTTTCAGCAGCAATACTGTTTATTGCATAGTCAATTGTCATAGTTGATTGTGTCCAGTCTAATAAATACCAGTCTAGTTCAAGACCAGAAACTCTTTCAGCAGAGCGAATAAAATCGTTTGGTTTAGGGTGCTTAAAAGCCCAATTAGAAAAATAATTTTTTAAACTATTATCAAAATTTTCTTTTCCAATTATGTACTTAAGTTGAGACAAAAAAATCGAGCCTTTATCATATGCGCTCATTCCGTAAGCATCATTATATTTAAACCTATCAGCATGAGTAGTCATTGGCTCCTCCAACCCAAGACCAACCCATATAAAATAATCATCATACGCTTTGGCATTTGGTAAAGCCTTGCCTTGTTTCAAAACAACATTTAAAGCAACATCGTCAATATAGCTTGTAAAACCTTCGTCCATCCACGAATGCTTGGATTCATTAGTGGCCATCAAAAATTGAAACCAGGTGTGTGCAATTTCATGTGACGTGACAGAATAAAGGCTTTCAATTGTTGGATGACCCACACCGTCAATAAACGTACACATTGCGTATTCCATTCCACCATCTCCCGCCATAATTACAGAGTACTGAGAATAAGGATATTTTCCAATTGTTTCGCTAAAGAAAGTTAAAAACTTGGCAGAATTTTCTTGAAACTCTTTCCAAAGATTTACAAACTCAGAAGTACTTTTGTAAAAAAAATGCATTCTAGGCCCACCTTCTATATCTAAAAAATCATGATTAAACAAAGGATCAGCCGCCCAGCTAAAATCGTGAACATTAGGAGCTATAAACCGCCAAGAAATTTTTTCGTCATGCACAACGCCTTTTTTTAATGGAGCATATCCATGACCAATTAATTCAGGGTCTTGTAAATATCCAGAGCCGGCAACAGTATAGTTTTTATCTATGTTTATAGTTACATCAAAATCACCCCAAATTCCGTAAAACTCCCTCCCTATATAGGGGTTGGCATGCCAGCCTTCATCATCATATTGACAAAGCTTAGGGTACCATTGAGACATTGAAAAAGCAATATTGTCTTCGCTGTTTTTACCAGACCGCCTAACCATCGCAGGTGTTTGTGTAAAAAACTCCATTTCTAAAACAGAGCTATCTCCAGACTTAATAGGTTTGTTAAGAACAACCTCTAATATTGTTTCTTCAATTTTATAAGAAACAGGTTTTCCGTCCTGTAATAGCCAGTTTATTTGAACATCTCCCCAATCCTCTTTAGGTAAAGAAAGCAGTTTTTTAGACATGCTTCTAGAATCGTCAGAAGAATATCTTGAGTTTTGTTCAAGATCGGTACCAGGCTTAAAAGCATTAAAGTATAAGTGGTAAAAAACACGATCAAGATCATCTGGGGAATTGTTTGTAAACACAAGATTTTGTATTCCTTTATAGGTGTGGTTTTCTACATTTACATCAATTACCATAGTGTAATCAACCAACTGTTGCCAGCGCCCATTGTGGTTCTGTGAAAAGAGCTTTAGGCTTAACAAAAAGAATGAAAACAAGAAAAGGGCATTTTTCACAACTATTGTATTATAAGTTTCTTAGTTAATCTGTCATTTCCTGACTCCAATTCAATAACGTAAATACCACTTGCCATTCCAAGAGTTGAGAGGGTTTGTGTGTTCATGTTATTGTTAAGAGCGGTAGATAATACTTTTCTACCAAGAATGTTATATAAACTAACGCTAATATTATTTGATTGGGTAGCTAAGCCTTCAACAGTGATATAGCTTGCATTAACCTCCTTGTATGCATTCAGCATACTTGTCGAAACATCTTCATTACTCATAGTATCAGCTGTCATGTGGATAAAGAATCTGCCTGCACCGCTCAAGTCACTTATTGGAGCCAATACAAAATCTTCTTCCAATAAATTCGTCATTGTTCCTTCTTCAGTATCCTCTAAATAAATATTTAGATCAGCCGGAGTTGTTCTGTGAGAAATGCTAACAGTCATTTCCTCACCTCCAAGAGCATTTAACCCAAGAGGAATTACTTTATCCCACATTTCAGAGTAAGCTAAAGATTGAATTGCTAAATTAACTCCTTCATCATCCTGAACAAGTCTTGTGTAAATGGACGTATTGTTATCACCCATAGGAAAGGTTCTTGAGTCGTATGCTGGATCTGAGCCGTCTGTTGTGTTCTCAATAAAATAAATCTCGGTTTCTCTATTTAATCCATTTTGATTTAGAGAAATGAATAATTCCCCTCGGTTTCCTTCTATTATATCACCTGAAATGAAGTCATCTGATCCAGTAACTGTTTGCATTGACTCTAAAAATTTCAGATCTCCTCCCTCAGTTCTTGAAGCAACAAAGAACCCTTGACCGGGAGCAATGTAAGCCGCACTACTAGCATTATTGTATTGACCGTAGCCAGACCCTGTCCAGTACCATAATGCGTCTTCATTAGCTGCTGACCCCATAACATCATCGGTTACAGCATTTTGAGTAATAAAATCAGATGTGGCAGAGCTTGCAGAGCTTGCAGAACTGTTTAATGCCAAATAGGAGGGATAAGGATTTGCAACTAAATTCCATTGGGTACCAGATCCAGACCCATCATTATTTGTAACACTGTAGTGTACATCACTTGTCTGTATTGTCCCAGTGAACGGTTCAACAGAAGCAGTAGTTTTTGCCATAGCATAACCTTGTCCAGAGACGGTTGAGAACGTTGCGGTATCGGTGGATAACCAAGTATTATCTGAATTATCATAAGGCATAATCGCATCGCTAGTACCGTTTTGAGAAAAATTAGATGTTGTTAAATCAGCTCCAACAACAGGTGAACCAACTAAATCCCACCCGGGATCACTGTCAGTAGGTGATGCTGAAGAAATGCTGTTTATCCATCTATTGTATGTGATGTTTCCCGAAGATGTTCCTTGAACAATTATTGATCCAAATTCATCAGAACCAGATTGAATTATTGTAGACCCGTTAGACGTTAAATTCCCCGACAAACTTAAGGAGCCATAAGATAAAACATCTAAAGCCCCGCTAGGCTTTACGGTAAGGTTTGTAATAGAAGTATCTGTGGATATATCCGGATCATTAGTTGCATCACGAACATA
>CACEAZ010000033.1 GCA_902557655.1 uncultured Bacteroidota bacterium
TGCATCAAGTTTTTCGATTCTTGTATTTAATCCTTCAATCTCGTCTTCTAAGTCTCTTACTTCAAGTGGTAATTCTCCTCTAATATCTCTAATTTTATCAATTCTCGAATCAATTAATTGAAGATCGTATAATGCTCTTAGTTTTTGTTCTACTGTTGGTTCTTTCTTTTTAGCCATATTAACTGTAGTTTACAGGATTTGTGTTTATTTTTGTTAAAGCGATTGCAAAATTAGGGAATTTTTTCGTAAGAATATCATACATTAATTTATTTGTGAACTGTTCACTTTCATAATGCCCCACGTCAACTAACAGTAATGACTTTTCTGCTTTGTAATAGTCATGATATTTTAAATCTGATGTAATAAATATATCAGCACCTACCTCAATAGCTTTTGCAATTCCAAAACTTCCTGACCCACCTAAAACTGCAATTTTTTTAACTTGTTTTCCTAAAAGTTTAGAATGTTTTATAAACTTGATATTTAATTTATTTTTTAAAAACGATAAAAATTCTTTTTCGCTCATTGGTTTTTTAAACTCTCCATACATTCCCATTCCAATATTTTCATTGTAATTTTCTAAAGTTTTTATTTCATAAGCAATTTCTTCATAAGGATGTGTATTTTTTAAGGCAGTCAAAACTTTTTCTTCCAAGTGTTTCAAAAATGTAATATTTACGCAAGACTCATTTTGATCGTTGTTTTGAAGCTTTTTACCGATTGTTGGCTTTGATTCTTTATTTCCTTTAAAAGTCCCAACACCTTCAAAACTAAAACTACAATTTTCATACTTTCCAATTGAACCTGCACCTGTTTTAAATATTTCGTCTTTTAATTTTTGAGTACTCTCACTAGGAATGAAAGTTGTTAATTTTTTGATGGTTTCTTTTTTAGGGAATAATATTTTTGTTTCTGTAATTCCAATTTCTTTACATAATTGCATGTTTACACCAAATTTTGAATTATCTAATGCAGTATGAGTAGAAAATATTGAAATATCATTTTTTACTGCTTTTATAATAGATCTATTCACATAATTATCGGGTATTAGCTTTTTAATCCCCTTAAATAATATTGGGTGAAAGCTAATAATCAAATTATAGCCTAAATTAATTGCTTCATCAATAACTTCTGGAATCGAATCATGGCAAATCAAGATTCCTGAAACTTTATTATTTTTATCTCCAACTATTAATCCTGCATTGTCAAAATCTTCTGCGTATTCTAGAGGGGCGTAATCATTTAAAAAATCAATAACATCTTTAACTGTCATATCAATATTATTTATTTCAAAGATAAATAATTACTTTAGTTACGATGAATTTGCTAAAAAAAATAATTTATTGGAAGCTCAGTTTACAGTTTTTTCTGATTACTAATTTTAGAAATAAGCTTTATGATTTAGGGTTAATTAAGAGCCATACATTCAAGATTCCAGTGATAAGTGTTGGTAATATTGCTGTTGGAGGTACTGGTAAAACACCAATGATTGAGTTTTTGATCAGAAAATTTTCGCCAAATTATAATGTTGGAGTATTAAGTAGGGGGTATAAAAGAAATTCTAAGGGCTTTATCCTTGCATCAGACTTAGAAAATGCAAAATCTATCGGAGATGAACCCTTTCAATATTTTACAAAATTTAAAAACATAAAAGTTGCCGTTGATAAAAAAAGAAAGCGAGGAATAAAAAGACTTATCAAGGAAGGAGTTGAATTAATTTTATTAGACGATGCTTTTCAACACAGAAGAGTAAAACCTGATTATTCTATTCTATTATCGGAGTTCGGAAACCTTTATTGTGATGACTATTTAATGCCAAGAGGTAAATTAAGGGAGTCAAAAAAGGGCGCAAAAAGAGCAAATTGTATTGTAGTTACCAAGTGTCCTGAAGATATTTCAGATGAAGAAAAAGATCGGATAGAAAAACTGGTCAAGCCAAACCAAAACCAACTATTATTTTTTAGTTCAATCGTCTATTCCGATAAAATTTTTTCCTTAAATGATTCTAAAAATCTAGAACAATTAAAAGATAAAAAAGTTAATCTAGTAACAGGAATTGTAAATCCAAAAGGATTATTAAGTTATCTAAAGGACTTAGGTATAATAGTTAATCACTTTAATTATCCAGACCATTACAATTATTTAAATAGTGATGTTCAAAACTTTGCTGATGAAATTGTTATTACCACCGAAAAAGATTTTACAAAGCTAAGAATTATGGATATTGAAAATTTATTTTACCTTCCGATTGAATTTAAAATTCATAATCAAGAAGATCTTCTGGCTGAAATAGCTAATAGAATAGCTTATTGAATATGCTTCCTCGCTCTGTATGAGGAACGTACAAGGGCACTACTTTCAAAATGTTTAAAACCTAGCTTTTCCCCAAGCTCTTTGTACTCTAAAAATTCATCTGGAGTTACAAACCTTTGAACCTGCAGGTGTTTTTTACTAGGCTGTAAATATTGACCTATGGTCACAACATCAACTTTTGCTTCTTTTAAATCATAGATTGTTTCAATTACCTCCTCTTTGGTTTCACCCAACCCTAACATGATTCCAGATTTAGTTCTTCTCTGGCCAGTTTCTTTCATATATCTAAGGACATCCATACTTCTGTCATATTTAGCTTGAACACGAACTTCTTTAGTTAATCTTCTGGTTGTTTCAATATTATGGGAAATTACTTCAGGTTTTACTTTGACAAGTCTGTCAATATGTTCATGAATTCCTTGAAAATCAGGAATCAGCGCTTCAAGAGTTATTCCCGGATTATATTCTCTGATTTTATTAATCGTTTCAACCCAGAATTTACTTCCCATATCGTCTTTTAGGTCATCTCTGTCTACACTTGTTAAAACAGCATGTTTTATTTGCATTATTTTAATACTATTTGCAACTTTTTCCGCCTCTTTCCAGTCAACCTCTAGTGGTTTACCCGTTTTGACACCACAAAATTTGCAGGATCTAGTGCAAATATTACCGAGAATCATAAATGTGGCTGTACCTTCTCCCCAACACTCACCCATATTTGGACAACTTCCTGACGTACAGATAGTGTGAAGATTATTTTCTTCAACCAGCTTTCTAAGTTTGGTATATTTAGGACCAATGGGTAACTTAACCCTCAACCATTTTGGCTTTTTTCTGTGTTCAACTATTTTTTTTGGCAAGTCAACCTTGAACCATTCAGGTTTTTCTTTGACCACGGTGTCTGTGTCAGGTATCTCAATTTCAAATAATTTTTTTTCAGAACTATTCATTATTAAACCTATTGAAATTTTTTTAATGATTCAATTTGTAAAGATAATAAGTATTCTGATATAGTTAAATGCCTTTTGTTAAAAAGAATATAGAAAATCCTATTAAATACAATATACCTGCAATGCTGAGAATATGCATTTTTAAAGAAGGTCTATTTTTTAATGGAGTTTGATTTGAAGTAATTAGCAAGTAATTGATTATTGCATAAAAGGGTGCAGTTAAAAAAGATAGTATTGTAGCTATTTTAATAAGCAGACCCATTTTTGATGAAAAAGCAAAAAATATAATAATTGTTCCTATTGCTAGAATTGTTAACCACAGCAAATAACCAAAATTATTTTTTTTATTTGTAAGTAAATTAACGGTCTCTGACATTGCTCTTGGAGAGGCATCTAGGGTAGTTATTGTTGTGCTTAACATTGTTGATAGTGCTGCTATTCCAATCAGATAATAAGACCATTGGCCCAGACTAGATGTATACATTTCTATAAGTTGATTTGAAAAAGCTCCGGCTGAGTCACTAAAGGAATTATTACTGCCATACATTACAAAATAACCTAATGCAATAAAACAAATTCCTAAAATAGCAGTACCAACATACCCTACGTTAAAATCAAACATTGAATTTTTCAAGTTATAGTTTTTTAACGTTTTCTTTTTTTCAAGTGACCATATTGAGTGCCAAACGGAGACATCTAACGGGGCTGGCATCCATCCCATAAAAGCTATAAGAAACACAATTGATGTAGAATCTGACGGAAAAATTTGTGTAAAATTTAAATCAGAATTAAACTCAAGGCCAGCAATTAAAGTAGCAGCAACTGTGCTTATTGCTAAAACAATTATTATATACTTAATAATTTTATCAAGAACTTTATATTTTCCTTTTACCAGAATTAATGAACAGATTAGGGTGATTAAAACTGTCCATATCTCAACCGAAATTATATCTCCAGTTATTGAATTAGCAATTCCAGCAGTAACAATTGTAACTGCAGTTTGAATAGAAAACATTGTAGCAACAGATATTAAAAAATAAGTGACTAGAATTAGTTTACTTAATTTGTAATAACCAGATAACATGCTTTCTCCAGTTGATAAAGCATATCTTGGCCCGAATTGAAAAAAAGGATATTTAAATAAGTTTGCAATAATCAAAGCCCAAATTAATCCTAGACCAAAATCAGCTCCAGCTTTTGTGGATTGAACTAAGTGAGAAACTCCAATTGCAGCTCCAGCAAATAATAATCCAGGACCTAATTTTTTTAAGATGGAGCTAACTTTTTCCATCACATTGATTAAATTCTGATGGGTTTTTTCCACAGAAACTACAGTTCTCTCCATTCTTATTGAGGTAGGGGTTTTGACTAGCACAGGTCCCAGAGAATTCCCCGTCTTTTTTTGCCCATATTTTGATGCTTATTCCTAGCACACATAAACCTAAAACCAAAATTGTAACAATAACTGACATCATAATATTCTGTAATTTATTAAATAATATTTACTTCTGTTTCTAATTCAATTTTAAAAATTTTATTTACAACTTCTTTTATTGACAGGGATAGTTTATTGATATCACCACCACTAGCTTTTCCATAATTTACAAGAACTAATGGCTGGGTTTTATGAACACCAAAATTTCCAAAAT
>CACEAZ010000034.1 GCA_902557655.1 uncultured Bacteroidota bacterium
TCTGGTAGCAGATGATTTTAGCCCAATGTCAATTAGAGGAAATCACTATAATTTCCCTTCTGCTATCTCAATTAAGGAAGGATTTTACAAAACTGCAAATGAGCTATACAAAATTAATTTTGAAAGTCTGAAAGAATATTTTGTTAGTGAAATAAAAGGAAATGTAAAATATCTCCCACCAGATAATAAAAATAAAATTATCTTGAAAAGCAGTTGTAATATGGTATTTAATGTCAAATTTGGAATAGATTTACAAAATGAAATTAAGGAGGTTAACAAGGGCTCTGCTTTAAATAAAATACTTCCCGACTCTTGGATTTCTAACAATATGGTACACGCAAAGAGTTTTATTAACTGGGTGAAAGCGACTAATTTTTATGATTTGACATATAATAACGATGAAGAGATTATTAAAATGATAAATAAAATAATTTAAAAAATTATGGTGTTACTAATAATGGCTGCAGGAAGTGGCAGTAGATATGGGAAATTAAAACAATTTGACGAACTAGGCCCGTCAGGTGAGTTTTTGATGGAATTTAGCATATATGATGCTATTCAAAGTGGATTTAATCATCTAGTTTTAATAACAAGAAAAGAGAATAAAAACTTTCTGTTAAATTATTTAAGAGAAAGAATTGATAGTTCTGTTAAAATTGATGTAGTTATTCAAGAAACCACTAATCTACCCAACGGAATGATTGCTCATCCCAAAAGAGAAAAGCCTTGGGGTACAGCTCATGCAGTCTGGTGTGCAAAAGATTTTATTTCTGATGATTTTGCAATAATTAATGCAGATGATTATTACGGATCCAATGCTTTTAAAAATGCAGCTAACTTTTTTAATTCCTCAAATGATCAAAAGAATTATGGATTGGTTACCTATAAACTTAAGGACACTCTTTCAGATTTTGGATCTGTTTCAAGAGGGGTGTGCAAAATATCAAATGGTAAATTAAGTTCAATAAATGAACACTTAAAAATTGAAAGAACGGGTGGAATAATCAAAGATTTTGATAGTGGAAACATATTAGATAAAGATGATTATGTTTCAATGAATTTTTGGCTATGCAGAAGTAATTTCTTTAATTATCTAGAATCTTATATTGAAAAAACAATGAATGAATTAGAAAATATTGAAAAGGATGAAATTTATTTGCCTTTTGCAGCACAACAACTTTTAGAAGATAATATTATATCTATTGAAGTAGTTAATTCAAATTCAGGTTGGTTTGGAGTTACATATGCTGAAGACAAAAAGGAAAGTGTTAAGAAGTTAAGAGAGTATAGTGAAAGTATTTATCCGATACCATTATGGAAGGTTTAATCCAATTTTGGATAGACTATATCATTTCCATTTTTCACCCAATCTGTAATACCTCCTTCAATTACACTAATATCCTTAAAACCATTTTTCTTTAACAAATTGGCAGTTTTTGTGCTTCTGTTATTTGTTCTACAATAAAGGATAATTTTAGAATTCTTATTTAGAGATAAAACATCGGACTCAAAAGTATCAGAGAAAAAGTCAATATTTAATGCTCTTTCGATAAAGCCAGATTCGTACTCAGATTTTGTTCTTACATCAATTAATTCAAAATTTTCGATTAACTCTAAAAATTCAGAAAAAGAAATATATTTAACCGATTGTTGGTCATAATTACTATATCCCTTAAATAACAATAATAAAATAAATATAAATCTAAACATAAGAGTTAATTAATAGTTTCTCCTTTCCAATCAACTATTCCGCCAATTAAATTATAAGTTTTGGTAAAACCTAACTCTTTCATTAAGTGGCATGAATTAGCACTTCGAACTCCGGTTCTACAATAAATATAGTATGACATATTCTTATCCAATTTACCAATCTCTTGCATAAAGATTTCTGGATTGTAAAAATCAATGTTTATAGAATTTGGTATTCTTGAAATTTCAAACTCTTCTAGGGTTCTAACATCTAATATTACAGCATCAGTATCATTTTCAATACCATTTTTCCATTTATCTTGTTCTAAATCCATAACGCAATAAATATAAAAAAAATATTAATCTAATACTCTATTAATTTCTTTCACAAGGGATTCTTGATCAAAGGGATTTGGATAAAAATTATAATTTGACTTATTAACGATTAACGTAGCAGGAATACCTCCACCCCATTTATCAGAAACTTTGGGAATCCATGTTTTTAAATCAGGATCATCAAGTAAAATCACCTGTGATTTAATCTTTTTAGTAAAAATGTAAGGTTTTAATTTTGATTCAATTTGTGATGGAAAATCTAAGCTAACCAAAAGAACTTTAACATTTTTTTCGGAGTATTGACTATTTATATATTCAAAATAAGGTAATTCTTTAACACAGGGCCTACACCAAGTAGCCCAAAAATTAATAACATATGTATTGTCAGAAGAAAGGTCTATTGTTTTGTATAAATCATCAAAAGTTATAATATTAATTTTATCCTCTTTTGGGCCTTTACAGGAAAGAGACAAAAACATAATTAAAAACAACCAGTGCAAATTAGCTCTCATTGCAGAAACAGAGCAAAAGATATGCCATAAAAAAAGTCTCAGAAATAGACTGCTATTTCTGAGACTTTCTTTTGTATTAAATATAAAATAATTTTTAATTAATCCCAACCAGGAGGTCCTTGCGGTGCTGATTGTGCCTGAGCCTTCTTAGGATTTAAAATAGTGAAAGTTCCAATAGCAGTTAAAGCTGCATATTTCCCCATCTTCTTTATTGCCTGTTTTCTAGTAATACCTGTTTTCTTCATAACTATTGTATTATAAGTTTCTTAGTTAATCTATAACTCCCTGACTCTAACTCAATTACATAAATTCCACTTGCCATTCCAACAGTTGAAAGGGTTTGTGTATTTACAGAATTACTTAGAGAAGTATCAAGTACTTTTGTTCCAAGAATGTTATATAAACTAACATTAATATTATTTGATTGAGTAGCTAAGCCTTCGATTGTAATGTAATTTGCATTAACCTCCTTGTATGCATTTAACATACTTGTAGACACATCTTCATTGCTCATTGTATCCGCACTCATGTGGATAAAAAATCTACCAGCGCCACTAAGTTCATCAGTTAGTGTTAATACAAAATCACCAGCCTTAAGGTCAGTCATAGTACCCTCTATAGCATCCTCTAAATAAATATTAAGATCAGCAGGGGTTGTATTGTGGGTAATAGATAAAATAATTTCATCACCCATTTGTGAGTTAACTACTAATGGAATTGTTTTATCCCATAATTCGGTATATGCTAATGACTGAACATCAATATCATATCCTTCATCGTTATTAACTAATCTAGAAGAAATGAAATTATTTGCAAGACTGATTTTGGGTGCATCATAGCCGTTATCATATCCATCTGTCATATTTTCGATAAAATATATTCTTGTCCTGTCTGTTATTTCATTAGAACTAAATCCAATAAATAACTCCGCTCTGTTATCATCCATAACATCACCTGAAATAAAGTCATCCATAGAAGTATTTGAAGTGGATTGCATTGAAGTTGTAAATGTGAAATTAGCAGAAGTATTTGCATCAGCAGGAACCATGAAACCCTGTCCTGGGGCAACAAATCCACCGGTTGCATTATTATAGGTAGTATAATTACCACCTGAGCCCGAATAGCCGTATAATGATTCCCAAGCCAATACAGAACTGTTTGCACTAAGAACACTTGCAACTGAAAGAAAAGATGGATATGGATTTCCAACTAAATTAAACTTGGAACCGTCAGAAGGATCATTATCAGATCCAACACCTGTTTCTGAGTTAATTATTCCAAAGGTTACAGTTCCCGTGTTTGGAACTCCAGAAAATGTCATTTCCGCACCACTAGTAGAAGCCATTTGGTATCCTTTTCCAGGTGTAAAGTTCCCAGCTGAACCAGCAGTTGATGTGGTATAATTTACCCAGGTATCAGCACCACTCCCAGCACCTGAATTATATGCAGCAGTGGTATTAGTGTAATAACCTATTGCATACTGAGCACCATTAGTAGCTAAATCATTTTCATTTGCAGCCCAATTAGCGATATTTAAACTTGCAATTGGCACTGAGATTAAATCCCATCCACCAGCAACAGAATTAACATACCTTCGGTAAGAAACCTTACCTCCAGCTAATTGTTGGGTGTAAGTACCATAAAAGTACAAAGAACCGTATGATGAAGAACCTGAGTTAATCGTTGTAGTACCTCTAGCATTTATGTTCGAAGAAGCACCCATTATTAATCTTTGTCCAGCACCAACAGTTAGATTTCCATCTTGTTGTAAATCACCATTAACAGTGAGAGTTGTAGGATCAGAAGCAGCACCCCCGGTAATAATTACGTCTGAATTGTTTGTAAAGTTACTAGTTGTTGATAGACTTGCAGAAGTTCCAGAAATTGTTAATGTTGGACTACCACTGAAATTGACAGTTACCGTGTTGGCTGCCTGAGCGTCAGTAACAGTAACATCATGTCCAATAATTACTGTATCATTAGCGTCAGGATAACCATTTCCATCAGAGTCAGTACCAGAAACAGTCCAGGTACCGGTTGTTGTCCAATTACCAGTAGTTTGTGATGTGTATGTTGCCTGTGAGAAAACACTGATGTTAAACATCAATAAAATCGTTAAGAGTAATATTTTTTTCATACCTAGTTAATTTAAATAGATTTTGAACCCCTAAATATACTAAAAATTGTTAACAAGTCTAATATTTAAGGGTTTTCAAA
>CACEAZ010000035.1 GCA_902557655.1 uncultured Bacteroidota bacterium
ATTTGATGGTAATACCTATCTTTATAATCTTGATATGTCGCATACTTCTGCAGGTATTTACATGATAAAAATGGGTAATTCTACAATTGGATACAAAACAGGTAGAATAATTGTTAAATAAAATAAAACGAATGAAAAAAATATTTTCTACTATAATTTTAATCCTTTGCTTTGGCTATACATTTGGTCAAGTTACAAATGAAGGTAATCCATTAAGTTGGGATCTAAATCTTGATTCAGAAAATGTCGTTGTAAAAAATTTACCTGAATTCGATATGATCCAAGTAAAAGCTGAAGATGAAATCAACGATGCAAAACCAGACACCCCTTGGAGGTTTGGATATACACATAGTGTTGATTTTGGATTGGAAGATGGTACATGGACTAATTTAGAAAATGGTGATAGAATATGGAGATTATTAGTTAGCTCACCAGGGGCATTATCATTAAATTTTATTTTTGATGATTTTTACATTCCTGAAGGTGGAAAACTATATTTATATAGTGATGATAAACAAGATTTATTAGGTGCATACACATCTGTTCAAAATCAAGATTCGGGTATTTTAGGGACGTGGTTAGTATCCGGAGATAAAGTATGGTTAGAATATTACGAGCCAAGCAATGTTCTTAATCAAGGAAGATTGCATGTCGCAAAAGCAACTCATGGTTATAGAAATACCTCTAATAACAGTTCAAAATCATTAAACGACTCGGGTGATTGCAATCTGGATGTAAATTGTTCTATTGGTGATGATTGGGAAGATTTAAAAAATCATAATAAAAAATCCGTAGCACTTATCTTAATGAGTGGCAGTGTTTGTACTGGTGCTTTGATTAACAATACTGAGAATGACGGAACACCTTATTTTTTAACTGCAAATCACTGCTATGGTGGAGATGAAGCATCTTGGGCCTTTAGATTTGGTTGGATTAGTCCTACAAATGTATGTGCTACAACTGCTAATAGTCAAAGTGGCCCTACAAATATGACTATAAGTGGATCTACTTTAAAATCTAGAAGCTCAAGCTCAGATTTTGCTTTGGTTCAGATTAATTCTTTTATTCCTTCATCATGGGACAGAGTTTTTGCCGGTTGGGATAAGTCTGATAATACACCCGAATTCCAGGTTGGAATTCATCACCCCTCAGGAGATGTAATGAAAGTTTGCAGAGACAATGATCCTGCTTTGAGCACTTTTTATGGCGGAGCAGCAGTTTGGGAAATAAATGATGCCAATGGTGGATGGGAAATCGGAGTAACCGAAGGGGGATCATCTGGTTCTCCTCTTTTTGATCAAAATGGGAAAATAATTGGTCAATTATATGCCGGTAACGCTGCTTGTACCGGAACAGTTGATAATAACGGATGGGATGTTTATGGTAGATTTGCAGTTTCGTGGGAAGGTAACGGATCTTCCTCTTCTCGTCTTAGTGATTGGTTAGATCCAAATGGTACAGGGCCTTCTTACTTAGAATCATATCCTGCTTTTGAAACCTTAGAGATTGATGGTGGAATTATTTCGATTGATTCACCTGAAAATGGAAATTTATCAGAAAATGAAAATATAACAATTTCATTAAGAAATTTTGGACAAAATGACATTTCTGATTTTGATATTTCTTTCCAGGTGAACGGGGAGAGTGAAGTTATTGAAAATTACTCTGATGTAATTTCTCCAACACAAATTGTTCAATACACATCCTTAGAAAGTTTTGACTTTAGTCAAGAAGGAGATTATGAAATTATTGTTTCAATTGAAATAGCAAATGATGAAAACGCTGATAATAACTTATTTAGCTCAACGATTTCTAATACCGGAGGAGGCGATTGTCCTGATGAATATGAATTGCCGATTGTTTGGAGAGATAATTTTGAATGTTATGAGGCTTTTGCAATTGAAAATATAGAAGGCTGGACAATTATTGATAATGACGGAGGCCAAACATGGGGGGCTAATGACGTGGACTTTCCTAATGAAAGTTATGTAGGAGCTGGAATCATTTGGAATAACAATCAGGCAGAAAGTACGGGTGGAGATATAACTGGATATAATACCTACGAAGGTAGTCAAGGATTATATTTTATAGCTTCTGGAGCAAACTCAACCACATATCCAAATGATGATTGGATGATTAGCCCTGAATTTACTATAAGTGGAGTTAGTTCACCATCTCTTAGTTTTTGGGCAAAATCCTTAACGGATCAGTACGGATTAGACAGATTTCAAATTGCTATTGGAAGTACTACAAATCCAGATGATTTTACAGTCATTTCCAATGGAAATTATGAAGAGGCACCAACAACATGGACCCAATATCAATATGATTTGAGTGCTTATGAAGGGCAAACTGTCAGGGTTGGAATCCACTGCGTTAGTAATGACTCTTTTGTTCTTCAAATGGATGCTTTTGTTGTGGAAGGAACATTAGGTATGGATGACTTTGCATCTAATAATATCAATTATTTTTATAATCAATTAACCAGAGATTTAGAAATAAGTTCATCAGAAATTATCAAGAATATTCAAATTGTTAATCTACTTGGACAAAAGGTAGTTTCTGAAAAAATTAATAATCTTACACACAAAATAAATTTAAAAAACCTGAGTAGTTCAATTTATGTTGTTAATATTCAAGGAATCTCAGGAACTAAGAAATTTAAACTACAAATAAATTAAATTATGATTAAGAATTTTTTTACATTACTATTATGTATTTTTTCGTTAACTGTTTATTCACAAGTTACAAATCAAGGCACTCCTGTAAGTTGGAATTTAAATTTAGAGGATAATATAAAAACTGTTGGCTTACCAAGTTTTGACTTAGAAGCCGTGCAGGCGGAAGACGCAGTAAATGACTATAAATTTGAGTCTCCTTGGAGGTTTGGATATATGCATAGCGTAGACTATGGATTTGAGGAAGGAACTTGGACAGTATTAGACAATGGAGATAGGATATGGAGATTACTTGTGATATCAAAAAATGCATTATCATTAAACTTTGTTTTTGACGAGTTTTTCATGCCAGAGGGAGGAAATGTTTATTTATACAATAATGATAAAACAGATCTTTTAGGTGCATATGATGAAAACCAAAATCAAGATACTGGAATCCTTGGAACCTGGTTAGTTGAAGGGGATGCGGTATGGATTGAATATTATGAGCCAATGGCTGTGAAAGGACAAGGTAGGTTACATATTGCCAAAGCTACTCACGGATATAGAAATGCTGAAACATTCAAACAAGCTAAGGGCTTGAATGATTCTGGCGCATGTAATCTTGATGTTGATTGCTCAATTGGAGACGACTGGGAAGACATAAAAGAACACAATAAAAGATCAGCTGGTATTCTTCTTTCTGGTGGTTCAGGATTTTGTTCAGGAGCATTAATAAACAATACTGCTAATGACGGAACTCCATACTTTTTAACGGCAAATCACTGTTTTTCTGACCCGAGCTCTTGGGCTTTTAGATTTGGATGGATTAGTCCAAATCCCATATGTGCAGAGACATCACCTAGTACTAATGGGCCTACAAATCTGACTATTAGTGGAGCTACATTGAGAGCAAGAGATGCTGGATCTGATTTTGCTTTAGTTGAAATAAATCAAGCAATTCCGGATGATTGGGATAGAGTTTTTGCGGGTTGGGATAGATCTGATATTACACCTGATTTTACAGTTGGTATTCATCACCCATCCGGAGATATTATGAAAGTTTGTAGAGATAATGATCAACCAATTCAAGCTGTTAATGCTGGTGCTCAAACTTGGGAAATTACAGGTGCTGGCGGTGGATGGGAAATTGGTGTAACAGAGCCAGGGTCATCAGGATCTCCATTATTTGATGTAGAAGGAAGAATAATTGGCCAACTATTTGGTGGTGGAGCAGCATGTTCAGGAACTGTTGACAATAATCTTTATGATTATTACGGTCGTTTAGGCGTATCGTGGGAAGGTGGAGGAACATCCTCTACTAGATTACGAGACTGGCTTGATCCATCAGATTCAGGGGCCAATGATTCAGCTGCATTTCCTGCTCTCGTGTCT
>CACEAZ010000036.1 GCA_902557655.1 uncultured Bacteroidota bacterium
AAATATTAATAGCTACTGTTCCTTTTAAAAGTTTGTAGGCATAATATAAAAGGCTAGCAACAAGAATGATGTCTAGTACATCAATTATAGAAAAATTTAGAATTTCACTTACAAAGTCCATAATTATTACAAATATAGGATTAATTAATTTTAAGACTTTAATTCATTTACTAACCGAATACATTCTCTAGCTTCTTTCACATCGTGAGTTCTTATGATTTTAGCCCCATTTAATAATGATATGGTATGTAGTACCGTAGAGCCATTCAATGAATCAATTGGGGATATGCCAAGAGTTTTATAAATCATCGATTTTCTTGAAACCCCAATTAATAATGGTCTATCAAGTTTGTTCAGAAAGTTTAGATTATTTAAAATATCAAAGTTTTGCTTAGTTGTTTTTGAAAAACCAAAACCAGGATCAATAATAATGTCATTTATTCCAAAGCTTTCAGCCAATTCAATTTTTTGCTTAAAATATTCTTCAATTTCATTAATAACATTTTCGTAGTCTGTTTTATTCATCATATTACTAGGATTTCCCCTCATGTGCATCATAATGTAAGGAACTCCTAAGTCTGCTACTATTTCAAACATTTTTGAATCTAATGATCCTCCGGAAATATCATTAACAATGTCAGCACCATTTTTAACGCATTGTTTTGCTACTTCACTTCTAAACGTATCAATAGAAATTAAAAATTCTGGAAAGTTTTCTTTAATTAATTTAACAATTGGTAAAACACGTTCTAACTCAAGATTAGCAGTAATATCATCAGCTCCTGGTCTGGAGCTGTAGCCTCCAACATCTATAATACGAGCCCCTTGGTCAATCATTTTTTTAACTTGACTTAGTACTTTTTTCTCATTGTCGTAAAATCCACCGTCGTAAAAAGAGTCAGGCGTAACATTTAAAATACCCATGATTACTGGACTTGATAAATCTAATAGTTTTTCTTTTGATTTTATTATCATTTAGGGTTGTTTAAAAATTTAAAGATGTTTGTTTGATGATTAAAGATATTTAATCGAAATTTACGTAAAATTACTACTATTCGTGCAAAAAACATTGAAGCAATACGATAATGTTACCTCCAAATGTAAATCACTTTTTGAAAAGAAATTACAGGACTATGGAAGTGCATGGAGGATATTAAGACTTTCGTCTTTAACTGATCAGATTTTTATTAAAGCGCAAAGAATCAGAGGCCTTCAACAAAATTCTGTTCAGATGATTAATGAAGGGCAAACGGATGAGTTCATAGGGATCATAAATTATTCGATTATGGCTCTTATTCAAATTGAAAAAGGAATTGCTGAAGTCCCGGATTTAACTCCAAATGAATCAGTTGAGTTTTATGATTTGATGATGAACAAGACAAGAGATTTGATGATGAATAAAAATCATGATTATGGAGAAGCATGGAGGGAAATGAGAGTTAGCTCACTAACAGACTTAATTCTGCAAAAACTTCTCAGAGTCAAGCAAATAGAGGATAATGAAGGCAGCACGCTCGTTAGTGAAGGAATAGATGCAAATTATACAGATATAATCAATTATGCAGTTTTTGCTTTAATTCACTTAAAATTATGATGAAATTATTAACCGTTATTTTTAGGTATTTTGTTGGTTGTCTTTTTATATTTTCTGGTTTAATTAAATTGAATGATCCCGTTGGTTTTTCTTTTAAACTGGAAGAATATTTTGGCCCCACAGTTTTTGATATTGAGTTTTTAATTCCGACTGTTTTGCCAATGGCAATTGTTATAGTTATTGTTGAGGTGGTTCTTGGTGTGTTTTTAATCATTGGTTACAAGAAAAATCTTACAATATGGAGTTTACTGTTAATGATTATTTTCTTTACTTTTCTTACATGGTATTCAGCATATTTTAATAAAGTTACTGATTGTGGTTGCTTTGGAGATGCAATCAAACTTACTCCGTGGGAATCATTCACAAAAGATGTGGTTCTGCTAGTAATGATCTCGTTTTTATATTTCAAAAGAAATTTTATTGAACCTATTTTGAAGCCAAAAATTGAGAAGTATGTTATTATCTTTTCAATAATTACGTGTATTCTTATTACGTACCGTGTTCTAAATCATTTACCAATTTTAGATTTTAGAGCTTATAAAATTGGAGATAATCTAATAGAGAATATGACAGTTCCAGAAGATGCTCCAAAAGATATTTATGAATACTATTGGGAATTTATGGATGGTAATGAAAAAAAGATCATCACTACAAATGGGGAGTATCCAGATGTTTCATGGGATTTTGTTAAAGTTGAAACTGAATTAATCGAAAAAGGATATGAGCCTTTAATTTATGACTTTACAATTGAAGTTAATAATAACGACTTAACACTTGAAATATTAAACGAAGAGAAATTAGTAATTTACATTTCGTATAACCTTCAAAAATTTTCAAAAAATTCAATTCAAAAAATGATTGTTTCATCTAAAAAAGCAAGGCAGATGGGTTACAAGGTAATTGGCCTTACCGCTTCATCCGTTGAAGAAAGAAATATTTTTACGAAAACCAACAACGTGCTTTTTGACTTTTATACATGTGATGAAACAGCCCTAAAAACTATTGTTCGTTCTAATCCTGGAGCAATTGTTTTAAATAAAGGAATGGTAATTGACAAGAAACATCACATCGATTTTCTAGACTTAAATTTTGAGTAATTGATTAAATATATTCTTGATAAATTTTTTTATTCCCTTTTAACGCTATTTGGAGTCGTTACTGTGATTTTTTTTCTTTTCAATGTTTTACCTGGAGACCCAGCTCAAATGATGTTGGGGCAAAATGAAAATTCAGAACAGTTAAATATCGTTAAAAAGAAATACGGCTTTGATAAACCTCTAAGTACACAATATTTTTATTATTTAAATGACTTATCTCCGATTTCAATACATTCTTTGGACAAAAGTGATTATTCTTTTTTTGACAGAAAGAATTATTCGGGGATTGAGCTTTTTAAATTATCAGAATACTCGATTAATATAAAATATCCTTATCTAAGGACATCCTTTGTAAATCAGGGCAAAAAAGTTTCTGATATAATTGCTGAAACATTACCAAATACAGTAATTCTTGCGATTTCAGCGATTTCAATTGCTATTTTTCTGGGAATTTTTCTGGGAATTTTTTCTGCATTATACAAAAACACTTACATAGATATATCAATTCAATTTTTAAGTACAATTGGAATGAGTATTCCTTCATTTTTTAGTGCAATTATTTTTGCTTGGGTTTTTGGTTTTCTGTTGAAAGATTATACTGGTTTGGAAATGTCGGGAAGCCTATATGAATTAGATGATTACGGAGAGTCTTTTCATCTTAAATTAAAAAACTTGTTATTACCCGCGTTGGTGTTAGGTATCAGACCTTTGGCAGTAATAAGCCAGCTTATGAGAAATGAGCTCTTAAATGTTTTGAATCAAGACTACATAAGAACTGCAAAAGCAAAGGGGCTATCAAAATTTTATGTAATTAAAAACCATGCAATAAAAAACTCATTAAACCCTGTAGTAACTGCAATTTCAGGCTGGTTTGCATCCTTATTGGCAGGAGCCGTTTTTGTTGAATTTATATTTGGTTGGAACGGAATTGGAAAAGAGATTGTAAATGCATTAAATTTATTGGATTTACCAGTTATTATGGGATCAGTGATTGTAATAGCATTTATGTTTATATTGATCAATATATTTGTTGATATTATTTACGTAAAATTAGACCCAAGAGTAAAATTAAATTAGAATGAAAAGAAAAAAAATTGTTGCCGGAAATTGGAAAATGA
>CACEAZ010000037.1 GCA_902557655.1 uncultured Bacteroidota bacterium
TTTGCAATTTTTATAAAATATTATTTAATAGTGTAATTGATGATTCAACAGCAGAAGAAATATTCTCATTTCTATTACCTGTGAAATTGAATTCTTTCACAATTAATTCATCTTTGAAACTTACAGCTATATAAATTCTACCAACTGGATCATTAGAGTTAATGGATAGAGGTCCTGCATTACCAGTTGTTGAAATTGAAATATCAGAATTAAATAACTCCCTAACCTTAACAGACATTTCGATTGCAATCTCTTGACTCACTACTCCGTACGAATCAATTTTCTTGGGGTCAATTTTCAAAATTTTAACTTTTGATTTCGTAGAATATGTAACAACTCCTCCTGAAAAAAAATCTGAAGCCCCGGATTCGGAAACGAATGCAGATGATAACTGTCCTCCAGTACAACTTTCAGCGACCGAAATTGATAAATTTGAGTCTTTAATTTTTTTGATTAAAAGCTGTTTATTGTCCAATTTATTTAATATTAAGATTAAAAATTTTATTATCCTCTATAAATCCTTCCAGATTATCACCTATTGATACATTTCCAACCCCAGCTGGCGTACCTGTGAAAATTACATCGCCAATCTTTAGTGTGAAGAATGTTGAGATATATGAAATCAATTCGTCAATTTTCCATAGCATCAGCTTTGAATTGGTTTTTTGGACTGTCTTACCGTTCTTATTAAGATTAAAATTGAGGTTGTTAACATCATTAAACTCGGATTTATTTATCCATTTGCTTATAAAACATGATCCATCAAATGCTTTTGATTTTTCCCAAGGTAATCCTTTACTTTTTAAATCAGATTGTAAATCTCTAGCTGTAAAATCTATACCCAACCCGATAAAATCATAATATTTATGGCTAAACTTTTCTTGAATATGTTTTCCAAGTCTAGAAATCTTTATTATGAGCTCTAATTCGTAATGAATATTTTGTGAAAAATCGGGAATAAAAAAGGGCTTATTATTTAATATGATTGAAGAATCTGGCTTTAAAAAAAGAACAGGTTCTTTTGGCTTGTTATTTTCAAGCTCTTTAATGTGATCAGTATAATTTCTACCTACACAAATTATTTTCATTACAATTAAATTTCTCTGTTAGAATTCCAGTTTTCTAAGTATTCTTTTACAGCTTTAATAAATTTACTCCCTAATGCTCCATTCACAACTCGATGGTCGTAAGAATGAGAAATAATCATTTTTTTTCTGATTCCTATATAGTCACCCTCTTCAGTTTCAATAACACTTGGCATTTTTCTTATTGCACCAAATGCCAAAATACCAACTTGAGGCTGATTAATTATAGGGGTACCCATTATACTACCAAAAACACCAACATTTGTAACTGTATAAGTACCGCCTGAGACATCGTCAGGATTTAAATTATTATTTCTAGCTCTTGAAGCTAAATCATTAACAGTTTTAGCCATGCCTACTAAATTTAACTGGTCTGCGTTTTTGATCACAGGCACTATTAAATTTCCGTCAGATAATGCGGTTGCCATGCCAATATTAATTTTCTTTTTTAATATTATTTTATTTTCATCAACTGAGATATTCATCATTGGGTATTGTCTTAATGCCACAGCAACTGCCTCTATAAATATTGGTGTAAAAGTAAACTTTTGCCCCTCTCTGCTTTCAAATCCGCTTTTTACTCTACTTCTCCAGTTGTAAATATTTGTTACATCTACCTCAATAAATGATTGAACATGGGCAGATGTTTTAACAGACTGAGTCATATGGTTTGAAATGATCTTCCCCATCTTGGTCATCTCAATAACTTCATCACTAAAATCAGAAACTTCAAATTTATTTACCGATTGAATATCTATTTTTGGTTCAATAGATTTTTCTACAACAACACTTCTATTTGAAATAAACCTTAAAATATCGTTTTTAGTAATCCTATTATTTTTTCCAGTTCCATTAATTGATGAGAGCTCATTTGAAGAAATATTTTCCTTTTTTATAATATTTTTTACAAGAGGAGATAAAAAACCAGATTCAGAAATGTTTTCAACCTCATCTTCAGAAATTATATCATTCAAGGAGCCCTCTAGTTCTTTTATTGTTTCCTTGGTAGATTCCTCAACTTCTGGTTGTTTGATTACTTCCTTGGAAGATTCCTCAACCTCTGAGGGTTTATCAATTTCTGAATTAAGTTCAGAATTATCTTTATCAGTTTCGTCTATTTCTTCTGTTTCAATTATAGCAATTGTTTGTCCAACCTCTACAACATCATCGACCTCAAAACATTTTTCAATCAAAACGCCTTTTTTTTCGGATGGGACTTCAGAATCAACTTTGTCAGTGGCAATTTCTACAACTGCTTCGTCAAATTGTATTTCATCACCAATATCTTTCAGCCAAGAGGTAATAGTAGCCTCTGCTACACTCTCTCCCATTTTTGGCAATTTTAATTCGAATCTGGACATTAAAAAAATTTGGTAATTGGACCAAAATTAGTGAAAATAGTCCAATTCAGGATTTATAAAATCATAAAAAAACTACTTTACCTTTTTGATTCATACCACATGATTCAATGACGTAGGAATAATCCTTTGACAAAAAGCAAAAATTAATATTATTAGAAGGATTTGAGCTACCGATAATTTCAATAATTTCATTATACGTTAAATAGTTAGGATCAAGAATTATGTTACAATTATTGTCAGAATGATCAATTTCTTTTTTTAGAATTACATTTCTATAATTTTTAGATACATTATGATTAACCGAATCAGTTATAAAAAAAGTTTTTTCAAATTTTGATTTGGTTGAATCTGAATTAATAAATAAACTTTTAAAATTTATTATTTGTCTCAAGAGAAACTTAACGCTAAATAAATTTAATCTTGAAGGAGAAAAAATATTTTTATAATAAATTGCCATGGCACCGTAAAAATTTTTTAAATATTTAATGTTTTTATCTGTACTCTCACCCTTAAAATGTATTATAGTATTTTTACCGTTGTAGAAATTTTTAAATCCAGACAACAAAGATTTTTTTGACAATTCGATATCTTCTCCGTACATGAAATATTCTTCGTTAAAACAATTTATCTGATTAAAAACTTTATTTGAAATTAACATATTGGCTCCGCATAAAATATCTACAGAATCAAAATCAAATTCATCAATTTTTGAGTAATAGTTATTTTTTATTCCAAGCAACTTTTTAATAACCATTCTTTTGGTTGGTGAATTTCTTTTACTTTCTTTTAAAAACTGTCCCCTTGCGTCAATCATTCTAAATCCTAAAATTCCCATATTATTTAAATCATTTTCTTCTTTGAAAAAAGGATCAAATAAATTTTCAGGAATCACTGTATCAGGATTTAAAAAAAACAAATACTCCCCTTTAGCCGATTTAACCGCTTGATTATTAGCTTTTGAAAAACCTAGATTAATTTTACTTTCAATAAACTTAATATTATATCCCTTTGAGCGAATAAAATCTTTTGTATTATCAGTGGAGTTATTATCAATAACGATTACCTCTCCATTGAAATTTTTTAAA
>CACEAZ010000038.1 GCA_902557655.1 uncultured Bacteroidota bacterium
AGAAAATGGCACATAAAAAAGGAGTAGGTAGTTCTAAAAACGGAAGAGAATCAGAATCGAAACGATTAGGTGTAAAAATCTTTGGTGGACAATCAGCAAAAGCGGGTAATATTATCGTTAGGCAAAGAGGAACAGTTCACAATCCTGGAGAAAATGTTTATTTAGGTAAAGACCATACTTTACATGCTAGAGTTGATGGAACTGTTAAGTTTACAAGAAAGAAGGATAATAAGTCTTTTGTTTCTATTATCCCTGCCTAAGACACACCTTCAGTTTATTACACATATTTATTTCTAGCTTTTAACCAAAGATTAGTTTTTTTTTAACAGTTATAGATTAGTAATACGATAAATTTGCATTACTAGCAATAAATTAAGCAAATTATGGAATGGTATATAAAAGTTATGCGCGATAACTACATTAACTTCAAGGGTCGCGCCAGAAGAAAAGAATATTGGATGTTTATACTTGTATATGTAATCATATTGATGGGATGTACTGCGATAGACAACATGCTGGGAACGGTATTTATGATGGACGCAGGGGCTCTAGGCGAAATTAGTATGGGTTATGGATGGGCATACACTATTTGTGGTTTAGCACATTTTTTACCGGGATTATCACTTGTGGTGAGAAGATTACACGACGTTGGTAAATCAGGCTGGTTTTATCTTATAATTTTGATCCCTTTAATTGGAATAATATGGTTGTTGATATTGTACTGTATTGAAGGTCAAAAGCAAGATAACAAGTGGGGGCCCGATCCAAAAGCATAAAAATATATGATCTGTAAAAACCTCTTCGTTTGAAGAGGTTTTTTTATGCCCTTAATTGTATATTTATAAAGTATAGCGAATACTTAATCATGCCAATTATAGAGGATTTAACAATTTCCAAAGACATCAGGTTAATTGTATGGGAAATTTCAGAAACAATTAATGATCTTAAGACTGAAGATTTATTAAGTAAGGATTCGTTAAAATTACTTAATCAAAGAAAATCAGAGATTCACAAAAAACAGTTCTTCGCGATAAGAAATATTTTAAAGGAATTATCGATTGACGATCAAGATGTAGTATATGATGAATCTGGAAAACCTTTTATCAGAAATGGTCAAAATATTTCCTTTTCTCATTCTGATATGTATGCAGCGGTAATAATTGGTAAGCAAACGGTTGGAATTGATATTGAGATAAGAAGGGATAGAATATTAAAAATTAAAGAAAAATTTCTAGAAATTGAATTAAATTATCCAGGAAATCTTAGTTCTGAAAAAGCACTAATTTACTGGAACATCAAGGAAAGTATATTTAAAACGGTTGGTGATTCCGGAATTGATTTTAAAAAAAATATTCTTGTACTTCCTTTGGATTTGAATAATAATTATATCAAATCTTGGTATTTAAAAGACGATCAAATAGATTCATATAATTCGTATTATAAAATTTCTAAAAATTATACCTTAGCGTACGTAATAAAAGTATAATGGTAGAATTGTATGATTTTTTTCTTGAGGCATATTCAACTTATTCAAAATTGGATATTGGACTCGAATTTATTGCTTTTTCTTTTGGAATAATTAGCGTGATTTTTGCGAAAAAAGAAAACATTCTTGTCTATCCTACAGGAATTATATGTACTGTAATTACTGTATATATATTATATAAGGCTCAGTATTTTGGCGATATGATGATGAATATTTATTACTCTTTAATGAGCATTTATGGATGGTGGAATTGGTCAAGAATACAAAATGATAAATACCTACTTAAAATAACTAGATTCTCTAAAAATGATCTAGGCTTAACAGTATTTCTTTTCTTATTAACCATAACTATAACATATGCTGTTTATACATTTAATTTAACAGAAATTAAAATTCCAAATTACATTGATATATTTACCTCTGGTATATTTTTCACAGCAATGTGGCTGATGGCAAATAAGAAATTGGAAAGTTGGGTTTTCTGGATCATAGGAGATGTAATTACGGTTCCACTTTATGCGTACAGGGGATTAGGCATGCTGTCGTTACAATATATTATTTTTACCATATTAGCAATTCAAGGATATATAGAATGGAAGAAGCACTTAAGCAGATAAAATCAAATTGCAAAAAAATAGTTTTGTATGGCCCTGAATCTACGGGTAAAACAACTCTTGCCATTGAATTAGCTAAATATTTTGATGTTCCTTGGGTTCCTGAATTTGCAAGAGAATATTTACAAAACGTATGGGATAAAGAAAAAAGAGTTTGTGAACCAAAAGACTTATTACCCATTGCAAAAGGACAGATGGAGATAGAAAATAGGTTGTCTAAAGAAACTGATTCGATACTAATTTGTGACACTAATTTGTTTGAAACAATGGTATATTCAAAATATTATTATGGCGGAAATTGTGATCCTCTTTTAGAAAAATATGCTAAGGAAAATCATTACGATCTTTATCTCTTAACAGACATAGATGTTCCGTGGGTCAAGGATGATTTAAGAGACAAGCCGAATGAAAGAAAAGAGTCATTTGAAATTTTTAAAAGTGAATTAATACAAAATAATTTGCCGTTCCACATCATTGAAGGAAATAATAAAGAAAGGTTAAAAAAAGCCATTGAATATATATTGTCTTTAAAATAAAGATTTTTATATTTGCTCTGTGAAAAAATTATATTCCTATATATTAATTCTTACTTTATCAATGCCAATTTTTCTAGGATTGGCTCATTCTCTTTTTGAAGATCATAAAGTATCACAACAAATTGAACTTAATATTCATGCTAGCGAAAATGATTGCTCTTTTTGCTCTTTATATGTTAGCATTGACAACAACTATTTAGACAAAAAAGAATTTTCTATTGATATTATTCATAACTGTTCATAATATCCTTTCCCGTTAGTAAGATTTAAACCCAAATTTGATAAAATTTTAGAGTTAATAGATTGAGCCCAGTGAAATTGATAGTGATCCTGTTTGTAATTGTCGACTTCATTTTCGTGAAATTGTGGATTGCCTTCTAGATCTAAATAAAATCCTGAAGGATTGTATGTTCTATCATCTTCCAGAATTTGAGAATCGATTCCATTCCATGCTTGATAAGTTATTTCGTGTCCTCCAAAATTCAAAAACTTGATTAATGTTTTATCCTTTTTGTAGGATGCTTGAATGAAATGAGATTTTAAATCTGAGGATGCTCTATCAATATATCCGTCAGAAGTTATTTT
>CACEAZ010000039.1 GCA_902557655.1 uncultured Bacteroidota bacterium
TGTTTCTAGTGAAGACACCTTTGAGGAAAGGCTTTCTTTTTCAACAAACAAATTCAATGTTTTTTTAGTATTGTCTTTATATTCAATAATTCTTATTGCTTTTACAATTAGCGTTGTTTTTTTTACCCAGATTAGGGAAATGGTACCCGGATATTCATCATCTGATTTATTAACCCAGGCGATATACTTGACAAAAAAAACAGACTCTCTGGAAAACGAGCTTGAGCTAAACAACACATTTTATAAGTCTATAGAAAATGTTCTTTCAGGAAAGACAGAACAAATAATTTACAAAGACACTTTGGCTTTAAGTAACGAGAAAGACAATATAGATTTTCAAGCGGTATTGACTAATTCCGAAGACTCAATCCTTAGAAAATATGTCGAGGAAGAGGATAAATTTAATCTAACAAAAAATGAATTAGTTATTGAAAACAAAATGTTTGTAAGTCCTGTAAAAGGACAAATAACGCAAAAATTTGATCCGTTAAACAACCATTTTGCACTCGATATTTTGGTAGACACGGGTACGCCTGTTAAATCTATATTGGAAGGCAAGATCATTTTTTCGGAATGGTCTATTGACACAGGGCATGTGCTAATAATTGACCATGGTGATGATATTATTTCTGTATATAAACACAACTCAAAAGTTTTAAAAACGCAAAACAATTATGTTAAAGCAGGAGAGATCATTGCTTATTCTGGAAATCAAGGAACCCTTAGTACAGGGCCTCACCTTCATTTTGAATTGTGGAAAAATGGAACTCCCATTAATCCTGAGCCACTTTTTAATTTTAATTAAAATGCTAAAGCATAGTCTTTTAAAATTAGTTGCGTTTATTACAAAACATCAAATTTATAAATGGGCTAATAATCCTGAGTTTACCCAAAAAAAACAACTAAAAAAACTAATAAAAAAGGGGGCCAAAACGGTTTTTGGTAAAGACCATAAAATGGCCTTAATTAAATCATACCAAGATTTTAAGACTCAAATTCCGGTAAGAGATTACGAGGACTTAATTGAGTATTTTGAAATGATTAAAAAAGGAAAAGAAAATATCCTCTGGCCTGGAAAGCCTATATATCTAGCAATTACATCTGGTACAACTTCAGGGGCTAAATATATTCCAATAACTAATGACAGCCTTTCCAATCATTTAAATGGTGCTAAAAATGCACTGCTAATGTATGTTGCAGATACAGGCAAAACTGATTTCACGGATGGACGCTTTATGTTCGTTCAAGGATCACCTAAATTAGAAAAAATATCAGGAATTCATACTGGTAGGCTTTCGGGTATTTCTGCACATCACGTACCTTTTTTTATGAAACAAAAAATGTTGCCATCTTGGCAAACTAACACCATTGAAAATTGGGAAGAAAAAGTGGATAAAATAATCGAAGAAACGATTGATGAAAACATGACAATTATTAGTGGTATTCCTTCCTGGCTTCAGATGTATTTTGAAAAAATATCTAGCATTAGTGAAAAGAAAATATCGTCCTTATTTCCGAACCTTGGATTACTAATTTATGGAGGGGTTAATTTTAAGCCGTATAAAGAAAAATTTAATTTTTTGATCGGTAAAGAAATAGATTCGATTGAATTGTTTCCTGCAAGTGAGGGTTTTTTTGCCTTTCAAGACCTTCAAGAAAAGAACGAATTACTTTTAATTTTAAATGCAGGTATTTTTTATGAGTTTATAAAGGATGAAGATTTCAGAGAAAACAAGATGTTCAGAATTTGCATAGATGATGTCGAGTTAAACACAAATTATGTTTTAATAATTTCATCTACCGCTGGTCTTTGGGGATATAATACAGGTGATACTATACAATTTAAATCTTTAAGACCGCACAGGATTGTGGTAACGGGAAGAATTAAACAATATTTATCTGCCTTTGGGGAGCATGTAATAGTAAAAGAAGTTGAACAGGCAATGGAAAAAGCAGTAGAAAAAACGGGCTCTATAGTTTCCGAGTTTACCGTTGCGCCAAGATATAAATCTGAAAAAGAACCCGCATGTCATGAATGGTTTATAGAATTTGACAAACCCGTTGCCAACAAAGACTATTTTGCTAAAGTTTTAAATCAAGAACTCATGTCTCAAAATAAGTACTACAAAGATTTGATTGACGGAAAGATAATTTCATATCCAATCATAACACCAGTTTTAAAATCAGGCTTTAAAAAATACATGCAGCATGTTGGTAGGTTAGGGGGGCAAAACAAAATTCCTAAAATAGCAAATGATAGAAAAACTGCCTCTCTCTTAAAAAAATTAAAACTTATCAATACAACCTAAAATATTTATCACAAAAAACCGTTCTAAAAAAACAAAAAGACACCTATGAAAAATAATTTTAAAGAAAACGAAGAGCTAGACATAATTGTCCTTATAGAAAAAATTAAGCTCATATTGCTGAGCGTACTTTTGCAAATATTTAGAAGATCTAAAATGATACTCTCAAACTGGAAACAGCTTTTAGCTGTTGTTTTTGCAGGTTTTTTGGTTGGCTATATAATGACCGATAGTGAGAAAATCAATTCAAAGGAAGCCGCGATTTTGGTTAAGGTAAATTTTGATGCAGGAAACTATATCTATGATGCCGTTGAGCTAATAAATCTAAAAGTTTTATCTGGTGATACAGACTTTTTCACCAAAGATATAATGTTAGATGAAACAGAGACAATAGACGAAATTTCAATAGTACCGATTGTTGATATCAAAGACATAATGGATAAAGAAATCAATGCAAATGAGATTAGAGCATTGTTTGAAAACCTGCAATATGAAGACGGCTTCTCCGTAACAGAGGGGTTTAAGTCTGATTATGACTATCACATCATTACCATTAAAGTATCTAATAACTCATCACTAAATACAATTAGCAAGGTAATTGACTACTTTAACAGGAACCCATTATTTACAGAATTAAAAGACAGAAACCTACAAAGAATTTCAAGTGTAATATATGATAATGAACAAACAATTAAGCAGATCGATAAAATTATT
>CACEAZ010000040.1 GCA_902557655.1 uncultured Bacteroidota bacterium
TAACTTAAAGAAAGCATTATATTTCTACCCATTTCGTGAGTGAAATATCTTAGTCGATTTAAATAATCTTTGTACAGATTATTTAATAGATTCTCAATTCTTAAATTAATTTTATAAATACCACCGTTATTTGATTTAAATCCAATTGAAGATGCAAAGTTGAACAAATGATATGCTCCTGGCGGAGTGCTTGTATCTAATAACTCGTATGTATCTTGCGTTGGAATATAAACTTCAAAATTATTATTGGGATACTCATTCTGACTGAAAACATACTCGCTTTCAAAAGAGATGTTTAGGTTATTTAACTCTGGAAAATTATAAGAAATCTGATTTTTTAAATTTACTGGCGGCATATTAATTAAGGGTTTGTTGTTTTCTCTTTCATAACCTTTTATCAAAGAAAATTGATGTCCCACAAAGAAATTATTAAAATATTGTCTATCGTATTTTATATCAAATCCAAACAATTTAGCATCTTCTTGCTTGTACTCCCAGTATGGAAAAACTCCTGCGATTGTTGGCATCAAATCAACAGGGATTATATAAATAAAATCATTAACATAATTTGCAAATGAATTTACCGTTAAATTAGATTTTTCATTTGCAAAGTTATAGGTCAAAGAGATATTGTGTCCGACCTCTGAATTAAAACTCAAGTCTCCAATTTCAATTCTTGCAGAAGAATGATGTAATCCTTCGCTAAATAGTTCAGAGGGATTTGGTTTTCTGGATGAAATTGAATAATTAAAATAAATATTCTCACCATTATTAATGGTGAATCTTGTCCCTAAATTAGAAGAGAAATTATTGAAATTAAATTTAGGATTAGTAAGGGTATTTAAACCTAAATCTTCAACTACAATTTCAGGAAATAGTTCATCATAATTTCTAGCTTCCCATAATGAAGTTCTGTAATACTTATATGCATTTATATGAGAAAAATCATACCTAATTCCCCCCTCCAATAACCAGTTTCTATCAAAACTTATATCGTATATTGAATAAACGCTAAAATCATATTTTTTGTAATCAGGGATAATTCTTTTCACACCAGTATATGGATCGGGAAAGTTTTTTTGATACCTACCAGAAATTCCGACTTTAAGATTTGAATTATTTTGAAATTTTGATTCTAAATCAAAAGCCAATGAATGAGTTTGAAGATTTAAATCCAATGCAGGTTTTGTTCTGTCACCTCTTCTAATATCAAATTCCTTTCTGTCATTTACTTGAAAATCATATCTCATTATTAGTTTTCCAAAATCAAAATTCTTAAATGCTTTTAATTTCAAAAGACTATGACTTATTTTTTGTCTAGGAATATTAATATCATAACTAAAATCTTCAATAACATTTGGGATTTCATTTTCAATAGCATTGATTATATCAATTGCTGTGTGAGCATGGGATGATCTTAGTATTCCAAGTTTATTACTAAAAAGCGAATAATAAATATCAAATCCATGATCAATTCTATTTAATCCTGCTTTAAAAGAAAAATTATGCTCAGCAAAACCAGTGTTAGTCATTACATAATTAGGTGTTTCAAAATCACCCATTCGTTTTAAAGTACCCTGTAACTTATAATACCACCCATTACTATTTGTTTTTATAAAGTTGGTAGATATGGCTCCTCCTCTACCATTGGACTGAATGTTTGACGTTACATTACCATATATGCTATCTAATAATTTTTCTTTAGATGTTTCTGCAATTATGACTCCACCTACTGCATCACCAGCATACTTTAAAGCACTAGCACCTTTTATAACTGAAATTTTATCAATTGAATTAATATCAATACTAGGTGCATGTTCAATTCCCCATTCTTGATCTTCAAGTCTAACATCATTATTTATTAAAATAATTCTACTGCTATGTAAACCATTAATAACGGGTTTTGATAAATAGTTACCTGAGTTCAATGTACTCACTCCAGTAATAGTTTTTAATACTTTACCCAAAGTCCTGCTGTTGTAATCTTCAAGAACTTCTTTTGAGATTTTATTTTCAAATAGTGATTTAGAATTATTTCTATTATCAGAAATAACCATAATTTCTTCTAACTCATTTAAATGATGCTCTAATCTAATTTTTTTGTAAGTGTCCCTGTTTACATTAATTGATGTGGTTATATCATTACATTCTTCATGTGATATATTTAGGGTATAATTATCAGTACAGATGTTTTCAAAAACTAATTTACCATCAAAATCTGTAAACCCCTCTTTTTGTAATTCCTTAATTAAAACAATGGCATTACTTAAGGGAGTTCCATCATGTAAATCAAGGACTTCAATAGATAGATCATGATTGCAGTTTTGAGCATAAATATTATCGCAAATTGTAAAAAATGAACATAAAAAAGCAAGTGCCAACTTCAATCTGAAATTGGCACAGCTTTTATTAAAAACAAACTTTAATATATTACTCAATTGTAACAGGGAATGAAGTTTGAATATCAATAGAACCACCTGCAGTATCTAATCCGTCATTAGGCTTTGTAGGTTCATGAACCAATGTGATAGTTAAATTACCCGATCCAGTATCCCCAGCATTTTGAGGAGCAAGCACAAAGTTAATTCCAACTGGATTTCCCATAGAATCAAAAGGTGCAGTATACACAAATTGTAATGGTAAACCGTCACTCGCACTAAAAAATACTTGATGCTCATCAGCTTCTTCAAGAATTTCTTCGGTTACGATTTCTGCAGGATCTTCCATTTCATTTAACCACTCGATTGAACCTGAGTATGAAGTAGCTGAACTTAGCGGACCTGAAACCGTTACTTCTGGCTCGTTTGGACCATCTCCGTCTAAGTCTTGTGTTTGAAGCACAACAGTTGCTGAACCATCACTAGCAGAAAGGGTTACTGTCATTGTTGTA
>CACEAZ010000041.1 GCA_902557655.1 uncultured Bacteroidota bacterium
ATTCCGCAAACTGCTCAGCAATAGAGTCCAAAACCTCATACACCTCTTTTGAAGTTTCGGTTGTAACTAATTTTTTTCTAAATGGCTTAAAGTTTTCAATTCCTTTAAAGTAGTTTGAGTAGTGTCTTCTAGTTTCATAAACACCTAACCTTTCTCCCTTCCAAGAAACAGACATTTCGAGATGTCTTTTTGCAATTGCTGCGCGTTCTTTTATAGAAACTGCGGGCTTGTGTTCTCCCGTCTCAAAGTAGTGCTTTACTTCATTAAAAAACCAAGGGTTTCCTATGGATGCTCTTCCAATCATAGCGCCGTCTAAACCTAAATTGTCTCTGACAAACTTGGCTCTCTCTGGCGTGTTAATGTCACCATTAGCAAAAACGGGAATGTGCATTCTTGGATTGTTCTTCACTTTTTCTATATAACTCCAATCAGCATCCCCTTTGTACATTTGGGCTCTGGTTCGTCCATGTATTGCTATCGCTTTACATCCAATGTCTTGAAGTCTTTCTGCAACTTCAACAATTTTTATCGAGTCATGATCCCAACCAAGCCTTGTTTTTACCGTAACCGGCAAAGAAGTTCTTTCAACTATGGCTTTAGTTAAGCTTTCCATTAAACATATGTCTTTTAAAATCCCTGCTCCTGCGCCTTTTGAGACAACTTTTTTAACCGGACAGCCAAAATTAATGTCTATTATGTCTGGGGTTGACTTTTCGACAATATCAACGGCTTGAAGCATAGAGTCTAGTTTGGCTCCAAATATCTGAATCCCTACAGGTCTTTCCTTCTCATATATGTCAAGTTTGATGACGCTTTTCGCTGCATCTCTAATTAATCCTTCTGATGAAATAAACTCCGTATAAACGACATCTGCTCCATTTTCTTTGCATAACGCTCTAAATGGAGGGTCGCTTACGTCTTCCATAGGTGCCAAAAGAAGAGGAAAACTCCCTAACTCTATATCTCCAATCTTTACCATTTAATTATAAATGTTTTGGCAAAGATAACCAAGTCTTTAATATGGGCATATAACAATAATTTTTACTTATTTTTGTACCCTTAATTTGTCAGATGAAAAATATTCGAAATTTTTGCATAATTGCCCATATTGACCATGGAAAAAGCACACTTGCTGACAGGTTACTAGAGTTTACTGGAGCAATCACTGATCGAGAAAAACAAGACCAGCTTTTAGACAACATGGATCTTGAAAGAGAAAGGGGGATTACCATTAAGTCTCACGCAATTCAAATGTATTTGAATCATGAGGGTGAAGATTTTGTGTTAAACCTGATTGACACGCCTGGTCATGTAGATTTTTCATATGAAGTTTCCAGATCGATTGCGGCTTGTGAAGGAGCTTTGTTGGTTGTTGATGCGGCACAAAGCATCCAGGCGCAGACTATATCGAATTTATATTTGGCATTAGAAAATGATCTGGAAATTATTCCTGTTCTAAATAAAGTAGATCTTCCAAGTGCAAATCCTGCTGAAGTAACAGATGATATTGTTGATTTATTAGGTTGTCGTGCAGAAGAAGTAATTCCTGCCAGCGCAAAAACAGGGCTTGGTATTGAAGAAATTTTAGCTGCTATTATTAAAAGGGTGCCGCCGCCTAGCGGAGAGCCTGACAAACCATTACAGGCATTAATTTTTGACTCTGTTTACAATCCTTTTCGTGGAATAGAAACATATTTTAGAATTCTTAGTGGTTCCATAAAAAAGAATCAAAAAATTAAATTCATTGCAACGGGCAAGTCTTATTATGCTGATGAAGTGGGAACGCTTAATCTTAAGCAAAAACCAAAACAGGAAATTTGTACAGGAGATGTTGGGTATTTAATCACCGGAATAAAAGAGGCTAAGGAAGTAAAAGTTGGTGATACAATCACTGATTTTGAAAACCCTACTCTCGAGGCTGTTTCGGGTTTTGAGGATGTTAAGCCTATGGTTTTTGCTGGTATTTACCCTGTTGATACAGAAGATTATGAAGAGCTTCGTGGTGCCATGGAAAAGCTACAGTTAAACGATGCTTCTTTGGTTTTTACTCCTGAAAGCTCTGCGGCATTAGGTTTTGGTTTTCGTTGTGGATTTCTTGGAATGCTTCACATGGAAATTGTTCAAGAACGTCTAGAAAGAGAGTTTGGGATGACAGTTATAACAACTGTTCCCAATGTTTCTTATCACGCATATTCAAAGAAAAACCCAGAAGATGTTATTCTTGTAAATAATCCTTCAGATCTGCCCGACCCGTCATTTCTTGAGAGGGTTGAGGAGCCCTTTATTAAGGCTTCAATAATAACAAAATCTGATTTTATTGGAAATGTGATGTCGCTTTGTATTGAGAAAAGAGGAGTCATAAAAAGTCAAACATATCTTACTACAACAAGGGTTGAATTGGTTTTTGATATGCCTTTGGCTGAAATTGTTTTTGACTTTTATGATAGATTAAAAACTGTGTCAAAAGGATATGCTTCTTTTGACTATTCGCCAATTGGACTCCAACAATCAAAGCTTGTAAGGGTAGACATCTTGCTAAACGCCAAAGCCGTGGATGCTCTTTCTGCACTTATTCATGCGGATAATGCTTACAGAATAGGAAAAAAGATTTGTGAAAAGCTTAAAGAATTAATCCCTAGGCAACAGTTTGATGTTCCTATTCAGGCGGCTATTGGAACAAAGATTATTGCAAGAGAAACCATAAAGGCTTT
>CACEAZ010000042.1 GCA_902557655.1 uncultured Bacteroidota bacterium
TGTTCTGGAAATAATGATACCACACAATTCGAATACGTAAGCTCTGACGGATCCCCCTTAAATCTTACAATTGATTCTGGAAATGTTGAAAATAATTATGATGAGCTTATTATAGTTGACTCCGATGGAGTAACGGAGCTTTATAACGGATATGGAAACGGAGGTAACATTACTGGACTAACTTTCCAGTCTTCTGGAGATACTATTTATTTTTCAGTTGTTTCTGACGGGTCAGTAAGTTGTCAATCTGGATCAGGCACATTAGCAGAAGGAATTAATTATACTGTAGCTTGTGCTACGTGTACAAACCCGTCTGCTGAATATACGGTAATTGATGATTGTGCCAATGGCGACCAATTTTTAATCGATGTTAATATTACAAGTATGGGTGATGCAGAATCATTAACAATTTCTGACAACTATAGTACTAATGCAGAACAAACCAGTACGGCTGGTATTGTACAAATGGGACCTTATCCCTTTTTAACCGATATTGTAATCACAACATCTAACGACCAAGATGTAAACTGTGTAATAAATAGTAATCCGATACAACTATTTGCTTGCCCGCCAGAAAATGATAATTGTAATGGTGCAATTGAAGCTGTCGTAAATGCTGATCAATCTTGTAGTTTAACAACTCAAGGAACATTAAGTGGTGCTTCCTACTCAGGAAATGAAAGTGGTTGTTTGGCTGATATGGATGATGATGTGTGGTTTTCTTTTTCTGCATCAAGTCAAGTACAAACCATTTCAATTCAAAATATTAGTGGAAGCACAAGCAACTTAGGACATGCACTATATGTGGGAACTGGGGATGTATTGTGTAGTACACTGGAGGAGTTATATTGTGTCAATGAAACCACTAGTGTCAGTCCTGACCTGACCATTGGTGTTACCTATCACATAAGAATCTTCTCAATTGGAGATGAAGCACAAAATGTAGACTTTGATCTGTGTATCAGTGATGCGCCTGATAATACAGTCTGTGACAATGCTACAAATTTTTGCGGTGAAGGTGGTGCGTTATATGGAGCAAATATTTTTGACTATCCAAGTATTGGACAAATTGCATGTTTATATAGTACCCCAAATCCATCTTGGAATACAATTCAAATCGGGGAATCAGGAGATATTGATATTCAAATTACCCAAAATACAGCATTTGATGATGATGGAAATCCAGTAGGTAATGGCTTAGATGTTGATTTTGTTTTATGGGGCCCATTTGAAGCTGGAGCAAATTTCTGCGAAGACGGCATATTAGATCAAGGATGTCCAGATCCTGGAAATTGCCCAAATAATACCTCTAATCCAAACTTTTATCCTTATGGAAATATAATTGACTGTAGCTATTCTGTTTACAGTGTTGAAAATTTAACCATAGAAAATGCGCAATCAGGTGAAGTATATGTTCTTCTGGTTACAAATTATTCAAATAATCCAGGAATTATTCAAATAGAGCAAACAAATACAGGAGATGAAGGAGCAGGATCAACTATAGCTGAAATTGAAGTTGAATTGGGTAGTGATCAAACATTATGTGGTTTCCCTGAATATGAAATAACTGCTCAAGCTCCATTTGCTGATTATTATGAATGGTACGTAGATGGCGTATTAATTGAAAATTTTAGTGAACAATCATTATTGGTTGATACCTCGGGTGAGTACAGTGTTATTGTGTATGATCAACAATGTGGTTCATTTGCTGAAGATTCTGTTCAGATAAATCTTTTTCAAGAATCTTATGCTAACTCAGTAAATGATATTATAACTTGTGATGATAGTTCCGATGATGGGGTTGAAATATTCGATCTTTCAATTCAAAATGAAATTATTCTTGGTGATCAAGATTCGGATCAATTTATTGTTACTTATTACGAATCAATTAACGAGGCTCAAAATGGGGTAAATTCTGTTGATACTAATTACACAAATAATTCAAATCCTCAGGAAATTTTTGCTAGAGTTGAACACGTTGATGCTATTGGGTCAAATTCAGGATGCTATTCAATAACCCAATTTAATATTGAAGTTGACGGAGCAATCCCTGATGCAATATCTCCAGGTGAGTATGTTATATGCAATCCATTAAATCAGACAAATACACAAATCTTTGATTTAAGCTCACAAGATCAAATTATTTTAGAGGGTCAGAATATCAACAATTTTGAGATTACATACCATATTTCAGAAGTGGATGCGTTAAACGGAGTAAACGATTTAGAATCTCAATATCAGAATATTAGTAATCCTCAGACTGTTTATGCAAGAGTGGAAAGTAATAATGCTTATAATTGTTTCAGTATCACAAGCTTTGATCTTGCAATTTGTTTAATTCCAGAAGGAATATCTCCAAATAATGACGGTTATAATGATCGTTTTGAGCTAAAGGGATATGATGTCAAAAGTTTAAAAATTTATAATAGATACGGAAAACTAGTATTTAGTACAACCAATTATA
>CACEAZ010000043.1 GCA_902557655.1 uncultured Bacteroidota bacterium
GATTATTGAAGTAAATAATTTTGAAGCCAAAATTTTAAAATCTAGCATCCTTTCCAAACAAAAGAAGCACTCAAAATCAATTATTCTTCTCAAGAGTATTCTAAAGGATTATGAAAATAAAAAAGAACTCTTCTATCAGATTGCAATTGAGTATTTATTTTTAGAAGAATTTTTAAAAGCAAACTATTTTTTTAAGAAAAGCTTAAGATATGATTTTATGGATCATAGCGCATTATATAATATTTTATACTGTTATGAAAGTACTAAGAATATTGAAGGTGTAATTCTTTTTTTACAAGAATATTTGTCAAAAAATCCGTATAGTGAAATAGGCTGGTATAATCTAGGCAAAAACTATGTAAAAACTAAAAAATATGACAAAGCACTTGCGGCTTTTGATTATGCAATTTTTTCTGACGATAGTTTTACAAGTCCATATATAGACAAAGGAAAATTACTCGAAAAAATCAAAAAATTTGATCAGGCAATTGAAAACTATAAAGAAATTATAGCCATTAATCCAAATTCTTCATATGCACTGTTCAGAATAGGCTTATGTTATGAAAAAAAACAAGAATATAACAACTCCTTAACCTATTATCATAAATGTATAACCGATGATCCAAATATGGATAAAGCGTTTTACAGAATATCAATGTATTACTACAGAGAAAGTAATTTCAAGAAAGCAGCTGAGTTTATTGAAAAAGCTATTAGGTCAAATCAAGAAAAATCTAAATACTGGAAAATATATTTAAACTGCTTGTCCAAAACTTCCACAAAAAATTACTAGATTGTCACTAGAATTTTATCATGGAGATTAGAAATACAGTTGATTATATTAAACTATTTTTTAAAGGAGTTTTTATGGGAATTGCTGATGCAATTCCAGGTGTTTCAGGAGGAACTATTGCTTTATTACTTGGAATTTATGAGGAATTAATTTCTACAATAAGTGGTCTAAATTTTAGTTTAATTACAAAGCTTAAAAACAATGGGTTTAAATCATTTTGGGAAAGTTTAAATGGAAACTTTTTAATAACTCTAGTTTTAGGTATTGTTATCAGTCTAATCTTGTTTGTTAAAATTTCGGCCAGTTTGTTAACTAGTCACCCTTTGTATGTCTGGTCATTCTTTTTAGGTTTAATTCTTGCCACTGTATATGTCATTTATAAATTAATTGAATCATGGAATTTAGTCAATATTATTTCGACTCTGTTAATGATAGCATTTTCAATTATACTTACATCATATTCTTTAAATATTTCAGATGACACTAATCTTTTTTATATTTTAATTTGTGGAATTATTGCCTCATCAGCTATGATTTTACCTGGTATTTCAGGATCGTTAATCTTAGTGATACTTGGAGTTTATAAAATACTTGTTGAAGCCTTAGACAATCTTGATGTTAAGATTATATCATCTTTTATTGTGGGTGCTGTAATTGGTGTAATAAGTTTTAGCAAAATTTTAAAATGGTTATTCAATAATTATAAAAGTTTAGCTTATTCAATAATGTTGGGTCTGGTTATTGGATCAATCGAAAAGATTTGGCCTTGGAATAAAAGTTTTTCCGCAGAATTATCAAATCTTGATTTATTCTTATCTATCTCTCTTGTTATTTTAGGTTTTATAATAGTTTTCATTTTAGAAAAAACAAAAAAAGTTAAATGACAGAAAACAAATCAATAACTGATTATTTAAAAATTCTGATTAACGGGATATTGATGGGAACTGCCAATAAGATTCCAGGTATTTCAGGGGGCTTAGTTGCTATAGCAATAGGTTTTTACGAAGAATTAATCTTTAGTTTAAAAAGATTTGATAAAACAGCCTTGAAATTTCTGTTAAAGGCTGAATTAAAAGATTTTTTTAAACATATAAACGGTAAGTTTTTATTTCTCATTCTTTCGGGTATAGTAATTAGCTACTTTTCAACTTCTAAAATTTTAGAACTTTTATTAAATAATTTTGAAATATATGTATGGAGTCTGTTTTTTGGATTAGTAATTGGAACTATTTTTCATCTCAGATCAATTATCGAACTGAAAAATTTTAAAAATATTTGCTTTATTGTAATTGGAACCTCAATTGGTATTTTTTTA
>CACEAZ010000044.1 GCA_902557655.1 uncultured Bacteroidota bacterium
TACTGCAATTGTCACATCACTAGATCCAGCTTGACTGGCTGAAGATTCCATTCTAGTGTTATTATTATGAATCAAATCAACTCCTTTATTGAATCTAATTATTGTTCCGTTAGAAACTTTTGATATAATTCCTTCTAAAGGTGTAACAATATTTGAACTTAATCCATTATAATTTCCTAATAATGTATTTACATTTGCAGCATTTGGGCCTGTTATAAAAAGCCTATTAACATCTTTTGAAAGAGGCAATATGTTTTTTTCATTCTTTAATAATACTATTGAATTTGCAGCAACATTTCTTGCAATCTCTATATGTTTGTCACAATTAATAACCTCCTCGTTTAGGTTGTCGTATGGATTGTCATCAACTTTTTTTAAAATTCCCAACTTCATCCTTGTCATTAATAGTCTTTTTAAAGACTTGTTAAGATCTAATTCTGAGAGAAATCCTTTTTCGATTGCACTAGGAATAAAATTGTAAAGTGATCCACAATTTAAATCAACACCACCTTTTATTGCAAAAGCAACACTTTCCTCATCTGAAAGAGTATAATTGTGATTAGGCCTTATATCATAAATAGCACCACAATCTGAAACTACATGCCCCTTAAAACCCCAGTTTTTTCTCAGCAGACCATTTAATAGTGTACTGCTTCCACAGCACGGCTCATCGTTTAATCTATTATAAGCACACATAACAATTTCAACATTTGCATTGACTAATTGCTTAAAAGCAGGCAAATAAGTTTCATATAAATCTTGATCAGATACTTTTGAATTAAAACTATGTCTTTTAGATTCTGGGCCCGAGTGAACAGCAAAATGTTTTGCGCCGGCAGCTACTTTAAGATACTTAGGGTGATTTCCTTGAAGTCCATAAACGAAAGCAGAACCAATTTGTCCTGTTAAAAATGGATCTTCTCCATACGTTTCATGACCTCGTCCCCATCTAGGGTCTCTAAAAATATTGATGTTAGGAGACCAAAAAGTTAAGCCTGTATATTCTGTCCTCATTCCCTTTGCATTAAATATATTATACATCGCTCTTGCCTCTGTTGAAATGGCATCAGCTGTCTTTAAAATTAATTGTGGGTCAAATGTTGCAGCCATTGCAATTGCTTGAGGAAAGACAGTCGCTTTTGCAGATCTAGCCACTCCGTGTAATGCTTCATTCCACCAATTATACATTTCAATCCCGTGACTTGGAAGAGCTCTTGATGTACTAAGCATCTGTGAAGCCTTTTCTTCAATTGTCATTCGAGAAATTAAATTTTCAGCAGTTTTTTCAAATGAAGCAATTATTTTTTCGGAAGGATCATAAATACTTTCTTGAGAATAAGTGTTAAAAAAAATTAAAGTTATGCCTAAAAAGAATAATGAAAATTTTAATTTAATTTCGCTCATAATATTCTAATTTACAATAAAAAATAACATGACTGTATTAATTACTGGTAGCACAGGAATGGTAGGGAAATCCGTTTTACTACAATGTATTAATGATGATAGAGTTAAAAAAATATACCTTTTAAACAGAATTCCAACAGACTTAAAAAGTTCAAAAATTTCTGAATTTATTATGGATGATTTTTTAAAACTTGCGGAACTAAAAAATCAAATAAGAAATTGTGATGCATGTTTTCACTGTATGGGGATTACATCGTTTGGTCATAAATCTGAGTATTACTACAAAGTTACTTTTGAGATGACCAAAGTGTTAACAGATCTTGTTTATAGAATTAGTCCTAATGCAGTAATGACATATGTTTCAGGTGAAGGAACCAGCACTAAAGAAAACAGTAAGATACCTTGGGCGAATGTAAAAGGGAAAACAGAAAACTATATTTTAAATAAAGGTCTGAAGGATGCCTACATGATAAGGCTCGGGCTTTTAATTCCGGGAAATGGCATTAAAGCCAAAACTAAATTATATAATTTGTTTTACACCTTAATGAAACCTCTTTACCCCTTAATGAAATTATTACCAACAATAACCACAAGTAGAAAATTGGGGTTGGCTATGATAAATTGCTTATACTTTCCCTCAAAAAACAAATATTTAGATAATAGAAAAATCAATAATCTTTGTAAAAAACACATGAAGGAT
>CACEAZ010000045.1 GCA_902557655.1 uncultured Bacteroidota bacterium
TTAATTTGGTTAATGTAAAATAGTCAGAAACTTTTTTCCCGAAATCATTAAAAAATTTATCAAATACGTCGGGCATCCAATACCAACTGGGTCCCATATCAAAAGTAAATCCCGCAGCTTTGAATTGTCTCGCTCTACCTCCAAGAGCATCATTTTTTTCATAAATTGTAACATTATGCCCAGCTTTTGCTAAATAACAAGCAGCAGATAATGATGAGAATCCAGAACCAATAATTGCTATATTTTTTTTCATATGTTTAAGTGCGCACGAGAAGACTCGAACTTCCACAATCAATTTGATTATTAGGCCCTCAACCTAACGCGTCTACCAATTCCGCCACGTGCGCTTTTTTTTAATAATTTTGTTTAAAACTTTTGGGAGTTAATCCATATTTATTCTTGAAAGCAGTGATAAAATGACTGGCTGTACTATAACCAAGTTTTAAACTTACCTCGTTTACATTATAATTATTATCAGAAAGAAGTTTTTTAGCTAATTCCATTTTATATTCTATCAAAAACTGATATACAGGTTTTCCATATATTTTTTTAAATCCTTCTTTTAATTTCTTTAAGCTAAGGTTAATTTCTTCTGAAAGTTCGACTAATGAGGGTGGGTTGGTCATATTTTCAATAATTATATCTTTAGCTTTTTTAATTTTTTTAAAATTTTCTTCATTAGTTAAGAAAGGACATTGTTCAATATTTAAATCCCTATTTCGATTGTATAAATGACTGAAAAGCTCATATATTTTAGCCTTAAGGAAAAGATTTTTGGTTGAACTATTTATGTCAAATCTTTTTAATTCATTTAAGACTAGAAATATTGGATTAGAAATTTTATTCTCGTAATAATATTTCTGATTCGCATTTTCATCTTTTAAAAATTGAATGTTATTACTATCCTCAGAAAAAAGTTTGTGAAATTTTTTAATCGAAATCAACACAGATAAAACATTAGATTTTGGAGAAATAACAGCATTTAAAGGTAAGTTTTTTATAGGGTTGTATAAGACAATATATTTCCCTTTGTTCACTGACATTTTATAAGCACCATTATTAAATGAATATATAGCTTGACCCTCTGAAACAAAATGAAATTGAATAAAAGATGTATCGATTTCTTTTTTTAAATTCTTGTTTTTTTTACCATCATTTTCAGATTTTAAAACATAAAATTTATCTTCAATTTTTGTTTCTAAAAAAGAGGAAGTGTTAATCTGCATGAATTGATATTAATTAATCAATTACAAACCTATCAATAATTGAACCAATTTCATCCTTTTTTGTAACGTTTTCATCGAAAAGGTAAGAGTAAAGAGGTTTTTTATCGATGGACTTTTCTAAGGATAATGTTTTATTTTTAGAATATATTGAATTCCATTTCTCTCTAACAAATGCCCATTTTTTAGAGTTTTCATTCCACCACTCAGCCGCTTCTATACATTTAGAATCATCAACTTTCACATATTTATTTAATCCTTTTTCAGCAGCAATTTCATATTCTTTATTTTGTTTATTATCTCTGATGACTTTTTTATTGTCTTGATCATGAATCCAACCATAATTCACTATTTCATGTCTATTTCCGCGAATCATAATATTGTAGTCATTTCTTTTGGTATATTCCCTTCTTGGTAAAGGGGCATAAGATGTATTTTCCCAAAAACTTTTTCCATCGATGTGAACCCAAGAAGAAGTTCCTTCGTATCTCGGACTATCGTCTACTTGAAATACTTTTTGTGTCCATTGTCCCTTTACCTCTTTTTTAGTTTTAGATATTTTTTTCCAGGTATTATCTGCATCATATTTCAACAGGTCTTCGTTTTCATATATCCAATCTTGCCTCCAATGTTTAATTACATAACTCCCCATAACTAGTAAGTGTTGAATAGAAATGTGTCCTTTTTCATCCTTAATAAGTTTAGCGTACTCTAAAGCTTTAGAATTATAATTATTTGATTTCTTATAATTTGAGTCGTTGCTATATTGAAATGTTTCAGCAAAATTAAAGTCAATTTCAAAGCAACCACAC